>NZ_OY760916.1:0-715000 GCF_963664075.1 uncultured Desulfobulbus sp.
CGCTTTGTTGCAGTTGAGGGCAGACTGGTTGAAGACGGACATAAAAAAATGTCCGGGAAAGGCATTTATTGCTGTGACCAGGAAAACTGCCGTAACCGTATGGCGAAAAAATCCAAGAAAGTCCTCAGATTGGGCTAGCGTCTATGCGTGGTGGGTTACAGAGGAAGGGAGCGTTTGATGAGTAAGGTTCGTATTTATGATCTCGCAAAAGAAGTTGGACTGAAAAGTAAAGAACTGGCCGATAAGTTAATTGCAATGGGGTATCCCATTGCGAGTCATAGTTCAAGTGTAGACGACGATATGGCAGCGGATATTCGAAAGAAATTGAAAAGTGATACTTCTCTTGGGGCAGGAGGGGGGCGCATCGAGCGAAAGGCTCGGACTGAAAATAGCGCTGCCAAAACTAAAACTGTGATTCGCCGTCGGCCTAAGGCTGTAAAGGAGGAGGCCGCCAAACTTCAGGAGGCTGCCGAAGCCGAGGCTCTTGAAGCTGAGGTGCAGGCATTGGAGGCACGGCTAAAAGCTCAGGAAGAGGCTCAAGAGGCTGAACCGGCCGCGGTTGAGCCCCAGGTTGAGGTAGAGGCACAAGAGAGTCAGCCCGTTGCAGAACCAGAGGTTATTGCAACTCAGGCTGAAACGTCCTCCCCATCCTCAGAGCCGTCTCTTGATGGAGATCAGGCCGCCCCAGAGGTCGAAGCCACACCTGCTCCGTCCGCAAAAACTGCCGAGTCTCCTGCTGAAGAGCAAACTTCTGCATCAACCGAAGTCAAGCAAGGCGCTGAACCGCAGGAGCCAAAGCCTGCCAAAGGTAAAAAGAAACAGGCAAAGGGTGATGAGGCTTCAACTCAGGAAAAAGAGCACAAGGCCAAAGCTCCCAAGCAAGAGGCTCACAAGCCGAAACCCTTGGCAAAAATTGTTGGCCGGGTGGTTATTCCTCAGCCGGAAAAACGGACGCCTAAGCCTGCGCCTGCTAAGTCTCGTCCTGCTCGTCCCGTTCGCCCTACTGCCGGACCTGCAGACCCCGGTCCTTTTCCCAATCGGGATGATGCCGCAGCCAACCGCGGAGATGGCAAGGGCAAGAAAAAAGGCAAACGCGTTGTAGCCATTCATGATGAGGATGCTGCCGGAAGAAAAGCCGCAAAGGGAGCAAAAAAAGGTGGCAAGGGGCGTGTCAATTTTAACGGTGACGGTGACGTTGAATACATGCGTCCGCGCAAAGGTCGTAAAAAACGGGATAATCGCCGTGACCAGCAGATACAGGCGCAGATCGCCGAAACTAAAGCCATCAAACGTCGGATTAAAGTTATCTCGACCATCAACGTTGGCGACCTGGCCAAACGTATGGGGGTTAAGGCAAGTGAAGTCATCGCAGCCTTGATGCGGCTTGGCGTTATGGCAACGGTGAACCAGGCCCTGGATGTCGACACCGCTATGCTTGTTGCCTCTGATTTTGGGTACGAGGTTGAGCAGGCAATGACCGAAGAGCTTGAGCTTGAGGCATTGCAGGAGCAGGAAGAAGAGCAGGGTGGCGAGGCCCGTCCGCGTCCGCCGGTGGTCACGGTCATGGGCCATGTTGACCACGGTAAGACCTCTATTCTCGATGCTATCCGCAAAACCGACGTGGTCGCCGGTGAGGCCGGTGGTATTACCCAGCATATCGGTGCTTACCATGTGCAGGCCCCCTCGGGAGATCTCACCTTTGTCGATACCCCCGGTCATGCCGCTTTTACCGAGATGCGTTCTCGAGGTGCCAAGGTAACCGATATCGTAGTTTTGGTTGTCGCAGCTGATGACGGCGTTATGGATCAGACCAAGGAAGCCATTGCCCACTCCAAGGCTGCTGAGGTCCCCATCGTGGTCGCGGTAAACAAAATCGATAAAGACAACGCTGATCCAGACCGGGTCAAGCGTGAGTTGAGTGATTTTGACCTCATTCCTGAGGATTGGGGTGGAACCACTATCTTCTGTGAAACCTCTGCCAAAAAAGGCATTGGTGTGGCTGAGTTGCTTGAGGCCATTCAGCTCCAAGCAGAGATGCTCGAGCTGCGTGCCGATCCCGACCGGAAGGCCAAAGGAACCGTCATCGAAGCCCAGCTGCACAAGGGCCGTGGTGCGGTGGCAACAGTACTTGTTCAGGAGGGAACACTGCGTCCCGGTGATAACTTTGTTGCCGGTATCTACTCCGGTAAGGTGCGTTCGTTGACCAATGAGCGTGGCGAACAGGTCGAAGAGGCGGGGCCGTCCATTCCGGTTGAGGTCC
This sequence comes from uncultured Desulfobulbus sp., assembly GCF_963664075.1. Lineage (NCBI taxonomy): Bacteria > Pseudomonadati > Thermodesulfobacteriota > Desulfobulbia > Desulfobulbales > Desulfobulbaceae > Desulfobulbus > uncultured Desulfobulbus sp. Next base: position 2,261 of record NZ_OY760916.1, read on the forward strand.
AGGGCTTAAGCGGTGTACCCCAGGCCGGTGATGAGTTTGTTGCTCTAGCTGATGAGAAGATGGCCAAATCTGTTGCCAATGCTCGTCAGCTCAAAGCGCGTGAAACCGAGCTTGCTTCAGCCTCTAAGGTTTCTCTGGACAACCTGTTCGAGAAGATGGCCGAGCAGGAGATGAAAGAGCTGCGCGTTATTCTCCGTGCTGATGTACAGGGTACCCTGCAGGCCTTTGGTCAGGCGGCTGAAAATCTGTCCACCAAAAACATTCGTGTTCGTTCGCTCCACGAAGGAACGGGTTCCATCACTGAAAACGATATTCACCTCGCCGCTGCCTCCGATGCTATTATTATCGGCTTTAACGTGCGCCCCACCGTCAAGGTGAAGGAGCTGGCAGAGCATGAAGGTGTTGATGTTCGCTCCTATGATGTTATCTATCACGCCCTTGAAGATATCGAAAAGGCCATGATAGGTATGCTCGAGCCCGAGTTTGAGGAGCGTGTTATCGGTACCGCTGATGTCCGTGATACCTTCCAGGTTCCGAAAGTGGGCATGATTGCCGGCTGTTCGATTATCCAGGGCAAGGTTGAGCGTCACGCCAAAGTTCGTGTTCTGCGAGACGGCGTGGTTATCTACACCGGAAAAATCTCTTCACTGCGACGTTTTAAAGATGATGTCAAAGAGGTGCTGACTGGATTTGAGTGCGGTATTGGTGTCGAGAATTTCAATGACATCAAGGTCGGTGACAATCTCGAGGCCTTTGTCCTTGACGAGGTTGAGGCAACTCTTTAATAGGTGCATAAACGAAAACGAGGTATAAACCTCCCAAGGACTTCTGAGATAAGTGTTGTAGCAGCTCTTGGCGATACCTCTTTTTGAATATGGCACAGGTTGGTTGGTGTATGACGCAGGATTTTGATTTTAAATTACCAGGGCTTGGTCGTCCTGAATCCACTCGGCCTAAACGGGTAGGGGAGGCGATCAAGAACGAACTGACAATGCTTCTCCTGCAGCAGGTGGCTGATCCCCGTTTATCTGGGGTCGCTATTTCCCGAGTTGTTGTCGCCCCGGATCTTAAGCAGGCGAAGATCTACTTTACGGTGCCGGCAGGTGGCCAGAATAAAGCTGCGCTTAAAGGGATGCAGCGTGCCAAAGGTTTTTTTCGCAGTCAGATAGCCAAGGCATTGAATTTGCGCTATACTCCCGATTTGTCATTTTATTTTGACAACCTCAATGAAGAAGTGGAGCGGATCGAAGATCTGTTCCGCCAGATCCATGAGGACCGTAAGGATGAGCAATCCTGAGAGCCGTGTGCTGAAAGCGGTGCGCGAGAAGGGGCATATCCTGCTCGCAACCCACTACAATCCTGATGGCGATGCCTTGGGCTCACTGCTTGGATTGGCCGATATTCTCGAGGGAATGGGGAAGACTGTACTGCGCTATCTTGAGGAACCGGTGACCCATCTCTACCGTTTTTTGCCGGGATGTGGACAAACCCAGACCGATATGGCTGCGGTGCGTAGTTTTGTCGCCGGAGCAGGGAATGATTTCCTCGGCCTCTGTCTTGACTGCGGCGATCAGGATCGTTTGGGACGGCATAACCAGGAGCTGGCCGGTTTTTCTCCCTTTATGGTTATTGACCACCATAAAGGCAATTCAGGCTTTGGTGATGGAGCCTGGATTGAGCCGCACCGTTCTTCGACCGGAGAAATGGTTTTTGATTTGGCCATGGCCCTCGGAGCGGAGGTTTCTGAGCGGGCAGCTGAGTGCCTTTACACCGCCATCAACACCGATACCGGTTCCTTTCGTTACGAGTCCACCAGTAGTCATACCTTTGCCGTTGCTGGGGAACTGGTTCAGCGCGGGGTCCGGCCTGAGGTGATCGCCCAGCAACTCTACGATAACTCCACCCTGGGACGTTTACGGTTGATGCAGGAGGTCCTGGCCACCCTGGAGATGCACGAGCGTGATCGGATTGCTTTTATCCGCGTAAACCAGAATATGCTGGAGCGGACCTTTACCACTATGGAAGATACCGAATATTTCATTAATTTCCCCAGGGCGGTTGCCACAGTACGGGTGGCAGTTTTCCTCAAGGAAGTTGAGCCGGATCATATCTCCGTGAGCCTGCGGGCCAAAGGTCAATGTGATGTTTCCCTTATCGCCGCACAGTTTGGCGGTGGTGGGCATCGTAATGCCAGTGGTTGTCGTTTTAAAGGGCAAAGTATGGACAGTGTGCGCGATGCTTTGCTTGCCTGTCTGCGACCTGAGGTCAGCGCCTGATTGATGAGTAAAGTGCAGTCTCGAAAGAAGCCAGAGCTTGAGTGGAACGAGGGGGTTTTCTTCCTGGATAAGCCAGCAGGCATGAGTTCCTTTGCTTTGGTCAAGCGGGTACGCTATCTGTTGGGCATCAAAAAAGTTGGCCACGCAGGAACCCTGGACCCTTTTGCGACCGGATTGATGATCATCTGTGTCGGTCGAGCGGCCACACGTTGTATTGATCAGTTCATGTCCGGGCGGAAGACCTACCTGGCACGCCTGCAGCTGGGGGTAGAAACAACCACCCAGGACCCTGAGGGCGAAATTATCGCTACCCGACCCGTTCCCGAGCTGGGGCTTGCGGACATCGCGCTTTGTCTAGCCCAGCACACCGGCCCGCAGATGCAGGCACCTCCTCCATTTTCCGCAGCCAAACATAAAGGTAAGCCTCTTTACGCCTACGCACGAGAAGGGATCATGATTCAGAAGGATCCCAAACCGATAGAGATCTATGCCCTTGAGCAAAAAAGCTATGATCCGTTGCGACAGGAACTTGTCGTTGAGGTATGCTGCAGTCGTGGTACCTATGTGCGTGTCCTGGCCGCCGACATAGGAACGAGCCTTGGGTGTGGTGCCCATCTAATCGGATTGCGGCGAACCGCCAGTGGTGCCTTTGACCTCGAAAATTGCCTTACCGGTGATCAGCTGTTTAGTGATGAGGGGCTTTCGTCTCTGTGCGCCGCAAGACGCAGTATTAGCGATGTTATGGGCCAAATTGAACAAAATACCGATTAAACTTGCTTCGGTGAATAACCGTCGAGTATAGAAGTATTAACGTAACCGGTCAGGGGAAGCGCCCTGAAAGAGCCGTGTTATCGAATCTGTAAGCGGTTACGGGGGACCGGAGATGCTAGGCATCGGCCCTGCGCAGCGTACACCTGTACGTTAGTAGGTCGATAACACCGCAGATTCGGTGCCCCGTGATCGCTTACGTATTAACCGTTCCCCTGCATCGACCCTCTGATGCAGGATCTGGAACACATTATCCAGACTCCAGTAAAGGCTGAGGGAAATGCTTTTCTGGCAGCAGAAGGAAAAAACGCCATGGCGCAAACAACTGAGAAAACAAAAGCTATCATCGAAAAATTCAAAACCCACGAGAATGACACCGGATCTTGTGAGGTGCAGATTGCCCTCCTGACCGATCGTATTCTCTATCTGACCGATCATTTCAAAACCCACGCCAAGGATCATCATTCCCGCCGTGGTCTGCTGAAGCTGGTTGGTCAGCGCCGTAATCTTCTCAAATATCTGATGAAAAAGGATGTTAATAAATATCGTGCCCTGATTGCAGAGCTTGGTATCCGTAAGTAAGATTTTGCAGTATCCCGGGCGGCAACACCTCGGTTGCCGCCCATCTTTGTACGTTGTGATCGCAGCGCAGTAGCGGGATGTCATAAAGACACAAAGGACACAGAGAGAATCGCTGGTTTCGGCAGGTCCGGAAAAGGGGTTCCAGCTTCCCCCTGAAGGTTAGGGGAGAAGCCCATGAATAAAAATAAGGATGTGGATTGTCACTGCATCCTTTGTGCCTTTGTGACGATTGTTTGGCTGTCTCGATCCATCGTTACCTAAAAATGCACATTTCGGCGTTGCTGAAATAGGAGTGTACATGATTAAAACAGTAGAGACTGAAATCGGTGGCCGCGCCATTACCCTGGAGACTGGCAAAATGGCCAAGCAGGCCAGTGGCTCTGTCGTTGTCTCCAGCGGGGACGCCAAAGTTCTGGTGACCGTCGTTGCCGAGACCAAATCTAAAGACATGGGCTTTTTGCCCCTGACCATTGAGTATCAGGAGCGGATGTATGCCGCAGGCCGTATTCCCGGCAGCTATTTTCGCCGTGAGATTGGTCGTCCCAGTGAGAAGGAGGTCCTGACCTGCCGTCTGATTGATCGTCCTCTGCGTCCGCTTTTTCCTGAAGGATATTCCTGCGAGACCCAGCTGATCGCCACGGTTTTTTCTGCTGATGCCGAGTATGATCCCGACGTTCTGGCTATGAATGGTGCTTCCACAGCCCTGCTGCTCTCTGATATTCCCTTTGAGGAGCCGGTAGGTTCAGCCCGGGTTGCCTATGTTGACGAGCAGTTTGTCCTCAACCCCTCCAAAAAACAGCTGGAGAAAGCTGAGATCAATTTGGTCGTAGCCGGTACCCGCAATGCTGTAGTCATGGTTGAGGGGCGCGCTGAGGAGATGCCTGAGGATAAAGTCCTTGAGGCGATCTTTTTTGCCCATGAGGGCATTCAACCCCTGATCGATATGCAGCTCAAGCTACGCGAAGAGGCCGGAAAGGCCAAGCGCGAGGTTGTGGCTCCTGTTGTTGATACAGAGCTGCAGGCCAAAGTTGAGGCTGCAGCCACCGCAGGTATGGAAGAGGTTGTCACCATTGCCGATAAGATGGCCCGTGGCGATCGCTACAGCCGCCTGAAAGAAGAGGTTCTGGAGCAGCTTGATCCCGAGGGCGAGCAGGCAGGTGCCATCTCCGATCTCCTGAGCAGCTTTAAAAAGAAAGTCATGCGTGATCGCATCGTCAACAAAGGGTTGCGCCTTGATGGCCGTTCTTTTGAGGATGTGCGTCCGATCAGCTGCGAGGTTGGTGTGTTGCCACGTGCCCATGGTTCTGCCCTCTTTACCCGTGGTGAGACCCAGGCCCTGGTTATCTGCACCCTGGGAAGCGAGCGTGATGAGCAGCACCTCGAAGGCCTTGGTGGTGATGTCTATCGCCGCTTCATGCTCCATTACAACTTCCCGCCTTTCTGTGTGGGCGAGGTTCGGCGTTTAAGCGGTCCCAGCCGGCGTGATATCGGGCATGGTACCCTGGCTCGTCGTGGTATTGAAGCGGTTCTGCCCGAAGGCGAAAGCTTTCCCTATACCCTGCGCGTTGTTTCCGAGGTTCTTGAGTCCAACGGTTCTTCTTCCATGGCAACCGTCTGTGGCGGTTCCCTGGCCCTGATGGATGCCGGTGTGCCGATACAGGCGCCTGTTTCCGGTGTGGCCATGGGGCTGATCAAGGAAGATGATAAAATCGTCGTCCTCACCGATATTCTGGGTGATGAGGATCACCTGGGTGATATGGATTTCAAGGTTGTCGGGACCAGTAAAGGTATCACCGGCCTGCAGATGGACATTAAAATCGACGGCGTTGACCGTGAGATCATGTCCCGCGCCCTTGCCCAGGCCAACACAGGCCGGAATCATATCCTCGGTAAGATGGAAGAGGCTCTGAGCTCTCCCCGCGCTGTTGTTTCAGAGCACGCGCCCAAGTATGTTACCATCAAGATTCATCCGGATAAGATCCGTGACATCATCGGCCCCGGTGGTAAAGTTATCCGCGAGATGACCGCCGAATTTGAGTCCAAGATCGATGTCGAAGACGACGGTACCATCAAGATCTTCAGTAACAGCAACGAGTCTGCCTCTGCGCTGGTTAAGCGTATTGAAGAGATCACCGCTGTACCTGAGGTTGGAAAAATTTACGAGGGTGAGGTTCGCACTATCAAGGATTTCGGTGCCTTTGTTCAGATCCTTCCAGGAACTGATGGTATGGTCCACATCTCCGAGCTTGCGCACGAGCGGGTGAAGAATGTGACCGATATCCTCAAAGAGGGCGATGTTATCAAGGTCAAGGTTATCGATATCGATAACCGTGGTCGTATTCGCTTGAGTCGTAAGGCGGTCCTGGCAGAAGGCGAGGAATAAGCCTTAGCCCTGTAACTCGGTTGACAAAGCCGGTTGCCGCCTTGGCGGGACCGGCTTTTTTTTATGGATATGAGACAATAATTTTCAGTGGGAGATAAGATGACACCTGTCTCAGTTGCAATAACCTGGCTTGATCCCGAGGCAACTGCTGATTTATCCCTTCCTGCCTATGAAACAGAGCTTGCCGCAGGAATGGATATCTCTGCAGCACTGGTCGAACCGCTCACCCTGGAACCTAGCGTTATCGCTTTGATACCAAGTGGCCTGGCTGTTGCCATTCCGCCCGGATTTGAAATCCAGGTGCGGCCAAGGTCAGGACTTGCAGTCAAGCACGGTGTAACAGTGGTCAATGCTCCCGGCACCATCGATGCTGATTATCGAGGTGAGGTGAAGGTCGGCCTGATTAATCTGAGCAGGGAGAACTTTACTATCAATCGGGGGGATCGAATTGCACAGCTGGTTTTGGCGCCAGTGGCTCGAGCTTGCTGGCAGCAGGTTGAACACCTCGATGCAACCGAGCGAGGAAGCGGTGGCTTTGGTCATACTGGAGTGAATCACCAGCCAACGGAAGAGGCGTGAAGTTTTCTGTTCTTGGAAGTGGCAGTAAAGGCAATGCCACCTTGATAGAGTCCGGCTCCACTCGGATACTCATTGATAATGGCTTTTCTGGCAAAGAATTGATCAAAAGGCTTGATAAGATCGGTGTGGCTGCAGAAAGCCTCTCCGGGCTGATCGTTACCCATGAACATATCGACCATGTTAAAGGTGTTGGCGTCATAGCACGCAAATTTGGTATTCCCATCTTTGCAAACGAACTGACATATCGCGCTGCGGAAAAGCATTTGGGCAAGATCCCTCAGCGGCGCGAGTTTGTCACAGGTGAGCCCTTTTCCCTGAATGGACTGGCCATACATCCTTTTGCCGTTTCCCATGATACGGCGGATCCGGTTGGTTTTCTCGTAAGCGATGATAAACTTTGCTTGGGATATTGCACTGATACCGGTAAAATAACCAAGCTTATACGTTATCATCTCTCAAGCTGTCATGCCCTCATTCTGGAAGCCAACCACGATGTGGAAATGTTACGCCAGGGACCATATCCTCTGCCTCTGCAACAGCGGGTACTTTCCAGCCAGGGGCACCTTGCCAATAAAGATTCGCTTCAGTTGGCCGCCGAGTTGGCCAATGGAAAACTGCGCCTGCTGGTTCTGGCACATCTCAGTGAGATCAACAACCACCCTGAGTTGGTCCGTAAAGAGGCCTGCCAGCATCTGCAAAGCTGCGAAACACTCTCAGTTTCTCTGGCAGAACAGAGTGTCCCCGGGAAACTTGTGGGGGTGGGGGATGTAGACCTAGGGATGTACTGATTGTTCGTGAAACACGCAGAGGGCGCCGATCCCAGGTGTTTGCGAAAGCCTTTGCCGTCCAAGCAAAAAACCGGGGAATGTTATCTTCCATGTGGTGGAAAAAAAATAGCCTTGCCTATCACCTGACCTTTCGGGTCATTCTCTTCAGTTCTCTGATTGCGATCTGTTTTACGCTGCTGCAACTCTATCTTGATTTTCGCCAAGATGTTCGCCATATCTACCTGTTTTTTGAGACCGTGAAAGAGTCAAGCCTGCGACCGCTTGAAGAAAGCGTCTGGATACTTGATGACCTGCAAATTTCTTTACAGCTCGAAGGTCTGACTAAGCGTGAAGATATTGTCTACGCTGCTGTCTCCATGAACGGCCAAATTTCCTGGGTCAAAGGGACAGAACCCAAGGTTCATACAATTTCACAATCGTTTCCTCTGGAGCATCAAGTCCGTGGAGGACGGGAAGAGATAGGCCAACTGCATGTTGTGGCTTCTCTCGATGGCATTTACCATCGCCTGCTGCGTCGTATTGTGATTTTGCTGGCGACCAACACCATGAAAACTTTTTTGGTTTCAGGGTTTATTCTGCTGCTTTTTCGAAAACATATTACCGGGCACCTTAGAAAATTTTTTCAGTATGTCCAGGGGATTGATATTCAGCATAGTCCACCTGAACCGCTTATATTTGATCGGGATCCTGAGCTGAGTGATGAACTTGAGCAGATCCGTCTCGCATTCAACACTCTTTGCTCGACCGGTTATCAAGCCTTTCGTGATTTACGTGTGCATGAGCAACGGCTCCGCCTTTTTTTTAATGCGACCGAATCAGCTATTCTGGGTGTGGATACCAAGGGGACCTGTATCTTTATCAATCAGGTGGCCTGTGAGTATTTTGCCGTAGCCAGTCAGGATGATCTTCTCGGGAGTAATCTCTTTGAGTTACTCTGTCAGGACGAAGAAGAATGTTTTGTCTCTAACCCGTTGGTTGATCAGGTGCAAGCAACTATGCACCAGGGGGCAGCCCAGTTTGTTGATGATTTGAGTCTGGATTTACCCCATGGCTCTCATCTTTCCATTACACTCCGTTCGTATCCAGTTATTGAGCAGGAGCAGTGCACCGGTGCAATTGTATTTTTTGTTGATACCAGTCGGCAGCTTCAGCTTGAGCAAGAAAAGCAGCTCTTCAGTAAAATCGTGCGTCAGGCTCCGGCGCTTATTCTCATCGTCGATCCCTCCGGAAAGATAGAGCATGTCAACCGCATCTTTGAACAAGTTATGGATATGGAAGCAAGCTCTTTGATGGGAGAGAACATCTTTCATCATTTTAAAGAGCTTGATCTGGAGCCGCATATTGATGAGGTACGGGAAAAAATTCATAAGGGGGAGACCTGGAGTGGAATTTTTGTTCCGGTTACCTTGCATGGACGACGGGTCGTGTTGGATGCCGCTATCTTTCCAATTTTGGATAAAAAAGGTCAGCTGAGCAATATTGTTGCCATGGGCCGTGATATTACCCGAGAACAGCAACTCGTGGAACAGCTGCATCATGCCCAACGTATGGAGGCCATGGGGAAATTGGCTGCCTCCATTGCCCATGAGTTTGGGAATCCTCTTTTGGGAATCCGTTTTGCCTTGCGTGATGTACGACAACGCACCGGCCCTGATTCAGAAGAGGGCAAGCTTTTAGAGTTGGCGGATAATGAATGTGACCGTATGCGCAAACTTATTCGCGATCTGCAGCAGTTTAACCGGCCATCCTCTGGGGAAAAGACAAGGTTTGCCCCACATAAGGTGCTTGATGAAATTCTGGCGTTGCACCGTAATCTGCTCGCCAAAAAAAATATACTGGTGGTCCTTGCCTACAGTCGAGAGCAGATTTTTGTGCATGCGGTTGAGGATCAGATGCGTCAGGTGTTTATTAACTTGATCTTGAACGCCAGTGATGCCATGCATCAAGGCGGAGGCACTCTCACCCTTGCGACCACTGTTGAACATGGATGGCTGACAGTGGCAATTCAGGATACAGGGAGTGGTATTGCTCCAAATGATCGCGAATACATCTTTGAGCCTTTTTTCACAACCAAGTCCGCGGTCGAAGGGACTGGTCTGGGGCTTCCCGTTTCTTACGGCATAATTCGTTCCCATGGTGGGAGAATTGAGGTGAACTCCGAGCCGGGGAATACGGTGTTTCGTGTGATTCTTCCTCTGGAAAAGGAGATCTCTTTGTAAGGAGCGAAGTGTCACCCACGGGGGTGAAAGCGGCGGTGAACAGATTTTAAGCGATCGCCATCGACGTGGGTATAGATTTGGGTTGTAGTGATATCCGTGTGGCCAAGCATCATCTGTACAGAACGCAAATCGGCACCACCTGCCAGCAGATGGGTAGCAAAGGAATGGCGAAGAACATGTGGACTGATTTCTTTTGAGATTCCTGCCTGGAGGGCAACTTCACGAATGATCTGCCAAAAACGGTTGCGGGTCATGGCCTTTCCGCGGTTTGAACAGAAGAGCAGGGAGCTTGTTTTCCCTTTTAAAAGTAATGGGCGGACCTGGCTTAGGTATTCCTGGATAATTTGACCGGTGTGGGCGGAAAACGGGACCACGCGCTCCTTGTCGCCTTTGCCAAGAATGCGTAGATGGCCCGTGCTCAGATTGCAGCTGGTCATGGGCAGGTTGACAAGTTCTGAGACCCGAAGCCCTGAGCTATAGAGCAGATGCAGCATGGCATGGTTGCGCAGGGCCAGGGGCGTGGGTTGCGTGGGGCGTTTGAGTAAGGTGTTCACCTCGGCTTCACTCAGCACCTTGGGAAGGCTTTGGCCAATCTTGGGCGTATCAATGTCAGTGAGTGGATTATCGTTAACGATACCCTGTTGTTGCAAAAAAAGGAAAAAGGCGCGTAAAGCAGCCAGACGTCGTGCGTTGGAGCGAGCACTGATGTTGCGAGCATGACAAAAGCGAAAATAGCTCTGAATATCCTGGCGGGTAATCGAGGAGAGTGGCTGTGGCCTTTGGCGAATAAAAGAGCGTAAATCAGCCTCGTAGGCCGCTACAGTGTTAGCGGCAAGGCGGCGTTGGATGGTGAGATACTGCAGAAAACGGTGCAGTACATCAAGCGATTGATTGATGGTAAACCTCTTTAAAACAAAAAAACCCCGGTATAAAAACCGGGGCTTTTGTATCAACCGCGATTTTTCATCCGATTGAACTTGCGAAGTTTACGCAGGGCTTCCGCAGCTTTACGGCGTTTCTTCACGCTGGGTTTCTCGTAGTATTCGCGCCGTTTCAGCTCACGTTTGATACCATCGATCTGCAGTTTTTTCTTCAGCTGCCTGATCGCGTATTCAAGGTCACCTCTGACATCTACTTCGATCATATTGCATCACTTCCTTTAGTGGTTGGCTCATATAAGCCATTTTTAAGAAAAAGGTTTAAACCACGCAAATTATCCGCTTTGTTTGGGGTTGTCAAATCAAATAAGTGAACATCTGTCCTTTTTTTAGAGGGCCAGGTGTGGGGATACAGGCATGATAACCTCTGATTTAATAGTGGTGGATGCTCTTTTTCAAGAGTGTTTAGGGGGGAGAGCACAAGGCATAGTATTTCGCACATACCTGTTGAGCAAAGAAGGACGGTTGGTTAACAACCAGTTGCTCAGGCGGATTCAGGATTGTTTTTCTCTGTGATGATGGTAGCATACGCTTGAATCCCGTCGAGAACAGCCGCGGCGGTGATTTGGCGCGTATCCATGGCGAAAGCAGACACTGGGAGGTGGAGCATGAAAAAAATTCGGTTGGCATTGATAGCGGGTGGTACCTCGGACGAGCGGGAGGTCTCGCTTCGTGGTGCCGCAGGCGTGGAAAAAGAGCTCGATCTAAATAAATACGAGGTAGTGCGCTACGACCCGGCCACAGACCTGCCCCGCATTGCAGCCGAGAGTGACTCCATTGATGCCGCTTTTCTTCTGCTGCATGGTGTCAATGGCGAAGATGGGACCATTCAGGGATTTCTTGATCTGCTTGGCATTCCCTATCAAGGGGCAGGAGTACTTGGCAGTGCCCTGGCCATGGACAAAAACCTCGCGAAGACACTCTATAAATTACATGGTTTACCCGTCGCCCCCTGGATTATGGTGGAGCCCTCTGATCTGGAGGACAGGAGCAGAATTCTGGGTGAGGTCGGTGTCCCCTGTGTGGTGAAGCCGGTGCGTCAGGGATCTTCCATCGGGATGTCCATTGTACGCGAGGAAAACCAGTTGGATCAGGCCCTGCAACTCGCCCTGAAACATGATAGTGAAGTGATGGTGGAAGCCTACATACAGGGGCGGGAGTTGACCGTCGGGGTGATCGGCAACAGGGAGTTGACCCCCTTGCCACTTATAGAAATTATCCCCAACGACCAGTACGAGTTCTTTGATTACGAAGCCAAGTATCAGCCGGGAGCGAGCACGGAGATCTGCCCGGCAAAGGTCGACGAGCAGGTGCGCGCAAAGGCCCAGAAGTATGCCCTGGTCGCCCATCAAGCCCTACAGCTGCGCGGCTACAGTCGAACTGACATGATCCTGCAAGACGGTGAACTCTATCTTCTGGAAACCAACACCATCCCCGGCATGACCCCCACAAGCCTCTTTCCCCAGGCCGCTGCCGAGGCAGGGATTAGTTTTGGCCAGCTGCTTGATCGCCTTATCGAGCTGGCAATGGAATAAAGGGAATAGTCTCAGAATCCTCGGAGGTCGCTGGTTGCTGAACAATAAAATGGGCGCACCGGTGGAACCGTCTGGATGGCGGAAGAAAACAGCCCATGCCTAAAAAAAAGAGCGTATTACCCTTGGGTAATACGCTCAATCTGTATCCTGTTTCCAGGAGAAATTTTGAATATTAGAAACGGCTTTCAAAATAGGGTTTGAGAACCTCGGGTACTTTGACGCTCCCGTCGGCCTGCTGGTAATTTTCCAGAATTGCCAGCAGGGTGCGTCCCACAGCCAGGCCGGAGCCGTTTAAGGTGTGGACCAGGCGGCTTTTTTTCTCACCTTTGGGACGATAGCGGATGCCTGCACGGCGTGCCTGGAAGTCGAGAAAGTTGGAGCAGGAAGAGATCTCGCGATAGGTTTTCTGACCGGGCAGCCAGACTTCGATGTCATAGGTCTTGGCTGCTGAAAAACCCAGATCGCCACTGCAGAGCGTGATGACTCGGTAGGGGAGTTCCAGCAACTGCAGCACCTCTTCGGCATCAGCCAGGAGCGACTCCAGCTCGTTCCAGGATTCATCGGGATGGGCAAACTTGACCAGCTCCACCTTTTCAAACTGATGCTGACGAATCAAGCCGCGGGTATCCTTGCCGTACGATCCCGCTTCTGAGCGAAAGCAGGGGGTGTACGCCGTATACTTGATGGGCAGATCCCCCTCTTCAACGGTCTCCCCTGCAAAGATGTTGGTCACAGGAACCTCCGCAGTGGGAATGAGCCACAGGTCCCAGCCTTCCAGTTTAAAAAGATCTTCTTTAAACTTTGGCAGCTGGCCGGTTCCGGTCATGGTCTTGGAGTTGACCATGAAGGGTGGCAAAACCTCGGTGTAGCCATGACGCTGGGTATGGAGGTCAATAAAGAAGTTGACCAGAGCCCGGGAAAGGCGCGCTCCGAACCCTTTCAACAGAGAAAAACGGGCGCCGGCCAGGCGGGCTGCGGTTTCAAAATCGAGAATACCCAGATCCTCACCGACTTCCCAATGAGCTTTGGGCTCAAAAGGCAGATTTTTGATTTCTCCCCATTTTTTTATCTCCAGGTTGTCTTCTTCATCCCGTCCCTGGGGAACAGAGTCATCGCAGAGATTGGGGATCGAAAGGATCACATCTCCAAGCGCCTCTTCGATCTCGGCAAGCTCGGTGTCGATTTCTTTAATCCGCTCAGAGACCTGTTTCATCTCTGCAATCATTGGCTCGGCCTCATCGTGTTTTCCCGATTTTTTCAGGCCGGCAATTGTTTTTGATGCGGTATTCCGTTTGTTTTTGAGTGCTTCCGTCTCTGCAAGGCGGCTCAGACGGCGGCTGTCGATCTCGGCAAAACGATCTATGAGTTGCGGGTCAACGCCGCGGAGAAGGCTTTTTTCTCGAACCAGTTCCAGGTTTTCCCTGACAAAGCGTAATTCTAGCATGGTCTCGTCTGTGAAAGTTGATCGGGGGGCTTGCATAGCTGACTCTCCCCGCTTTTATCACGGGTTCTGGTGAAACGCAAGCGGGTATTCAATTGCTTTTATTAGCCCCATTTGCTACTTTTTTGGGGTCGTCATCCACTTATTTCATTCTCCGCTTACCAACCTGTACGCCATGGCCGAATCCCTGAAATCTTTTGCGCTCTTTCTCGTTGAGCTCCGTCATTCCCTGAAGATGCTTGGGGGAGCCATCATCGGCTCTACGGTGGTGCTCTTTTTCCTTTCCAGCCAGGTGCTGCATTTTGTGCAGGAACATCTGGGAGAGCATCTGTACTTTTTTTCAGTGGCCGGCCCCTTTCTTGCCCATGTCAAGCTGGCATTTTTTGCCGCTCTCTATGTGCTTATGCCTCTTTGCATGTATGTACTCTGGAAAGCGGCGGGGAAGCCCTTTCAGGTCTCCGGGCGTCGACTCACCTGGTTTGTTGTTGCCACCAGTCTTCTTTTTTACTGTGGAACCCTTTTCTGCTACTTGGTCACTTTACCCTTTGGCATTAAATTTTTATTGAGTTTCCAGTCCCAGGAATTACAAGCAGTGATCTCGGTCAGTCGATTCGTGAACTTTGTGGTCCTGTTTATTCTCGGTTTTGGACTCGTTTTTGAGTTACCTGTGTTTATGGTATTTACCGCCCAGGTGGGCTTGATTTCAGCGGCTACCTTTGCCAGGAACAGGCGATACGCCATCTTGGCAATCGCTATTCTCGCCGCCTTGCTGACCCCCACGCCGGATCTGGTCAATATGGGATTGATGGGGGCGCCTCTCTATCTGCTCTATGAGTCCGGAATTTTACTTATCCGTGTACTTGGACATTCCAAAGAGGTGGCCAGGCAGGGATAAGAGAGAGAGAGCTAAAAAGAAATAACCTCGATTCCGTGCTGCTGGAGGAGAGCTGTGGTGACGCCAGCAGTTGGGCTGAGCCCGCAAGATGGGCTTCTGGCCTTGAAAAAAGCGTACGTCACCTGTTGCATTTGGGCCAGACTGAGCACCATGTGAGCACCTTGAATAAAAGCGGAGGTGCGGTCAATGCCCTGCTTGTCTATGACCCTTGCCGTACCTGCAAGGACGGCGTGACCGTCGCCGTCGATAAGTTGGGCAGGAGAGCGGGGGGTGGGAAGACCTCCAAGCTGTTCTGGACATACCGGGATCCAGTGAAAGGGGGCCAGGTGTTGGACACAGGCGCTGCTGGGTTTACTTTTGCCATCATATCGAGTGCAGAGACCGAGCAGACAGGCGCTGACCAGGCAGCGAGGGGGATGTGCAGTGGAGAATGTCATGGTTTGCCACCAAAGTGAGGAGCTGTATGGCGATGCGAAAAAGAAATGAGGACGAGCAGCGTGACAAGAAGATGATGTTGCTTCTAGGCAGTATTATCGCCATCATTTTTTTTTCCTGGGTGCTGTTTGCCCCAGGGCGCGGATTTATCCATTATTTAAAATTAAACCATGAAATTCAATCGTTATCTGAAGAGAATATCCGCCTTCAGGCCAAAAATGACCAATTAACTGAGAATATAAAAAAACTCCAGCTCGATAGTGCGTATCTTGAGAAGGTGGCTCGGGAAAAGCACGGATTACTTAAACCAGATGAGATGGTGTTTGATTTTGACAGGTCTTCTCCTAAAAAATGAGTGCAGAGCAAGAATCGTTGAAACAATCAGAAAAAAGCCACGAGGTCGATCAGCGCTCTGCTGTTTTACTGGCGGCTGCCCTGCGCCAGCATCTGTTATTGCACCAGCAGATGGGAATCACCCTCTACCCCCAAAGTGAGGCACTAAGCGCATTTTTGCGTCCCCAGCGACGCAGATCACAAGCATGGGGGCCCAAAAAATCGCCCTCTTTACCAGTCCCGACATCCGGTCGCCCAAAAACTGCTCCCAAACCTGTGGCGCAGACGGCTCCCCCAAAAGTAAGTGTAAGCGAAATCAGCACCACTCTGCAGCACTGTTCGGCCTGCTCTTTGGCCACCGCACGGAGGGCGCAGGTCCTCGGGCGGGGAAAGGCTGATGCACGCCTGATGATAGTGGGAGCCTATCCTCGCTGCTGTGATACTGGCCAATGGAGTTTTGGTAAAGAAGAAGACCAGCTGCTCTGGAAGATGATGCAAGCCATCGGGCTTGGACCAGAAGATGTGTATCTCACCAATGTGGTGAAATGTTCCCCCCCGGTGAGCTGCTCCCGCAAATCGAGCAGGAACAGGCCTGTCAGGGGTACCTGTATCAGGAAATAGCACAGGTCCAGCCCTCCGTGATTCTCGCTATGGGCAAAGAGGCTGCCCGTGCTATTTTAGGAAGCGATGTCTCAATATTTCGTTTGCGCGGACGTCTGCATTCTACTCGCTTTGCCGGGGAGGCAGGCCACGCAATCCCGGTGATGATCAGTTTTCATCCTGGATTTTTGTTGGAGCAGCCCGGCATGAAACGTGCTGCCTGGCAAGATCTGCAAATTGTGCAACGCCTTTTGCAACAGACAGGAAAAACTGGAGTGGGGGGCCACTAACAGTTGTGGCTCGCTTGCTCTTGTTCGGCAGGGAAAGCCGATAACGACGAGCTTTCCATCTTGTACAATACTCGAAGTCTGCGCTTATCTGGCCTTGACTGAAAAATTTAATCATTCAAGTCAATTTTGCGTAAAACTTCCAATTAAAAATATTCAAGACTCAGGAGGCTGCATGGCTGTTTTTGAGATTCAACACCCACTGGTACAACATAAGCTTGGTCTGTTACGGGAGAGGGATATCTCCACGAAGGATTTTAGAGAGTTGGCCTCCGAGGTCGGTATGCTCCTGACCTATGAGGCAACCCGGAACCTGCCCTTTGAGAAAGTGGAGATAGATACCTGGGCGGGAACCACCAAGGTAAATAGAATTAAAGGTAAAAAAATTACCATCGTCCCTATTCTTCGCGCCGGACTGGGGATGATGGACGGCGTCACTAAAGCCCTGCCCAATGTCAAGGTTTCGGTGGTCGGGTTGTATCGGGATGAAAAAACCCTGCAACCGGTGCCGTACTTTGAAAAGTTGGTGCAAGATATTGACCAGCGGCAGGCTATGATTTTAGATCCCATGCTTGCAACCGGAGGGACTCTCTTAGCCACTATTGATATGCTTAAAAAGGCCGGGTGCAAGGATATTATCGGTCTGTTTTTAGTTGCCGCTCCCGAGGGCATCAAGAAGCTTGAGGCTCAACATCCAGATGTGGATATTTATGTGGCTGCGGTTGATGATCACCTCAATGAAAACGGCTATATCTTGCCCGGGCTTGGGGATGCCGGAGATAAAATTTTTGGTACCAAGTGAGAAGAAGGAAAAAATAAAGCTCGGGGAAGCCCAGATGCTCAGTATAAACGGTTTTCTGGCAAGAGTTCAGGCTGGCTTATTTGTGTTTTGACACAACATATTTGGCTGGGAAAGTCTGCAGCTACCTGTTTTTACGATTTGGTATGCCCCGAGACAAACAACTCAAACGCCTTTTCAAAGACAAAGGGGATGGCCGCTGCCTGTGCATTGGCAGAGCTTGCATAGGCTTTGGTTAATTCAAAGGCCCGCTCAAAAGCGTCTTCAAAATCTGAGCTTTTGTTTTTATTCATTATTTTTACCAACTCTTCAGCTAAATGGTCTTCCATGGTTGCTCCTTCTTTGTTGACTGAATTGGTTTGAGCTACAAAGGCGATTGAAGCATGATAGGCAGGAATCTCCATTTGGCCAAGCGTTTTTTCGTGCTTCGCGGGAGCAGCCTTAGTACCTTGAACTGGCGTTCGTGTCACCAAAGAGAACCTTTTTAGTTGGAATAATTATTACCCCTGGGTTGCTATGTCCATACGCTGCAATGCGCCGCTTCCTGCTGAACTGTCGATCGTTGGTCAACAGCACTACTCGTTTATTCGTCGCTGTGTCAGTGATATTATCTGCGGCTTAACTGACGGTTTGACCCATTTTTCTGGATCCAGTCGTGCAGCTGTAATCTTTGCCCTCCATCCCCAAGGGCCGATGCTTGTCTGTGATCCCCAGAACCTGCTGCGGGGGCATGAGCCAATTTTTAAAAGCCTCTATGTGGAAAATGAAACATGGCGTGAACACGGGAAAAATTGTGCGGATCGCAAGCAGTTTGCGGAGATAAAACCGGTCAAAGACCCCGGGCTGGCCGGGCTTTTATCCAATGGAGGCTATTCTGGGGCGGTGTTTTTTCAGCAGTGGTTTAGTGAGCATCATCCGGATCTCTGCTCGATCGGGCCCACCCAGTGTTGGCTTGAACACGCTGCCTGGCGCTTTTCCCATGATATGGCCAACGATAATGAGCTGTACACCGGAATCTCTGGATACTTTCTGCGGGAATATTCCACCCACGCGGTTCGTGATTATATTATAGATCAGATGAACATGAACCTCGGATGGGATAGCCCGGTCCGGGTATATCCGGTCCTGGATGCGGTACTTATGATTTCCGAGACTAGAGAAGAAGGCTCCTGGCCGGAAGGGCGCCTGTTGGTGGTGGACCCCTGTATGCTTGATCAGCTCCATTTCCTGGTCAAGTTTCAGGAAGGGGCGCGGCCGCAACTCATCAATTACAAGCATGTTCGGAAACTGCTGCTCACCGTTGAACAGTCAGAGCGTTATCTGGTGACGGATGGACGCTCGATTATTGGCATCTGTGGTGAAAAACTCCCTGATTTTTCTCTCTGTGCTGATTTTCGTGGGCGGCACGGCTTTTTACGGGTCAATCGAAACCAGGTCTGTAGCTTTGCTGACGGGCGCTTCAGCTCAACCTCCTATCAGGCCAAGCTGGTGCAGCTGGAGGAGCTTTTGCTTGAGACCGAGCTGGACCCCATGTACTCCAGCTTTCTGTTTAAGATTGTGGTCAGTCTGGTGCATCACTCCCAGCAGCGCAAACACGGGTGCACCATTGTCCTGGACCTCAATGAAGAGCCGGTTCCCATTTCCGGGCAAAATCTCTCCCCCCCTCTTAACCTGCAAAAGCCCCATATGTTGAAAATGGCCAAATCCCTGGCCAAGGTGGATGGAGCCCTGCATATCGGGGGCGACCTGCACCTGCATGGATTTGCCTGTCTCTTAGATGGCCGCTCTTTTCCGGGTGAAGATCTGGCGCGAGGTGCGCGCTATAATTCCGCCCTGCGCTTTACCGCCGAACATCCCGATATTATTGTAGTCGTCGTCTCCTCCGATCGACCGGTCTCGGTCATTCACCAGGGGCTTGATGTGCATGGAGCCTGTACTCTAGAGCAGAAAAGTGGCTGTATTTACAACCTTGAGCGGCTTGATTACTGGGTTGGGCTCTAGCCCCAATATGCAATCCCAGCTCGCGCCCAAGGTCTGGCTTAAACCCGGCACCATCGTTGTACCTCGGGTTGGAGTTGGCGGGTGTAGGCCTGTTTGAGCAGCTGGGTCAGCTTACCTTTGCAGTTTTTCAGAGGTGGCAGTAAAGGGTACGCCGGGAGCAGGCTGGTAACGTCTGAAGGCCGGGGGAGGCGAAGTTTAGTGTCAAGGGTTGCATCACGAAGAGGCATATGATCGCCGTCCACCATCGTGTTGCTCTGACCGTCAATGCGCCGAAGAAAACCCATCATCGAGGATAGATCGTTATTGTGCTCAAAGTGTTCAATGGCGGTTTTTATGGCCTGTCCCTGCTTGGCCAGATGATCAAGCAATCCGGCATAGTCTTCAAGCCCTTTTTGCAGGCGGCGATAGATATCAAAAAAGAGATGGGTAAAGCGAAGGTAGCGGGTAAAACCGTGAACCAGCTGACCTTTAAATAGGCGGCCCCGGAGGCTTGAAGACTCAATGATATACGAGTCGAGAAACAGCGTGTCGTGAAAATGGGTAAGCTGAAAAAATGCTTGAATGAGCGGCTCACTACCCAGCAGCATATAGAGTCGAATCAGGTCAAAGCCGACATCCCGTTCAAGTTGGACAAGAGCCTCGCTGATCTGCTCATCAAAAAGTCGGGATTCTTGTTCGATCCTGGCGCGAAAGCCAAAGTAGCGATCGGCCATCTCTCTTTTCAGCTCGAGGGAGAGCATCTCTTCCATGCCATGCATAGGGCACCTTTTGCGGGGGGCTGCAATCGTAGGCCGCGAGGTGCGAATGCAGGGCGTCACCTCGACAGTTGAATCTGAAATCGTCCCTTGGACGATTTGGCTTCACTCGTAAGAGTACCCAATTGATACGAGATGAGCAATGGGAAGGGATGAGGTGTTCCTTGGAAACGTACATGCACCCTGCCAGTGACTGCAGCTGGCAGTAGACGTGGAATTCTCACCCTGATGGGTGTGGTAGGTGGTTATACAGAATATGTCTTTTTCTCAAGCTCGAGATCAGGTCAAGGCAACCGTCAAAGAGGCGGCTGACATCGTCCAAGTGATTGGTGAGCATGTCGAACTGAAACGGGCCGGTAATCGATTTACTGGACGTTGTCCCTTTCATAATGAAAAAACACCTTCGTTTTCCGTTAACCCGCAAGGACAGTTTTATCATTGTTTTGGCTGCGGAGAGCACGGGGATGTTTTTTCTTTTATGATGAAATTCCATCATATGGAATTTCCTGAGGCATTGAAAACTCTGGCGCAGAAATTTGGGGTGAGCCTGCCGGAGCGAAAATTATCCCAGGCTGAGCAGGAACAGTTGCGTCTTCGTGATGCCTTATATCAGGCCAACGAAGAAGCGGTGCTGATTTTTCAACAGGCCCTGCGTCACCCACAGTGGGGCAAAAATGCACGGGCCTATCTTGAACAACGTGAAATTCCTCCGGAGTATATCGAGCAATATCGTCTGGGGTATGCCCCCAGTCCCGAGCAAGGGGGCTGGCAATATCTTTTTGATCAGTTAAGTGCAAAAGGATGTAAGCCAGAGGTTATCGAGCAGGTGGGACTGGTTGTGCGCAAAGATCGAGGCGGCTATTACGACCGATTTCGTTCACGGCTTCTCTTTCCTATTAATGATATGAGTGGGAGGGTTGTGGCCTTTGGTGGTCGTATTCTTGGTGATGGGCAACCCAAGTATATGAATTCTCCAGAGAGCCCCATATTTGAGAAAAGCCGTCTGCTTTTCGGTCTGCAGCAGCACAGGCAGGCTATCCGCCAGGCCAGGCGGGCGTTAGTCGTTGAGGGCAATTTCGACCTGCTCTCCCTGGTTGTTCATGGCATAGAAAACGTTGTTGCTCCCCTGGGTACGGCCTTGACCCGGCCTCATATCCATTCCCTACGCAGTTATAGTGATGAGGTGGTCCTGCTTTTTGATGCCGATGCCGCTGGTCTGAAGGCGGCCATGCGCTCCATTCCCTACCTGCTGGCCGAGCAAGTCGAGGGCAAAGTCGCTCTGCTTCCCCAAGGGCATGATCCGGATAGTTTTGTCCGAGAACAGGGGCCAGGGGCAGTTGATGAATTGGTCAAAACTGCCAGGCCACTAGCTGAATTTGCCTTTGATACGCTGGTTCGAGAGTATGGCCTGACCTTAAGCGGAAAAAATAAAATAGTGGGGGAATTGCAGCTGCTGTTGGCTGAGGCCAAGAATCTCGAGCAACGAGAATTAATGAGCGCCCATTTTAGCCAAAAATTGGGTGTCTCTCCAGGGTATTTCCAGGCACAGGGGCACGCGACGGAGGCATCTCAACCTGAGGTGCGCTTGGGTCCCAAACAAGTCTCGTTGAAGACCATGGCGACTCGTGATCGGCAACTGCTGGATTTTCTAGTGCTTCATCCTGAGTATTTCAAGGAGCTTGAGACCGCTGGTATGGCCGATATCGTCACCCATCCCCTGGCCCAAGAGGTATTTGTTCATATACAGGGACTGAGTAACGAGGGCCCCTGTCAGCCCGAGGATTTACTCCGAGGTGTTCTCCATGCAAGTCTTCAGGAATATATAGTTGAACGTTTGACGTCGTTGCCCATGAATACCTCCGAAGAGAGTTCCGAGGTGGATCGACGAATGGTCGACGAACTGCTTTCTTGGCTTCAACATGAAAAACAACGGCGTGACGGTGCAAGTTTGCAACAGCGTATTGCTGATGCAGAACGGGGCGGAAATATTGAACTATTGATGAAACTATTACGCGAAAAACAAATATTGCAAAGAAAAAGACAACAAATTTAAATTAACTGATTGAAAAAAGATGGTAATCGACTAGATTCAAAAAATTGTATTTTTTATACAGGGAAGCATAGCGTCAGAGTATCGGGCCATGGGGGAAATACAATGAGGGAGGCTTTATCTCCGGAAAATAGTTCTGGAATTTTTTCTGGACAGGGCAAATGTTTTCTGGGTTAAATAAAGTGGTGCCGGTAAAAAAAATTTGACAGCATGTTGAGGGAGGGAAGATGGCTTCTGATCGGAAGGCAAAAAATGACAACATGGCACAGGAAGAAGAGAGAGATTCTGCTCGGTCCAGTTGGCATCGCGACCCGGCTTTAAGCGAAGATGATTGGGCCATTCGCAACGGGATAGAACGCCGCTCTTCACTCGATCGTCGCATCGGCGATGATCGGCGAACAGGGGATCGTCGAGGGATGGGCAGCAGTATAGACCCCATGAACATCTACCTGCGGGAGATGGGAAATCAGCGCCTGCTCAGTCATGAGGAAGAGATTGAACTTGCCCGGATGATCGAGGATGGAGAAACCCGTATTCAGTCTGCTGTCCTCCGGCTCACTCTGGGGATTACCGCCTTAAATGATCTGGCAGAAAGTCTGTTGCGCGGCAGCCTGCGCATCAACTCAGTTATCCGAGGGCTTTCAGACAACGATGACGGTGAGCTGAAATCTGTTCGTGACGCCTTTCTCGATCAGGTCGAAAAGGCCAATGAGCTTGATGGCAAGCGACGGGAACTCTTTGCCGAGCTCAAAAACAATGCTGACAATCCCGAGCAACAGACAGCGCTGGTAACGGAAATTTTGGATGTAGGCGATGCCATATCCAGATTGTTTCTGGAGTATCGTATGTGCTCTAAAGGGATACTTTCTGTGGCCGATGCAGTCAAGGAGCTGGCGCACAAATTTAACAAGGTTCGTGTTGTTGCCCGCCAGCAGGAATTGCTGGAGGCAGCACGGCGCCACCGGGAGGATGGGGCTGATCCGGAAGTGAATCCCGCTGATGTTGAACGGCGGGTTACCCTGGAGTTGGCAGAATCCATAGGTCTTTCCTGGCCTGCTTTTGCCGAAGTACAGGAGGAAATCGAGATTGGTCGAGAGATGGCCAAACAGGCCAAGGAAACCTTGGTCCGGGCGAATCTGCGTTTGGTTATCTCGGTCTCCAAAAAATTCATGAACCGCGGCATGCAGTTACCTGATCTGATTCAGGAAGGGAATATTGGCCTGATGAAGGCCGTGGAAAAATATGATTATAAGCGCGGCTATAAATTTTCTACCTATGCCACCTGGTGGATTCGTCAGGCGGTAACCCGCGGCATCGCCGACCAGGGCAGGACCATTCGACTGCCGGTGCATATGATTGAAACGATCAATCGCATGCTCCGTTTTTCCAAAGATTTCCAGCGGATCGAAAGCCGTGAACCCACTCCCGAAGAGATGGCCAAACAGCTGGGTACCGATGTGGAGAAGGTGCAGATTGCCCTGAAAACAGCCAAAGATGCAATCTCCCTGGATGCGCCGGTGAACGATGAAGAAGATACTTTGTTAAGTGACTTTATTGAAGATCACGCGCATCCTGATCCCCAGGAAAATTCTATTACTGAGAGTCTGAAGCGTTGCCTGTGCAAGGTGATGGGGTCTTTGACTCCCCGTGAAGAAAAAGTGCTGCGTATGCGATACGGAATTGAAATTGGCTGTGACCACACCCTGGAGGAAGTCGGGCAGTGCTTCTCCGTAACCCGTGAGCGTATTCGGCAGATTGAGGCGCAGGCGCTGAAGAAACTGCGTCATCCAGCACGGAGTCAGGATCTCCAGGCCTTCATTCAGGAATGACGTAAGCCCTTGGCCGTCCATCCTGAAGCGGTCCACTGGCTCACCCTCTCCCTTTTGCCGGGATTGGGTTGTACCCTTGTTCACCGTTTGGTGGAGCACTGGGGATCTGCTTCGGCGGTGCTTTTGCAAGCGGGGGCGGGGGATGCATTCCCCCGGGGTGTTGGGCCTAAGATCCGGGAACTGCTCTCTGATCCATTTCGACTCGAAAAAGCCCGACAAACAGCCAGGGAAGAGCTCCTGCGCCTGGAGAGTTTTGGGGCTGTTCTCCTTTGCCCTGAGAGTTGTGAATTCCCTTCATCGCTGCTTGCCATCGCTGACCCTCCAGCAGTTCTTTTTTGCCAGGGGGATCTCTCCTTGCTTTCGCAACCTTCCGTCGCCTTGATCGGTTCCCGAGCCGCCACCGAATATGGACGCCGAGTGGCCCGGCAATTGGGGCGTGAGCTGAGTCAGCATGGTCTTGCTGTGGTCTCAGGAGCGGCCTATGGTATCGATGGGGCTGCCCATACAGGAGCGCTGGAAAACGACGGGAAAACTGTCGCGATTCTAGGTTGTGGGCTTGATGTGGCCTACCCGAAGCCTCATGCGGCCTTGCTTGCCCACATTGCTGCCCATGGAGCACTTCTTTCCGAGTACCCCCTCACCACCCAACCCGAAGCCTTCCGTTTTCCTGCTCGAAATCGTCTAATCAGTGGTCTTGCAGCTGGGGTTGTGGTAGTCGAGGCCACTGAAAAATCTGGATCCCTCATAACAGCGGCTTTAGCGCTGGATCAAGGAAAGGAGGTTATGGCTCTTCCCGGTCGTGTCGACTCACCTAAAAGTAGTGGTACCCATCTGTTGATTCGTCAAGGTGCCCACCTGGTTCGTCATGCTGGCGATATCCTTGAGACTCTTGCCTGGCAGGGGGCGAGCTCGACTGCAGTGGCAAGTGAGTCAGAGAACGCATTTGCTCAGCCACTTGCCTTAAACGAGACAGAAAAGGCTTTACTTGCATTTTTGGAGCCCTACGGTCAGGATATCGATACCCTCGCTCGTCGCACAGGGTTTTCTGTCGTGGTGCTTCAGGCGACGCTCTTGCAATTGGAACTTGCGGGCAGGGTTCGTCAGTTGCCTGGTCAGCTGTATGAGTGTGTCAACGACGATTGAGTTGGGATTTTCTCTCTGAAAAAACGCATATCTTTGAGCATGGCTTTTGCGGCTTGCACTATAATTTGCTATGCTGCGGCGGGTAAGAATCCGCAGTTTGTTGTGCAGGGTTCACTTCAAATACTGGTGAGCCCTGTTTTTATTTGTTGAGGAGTTCAACACGCCTAGAGGTTGAACTTTCGTAGAGGAGAACATAATGAAATCATTCATGATTGCCCCTTCCATTCTTTCCGCGGATTTTTCCCGTTTGGGTGAAGAAATACAAGCTGTCGAAGCCGCGGGCGCCGAGGTTATCCATATCGATGTCATGGATGGCCATTTTGTTCCCAATATCACCATTGGACCGTTGGTGGTGAAGGCGGCACGGCAAGTGACCGATTTGCCACTTGATGTCCATCTCATGATCACCTCGCCTGATCGCTATATTCAAGATTTTATCGATGCCGGCGCTGATTGGGTGACTGTACATGTTGAAGCGTGTACACACTTGCATAGGACCCTTTCCTATATTCGCAGTCAGGGGAAAAAAGCCGGTGCGGTTCTCAATCCGGCAACCTCGCTTTCCACCCTTGAGTATGTTTTGGATGAACTTGACCTGGTCATGCTGATGAGCGTAAACCCAGGATTCGGCGGCCAGTCTTTTATTGAATCATCCCTGGATAAGATTACCAAGTTGCGACAAATGCTCGATGCGGTGAATCCTGAAGCCGGAATCGAGGTCGATGGCGGCATTAGCCCCAAAACCATTGAGCGGGTCGCACAGGCTGGTGCCAATATTTTTGTTGCCGGATCTGCGGTGTACGGAGCCTCTGATTATCGGGCAGTGATTGCGGAAATGAAACGTTTGGCAGGCGCATAAATCCAATAAAGTACGGAGGGCTGTGATGCATCTACAGGATTTTACAACCTATAAGGCTGTCGCTCGACTCAGGTCTCTGGCAGAGAAACCCTACGATCTCACGGGACCCAAAGGACTGAGTGCTGAACGGATTGGCCAATATACCTGTTCGAATTGTGGCTTTGATCTGTTGTACGCAACCCAGCGGGTGAACGATGCGGTGCTCGAGGCATTGCAGGATCTTGCCGACGAGGCGGGGGTGATCGCTGCCTTTCATGAGATGAAAAAGGGAGCAGTTCTCAATCGTATTGAAGGCTATGCAAGTGAAAACCGACAGGTGCTGCACACCGCCAGTCGTGATGTCTTCTCGAACACGCCTTTGGCTCCAGAGGCATCTGGGCGGGCAAGAGAAGAGTTGGACAAGCTCCGCCTTTTTTTAGATGCGATCGAATCCGCTACAATCGCTAATGCAAAGGGAGAGCCCCTTACCACCATGGTGCAGGTCGGTATTGGGGGCTCAGACCTGGGGCCACGAGCCATCTACCTGGCCTTGCAGGGAGCCTGTAGTTCGCAACGTTCAGCTCGTTTCATCGCGAACGTCGATCCCGATGATGCCGCTGAAGTCCTCTCTCGCCTCGATCTCTCCCGTACTCTGTTTAATATCGTTTCTAAAAGTGGGACCACCCTGGAAACCCTGACAAATGAACAGCTGGTCAAAAAGGCGCTGCTCGATGCAGGACTTGAGCCACGCGCGCATATGATCGCGGTGACCGGTGAAGGAAGCCCCATGGATGATCCGGGTAACTACCTGGCATCCTTTTATATGTTTGATTATATCGGTGGGCGCTATTCCGCAACCTCCATGGTTGGTTTGGTCACCCTGGGCTTTGCCTTGGGATATGATGCCATCATGGAGTTTCTGACCGGGGCCCATGCCATGGATCTTGCAGCGGAAGAGCCGAAGGTTAAAGGCAATCTTCCGTTGCTCCTGGCCTTGCTTGGCATTTGGAATCACAATTTTTTAGGGCATGCATCGGTAGCGGTTCTGCCGTATTCGCAGGCCTTGAACCGTTTTCCGGCGCACCTCCAACAGTGTGACATGGAGAGTAATGGGAAGTCTACGACCCGAAGAGGAGCCAAAGTCGCCTGGCAAACAGGACCGATAGTCTGGGGGGAGCCAGGGACCAACGGACAGCATGCCTTCTATCAGCTTATCCATCAGGGAACAGAGATTGTTCCTGTGGAATTTATCGGTTTTCGCAAGTCGCAGTATCAGGTTGATCTCGAAGTCAAAGGGACCACATCTCAGCAGAAGCTGATCGCCAATATGCTGGCGCAGTCCCTGGCATTAGCGCAAGGGCAGCCTAGTGATAACCCGGCCCGAGGGTTTATGGGGAACCGTCCGAGCTCGGTTTTACTTGCCGATCAACTGACCCCAAAAACAATGGGGGCGCTCCTGGCGCTGTATGAACACAAAATCGCCTTTCAGGGATTTTGTTGGAACATTAACTCTTTTGATCAGGAAGGGGTGCAGCTGGGGAAGGTACTGGCGACCAGGTTGCTTAATCTCATGGAGAACGCTGTCCCTTCCGCGGGCGGAGATCCGGATGAAGAAAGTGTTGAACGAGCCCTTTTGAACCAGGCAAAAGTAGGCTGATTTGGCCTGAGCCATTGGGGCGGTTTTGTTGGTGCAACAATGGCTTATGGTTTTTTGTTGACAAAGGCATGCCGTGCGTTTATTCTCGCTTCCTGAATGAGCATTCAGATAAGTATTGTGCGTTCTTGCCTGTATTAACGTGCAATTCTCGTTCGGGCAACTCTAATTGACAGGTAATTTAAACCAGATAATCTCTAGGAGGAACACTGATGGCAAAGCATGAAACGCCTCTCTTGGACGAATTGGAAAAAGGTCCATGGCCGAGTTTCGTCACCGACCTCAAGCAGCAGGCTGAGACCAAGCCTGAGTGCTGGGACATCCTTGGTCAGCTTGAGCTTTCATACAAAGATCGGATTACCCACTGGAAACACGGCGGTATCGTAGGTGTTTTCGGATATGGTGGTGGTATTGTTGGTCGGTATTCCGACGTGCCTGACCAGTTCCCCGGTGTAGAGCACTTCCATACTGTTCGTATTGCACAGCCTTCCGGTCTCTACTACTCCACTGAGAACCTCCGCGCGCTCATGGATCTGTGGGAGAAATACGGTTCTGGTGTAACCAATATGCACGGTTCTACCGGTGACATGATTTTCCTCGGTACCCGTACCGAGAATCTGGAGCCCCTGTTCTGGGATCTGACCCATGACCTGAAACAGGATCTGGGTGGTTCCGGCTCCAACCTCCGTACCCCCGCTTGCTGTCTGGGTGAGTCCCGCTGTGAGTGGGCATGTTACGACTCTCAGGAGATCTGTAACGCACTGACCCAGCACTATCAGGATGAGATCCATCGTCCTGCTTTTCCCTACAAGTTTAAATTCAAATTCTCCGCTTGTCCGAACGACTGTGTTGCTGCTATCGCTCGTTCCGACTTTGCTGTTATCGGTACCTGGAAAGATGATATCCGCATCGATCAGGCCGCTGTGAAACAGTACGTTGCAGGTGCTGAAGGCTACCCGGCAAACGGTGGCGCGCACAAAGGTGGTAACTGGGGTGCATTTGACATCCAGAAAGAGGTTATCGACCTGTGCCCGACCAGCTGTATGTGGATGGAAGGCGATGAGCTGAAAATCGACAACTCAGAGTGTACCCGTTGTATGCATTGCATCAACGTAATGCCTCGCGCACTGCGTCCTGGTGTTGAGAAAGGTGCTTCCATCTGCATCGGTGCTAAAGCTCCGATTCTGGATGGTGCGCAGTTCGCTACCTTGGTTATTCCGTTTATCAATGTCTCTGCAGAAGACGAGTTCGGTGATGTTATCGACGTGATCGAGAAGGTTTGGGACTGGTGGATGGAAGTTGGTAAAAACCGTGAGCGCGTGGGTGAGACCATGCAGCGCATCGGTCTGCCGACTTTCCTCAGCGTTATGGAAGTAGAGCCCATGCCTCAGCACGTTAAAGAGCCTCGTTCCAACCCCTACGTCTTCTGGAAGGAAGAAGAAGTACCTGGTGGCTGGGAGCGTGATGTCGTCGAGTTCAGAAAGAAACACGCAGCCTGATAACTATCTTCGATATTTACTTTAACGGAATTACTATATAAGGAGATTTTACAATGGGTTACGATCCGAATAATCCTATGGAAGGTCGGATTACCGACTTAGGACCGCGCTACTACGGAGACTTCCTGCCCCCTTACATCAAGGAAAACAAAGGCAAATGGCTCTACCACGAGATCCTCGAGCCGGGTGTCCTGGTACACGTGGCTGAGAGTGGTGCTAAAGTTTTCACCGTACGTTGTGGTTCTGCTCGTTTGATCACCGTTAATCGTGTACGTCTGTACTGCGATATCGCTGACAAATGCTGTGACGGTTTCCTCCGTTTCACCACCCGTAACAACGTTGAGTTCATGTGCGACACCGAGGAAAAACTCGCTGCCCTCAAAGCAGAGCTCGCCAACCACAAAGCCGAGCTGCCCATCGGTGGTACCGGTGCTTGTGTAACCAACATCGTTCATACCCAGGGTTGGGTACATTGCCATACTCCGGCTACCGATGCTTCCGGTCCGGTTAAGGCTGTTATGGATGACCTGTTCGAGTACTTTGGTTCCATGACCCTGCCTGCACAGGTACGTATCGCCCTGGCTTGCTGTCTGAACATGTGTGGTGCTGTACATGCTTCCGATATCGCCATCCTCGGTATCCATCGTAAGCCGCCGATGATCGACAACGATCGTATCACCGGTGTTTGCGAGATTCCGCTGGCAATCGCTTCTTGTCCGCTGGGTGCTGTTAAGCCGAACAAGGCCACTAACTCTGCAGGCGAAGAAGTTAAATCTGTAAAAGTTAACGCTGAGCGTTGTATGTTCTGCGGTAACTGCTACACCATGTGCCCGGCTATGCCGCTGGCTGATCCGGAAGGTGACGGTATCGCCATCCTGGTTGGTGGTAAGGTTTCCAACGCGAAATCTGCTCCGAAATTCTCCAAGCTGATCGTTCCCTTCCTGCCGAACACCACCCCGCGCTGGCCTGAGACCGTCGCTTGTGTTCGTCAGATCCTTGAGGCCTATGCCAAGGATGCGAACAAATACGAGCGTCTTGGTGAGTGGGCTGAGCGTATCGGTTGGGAGAAATTCTTCGAGAAAACCGGTATTCCTTTCACCGAGAAATCCATCGACGACTATCGTCTGGCGTACGATACCTGGCGGACCACCACCCAGTTCAAATACACCAGTCATACTGCCGCGTATACCAAGTAATTTTTATCCATCTTCGATCGGCCCTGAGACTCTCAGGGCCGATCGAATTATGTGTTCAACACATATTTTAAGGAGCGCATTATGGCACTGAGCATTGAAGAATTGGAAGCAGCCATCATCGAGAAGGCTACCAAGTCTCCGAAACCACAGTTGTACATCAAAGATTTTTACGCGTGTGATCCTGATGCAAAACCGCGTGAGATCAAAAAAGTTGCCAACGCATTGGTAACCAAAGGTGAGTTGATGTTCTGGTCTTCCGGATCCACCACCATGTACGCACGTCCTGATCGTATTCAGGCTGACGACTGAGTTTTTAAAAAAACTTACGTTGCTGAGGCAGAGGTTCCCTTACGGGCCTCTGCTTTTTTTATTTTTAGGGCTATGAAAATATTTTTAGAAGAGACCGACTCTACCAACCGGATTGCCAAGCAAGAAGCTGCCGCCGGAATTGAGTCTCAAAGTGTGATCTGGGCTGGACAGCAGCAATCAGGAAAAGGGCAGTATGGTCGTGTTTTTGCTTCACCACCTGGAGGCCTTTATTTTAGCCTTGTCCTGCGACCGCAGTTACCACCAGATGCCTTACCATTGATTACTCTGGTCACAGGGCTCGCCTGCCGAGATGTGTTGCATGAGGCGTGTGCTGCCCAGGCTCAGATCAAATGGCCCAATGATCTTTACCTGAAAGGGAAAAAGGTAGGGGGCATTCTCTGCGAAAATTCGATGCAAACCATTGGGGAAAAAGTGCAGGCAACGGTGATCATTGGTGTTGGGCTCAATATCAATTCCAAGCGCTCAGATTTTCCCCCTGAACTGCATCCACTTGTAACCACTATCTTTACTGAAGGGGGTATGGCGTTTGACCTTTCAGCGTTACTCGATGCGGTTGTTAAAAAAATTTGTCATTTTGTTGACGAGTTGGCGATAAATCGTGACTCTCTTCTCGACCGTTGGCAAAACTATGATTACTTACTCAACAAGCCACTTCGTTACATCAACGGCGAGCAAATTCTCCATGGCACCGGTAAAGGTCTCGCCTCAGATGGACGCTATCAGATAGTTGATGCAGAGGGAAAGATGCACGCCATTATAGGTGGACAGTTACGGCCTGTTGAACTGTAACTAGGGGCGTACATAACATCCTCCAACAAGTGCTGATAATATCAGGGGAGATGACATGTCAAGAACCACCTTTCCAGCTTTTGTTGTTTCTGAAGGAAATTCCGGGCAGGTTTATCGGGAAATCAAACAAAAAACATTGGATGAACTGCCCCCGGGCGAGGTCCTCATACAGGTCGAGTACTCATCGCTCAATTATAAAGATGCCCTCTCTGCCAACGGCAACCGAGGGGTGAGCAAGCACTATCCTCACACTCCAGGCATTGATGCCGCCGGGATTGTCGTGGAATCCTCTGTCTCTGGGTGGCAACCCGGTGATGAGGTTATCTGCTCAGGCTATGACCTGGGGATGGACACCGATGGTGGATTTGCCCGTTATATTCGTGTTCCCCAGTCCTGGGTTGTCCGTAAACCACAAAATTTGAGCC
Source organism: uncultured Desulfobulbus sp. (assembly GCF_963664075.1). NCBI lineage: Bacteria > Pseudomonadati > Thermodesulfobacteriota > Desulfobulbia > Desulfobulbales > Desulfobulbaceae > Desulfobulbus > uncultured Desulfobulbus sp. The sequence goes on from NZ_OY760916.1 coordinate 33,628, forward strand.
TGCTTGAATCTATGCAGTTGGGGACTGCTGGTTTTACAGCCGCCCTCAGCGTACTTGGGCTTGAGTCAAACGGTGTAACTCCCCAAAAAGGGCCTGTTCTTGTCACTGGAGCCACCGGTGGCGTGGGCACAGTAGCCCTGCAGATTCTTGTGAGCCTCGGCTATACGGTGGTATCTGTTTCTGGAAAATCAGAGGCAAAAGATTTTTTACAGGGGCTGGGTGCTGCTGAAGTCATCGACCGTGAGAGTTTTCTGGCAAAAAAAGATAAAGGATTGCTCACCGCAACCTGGGCAGGTGTCGTTGATACCGTCGGCGGGGATATCCTTGCCACTGCCATTAAGGGAACAAATTACGATGGCGTGGTGACCAGTTGCGGCAATGCCGCATCCGCGGATTTACCCTTAAATGTGTATCCTTTCATTTTACGCGGGGTGCATCTCTTGGGAATTTACGCGGCCAACTGCGCTATGGAAAAACGGTTGCTTGTATGGGAAAAACTCAGCGCAGAATGGAAACTTAAGCGTCTTGATACTTTTTGCCGTCTTATCGGCTTAGGTGATCTGGATACCGAAATTACCCGAATGTTGGCCGGAAAAAGTAAAGGCCGTTGTGTTGTTCAATTAGGAGAGTAATTGTGAGCTGTACATTAGCCAAGGAAGTGCTAACCATTGAGGCGGAAGGTATACAGGCCATCCGTGATAACATAGGAACAGAGTTTGAACGCGCTGTCGATTTAATTATGGAGTGCCCAAGCCGCCTGGTGGTCACAGGCATTGGCAAATCCGGGCTTGTTGGTCAAAAAATATCTGCAACCTTAAACTCTACGGGAACCCCATCACTTTTTTTGCACCCTGTTGAGGCCATGCACGGAGATCTGGGAATGGTGGCAGCCACCGACGTCGTTTTGGCCATCTCGTACTCAGGTGAGACTGCCGAGCTTAATCGTCTGCTGGCTTCCATCAAAGAGCGAAATATCCCGATTATCGCTCTCTGTGGCCGCAATGATTCTACCTTGGCTAACTATGCCCGTGAAACTTTAAATGTCGCCATTCCTAAAGAGGCCTGCCCTCTGGGGCTCGCCCCTACCACGTCGACCACGGCAACCCTTGCTATGGGGGACGCGCTGGCAGTTGCCCTTTTAAACCGGAAGCAGTTTAAAGCTGAGGATTTCCGTAAAAATCACCCCGGGGGCAGCCTAGGAGCACGTCTCAAAGTTGCCATTGGCGAGGTTATGCTCACTGGAGAAAAGGTGCCCCGAGTCTCGACCACGGCAACGGTGGCTGAGGCTATTGGGGAACTCAATGCAAAAAATCTGGGAGCAGTTTTTGTTACTGACGACAAGGACACCCTCATGGGGATTGTGACCGATGGCGACCTACGACGGATGCTTTCTTCGGGGAAAAGACATGAGGAGATTACTCTTGCTGAGGCAATGACTCGAAGTCCGCTGGCTATTTCCAGTGACTTGATGGCTGCAGACGCCTTATCCATCATGCAGCAGCATGAGATCACTGTGCTGGCTGTGGTTAGTGATAAGGGTAGTCTTTTAGGAATTCTGCACCTGCATGACCTGTTGGGTAAGGGCGAGTTTCGCTTTTTGATTTAAGCCAGAACGAACAAAAAAGATCCCGTTATCCTTTGTTTTTTGTGCAGAGGATAACGGAATGAGGAAAAACTTATTCGCGGGGTACTGACCACTTGTCTGTAGCCGGATCATAGAGATAGGCCAGCTCGAGTTTGGAGGCCGTCCCCTGAGATTTTTCAATACAGGTCAGGGTGAACAGGCTCTTGTTACCGATTTTTTTCATGAACACTGCTTTGGGTTGCAGCAGTTTGGAACCACGAAAGGTTGGGTAATTGTTGCGGAAGATTGATTCAAAATTTTCTTCCAGCCAGGTTATCTTATTCTGTCGATTTATAATCCCCTGCTGGTCGCTAATTTTTTTACTGACCTTTTCACGCACCTCCTTAACCGAGCTGTCCTCGGCAAAAGGGCTGCTGTCAATTAACCGCAAAATTTGCCGACTTTCAGCAATGACCCCAGGGCTATCTTCATTGCCCTCCTTCACCAGAACTTTGTCCTGCAGTTGAGCGATACGCACCATGAGAAGGGTGCGGGCGATCTTGTTCACCGAGTCCCCCACCAACTCCTCGGTGGAATCGGGCTCATTTTTCAGAAGCTCTAAAGCGTTTTGGTACTGGGTGACGGCCTGATCCCAATTTTTCCCCTCGTACGCCTCCCGTGCTTTGGTCAGCATAAGATATAAGCGGGCGTTGACCAGCAGCTTGTGCAAATCTTGGCGTTCTTTTTTTGAGACTACACTGGGGTTGGCATCAATGGTTGCCTGGGCCTTTTCCAGATAATCAATGGTTTCTTCCCACTGTGACTGGGTAAAGGCTTTTTTAGACTGATCCAGGTCATGACGAAAGGTGGCTGCAGTAAGACGGTGGGTGATATCGCCGATAGTACCCAGCGATTGTATATTGGAAGACAGCGAGAGAGCCTTTCTATACGCCTCGGCGGCTTCTTCCCAGTTGTTGTTTTGCTCGGCACGTTCGGCAAGGCTTAGCGTTTGTTGGAGCTCCAGAGATTGGATGATCTCTTTGAGGGGCTCCTGCTGTTTGATAAGATTGTGTTCATGGGCAAACTGCAGCGCTTGGCGGTACAGGGTTAAGGCCTCAGACACCTTGTTTCGATTACTGAGGTCTTCTCCCTGGTTAGTCAGGACATTCAGCTGCTTGAGGGATGCGGCTGTATCTGCGAGCATGTATTCGCCCTGATAGAGAATTTTGCCTTTGAGTCCCTCCTGGAGTTCTGGAGAAGTAATAAGCTTGACAATACCTTCCTCGTAGGTGTTTTTGCGGAAACGGAGAATGGTAAGATTGGAAAGAGATTGTCTTGCAGATTCTAGGGCATCGAGAGCTGCATCAAACTGATTCTTATCAAGCAGCAGCTGCCCCTTTAACAAATTGGCCTGGGATTGACTCAAGGTATTCTGGTCTTTGAAATACAGGGAGATCGTCCCCACGCAGAGGCCCAGAAAAAGCATGGCGAGGAGGATGGGCTTCAGCGGAATTGAGCTGCCAAGCCTAGGCCGATGGACTTTGCCTTTCCGAAGGGTTTCGTCGGGTGGAGCAGGGGGGCTTGATTTGGAAGGTACGTCCATTACCTCTTCAAGTTGGGGCCCTGCAGTCAAATAATTCTGGTACGATTGTTCTATGCGCGCTCGAAGGGCATCAACTCCCGGTGCATCTGAGGCTATGGCCAGTAGGTTCTCTGTCACCTCTATGGCTTCATCAAACTTGCTCATATCCTCAAGCTGCTCAGCAAGTTTAAAGAGTTGGTCTGTCTTTCGGAGGACCTTGCCGATAGTTTGCTGAATTTCTTCCCGATCAGGGAATTCGGCACTTTCTGGTAAGTCTGAGAGCAGCTTATTGGCTGCAAAAATTTTATTGTCAGCGACCAACTCACGAATATAGTCTATTTCCCCCGGATCGACAGGTTTTTCTGGAGCGAGGAAGTCGTCCTCTTCAAGCCCTAGAGAAGCGAAGGTATCGTCGACTAGATCATCGAGCTGTTCCTCTGTTTCTTGAATATCAGCAAGACTGAGGGTGTCCAGCGGGAGCTGTTCACTGTGGCTTTTATACCAGGCTGCCGCCTCCTGTTGAAAGGGATCTTCCAGGTTAAATACATTTCCACTGATCATCTCTCCAATATGGAGCACAAGCTCGGGCAGCGAGGGGTTACTTTGCCATTGCTCGGCAATGCGGATGGCAGCTGGATCAACGTCTGGATGAAAAATCGGGGTAAGAGGCTTGGCAATGGGAGCAAAATGTGGGTAGCCAAAGGGGAGACTGATACGTACCTGGTGAGTTGAACCGATGGTGACATTATTATCGTCATCCCGGCAATATCCACGGAGTTTATATTCAATATCGTAATTGTCTGGGGGTTGCCCTTCGGCTTTGAGGATGACAATATTTGGATAAAGCTCTAAGAAATCTTTAAGTTGAGCGTAATCATCAGCAAGTTGCTGGGAACCCATGGCCATATAAATAACCTACTTTGTGCTGTTAGGGGCTGTGCCCATAAATGGTTCAAAGGGGAAAAAGCCGCTTACCATGATTCTCAGCTACGTAAAAAGTCTCTCTATGGATAAGTAAGGTTATGTAACACATATGTTATACCGCGTGTAGACTTTTTAAATTCCTGACTTTTTGCGAAGCCATCATGATTCTGCTTACTGTATAATATTTGTTGCAAGGAAACAAGATGGCTTTGGAATGGGCAGTAAAAAGTTGTTCTCTCACTCGGGGAAAAGCTTGTTGTTGACAAATATGGCTCCAAGATTGGTGGAGTAAATTCTTGAAGCAGCCAAGTTAACGATACGTAACAAAAAGCATTTTAACTTTTTACACAGGTTTCAAGAATCAATTGAGGCGGATTCATTTCGCATGTACACTGGAAACAGAGCCAACACATTCCCTGCTGCTTGATCTGAGGTCATGAAATCCTTTAAAGCTGTTTTTGAAATAATCAACGAGCGCAACTGTCCTTTGTATAATCAGGATGAGTGCTTTGCACTCACGGAAAGGGCTGTGGAACTCCCACTTGCCAGGCCTTCATGCCTGATTCTTGTCAGAGAGCTGACCAGTTTACTTTTTTCACTCATACCCCATGCCGAAAGTGAGTTTGCTGAGCAACAGGAAACGGTTTTTACCTGTGGGGGATGTACTGGCTTGATTAAGTTTCAGCTTACCTCAAAGCCTTTCCCTGAAAACAGTGAGCTTGTAGAGTCTTCCAAAGAGAACAAAGATGCGGTCGTTTCCGGGCGTATTGAGGCAATCGTTCCGGCGGAACTATTGCAAGTTTTTCACATGCATCAGAAGACCGGTCGGCTGATTATGGAATTTGAAGGGGGCAGGAATGGGCGAGTGACGTTCAGAGAAGGTGGGTTGCTTGCCGCACGTTATGATGACCTGGATAATCAGGAGGCTATTTACGCCATGCTGCCTGAAAAAAGTGGATCGTTTTACTTTCTCCCCGGTCTCCCCAAAGCTCTCATGCAAGCTCGTGAGATCGGTGATTTTATGATGATTCTCATGGAAGGGTTACGCCGGCTTGATGAAGAGGCATAAAGTACTCCCTTTTTTGTGCTTTCAATCTTGCTGAAAAGGAGCCAGTTCGAGAATCTCCATAAAGGAATCCACCCAAAAGCGTGCCTGAAGTTCCGGGTTACGAAAGGCGATCAGGTCAACTCCCACACTTGCGCAGTGTTCTTGATCTATCACCGAATCTCCTATGTAGATAGTTTCTTCTGGAAGCACGGAAAAACGATCCAAAATCATCTGTAAGCCGTCTGGGGCAGGTTTGGGGCGTGGCGCATTGGATGCGGTAACCACCATATCAAACCAAGGGCGTATATGGAAGGTATCAAGGATGGTATCCATGGTGTCCATGCGGTTGGTGGAAATAGCAATGTGCACCCGAGGTTTGATCGTTTGTAAAAAATCTATCAGGTCTGGTTCCATTTCCATGTAGTGCAGGTAAGGAGTGTAATCCAGACTTTCCCGAAAGCGGTTAACTTCACTGATGGGAGTATCGTAGTGGCGAAAGAGATGGGTGATAGAGTCTTTGACGTTGTGGATATGGGCATACTCAAGCTCATCGGCATCCATGGCCGGATGGCCAAAATGTGCGAGAATATGATTGTAAAAAGCCCGATTGGACTCTTTTGAACTGAACATGACGCCATCGCAATCAAAAACAACAAGTTTTAGCATGGAAGAAGGTCTCTGATATGTTCAGGAAGACAGAGGGTAGTTTCCCGGGTGAGTTGATCAAAAAAGGTGAGCATAAAAGCATGCCGTTCTTCAGCCAGCATTTGCCCAACCGGGGTCAGCATTTGCTCACGGACTTTGCTCATTTTCACCTGAAACTCCCGGTAGGCAGTATCTTCAAGGGAGTAGGGGAGAGTGGCCGTGTAATCTGTTTCGGGGTTGTGCAGGCGAGCCCCTATCTGACCGGCAAAAAGAAAAGCCCGGCCAATACCCACCGCGCCGATGGAGTCGAGTTTGTCGGCATCAAAGAGAATTTGTGCCTCAAGACTTTGCGGGGCCTGGCCACGGCGGTAGCGGTGGCTTTCGATGCAGTGGCAGATTGCCTCGATATCTGTTGCGCCCATACCCAACTGGTGGAGAATGGGGCGGGCAAGTTCTGCTCCACGCTGGGCATGGCATATCTGTCCCTTGCTCGCACTCTCTTCTTTACGTCCGATATCGTGCAGCAACGCGGCTGGTAGTAAAATATCCAGTCGCGCCTGCATCTCTTTTCCTATCGTCAGAGCGGTTGCCAGAACACGTTCAGAGTGATCTGGTCCGTGCGAACCACCTTCGGTGATGGCCAGCTCATGACTGAGCTTGCGAAGCCGCTCAACCAGCGTGGCTTCTAGAGCTGACAACGTGACACTCCTTGTGGAAAGGTGGTGTTATTCACCATAAAATTCCTGCATTAGCCAGCGGATGCCCAACAGGAGGAGTTCCTCGTCATCGCCGGTGAGGCCGGCAAGCTGTTGCGCATTGAGTGGTTTGTTGAGGCTGACGATCCCCTCGGCCATATCAACGCGGAATTGATCCAGATCATATAGGGCAAAAGTGTACTGATCGAGTTGTTTACGTGTAGGGCGAAAGGATCCATCCTGAATGGAAGGGTGCTGAATAAGCGGCAGCAGCGCATCGTTGAAGCGGTTATACGCCTCAAGTCCCTGCCCTTTGAGGTAATCGCTGACACTTTGTACCTGATCTTCAGCAAAGCCTTTACAGTGAGGTTCTTTGATCATCACCAGTGACTGGGCAACTTCTCCATTAGCCTGTCGTCCCGCGCCTCTGCCTACGGGGTAGGCACGGCAGCTGCCAGGTCGATCTTCATACACGCTGCAGCCATTGTTTTTGACAAAAACGCAGGAAGCGCGACCATCATCGACCATGGTGAGATAGTAGGTCGGAAAAAGCTGGCCTTCCTCCCATTCAATGATGACGTACTGGTCAAGAAACTGGGCTGATTTGATTCCCAGATGCTTGCGCAAACGCAGCAGGTCGTAAGGCGTCAAAGCCAAATCCAGCTCTCGACAACACTCGGTAAAGCAGGAGACACCAGGGTGACAGGCAAAACGCATCTCCTTTTCGCCGGATATGGGTTGAAAATGTTCGGGTAACTGTGGTGTAGAACTCATGAATGGGATCTCCCAACGGATAAGAGGGGGCTGGCAACAAAAATAGAGGAATAGGTTCCAACGAGCAGACCGATCAGCAGGGCAAACGAGAAGTCATGGATACTGGCCCCACCAAAAAGGTAGAGGCAGGTCACCGTGATCAGGACGGTGAGGACCGTGATGATGGAGCGCGCCAGCACCTGGTTGGTGGAGAGATTGATAAGCTCATGGAGCTCCATTTCTTCAAATTTTCCCATGTTCTCACGAATACGATCAAAGATAACAACCGTGTCGTTGAGTGAATAGCCAGCCAGGGTCAAAAGGGCAGTGACAATGAGCAGGGTCAGCTCCATGTCCATCAGCCAGCAGATACCCAGCACGATCAATACGTCATGGAAGGTGGCGGCTGTGGCGGCCAGGCCAAACTGAAAGTCAAAGCGCAGCCAAAGATATAAAATAACGCCGAGCATGGAGAGGCCAATGGAAATGATGGCTTTACTTCGCAGATTTGCAGAAACGGAGGCGCCGATCTCAGATTTACTTTCAAGCGAAAATCCGACAGTGGAGAGTTTGGTCTGTAAGGTATCTGTGATGCGATCGCTGAGATCACCAATTTTGGCAACTGATTTCTTGATCTTGATGATCAGTCGATTTTCGCTGGTCACCTGCTGTAGCTCAATACCTTCAAAGCCTGCCTCGGCCAACGTAGTTCGAACATCGTGTAAGGCAAAGGACTGTTGGGTCTGATATTGGAGCATGGTGCCGCCAGAAAAATCGATGCCCATGTTGGCATGGCCACGAAAGATCTGAACAAAAGCAACCAGTCCCAGAAGCACCAAAACACCAGAGAAGGTAAAGGCAACTTTCCTTAGCCCCATAAAATCAATATTGGTTTTGGGCAGCAGCTGGAGGAAGTGGAGCTTTTTGATTTTTTTCAGGCTGAAGAGCGAATCGTAGATCAGGCGGCAGACAAAGAGGACCGCAAAGAGGTTGAAGATAATACCCAAAGTCAGGGTAATGGCAAAGCCCTTGATCGGCCCGGTTCCAAAGAGGAAGAGAACCAGAGCGGTGATCAGGGTTGTTACCTGGGCATCAACGACCGACCAGAATGCCTTGGTAAAACCGCCATCAACTCCTGCGCGCGCAGATTTTCCTAGTGCCAGCTCATCACGCATACGCTCGTAAATGAGAACGTTGGCATCCACCGCCATACCAATAGAGAGAATAATACCGGCGATACCGGGCAGCGTCAGGGTAGAACCGAGCATGGCCAGCCCGACAAACAGCAGGAGAATGTTGAGCATCAGGCCTACATTGGCAATAACACCGGAGAGCCGGTAGTACAGTACCATAAAAACGATAACCAGGCAGGCTCCAAGAAGACCTGAAAACATGCCCTTGTTGATCGAATCCTGACCCAGACTTGCTCCAACGGTCAGGTTCTGAATAATATCAACCGGAGCAGGCAGAGCTCCAACACGCAAAACGATGGCGAGATCAGTTGCCTCATTATGGGTGAAATTGCCAGAGATCTGGGCACTCCCTCCCAGAATTTTTTCGCGGATTACCGGAGCTGAGCGCACGATATTATCAAGGACAATCGCGAGTCGGCGCTGTACATTCTTTTCGGTTATTGTGGCAAAAGCCTGACCACCGCGGGAGGTGAGGTCCAAACTGACATAGGGTTCATTGAAGGTGCCACCAATACGAACCTGAGCGTTTTTTACCATCTCACCGGTCATGAGAATTGGACTCTCCAGCAGTATCGGCACCTTGGTCTCACGTTTGGTCTGCTCGTTGATGACCCGTTCAAAATAAATTTCCGTCCCCTGGGGCAGGCGATTTTGCAGCGCAAGGTTGAGTTGTTTACGGCTCTCTCCTTCCTGCCATTGTGCTGCATCTTTCGCTTCGGCAATGAGTTGTCCCAGGTTTATGCTTGAAGTATCGGCAACCAGTTTGAATTCAAGTTGTGCTGTCTGACCAATGAGGCTCATGGCCCGTTTGGGATCTTTAACGCCTGGCAGCTGGACAACGATCTGGTTTTCCCCCTGACGGACCACCACGGGTTCGGAAACACCAAACTGATCTATACGGTTACGAATGATTTCCAGAGACTGGTTGACCGCATTTTTGCGAATGAAATCGATCTCGTCCTGCTTGAGTTTGAGGGTGACACGAGGAAAGCTTCCTTCCTCGGCCTGGACCTGCGCATCGAGGTTGGGGAATTTGTCGGCCAGGATTTCCTTAACCGTTGTGACCGCACCTGTGTTGGGCAGGGTGAAGAGCACGGATTTGGCATCGGCCGTATCCATGCGCACCGCATTGATATTTTGGTTGGCAAGGGCGGCTTTAAAATCAGAGGCGGCAAGATCAAGAGAATTTTCGGCAGCCTTTTCCAGGTCGACCTGCAAAACAATGTGCATGCCACCCTGCAGATCCAGACCAAGCTTCAGTCCGGCCGGGGCCATGTATTTCTTCCACCAACTGGGGAGATCATTGGTGACCGATGGCAGCAGTGCCAGGGCTGAAAAGAAGAGGAGGGAGATGACTAGCCCGATTTTTAGCTTCAAGCTGGAGTTCATGAATGCTGTACCTGTGGCTGAGAAAAAAGAATGGATAAGTTGAGGGTTTATGCAAAATGCTTAAGAATATACGTCGCCAAGGCGCGTGTTGCAACGGTGAGGGGCTATTTTTATGCAAAAAAAGCCTACGGTTAAGTCTGCGAATCCTCAAGATAGTGGGGAAAAGAATCCGGGGGGGACGTTCCAGAAAAACAAAAAAACCAGCTTGCATCGATTCTAACTTACTGTTTTTATAGAAGCCCTTTTCATATCAACATGCTGCCGTAATTGGTGGCTGGAGAATTCACTATGAGTAACGAAAGCCTACCGCAATTTGTTCAATCACTCTTGCAACCAGAAAGTTATGCGCATTCTGTCGATAAGGTTGAGCTGGTGCAAACGCATATTTCCACAGTTCTTCTCGCAGGTGATTTTGTCTATAAATTCAAGAAAGCTGTCAATTTCGGATTCTTGGATTTTTCTGATCTCAATAAACGGCATCATTACTGCGAACAGGAGCTGTTGCTTAATCGCAGGCTCTGCCCTGATATTTATCTGGATCTAGTGACGATAACCGATGAGGGGGGCGGCAGTTTTGCACTCAACGGGAATGGGGCGGCAGTAGAGTACGGTGTTAAGATGGCCCGTATGCCTGAACAACAGATGATGCAAAAGGTCATCCAACGTGGAGAACTTAGCCATGAGCACCTTCATGCCCTGGTTGAGATCCTTGCTGGTTTTTATCAAAAAGCCGACGGCAGTCCTGATATCGCACAATTTGGAACCGCTGATGCGGTAGGCGTGAATGTACTTGAAAACTTTGAGCAGACTGAAGGCTTTATCGGGCAGGGGGCCCTCACACAAGAACAGTTTGACACTATCTCATCCTATGCGCGTGGTATTCTCGCCAAGCCCGAGTTATTCCAGAGACGAATTGATGGCGGTCATATCCGTGATTGCCATGGAGATCTTTACTCGGCAAACATCTGCCTGGCTGACAAGATCTATGTCTTTGACTGCATCGAGTTTAATGAGCGATTTCGCTATAGTGATGTGGCAAGCGATGTTGCTTTCCTTGCAATGGATCTGGATCTCAATGGGCTTGACGAACTCTCAGACTCGTTTATTCAGGAGTTTTGCGAACGCACTGGTGATGAAGGGTTGCCTGAAATGCTTAATTTTTACAAATGTTACCGGGCCTATGTGCGCGGCAAGATAGGGTTGTTTACTGCTGCTGATCCCGCCGTACCTACTGAGGTGAAAAAAAGTTGTACCGAGCAGGCTGCCCAGTATTTTCATTTAGCAGAACGCTATACCCATGGATGAGAAAGGGCAAAGCTGTTATCAGAAACCGATGCTGGTCATTTTTTTGGGTATGACCGCCTCTGGTAAATCGATGCTTGCCATGCAATGGGCAGCGCAACAGGGGCTTCCCTATTATAACACTGACCGGGTACGCAAAGAACTGGCCGGGTTGGCGGCAACCGACAAACGTCCCGATGGCATTGATCAGGGGATCTATTCTCCTCAGCTTTCGGCACAAACCTATGCAGCCATGCTTGAACGTGCCCAAGATGATATTGCCCGAGGTGCCTACATGGTGGTGCTTGATGGTTCGTACGCAAAACGAGCTGATCGGGATGCTGTTCGCCAAGCTGCCTCCCGGATGAGAGCGGAGTGTTTGTTTTTTTACTGCCACTGTTCCGAGGAAGAGACCAAGAGGCGTTTGGCGCTCCGCGCTGCGGACAGCGGGGCGGTTTCTGATGGGCGTTGGGAAATTTATGTCCATCAGCAGGTAAGTTTTGAACGCCCCCAGGGGGAGGAACGGGCAGACTGCTACTCATTTTCGACCGAAGGCGATCTGCCCGAATTGCTCAGAAAAGTAAAGGCTCAACTCGCAACTGCGGGTTGAGCCTTACGAAAGCACAGGTGCATATTTCTATTTACTGGGCTATATCAGGTCCTCGTTGCTTTTCTTCCTGCTGCTGGCTGATATTTTCCTGGGTCTCTACCTCTTCTCGATCCTGGGCTTCTTGAAGACGCTCTTCAGGCGATTTGGTCATGAACTCAGGCAGCCAGCGGCTCATTCCCCAGGAAGGAGGCTCACCTGCTTCCAGTTTTTGCAGCAATGCGCTGGCTTTTGGGGCAAGGGCAGAGTCAGGATACATGGCCAGCAGATATTTTAGGCGATGCATGGCCTGATCGTAACGCTCAGTCCGCGTATAAAAGACAGCGACCATGTATTCATGGTTGACCAGAAATTCCTTGGCATCCTGAATTTTGTTTTTCGCTTCCTTGGCATAGGGGGATTGAGGGTAGGCATTAATCAGGCGGGTGAATGACTTAATAGCATCCTGGGGGCCGGAAATATCACGATCAATGCGGTCAGAGCGGTTATAGTCACACATTCCTATCTGGAACATCACATAAGGAATGGCTTCGTTGGTGGGGTGATGCTCCTCAAAAGCCTTGTAGAGTACTTGGGCCTCGGCAAACTGCTTGTTGTAATAATGTGCATCTGCCGCTTTCAACTCCGCCAGCATGGCCTGGGCACTGAAGGGGTGCTCATCCAGAATTTTTTTAAAACGTTCCAGGGCTTCTCTGTATTCGCCCACATTGTAGGCATCCATTCCTTGGCTGATCAACGTTTCAGGAGGGAGGGACTTGGGCTCTTCTTCCTCGCCAAAGGTTACATTGCTGAACATGCCACTAAAGGTTGAGCACCCTGACAGCATGAGTGCTGTCAGCAGTAAAGCAATCAGTGTCAGCCGTGAAAAAGTAGCGTGTGTCTTGGATAATGGCAACACGGGCATAAAAGTCCTCTATTCGCTGCAATTTAAAGGTTGATCAGGAGCCTGATTGCCTAGGTAATGCTCAACAGAGAGTTCAGCAACTGCGCCTTCACCAGCGGCATTGACGATTTGGCGCGCGCGTTTGCTGCGAATATCACCAGCGGCAAATACTCCGGGAATCGAGGTCGCCATCTCTTCATCAGTGATGAGAAATCCAGCCTCATCGCTTTTGAGTTGCCGCATGGGCAGAATTTCTGTGTTAGGAGCAATTCCAATGAGAATGAAGATGCCGGTAACCTTCAGCGTTGACTGCTCGCTGTTGAAGTGTTGGAGCACCAATTCTTCTACACCTGCGTTTTTAGAACCGCGAATTTCAAGAACCTGGGTATTCCAGAGAAACTCGATTTTTTCGTTACAGAAGGCTTTCTCCTGTAGAATTTTAGTGGCCCTAAGTTCTCCACGGCGATGAATAAGCGTCACCTTGGAGGCAAATTTGGTCAGGTGCAACGCCTCTTGAATAGCAGTATTGCCTCCACCGACCACGGCGATTTCCTGGTTGCGATAAAACGGACCATCACAGGTTGCGCAATACGAAACACCCCTGCCTGCATACTCGTATTCTCCAGGGATACCGAGTTTGCGGGGTTTGGCACCGGTACAGAGGATGACCGCTTTTGCCGTCAATTTTTCGCCGTTTTCCAGAGTGATGGTTTTGATATCACCGGCAAGGTCCAACGCAGCAATGGTGGCAAAACGTTTTTCCAGACCAAAACGGTCGGCATGGGCCGTCATTCTATCCATCAGGTCAAAACCGGAAACTCCATCAGCAAAGCCCGGGTAATTGTCGACCCAGTCGGTAACCAGCACCTGTCCACCCGTGGCTCCTTTTTCAACGAGCAGAACGCTGAGTCGACCACGGGCTGCATACAATCCTGCGGTCAGGCCTGCAGGACCACCTCCGACAATAATCAGCTGATACTGTGCCTGTTGCATGTGTAGACCGAAAAAAGAAGGCACGTCCCCTTGATGCATTGCAAAAAAGGGGACGTGCCGAGTAGGAAAAAATTAGAGGGCTTTATTGATCAGGTCCTGCAGTTGGGATTTGCCAACTGCTCCCGTTATCTGATCAACGACCTCACCACCCTTGAAGAGGATGAGGGTAGGAATGGCACGAATACCAAATTTTCCGGGGGTGGAGGGGTTGTCATCAACGTTCATCTTAGCGATGACGACCTTGCCATCAAATTCTTCAGCCAACTCTTCAATAACCGGACCGATAGCTTTACAGGGTCCGCACCAGGGCGCCCAGAAATCAACCAGACAGGGAAGCGAATTGCCTACGATATCACTGTCAAACTCACTGTCAGAAATGTGCACTACCTTTTCACTTGCCATCTTTTATTCTCCTTTTGGGCGTCCATTGAAAGGGGGGAAAATTAATGAAATTTTCAATGGTTATGTAATGGATAGTTGCATCGGCGACCATTCTACCTTGCCTCTATCCTAGTGACAAGGAAAAAAATGGACATCAATGGTCTCCTGTCAAGACTCAAAACCATGAAACTTTTTGCTTTTGACATTCAAAAATAGACCGTGCTATATAGGACAGTTTAAAAATGAACACGACCATATGCCCATAGAGCCGCTGGAGGCACCCCATGAAAACAGATCGTTCGGCCAACCTTTTTACTCAAGCCAAAACGCTTATTCCCGGAGGCGTCAATTCGCCTGTACGTGCGTGTCGATCTGTTGGCTGCGATCCTCTCTTTGTGCAACAGGCAAAGGGCTGTATGATCACTGATGCCGATGGAAACGAATTTATAGACTTTGTTGGTTCGTGGGGGCCGATGATTGCGGGGCATGCCCGGCCTGAGGTGGTCGCCGCAATCACTCAGGCGGCCCCGTTGGGTACCAGCTTTGGCGCTCCCTGTGCTCAAGAAATAGAACTGGCAGAGCTCGTTTGCGCAAGTGTGCCTTCCCTTGAAAAAGTGCGTTTTGTCAATTCTGGCACCGAGGCAACCATGAGCGCCATTCGACTCGCCCGCGGTTATACGGGGCGGAAGATGGTGATCAAATTTGACGGCTGTTACCATGGCCATGCCGACTCCTTTCTTGTCAAAGCAGGTTCTGGAGTCATTACCCTGGGGATCCCCGGTAGCCCCGGTGTACCAGAAGATATCGTTAAGAATACACTTTCCATTCCTTATAACGATATCGAGGTTCTCGAGAAAACCCTGCGAGATCAGGAGCTTGATATCGCTTGTGTTATTGTTGAACCAGTCGCCGGCAACATGGGGGTTGTTGTTCCTGAAATGGCGTTTCTTCAACGATTGCGAGATCTTACCGCTGAACTTGGTGTCGTCCTTATTTTTGATGAGGTTATCACTGGCTTTCGCCTGGCTTTGGGTGGTGCCCAGGAACGATTTGGCATTCTCCCGGATCTGACCTGCCTGGGCAAAATTATAGGTGGAGGTCTGCCGGTGGGCGCGTACGGTGGTAAGCGCGAGATCATGGAAATGATAGCACCAGATGGACCTGTCTATCAGGCCGGGACCCTTTCGGGCAATCCGTTGGCCATGGCAGCGGGAGTAGCGCTATTGAAAATTATCCGTACTCCAGGCTTTTATGACAAACTGGAGGAGACCAGTGCATGGTTTGGTCAGGAGATGGAGCAACTGGCGGCCAACGCGCCTGTCCCTATCACCGTCAACCGTATTGGTTCGCTGATGACCTGTTTTTTCACTGATCAGCCGGTGAGAGACTTTACCTCAGCCATGACCTCGAATACCGAGCGCTATGGAAAATATTACCGGGAAATGCTGGCTGGTGGGGTTTGGTTGGCTCCTTCGCAGTTCGAAGCAGCCTTTGTTTCTGCCGCCCATGAGCGCAGTCATCTTGAAAGAGCGTTGAATCTGACTGAATCATCATTCAAAAAATTGATGGATTAATTAAAAAATTATTGCGTTTGCTGGTTGCGCATGCTACCTGTAGCTGCGATTGTCAAGTCCCGGCAAATGTTCGTGAGGCGTACCATGTCAGACGAGCGCAGGGAGATGTTCCGGCAACTGGCCGTTTACTCCCAAGTCGGTATGACCTTTGCTTTTTCCATCATTATTGGATTTGGTATTGGTTGGGCTCTTGATAACAAGGTGTTTGGGGGAAAAACCTCTCCCTACTTAACGTTTATATTTTTGGGACTGGGCATTACCGCCGGATTCAGAAATCTCTGGGAACTGACCCGGAAAATAGAAGATGAATGAGCACGTACCAACAACCAGTTCTTCCCAGGCAGAACCAGAAGATGGAATGCTGCGCCGGGTGATGGTGCTGAGCTGGCTGCTGCTGGGAGTCATGACTGCCTGCGGCTGGGGGCTGTATAACTGGCAATTTGCGCAATCAATGCTACTGGGCGGTATCCTCGTGAACGGGAGCTTCTGGCTCATGAAACGGGATACGCAGCGGCTGATGCAGAAAATAAGTCAGGCAGAGGCTGGCATGGTTGTGCATACAGAAAAAACACGGTTTTTTCTGCGTTCATTTGCCAGGCTGATTGTTCTTGGGTTGTTGTTATTCGCGGTGGCTGGCAGAGTACCGATCAACGTGATCGGCCTGACTCTGGGCTTCACCACGGTTATGGTTAGTGTTGTCATTATCGGCTTGAGCACATATAAGTGCTGGTTGCCAAGCAAAGCGTGAGGAGAGTGTAGGTCATGGAACATCCGATATTATTTATTTCATTAATTCTTGAGGCGTTAGGGCTTCCGGTACCCCACACACCGGTTGGAGCTACCCTCCTGGAAAAGATCTGTGAACCCTATATGACCTATACATGGATGGTCATGGCGTTTCTGATCATTGTCCCTAAATTGACCATGGGCAAGTTGGAAATGGTCCCGGGGAGCGGTCAGAACTTCTGGGAAGTAACTGTGGGGGGCGTGATGGATTTCTGCACCGAGAATCTCGGTGAGAAAGGCGCGAAAATGCTGTTTCCCATGATGGCGACCTTCTTTTTCTACATCGTTATCGCCAACATGATCGGTCTGATTCCCGGCTTCATGTCTCCGACCTCAAGCCTCAATATCACCCTGGCGATGACCATTATCGTCTGGCTGACCCATCACTTCCTGGGCTTTAAATATCACGGACTCAAATACTACAAGCACTTCATGGGACCGAGCCCCGTACTGGCACCGTTCATGTTCCTGCTTGAGGTCATCAGTAACTTTGCCCGTCTGATTTCACTCTCCATGCGTCTTTTTGGTAACATCCTTGCCAAAGAGGTTCTGCTTGGTGTTCTGTTCATGCTGGCCGGTGCATTCTTCGCACCGCTGCCAATCCTCTGCCTGGGTGTACTGGTATCCCTGATTCAGGCGGTGGTTTTTGTTCTGCTGGCCCTGCTGTACTGTGCAGGTTCCATGGAACACGCCCATTAATTTGCTTATAAAGTTCCGTTCCAACGGAGAAGAAGGCCAACATATAAACTAAAGTAGTACGGAGGACACAAAAATGAATACAATTACTTTCGGTCTGATTTGTATCGGCGCAGCTCTTTCCATCGGTCTGGCCGGTTTCGGTGCAGGTATCGGTATGGGTAACGGTCTGCGTGGCGCTTGTGACGGTGTTGCTCGCAACCCCGAAGCAAAAGGTGCTATCACCACCACCATGATCCTTGGTATGGCCCTCTGTGAGTCCATCGCCATTTACGGTCTGGTTATCGCTTTTATTCTGCTCTACGCAAACCCCTTCAAGGCTGCGCTCGGACTGTAATAAAAAAGTCGTCAGGGAGTTATCCCTGTAAAGGGCTGCGGTGTTTGCCGCAGCCCTTTTTTTATTGGTGCTTGCCATGGATGATGTCCTGATTTCCCCCCGTCGTGAAAAGAATGAACCTACCCTGCCTCCGATTGGGCTGCTGCTTCCCAATCCTGCGGAACAGGCAACGCTTCCTGCTCTCGTCAAAGAATATGCGCTGAAGCGGCAGTTTTTCTTCAACTCCCAACTCTTGTATAACGAACGATTTTTTCTGGTGGGACCTGCCGTTGGCGCCCCCATGGCGGCCATTTGTCTGGAAAAACTCGTTGCTCTTGGAGCCCGCAAGATTGTAGTGTACGGATGGTGCGGTTCTCTCGCTCCCGAGTTGCGCATTGGTGAGCTCTTCCTGCCCGAATTCGGGCTCAGTGAAGAGGGGACCTCTGCCCATTACCCCGTAACAAGTCCTCCTGATCACCGGTTGCAGCAGCAGGTCCGTGAGCTCTTGACAGGGGAACAGGAATCTCCCAAAACAGGTGGTGTCTGGACAACCGATGGCCTGTATCGCGAAACACGCGATAAAGTAGCATCCTATGCTGGGCAGGGGATCCTGGCCGTCGATATGGAGTACACCGCCCTGCAGGCTGTCGCCAGCTTTCGCCAGGTGCAATTGGGCTGCGCCTTTCTTGTCTCGGACGAACTCTTTGGTGATCGTTGGGAGGCAGGCTACCGTCATAAATCCTTTCGTCTCCGTTCACGACAGGTGCTTTCATTGCTTATTGCCTCAGTCCACAAAGGAAAACTCTGATGAAAAATGTCTTTATAGTCAGTCTCGGCTGCCCCAAAAACCTGGTTGATACCGAGGTGATGCTCGCCTCTCTTGAGCATGCGGGCTACACCCTGACCGACATGCCGGAGAAAGCGGAGGTGATAGTGGTCAATACCTGTGGTTTCATCCAGCCTGCGGTGGAAGAGGCTGTTGATACTATTCTGGAGATGGCTGAGTACAAAGAGGCGCAACCCGGGACCCGGTTGGTGGTCACCGGGTGTATGGTCCAGCGGTATGGTTCTTCCTTGCTTGAAGAGCTGCCAGAGGTGGATCTCTTTGTTGGCCTTGATGACTTTCCCCGGATTGATGAGCTGCTTGCGGCAGGAGAGCAGGGAGATCGTCTTGTTGCCTCACCCGGAGCAGCACAATTTTTGATGGACAGCAGTCATGCTCGCCGCATGACGACGCCAGCATTTCGATCGTATCTGAAAATTACTGAAGGCTGTGACAACTGCTGCACCTACTGCATGATCCCTTCCATTCGGGGACCGTTACGCAGTCGGGAGATTGTGGATTTGGTGGCTGAAGCACAAGCTCTGGAACGGGCAGGTGTCCGGGAGCTGTGTCTGATTGCCCAGGATCTGACTGCCTACGGGACTGACCTGGTAGAGAAAGAGAGCCTGGTCGGGCTGCTGGAGGCCCTGCTGGCCGAGACCACGATTCCCTGGTTTCGTCTTCTCTATGCCTATCCTTCGGGTATTACCGATGAATTGTTGGGCTTAATGGCCAAGAATCCTCGAATTCTGCCTTACCTGGATATTCCTTTTCAGCATGTCAGTGATCCTGTGCTGAAGCGGATGAATCGTCCCTATGGGGAAGCCTTGCTCGACTCCCTGATTGGACGCATTCGCAGCTTTCTTCCCGATAGCGTGTTGCGAACCACGCTTATGGTTGGCTTTCCCGGAGAGACCACCGAAGATGTGCGCGTTATGGAGCAGGCCCTGAAACGGTGGCAGCTGGACCATGTTGGTGTCTTTGAGTACCAGGATGAGGAGGGCAGTGCGGCAGCCCTGCTCCCCGAAAAGGTTACAGATGAGGAGAAGGCAAAACGTTATGAGCAGGTCATGTCACTGCAGGCGGAAATCAGTCAGGAGCGGTTGCAACGATATGTCGGTAGGGTTGAGCCTGTGCTGGTGGAGGGCGTGAGTGAGGAAAGCGAGCTGCTTCTTGAAGGAAGAACCCGCTATCAGGCTCCGGATATCGACGGTTGCGTCTATATCACCTCTGGCCAGTTTAACCCCGGTGACATTGTAGAGCTGCGCATCACCGAGGCGCATACCTATGATCTCGTTGCTGAAGAAGTTGATCTGCTGGAAGGTGAGTGAGAAGGCGGATGGTCTCATCCGCCCTGTCGATTCACCTGTTCGCGAAGGTCCTTGCCGACCTTGAAAAAGGGGAGTTTTTTGGGTTTGACCTTAATCTTCTCCCCGGTCTTGGGGTTACGTCCGGTATACGAGGAGTATTCTTTGACGACGAAGCTGCCAAATCCACGAATTTCTATAGATTCCCCCCGTGCAAGAGCATCGCTCATTGTCTCGATAATAGTGTTGGTTATCGAGGAAGCCTCACGAATTGGAATGTTCATCGCTTCGGCCAGGGCTTCAATTAACTCGGATTTGTTCATACCTCTCTCTCCCCGCAAGCTCCACTGAGAATTGACTGTAATAGGTTCGATTCCTCGCCTGAAAGATGGTGCGAATGTGTCATCGGTAAAAAGAACTGCTTTCAGGAGGCTGTAGAAATTTAAGCAAGTATGTTTTTGATTGTAAAGGGTATTTTCTGTGAAAATATTTTTTTTAGGTCGTTTGTACTCAAAATTCGGTATTTTCCACTCGCCAGGGTGCCTAAACGAAGCTTTCCATAGGCTGTACGCTTCAAGTGAATGACCCGGTGATTGATAGCCTGAAACATTTTACGTACTTGCCGTTTTTTTCCTTCGTGGATGATTACCTCAATAAGGGTCTGATTCTTGCCTCGTTTCAGGACACGTATCTGCGCTGGTCGAGTTCGTACCCCTTCAAGCTCGATCCCCCGTTCAAGCCGCCCGAGCGCACTCTCCGAAGGAAATCCTGCCACCCAGGCCTCATAGGTCTTGTTGACCTCATAGCGTGGATGGAGAATGGTGTTGCCCAGTTCGCCATCGTTGGTCATCAGAAGAGCTCCCTCGGTATCCAGGTCAAGCCGTCCCACGGGAAAGAGGCGTTCTGAGAAATCCTGTAACAGGTCAGAAACTATCGGCCGTCCTTGCGGATCGGAGAGCGTGGTTACGTAGCCCGTCGGTTTGTTTAAAAGCACATAGACCTTGTGTTCAAAACGAAGGGCTTTCCCGTCAAATGTAATTGTATCCCTGGATGAGTCGGCCTTATAGCCAAGCTCTCTAATCAGTTGTCCGTTGACGGTGATACGACCATCTAAAATGAGTTGTTCAGCTCCCCGGCGGGAGGCAATGCCGGCCTTGGCCAATATCTTCTGCAAGCGTTCTTCCATGCGATCTCTTCTCTTTGCCTGGAGGGCTTCTTCATCCCCAGTATTGTCGCGGCAACATGGAGGTGATTTTTTCATCCACCAGTGCCTTGGTGGCAGGATCGACCTCCAGAACATCCGTGTACCAGGGTTTCATACGGCAGTCAAAAACGATGGGTGGCTCAAGGCCCACATGGAAACGGTGTAAGGTCTGTCCTCGGCCGTGAATGTCGTTTGCAGGCTCAAATCGAGTGAAAAAGGTCCAGAGAAATTCCTGAAGTGAACAGGTTGCCTCGCTAGTGGAGTCAACGAGAAGAATAACCGGCCATTGCTGAACTCCTTCAAATTGGGCGAGTTTCTGGGCCAGGTCCGGATCATTTTCATAGGAATTCCCCTCAACAACCAGAGTGCCCGGAAGATAGGGATTCGGACGACGGCAGCCCTCGGGAAGCGAACCGGAAAATTCTCTTGGAAGTTCACGAACCTTGTCGCCGAGGCCAAGCATCATTGCCTTGGACCCTTTGTTAACTGAAGGACCGGTATAGTCAAGGGTATCCTGGGAGACGTTGGCAAAAACAAAAAGATCTCTCTCCCATTGAATGCGCTCAAGGATATGCTGCCAGAGGCGTGGAAAATCCTCAACATTGAGATCGCCGTCGGTCACCAGGAGAAACTTGGTCAGAGAGAGTTGTCCTTCACCCAGAATTCGAAGACCCGCGGCAAATGCCTCGCGTGGGTAGCGATCGGCCACACGGGCTGCTGCCAGGCAGTGAAAACCAGTCTCGCCAAAAGTCTTGAGCTGCTGGACCCCTTTCATCACCAGAGGAAAGAGCGGCGAGAGAAGCTCCTGAAGGAAATCACCGATAAAGAAATCTTCCTGTTTGGGCCGTCCCACCACAGTGGCCGGATAAATGGCATCCTTGCGGTGATAGAGATGGCTGGTCTGAAAAACCGGGTAGTCGTGCTGCAGGGAGTTATAACCGTAATGGTCACCAAAAGGACCTTCCGGCCGTCGAACATGCGGCTGTACCATACCTTTGATGGCAAATTCGGCTTCTGCAACAAGTCGGTGACCGCCGTAGGGATCATCTGCCATACGCAGTTTCTCCCCCTGAAGAAGCGAGGCCAGGATCAATTCCGGAATATTTTCAGGTAAAGGGGCGATGGCGGCAAGCATCAGCGCAGGTGGACCGCCAATATAGAGGGTCATGGGCAGTGATTGATTCAGCTTTTCAGCCGCATGGTAATGAAATCCCCCTCCCTTATGAATCTGCCAGTGAATACCCGTGGTGGTATCATCGTAGCGCTGAATGCGGTACATGCCCAGGTTATGTCCGTGGTCCACGGGATGCTCCGTGTAAACAAGCGGCAGAGTCACGAAGGGGCCACCATCGGAGTGCCAGGAGGTGAGCATGGGTAACTCCGTCATGCGGGCAGGGCGTTGGCAGCATTCGAGGATTGGAGCCTTTTTGCTGGTTTTCAGGCCCACTTTTAGCCCCTGGCCCAAAAGACCACGTGCTTCCCAAAGACTTGAAGCTGTTGGCGGCAGGGCATGCTCGACCATGTTGACGAGTCCCTGAACAAAATTCACCGGTCGTTTACCAAAGGCCATCTCCAGTCGGTCCGCGGTACCAAAAAGGTTGGTGACCACAGGAAACTGAGAGTTCTTGACCTTGGTGAAAAGAAGGGCCGGTCCACCCTGGGCTATGACTCGGCGATGAATTTCGGCAATCTCCAGATGCGGATCAACCGGCGTGTCGATGGTTAAAAGCTGATTGTTTGCCCGAAGGAGATTGAGGAAACTGCGCAAATTTACAAGCGGTGGCATGGGAGTAAATGTCCTGTAGTGCTGGGATTTGTTCGCTGACCAGATTAATGATGATGGTGTTCATCTTGGAGGAAAAGCTTGTGGTATTCGTTTTCGCTGAGGTTGTTTTTCATGATAATACCCAGGAGATCGACAACCTGGTTGATTTCCTCCTCGCTCATGCGGGGGATAAGTACCTTGGTTAAGCGCTCGTCGCTGAAGTGCTGGAGGAATTCAGCAAGGGATCGCTCGTCAGTTTCGCGGTCGAGTCCAAAAAACATTCTATTTCCTTAGAGTTATAAATGGTGTCTGTTGCTGTGGTCCATGGGGAAAACAAACAGTGCCGCTCATCCGGCAAGAATTTTCCACCACAGCTTCCGACTGCGCGGGCCATCAAATTCACTGAAAAAGACCCGCTGCCAGGTGCCAAGCTGCAACCTGCCACGTTCGATAAATATCTGGACCGAAGACCCGGTCATGGCGGTCATCAGGTGGGCCGGTGAGTTGCCCTCGGCATGTCTGTAGGGGTAATCGGCAGGGACGATTTTCTGCAATGCCCCCAAGAGATCACGCTGTACATCTGGATCTGCCCCTTCATTGATGAGGAGACCGGCTGTCGTGTGCGGGTTGTAGACGTAGAGTATGCCGCTGTCTATACCTTTTTCGTGAACGAGCTGCTGTAACTCTGTGGTCACATCGATCATTTCCAGCCGGTTGCGGCTTGTCAGGCCAAGGCTACCGTTTGCCATCAGTCTCCTTCCTCACTGTAACTGCCAGGAACCATATTCATCGCGACAGGCGGTGCTGTAGGTTTTTTGCGGTCTGCCGTCAACCAGTGCTTCAATTTCAGCACGGCGGCAGATGCGCTGGGTATTGGGGTTCTGGTAGGCTGGCTGAGGGGAAACCATGTATTGGTTGCCCGTATCCGGGTTGACCCAGGCGGAACGCTGGTAGGAGACACCCCGTTCATAGGTGTGGTTGAGCTGCTCGCGGTCGTATTTGTCCATCTCATTGCCAACAATGTTGCCTAGCATGGTGCCTACCGCTGCCCCAATGAGCGTTGCTCCGGTATTGTGGCCAATGGCTTGACCGATCAAGGCCCCTGCGGCCGCCCCACCGAGCGCACCAGTCTGTCCTTTGGTGGCGCAGGAAGAGAGTGAAAAGAGACTCACACAAGCAAGAATAATGCTCATATACTTCATGATATTTCTCCTGAAAGAGAAGATGTGGATGAAAGGGATTCGGGCAGTGTTTTTGAAGCCTGCACTCCCAGCTCTTTGAGCGCTTCCGCTCGGGCAACCAAGTTGCCTTGGCCCGTGGAAAGGCGATTCCTGGCTGTGTGCCAGGACTGTTGTGCTTGGGTGAGACGAAAGCCTATCTCCTCAAAGGCTTCAGCGAAGCCAACAAATTTATCATAAAGATTCCCAGCTTGTTTGGCAATGACTAAACCATTGCGGTTTTGCTCGTCAAGGCGCCAGAGATGGTGGATTGTGCGCAGAATGGCAAGGAGGGTTGAGGGGCTTGTGAGAATGACCTTTTTCTGCATGGAGGCAGTCAGCAGTTCGGGGTCTTGTTCCACCGCAAGTTGAAAAGCCCCTTCAATGGGAATGAAAAGGAGGACAAAATCCAACGAACCTACCTCGCTGAGTTGCTGGTACTGTTTGCCTGCAAGCAGACTCACCTGTTTTCTCACAGAATCCAGGTGTTGTCTGATCAACAGTGTTTTTTCCTGTTCATCTTCGGTATTATGCGCATCCTGAAAAGCTTTGAGCGAGACCTTGGCATCAATGATGACCGTCCTTTCGTCGGGAAGGTGGACGATGACATCCGGCCGCAGGGCAGAACCGTCCTGGCTGATATGATGGACCTGCGTCTGGAACTCTTTGCCGCTGCGTAGGCCCGAGTTTTCCAGGAGTTTGGCCAGGATCATTTCTCCCCATTGCCCCTGGAGCTTGTTACTGCCCCGTAGGGCCTGGGTGAGATTGGCGGCCTCGCTGCTGATCTGCTGGTTGAGCGTTTTCAGGTGCTCGATTTCTTTGAGCATGGAGACACGGTCACGGGAATCGCGATCATATATATCTTCAACCTTGCTCTTGAAATCGAGTATCTGATCCTGAAAGGGGCGGAGCAGGTGGGTCAGGGTCGAGGTGTGCTGCTGATTAAGCGACTCGCCTTTTTCCTGCAGCGCCTGACCAGCCAAAATCTGAAAATCGCGTTTGATCTGAGTACGCGTTTCCTCAAGCAGGATTTCTCGTTCCTGCAATTGCTGCTGAAGTCCGCGATAGGATGTCTGCAAAGAGGCGTTTTCGGTTTCCAACTGTCGACATTCGCGGATAAGCAGATCATATTCATGGCGAACCTCTTTTAGCTCGCGCCGTAGGATATCTGTTTCATCTTCATATCGTTCGAGCTTCAGACTTAATGTGAGTTGACGCCGTTGGACCCGCATCTGCAGAACTAACAATAAAATAACTGCAAAAAACAGACTGAACCCGACTCCAAAGGTGAAGGAGGTCGGGTCAATCTGATCAAAAGGAGCTGGGAGCTGGGGCAGAGTAAAAAAGACTGATTCCACGCTTTAACGCCTTCTGGACCGGAGGCGCAGGGTTTCAATCTCATCCAGGAGATCGAGTACCAGAGCACATCCTGGAAGATTAACCCGTAAATCCTGTTGCAGACGAATGACGGTTTGAACCCGTTGAACAGCAACAAAGGAAAACTGCCATTCTTTGGGGGAACAGCCCTCGGGGCTTAGGATGCCTTCGTCAATAAGGTTTTCTATAAGTTCAGCGCTGACATTGCACAGCCGACAGAGCTCTGCCAGAGAACAACGACTCTCCTCGCTCAAGACAATACCGGTGACATAGGTGAGTTGTTTTGCCATATCAGACACCTAATTCTGTTCGTGGATTTGTGGGCATTTGTTTGGCCATCTCTTCATAAAGTGCACGTTGTTCATCGGTCTTTGCCTCAGGGATAACGATGCGTAAGGTAACGATCTGATCGCCCGACTGGTTGGCGGTGGATAGCCCCCTCCCTTTGAGGCGTAGTTTTCTTCCTCCTTGCGATCCTGCGGGGATTTTGAGCTGTACCTTGCCACCAAGCGTTGGCACTGTAATTGAGGCTCCCAGTGCAGCCTCCCAAGGGGTGACGGGAAGGTTGATGTGTATGTCTCGTTTTTCGACATGAAAGAGGCGGTCTTCTTCAAAGGCAATTTCAAGGTATAAATCTCCTGCGGGGCCGCCTCCGTGGCCCGGCATTCCTTGGCCTTCGAGGCGAATACGTTGTCCCGCAAGAATTCCCTTGGGAATTGTGATATTTATTGTATGTGGTTGTTGCTGTAACAGACCTTGAGGATTGATGACCTGGCGATTGAGGGTTATGGTTTTTTGGCCACCGGCGTAGGCATCTTGCAAACTGATAAGGATTTTGGCGTGTTGATCCTCTCCCTGCATCCGAAATGAATACTGCCTGTGGTTACTCTGCTGGGTTTTGCCAAAGAGAGATTCAAAAAAATCACTGAAATCTGAGGCGTCGGCACCTGTATAGCCAGCTCCTCGGAACTCAAAACCAGCATCCCAGTTGGGAGGAGGATCAAAGTTTTGCCCTTCCTTCCAGTTGGCACCAAACTGGTCATAGGCTGCGCGTTTTTCCGGGTCTTTGAGGACCTCGTAAGCTTCCCCGATGTCTTTAAAGCTGTTCTCCGCATTTGCCTCCTTGTTGATATCAGGGTGGTACTTACGGGCAAGTTTACGGTAACTCTGTTTGATCTGGTCCTGGGAGGCCTTACGGCCAACTCCCAAAATTTTGTAATAATCTTTATATTCCATAAAACTCCCCAAATTCGATGAACGTACACGAGAAGACATCAATTGCCTGGAAGGGACTCTAGGTGTAACTATTTATAAAAAATAAGAATAGCTCATAAAAAAGAAAAGAAAAAAAGTTCCGCCCCCGCTTTCCCCTTGAATAGCGTTGGCCCAATCTCTTATGCTCTTTTATAGGTGTGTATGAACAGTAAGGTAGCTAACATTCTCCTGACCGGATTTAGAGCCACAGGCAAAAGCACAGTTGGCCGACTTCTCGCCCAGCGGCTTGGGCTTTTTTTTATAGATATGGATATTGAACTCAGCAAACGTCTTGGTGGCAGTGTGGCTGAGATTGTGCATGAGCACGGCTGGCCCTATTTCCGAAAGGCGGAAGCTAACCTGCTTGCAGAACTCTGTTCCCGCACTGGCTATGTGATTGCTACCGGCGGCGGTGCCATCGAGCATCAAGCACAGTGGCACTCTTTGCGCAGAAACGCTTTTGTCCTCTGGCTTGATGCCGATGAGGCGACGATCAAAAGACGTATAGACAAGGATCCTCTTTCCTCAGTGCAGCGACCCGATCTACCTGCTGAAGGCAGTGCACAACGGGAATCACTTACATGCACACTTGAACGTCGCCGCCCCCTGTATCGCCAGGGCTCAGATATACACCTTGACACCGCTGCAAATACTCCTGAACAGTTGGCCGCTGCAGCACTTTCCTGGCTTGAAAAACAGGCCTGAACTCATGAATCTACAGTGAGGCCTCACCTATGATGATACAGCAGGCAGTTTCATGAAACAAAAAACACTCAAGACCAATCGAGAGCTTCAGTCCGTCTGGATTGTCACTCGAGAATATGCGGGCCTCGCCGGTGCCGGTGGCGTGAAAGATGTTTCGCGGCAGCTCGCAGAAGCCCTGGCTGATTCGGGTACCACCCGTGTTAACGTCATTATGCCACGATACGGGTTTATGGATCCGCTTGCCCTTGGATGTGTCAGAGTGGAGGTGGGAAGCCAAGTCGTCAGTATCGATGAGGAAACTGTTGGGCGTGGCTATCAGGTGGATATGAACTACACCGAGAGGGAGCGTAGAGAGTCGGTTTGCCTCTGGCAGATGACGTGCAACGGGGTGGAGATTTATCTGGTTGAGGCAGCCCGCTTTGCCGAAAAGTTCGGCGTCTACACGTACACCGAACAAGAGGCCAGGGAACAGAGGTGGCGGCAGAAAGGACAGGGGCATTACGATTATTTCGCCATGAATATTCTGTTGCAGAAGGCGGCTTTAGACGCCATGATTTTGTTGCAGGAGCGTCCGGATATAATTCACTGTCAGGATGGGCATACCGCAACCTTACCTGCCATGATGCGGGAAAACTCAGGCTATCGACACTATTTTCATGCAACCGCTGCTGTAGTGACTATTCATAATGCAGGCATGGGCTATCACCAGGAGGTCGCTGATTTGTCCTTTGCCCAGGCTATAACCTCCCTGCCTCAGCGGGTTATTGAAAACTCACTTTTGGGAGACAAATTTGACCCCTTTTTAGCTGCAGCACCTTATGCTATCCTCAATACGGTGAGTGAAAATTATGCTCGTGAGCTCCAGCAGAGCGATGATGATGCACGTACAGGCTGGCTTGGCCATGCCCTGATGGTAAAAGGCATCACCCTTTCCGGCATTACCAACGGGATAGATCCTGAATCCTTTAACCCCGGTAAGCCTGAGGCGTTAGATCTGAAGGCTGGATTTGATGTGCGAAAGGGGCAACTCGAAGGAAAAGCTCTCTGCAAGCGAGATCTGCTTGAACGCCTGGACCATGGACCAGGATGGGAGGGGGTTGAGCAATTTGGCCGTCTTGCATCCCACCCGCGGGAACCTCTCTGTACCTTTATTGGTCGGTTGACTACACAGAAAGGGGTGGATACCTTAATTGAAACAATTTCCAATATGCTGGCAACGGATGCGGCCTGCAGATTTCTGATCTTCGGTTCCGGTGAAGCGACCTACGAAGAACAACTGAAAAAACTTGCCCGACAGGGGGATAAGCGTGTTTGTTTTCTCAAAGGTTTTGATCCTCTTTTGGCAAATACGATTTATGCTGCCGGCGATTTGTTTTTAATTCCCTCGCAATATGAGCCCTGCGGCTTAACCGATTATATGGCCCAGCTTCTGGGGAACCTT
This sequence comes from uncultured Desulfobulbus sp., assembly GCF_963664075.1. NCBI lineage: Bacteria > Pseudomonadati > Thermodesulfobacteriota > Desulfobulbia > Desulfobulbales > Desulfobulbaceae > Desulfobulbus > uncultured Desulfobulbus sp. The sequence goes on from NZ_OY760916.1 coordinate 62,031, forward strand.
CCTGTGGTGCATCGTGTCGGTGGGCTGGTGAAGGTAATTGACGAAAAAACAGGCTTTTGCTATGACGAGGACAAGGCCGCAGCACTCACTCTGACGCTGCTGCGAGCCATGAGACTCTACAGAGAAGAACCTGAACGATTTCTGGAGATGCAGAAGGCTGCGGTGCATCGCATCGACCAAAAACATACCTGGAAACAGGTTATGGAGGCGTACAGAGCGTTGTACCAACAAGCGCTTGCGCTGATTGCGTAAATATGTTGGCATGAGAAGTTCACAGGCACATTCCCAAGAAAGGCAGGGGGCTGGCCAAGATGATACACGCCAGCAAAACACAGAACAAAATGTGTGTGTTGTGCGTTGGGCTGTTGATTTTTCCCTATCTTGAGCTTTTCTCCCGGGAAGAACGACAATTTTAAGAGAGGAGTGACACATCATGACCATAAAAGTAGGCATTAACGGGTTCGGTCGTATTGGCAGGAATATCTTTCGTGCATTGAGCAAGGATCCACTCTTTGCCGATATTGAAATTGTTGGCATTAATGACCTGACCGATGCAAAAACCATTGCTCACCTGATGAAATATGACTCTGTCATGGGGCGGGCCGAGCAGGAAATTACCAGCACTGAAGATGCCATCGTTGTCGATGGACGATCGATTCCTCTTTCCAGTCACCGGAACCCCGCGGATATCCCCTGGGGCTCGTTGGGGGTAGAGTACGTTCTTGAGTGCAGTGGCCACTTTCGGGACTTTGAATCTGCTAAAGTGCACATCGATGCGGGCGCATCCAAGGTTATTATCTCGGCACCGGCCAAGGGGGAGGTGAAAACCATAGTCATGGGGGTGAATGAAGATGAGTATGATCCCACCACCCATCATGTGGTCTCTAATGCCTCCTGTACCACGAACTGCCTGGCCCCAGTGGCGCAGGTTATCCTCGATAATTTCGGGATCAAGCGGGGGCTGATGACCACCGTACACGCGTATACCGGTGATCAACGGTTGTTGGATTTTCCCCATTCAGATCTGCGGAGAGCAAGAGCAGCCGCTCTCTCCATGGTGCCAACCAAAACCGGGGCTGCCGCCGCAGTTGCCTTGGTTATACCAGAACTGAAGAATAAATTTGACGGACTTGCGGTTCGTGTACCAACTCCTGATGTTTCCCTGGTGGATGTGGTTATAGAGGTTGAGCGTGAGACAACCGTTTCTGAGGTCAACGCAGCCCTGGAGGCAGCGGCTGGACGTTATCTAGGCTATACCGATGAACCACTTGTTTCCATTGACTTTCAGGGAGACCCGCACTCCTCTTTTGTCGATGGTCAGTGCACCAAGGTTCTGGGGACGACGGTAAAAGTCATGAGCTGGTATGACAATGAGTGGGGCTACTCCAACCGTATGTTGGACCTTGTCCTGCACATGGAGGCAAACAAATTGGTCTGAAAGGAGTATGACCGAAGGCATGCAACTGCTGACGCTCGCAACGAATAAAAAAGGGGCTTCATTCCAGCGAATGAAGCCCCTTTTTTATTCAGGTGTTCCCTGAATAAAACTTACTCGACCACACCGGTGCCCTTGCAGGTGGGGCAGGTTTGGTCGGGTGTGCAGACCTGACCATCTGGAGATTTACCCTGCCATTCACTGCTGGTTTCACAAACACCTTCGATGATTTTTTTTCCGTTACAGGTGGGACAGGTTTGTTTTTTTTCATTCTCGGCCATGGTCTTCTCCTTTTTGCTAGGTAGTAATAGTTATCAATTGCTTCTTCCTATAGTAGGTGCTATAGCGGAAAAGGCAAGGGGAAAGTAAGAATTATTTCCCTTGAAAGGGAAAAAAAGAAAAATCAGTTATTTGTATAATTTTTATTCGAAGTTTTTGATCAAGAAAATTTATCTTTTCGCAGGCGAAAACGAGCCTACATAGTCAATTTTGTGGCGAGAGAGGATCGAATAATTCGCTCTTCTCGAGAATTTTCTGCAAGCGAAGCAAGGTATCCTGCTCTTGGCCTTTTTTCAGGCGAAACTGAATGATCAGTTCGTCTTTCTTGGTTTTGGAAACGGGCGTGGCGTTGAAATCTCTTTTTGTTGCTTTTTCGCCAAAAATATTTTTGCGAAGGTCTGAGACTGTATTTTCAAGCGCATTTTTTGTCCCACTTTTACTGGGCTGAGACTGACCGGCAAGGGACTTGAGTAAGGTGGTTATCGGTTGAGGGGCTTTAAGGCTTCTGCGTATGCTCTGTTGCACCTTTTGACTGGCCAAAGCGTTGTGTAGTTCAGGTTCGATGTCGCGCAGCAGTGTGATGATTTTAGTGAGTTGAGGGCGGGTCGGGCCAAAGGGTTTGATGATTTCCAGATAGAGTGCGTCTCGTTCTTTACTGTTTTTAAGCGGAGCAAGGACCTCCGCGGCAATGGAAAACTGGAGTTTTTCGTTGACCACATCGGAAATGATCTCGGGGGATTCGCCACGAAGACGAATCTGGTTAACCTTGCGGTATTTATGGATTGTTGAGTGGGAGACGTTTTGTCCTGGTTTACCGATACCTAACGTGGAACCAAACTGTTCGGCGAGCTCTGCGTTATTAAGTCCCAAGGATGAGGCTGCTGATTCGAGAAAATTGCCAATCTCAATGGGGTTGAGATTTCTTCGTTTTGTGTTTTCAGCAAGAGAGATATTGAAAAAATCCTCAACCGCAAAATCCGATTCTTGATAGACTTTGGCTTCAACCTCAAGCCTTCCCAGTCGTTTAAGAGCCTGATATCTTCGGTACCCACAAAGAATTTTATAGCGGCCGTTGTTCTTTTTCAGGATGACCAAAGGGTGCAAGAGACCGTTTCGGTCGATGGATTGAGCAAGTTCTTCAATATAGGATTCCCGCATTAACTCAACGTAACGGCTATCTCCCTGAAGACGGAAAATATACTGCAAGTCCTCGCTACTGTCTGTGTCTATACTGTTGATGTCGACGGTACGCACAAGAGACATGGTTGAGAGAAATGGCTTGAGGCTCTCAGCCAGGATGGAGGCAATGGAGAGAGCCGTCTGCTGCTCGTTGATGAGGTCATGGCGTACGTAGCAGATCAGAGAGTTGACTTCAGGGTTAAAAAGATCAGACCGGTTGTGACTACGGAACAGCTGATTGAGGTGGTTTTCGCTGTGCCCGCTCAGCGGAGATTCGGACTCGGTGAGCGCGGTGCTCAAATGGTTGTCTTCAAGGGCGATGCGTATTTTTGAAAGTAAGGAGGCCGGGAGCGTAGGGCGGTGAGGAGCCTGTGCAGATTTCCTTTCACCTTGCCCGTACCCAAGCAGGAGCATGTTTTCTGCAGACTCTTGAGCTGGCAGGGGCTGCAAAAGAAGCAGGAGTGGGGGGAGGCCATTCTTGCTTATTTCTTGTTGAAAACGAATAATGGGCAGAAGAAAATCTTCACGTACTCGAGGACGGTTTTCAATGACCTGCAGATCATTGAGATCCATGATCTGTTCTTTATATTTCGTGTTAACGACCGCGTAACACTCAAGTTTTTGGGCGAGATTCATTGCGAGGTCAGCAATGAAATTAGATCTCTGGCCGGATTGAGGTGGATTATATCCACCTGGGACAAGCAGTAAAAGGTTGTTACTGCCAAGTACTCGGTGAATGGTTTGGGGGAGCAATTGTGTCATTGGTTGTACTCCTAAGTAATTGGGAGAAAGAGGCACGCGAAGACTCCCGAAGAGTATCGAGCCAAACAGCAGTCAGTTTTTCTCCCCCTGTGACGCCTTTGAGTTTGTTATCCCCCAAGAGATAAAAAACGATTTCCGAAGCAAAGAGTTGCTCAGCTGCAACGCAGGGTAATAATGGGTCGCCATCACCATCATGTGTAATATAGCCGCCTTGGATGAGTTGTTGAAGCACGGAATTAATTTCCCTTAAAGTTGACCCCGTGAGCTGCTCTTGTATGGAGCGCACTGTAGTTGGATGACGTTGTCCATAATTACTATATATCAGCAGCAAGATATCTATTGCCAAGGCAAGTTGCTGCTGCAGAGGACTTGTTTGTGAGGTGAACAGATAGTCGTGCCTGTGTTGTAGGGCGTAAGAGAGCAATGCCCCCAGAAGAATGCAGAGCCAGCCGTGATACAACCAAATAAGAAAGAGAGGGATAGAGGCGAATGAACCATAAATGATATTATAGTTGGCCACGCCAAGCTGAAGCAGAAAATATATTTTTTGGATAATCAACCAAAGTGATGAAGCGACTAATCCTCCCGCAAACGCGGGGAAAAGAGCAACATTCTTTTGCGGTACAAAGATGTAGAGCAGGGTGAGGGTCGTCACGATAAACAGGAATGGGGTTATCTGAAACAGCAGCAGTTGCACCATAGTGTTGGGAAAAACCTGGTTCAAGCGTTGTACTATCTCATCGCTCGTAAACAGTGCTTCAAGAGCAAAGGCTAGGTTGAAGGATAGGGGGAGAAAGAGTATCAAGGCTAGATAATCGACAAACTTCCTCTGCCATTCCCGGTGGTTAAGGGTGTGCCAGATGGTGTTGAGGGCATCTTCAATAGATGAGAAAACAAAAAAGGTTGTCAGGAGCAGGGCAAAGACCCCAAAGAGGCCGAGGGCTGCAAAATTAGTCTGATCGACATAATTGAAGATAAAGGCTGTCGCTCGATGGAGAACTGCCTCGGGGGGAATGGAGGCACTGTCGTCTTCCGAGGAGGAAGGGTTTTGTTGGACAACTATGGGCTCCCACTGGTCTATCAGATGATTGATCCCTGTTTTGAGTTGTTGATCGTTGCCCAACCCCTTAACTATGGATGTACTCAGTGCAAGGATGGGGACCATTGAGAGAATGATCGAAAAGGTAAGCGCAGCTGCACGCATGGGAATATGGTGCAGAAAAAATTCACGATAGAGGATACGCAGTAGGGTGTGAAATGTAGAAAAACTCGACGAGGAAACCTCCTGATTTACTGGTGTCATTGGCTTAGTAGTCTTCCGCTACAAGCTTGAAGGAGGGAACATTGCCAGAGAGGAAAGAGCTACCTGGCCTACATTTATCGTCCGAGTTCCCAGTGTAACCACTTTTCAATGATTTCAAAAATGATTTCTCTTTTGACGGGTTTGCTAATGTAGTCATTCATGCCCGCTTCCAGACATATTTCTCGGTCACCTTTCATGGCATTAGCCGTCATCGCGATAATGGGAATGGCTGTAAATCCTCGGGATCGTAATTCTTTGGTGGCTTCAAGGCCGTCAAGCTCCGGCATCTGAATATCCATCAAGATGAGGTCGAATCCTTCTGGATGCGCTGTAAATGTGTCGATAGCCTTGCGCCCATTATTGGCAACTTCAACCTTATATCCTGCCTTATTCAAAATCAGGACCGCAAGCTTTTGATTGACCGGATTGTCTTCGGCCAGAAGAATGCGGACTGATTGCTTGATTTCCTCACGTACACTGTACTGGGTGATAAATTTCTCGTTCTCAGTGCTGGGGGAAGGAGGCTTCTCATTGGCTATGAGTTTTTCAATGGTTTTAAAAAGAATCTCTCGCCTGGTCGGTTTGGTCAGAAAGGCATCAAAGCCCGCATTTTTACATTTTTGGGCGTTGCGTTCAGTGGTCGAGGTGTAGGCCAAGAGTGGAATGTGCGCTGTTTCCCTCATGTCGTGGCGGATGAGTTGTGCAAGTGCGTACCCATCCGGGGCAGGCATCTGGATATCAAGAATGATAAGATCGGGCAGGGATGCTTCGGCAATAGCCTGATGCAGCAAAGTCTCAACCTGAGAACTATCACCCATTGATTCAACCTTGAGACCAGCAGCCATTAAAATATGGCTGACAATACTGAGGTTGGTTGGATTGTCATCGACAACCAGAATGCGTTTGTTGACCAGAGAAACTTTTTTGAAATTCTTCTTTTTCTCTTCCGGAGCTTTTTGCAGGCTTGCTGTGAAATGAAACGTGCTCCCCTTGTTGACTTCGCTTTCTGCCCAGACATGCCCATCCATCAGCCCCGCAATTTTTCGACAGATGGAAAGCCCCAGGCCTGTTCCACCGTACTCACGCGTGGTTGAGCCATCCGCCTGACTAAAAGCCTCAAAAATTGATTCCAGCTTATCCTCGGGAATACCTATTCCCGTATCACGAATACGCGCATGGAGAGTGATAGTTGATTCGGTTTCTGTATCCACCTCGATAGAGAGCTCTAGCTCACCTTTTTTGGTAAACTTGGCTGAGTTTCCCATGAGGTTTACCAGTACCTGTCTATACCGACCAGGATCCCCCATAACGTTTGCCGGAAGGGCATCATCAATACGGCACAGGACTTCGATCGGTCGGGAGGCTACCTTGGGACGGACGAGGTCACAGACATCCTGGGCAGTGATTTCTGGATCAAAGTTGATGCATTCAAGGTCAAGCTTACCTGCCTCAACCTTGGAGAAATCGAGAATATCATTGATGAGCGAAAGCAGGGCATCGGCACTACGTTTGATCGTCTGGGCAAATTCTTCCTGTTCCAGGTCCAGGCCAGTGTCAAGCAGCATATCCGTAAAGCCGATAATGCCATTCATGGGGGTGCGAATTTCATGACTCATCGCCGCTAGAAATTCGCTCTTTGCTACGTTGGCAGCCTCTGCGGCTTTTTTAGCTGTCCAGAGTTCAGCTGTCTGTAGCCGTATCTCTGCCTGAAGTCTTTCAGAATAACTACGCTGTTGCTCCTGGATTTTTAAATAATTTTGCTCGTTTTCCGCCATGATATTTTGAAACTTTTTTTCCAATACAGCGGATTTACGGTCAAACTGCTTTTTTTGGATACGAAGACGGTTGACGGTTTCTGTCGTTTCCCGATGTGAAAGAAACAGACGTACGGAGAGTTGTACTATGGTACTGAGAATCTCAGGCGATGTTTCAGGCGTCTGGATATTTGAGGTCGCAAGGATAAAACCTTGAAGATCAGGAACTGCAAGAAAAAAAAAGGGACGATTCTCAAGACAAAAACTCACTTCTGACGATTGCGCCTCGTGGGCGCCAATTGCTGCAATCGCCTCGTCGGGAGTGAGGGGGAACTCTACAGATGAGCTATGTTTTCCTGTTTGATTGAGGCAGAAATAGAGGATATCACGGGTCTCCTGCTCAAGATGAGTCAGGAGGGTCGTCAGTTCACCCGATGGATCAACAAGGTCGGCAAACAGCGATGACATGACCATGACTGCTCCTTAACCACCGTACATTTTTTGAGTATTTTCAAGCTCTTCTGGAAGGTCTTCTGCTAAAACTTTGTATTCTTCCACATTTTTATGAATGTGAGCTGCAAGGCTGGGGGCCAGATTGAGTGGCAGGTCCTCTTTGACCGCCGGATAGTTGAGTTGCTGAATGATGTATTCGCTCATCTGAAGAATGCCAGTGGGCGATTGCGGTGTAAATTTACCATTGATGACGTGATGGTCACGAATAGCTTCGGCTATGGTATCGGGAATACGCCATTCTTTGGCCAAAGTGTAGCCGATATGGCTGTGATCCGTCTCAAATATTGTATGTTCTAACTCAATTATTGAAGGTCCTTCAGGTGCCAGCTGTTCGATGAGTGCAAGAAATTTTTCCTGTTCTGCCTGCATCTCGACAATGAGGCCAATATCATGAAGAATTCCACAAAGATATGCGTCGTCTCCATTAATTGAGAAGATGCGCTCGGCAATCATCTTGCAACAGATTCCGGAGGCGGCACTGTGAAGCCATAACCGCTCAGGAGAGAATTCAAGAGCACTTGATTCGGAGCCCAACATACCTTGAATGGCGTCGGTGACCGCGATGTTATGAAGATTTTTCATACCTAACAATGCAACCGCCCGAGATATCGAATCAACCTTGCGGGTGAGGCCAAAGTAGGAGCTGTTGACCAGGGTTAACAGTCGAGCTACCAGGGCCGGATCCATACGGATGACTTCTTCAAAGTCTTGCAAGGTCGATTCTTCATCATTCACCAGTTGAACCAGCCGCGTGACTATATGAGGAAGTGTTCTGATTTTTTTGAATTTCTCAATCAGTTTTTCGGCTGGTGGCATGAAGAGGCTCCTTGAAACAGGATGCAGAGAAAAGCGTATCCCGCTTATCCCTTGATTTCTTTTTTGGTTACAGCCTCGGCTTTGACGCGATCGAGCAAATCTGCAAGAACCGGTTTGATATTTTCACGAATATCACCGGCAACGATGATAAAGAGCAGATCGTCACCTGGTTTAAATGTGCCGGAATGTGTTTCAATTATTATGTCATAGATTCCAGGACGTTCAAGGTATTCCTGTCGTAATTGTTCAACTTTTTCATCATCGACCGTTGTTTCTAGGCCAAGAACATCTGCATGGTCGCCTCGAGACCACGCGCGAACCGTGCCGTTATGGATCAATATCATGCCGACATTTTCTGTAAAATCCGGCCTTTTTTTCATTTCTGCGATGGTTTTGGATATATCCATGTGTTCCTCTTCGGTTTGAGTTTAGGTCGTGTTGAGTCTGGGGTGAAAAAATGAAAGGTCAGCTGAATAGGGGGCTGTTTGCCTTTTGAGTGGAGCGTTATGCGTACATAGCTTCGTTCTACTGTGCAAGAGTACTTTTTTGCAAGTGCGCTTTGTGTCGGTTTGGATTTTGGTGTTTGATGTGGGGTACCGGGCGATTGGGGGCAGGAGCAATGTGGGCCTTCTTTTGAGAGGTCGACGGAACCGTTCGAACTTTGTAGCCTGCTGGAGCGGGCAATAGCTCAGAAACCACCGGTTTGCGGAGAGCCGGGTTCACTTGAAGAAAGATAGCTTTGCTCAGGCCGGTGTGAAAGAGCATCTCTTTGAGCGTTGTTGGCATAGTGAGGCGATATCCGGGTTCAGGAAGCCGTATTGCAGGAGAAAGGGGAATGTTCTTCTCCAGTTGTTTTGCGACGCGCAGGGCTGCTAAAAATTCGGAGTAAAAATTGCGGGCTGCAAATTTAAAATATCCCTGGTCGTAGTGAGTGAATATTTTGGCATAACTTCCGTGCTTTTGTTTTGCCCGTACCATACCCGCCCGTCCATAGTTATAGGCGGTTAGGGCCAGCGGCCAGGAGCCAAGCACGTTATAATTTTCCTTTAAAAATTGGGCTGCGGCTTCTGTCGCCCGCAGGGGATCGTACCTTTCATCCACTCGGTCGTTGATCATGAGATACTGTTGACCAGTGGATTGGGTGAATTGCCATAAACCCGCGGCCCCTGCCTTACTGTGAGCGGTCGAAGTAAATGAAGATTCAACATGTGGCAGGTAGGCCAGTTCCTGGGGGAGGCCATAACGACTGAAAATTTGACGAAAGCTGTTCATGTAACGGGTTGAACGCTGAACACCTTGCATGAAACGATCTTTTTGACCAAGTTGCATGCGAAGAGTCTCCTGGGCTTGCCGCAGGGCCGTAGAGGGGAGGCGAGTAAAAAGAGCGGCGATGCGCCGTTCTTCTTTGTTTCTGGGGGGATGACCGGCTGCAAGAGCGCTTAAAAGAGTGGTGATTCTCTTTTTTTCTTCCTGGATACGCTCGCGATTGAGCCATGATGCCCACGGATATTTCCAGTCGGTGAGTTCAATAACGCTGTAAACTCTCCCCAGGTGTGCAGCATCATGAAACACTGCCTGTCGTGTCGTATATTTCCCGTAGATGGACTCCCAGAAAAGAACGTTCTCCTGTATGCAGGGGTAGAGTGGGAAAAGTACTTTTGTCTGAGCCCCTACCGGCCAAAATATTCCGAGCCAACAGGAAAAGAGTAGGGCCCCCAAAGCTAAACGCCGGTAAGGAGTTCTGCTATGAAAGAAAAAGCGAGTATTGAGCATCTGGAGCGGGCAAAGGAGATGGAAAAGAGATGATTCGATACAAGCTTCCGGGCTGTATCCGGAAGCTTGTCGCTTATATATTCAATTTTTTAGAACTGCGCCAAGGAGACGGCGCCAGGAGGAAGAGTTAGCTCCAAGGGCTGAAAAAATACAGAAAAATCTTATAGAATCTACTATAAAGGGTAGCAAAAGAAAGTGGAACTAGTTTGTTTCTTGGGAGGAGAATTGTTGTGAGCGGTGCAGAAAGTGGACAGCCATATCAACCAATAATTGGCACATTGGGGTATATTCTCTCTCCGGATGGGCAACAAACACTGCTTGTTCATCGAAATGCTCGAGCTCATGACCAGCACCTTGGTAAATATAACGGCCTGGGTGGGAAAATGGAAGCAGGAGAGGACGTGCTCTCGTGTATGCGACGAGAAATTTATGAGGAAGCGGGGATTGAATGTACCCAGATGCACCTGCGCGGCACTATTAACTGGACAGGGTTTGGACCCAATGGTGAAAATTGGCTGGGATTTATTTTTTTAATTACCGCTTTTACCGGGATTCCTTTCACCGAGAACGAAGAGGGCTCGTTGCGTTGGTTTTTTTTAGACGACATTATGGAGTTACCCATGTGGGAAGGGGATCGTCACTTTTTACCTCTGGTTTTTGATAATGATCCCAGGATATTTCATGGTTATATGCCATACGATAATGGAAAACCCATGGGATGGAATTTTCAGCGATTTGAGTAAAAGGCAGCTAGTGCCAGGCTTTTGCTTGGTAAATCGTGTACGGTATTTTTGCTCTTTTTCTGTTATATCCCCTGCGATTGTGGTGGATATAGCTCACCAAAAAGTCTCCCCAACCATGTTGGTGTAGCATTCCCGAGTTTTTTTATGTTCGCCTTTTCCAGGGAGTTTCATGTATGGAATACAATACTGAGATGGCTCGACTAGAGCAATTTGTCGATACCCTGCTGGATAAATATAATCAATTGAAAACAGAGTATCATGCTCTCCAGGATCTTGTTCAGCAACGGGAAAATGAATGTGCGCAGCTTAAAAATCAGGTCCTTGAATTGAGTGCCGAGCGCCAAGAGGTCGGGCTTAAAGTCACAGGATTGTTGTATCGGATCGAGCAGTGGGAGCAGGAGCAACATACACAGGAAAGAGTCGGGAATTCTCAGAAAGCTCCAGAGCTGTCTGCAGAAGAACTATCGAGTTAAAACCCTGATTAAGAACTTCATCGCGAAGATCATGGAAGAGCGACGGGTCCAGTTTTCTCTTTTTGGACAGGAGTATACCTTTTATAGTGATGCCCCGGAGGATGAAGTCCAGGCTGTTATTGCCCTGTTGCGCACAGAGCTTGAAAATGTTTCAAGCTTTGGAGCAAGTTCTGTTCTCTCAACCAAACAGCTCGTACTTGGGTGTCTACGCATGGCCGCCAAATATATTCAACTTCAGCGGGAGCATGAACGGTACTGTCAATCCCGGGAGCAGGCAACAGAAGTTCTGATTGGAAAAATTTTGCGTGCAGTCGAGGAGTAAATGTAAAAATCTGGTGTGGTAGAGGCCCAACATCTGCTATACTGTTAAAAAACTTAGATACCCCCTGCTCTGTTGGTGATCAGTGAAAGATTGAGCCAACTCTTGATAAAAGGGTAGCCATCTTGCTGGATAATGGGAACCTTCTTAGATTCCCTGAAGACGGTAAAGGCAGTGCCCACCTAATTTATTTAGGTTTAATCATTTCTCTGACACGGCAGCGCGGGGGGCTCTTTCCAGCGGTGAGGCCGCTGTTTGCATAGCGTGCCATTTTCGTTAATATAAGAGGGTGGCCGGTTGAAAAAGCGGACGTTGTTGGTCCAGTGAGAATAACAACACTGATGCGATCAGGTTTACGATAGACGAGTCATCTTTTCATAGGATGGTACCAGGAAAAATATCGGGCATAGCATCGTGAGGTGTCTTGGGGCGTGAGATTTTTCTGTCAAAATCAGGGACGCACACGTTCCAGAAATTGACAATAAAATCAGCCTCATCGGGATGCCGAATCGTTGTCCCCCCCCCTTACGTTTCTTACTCTTCTTCAAACTGAAGACCACCGGAGTACTTTGTGCATTTTCTTAGCGCAGAAAGCTCCTGTCGCTTGTCCAAGCGGCGTCTTGTTGTGCAGTCGCACATCTTTCTTAACCGCCTCCTCCTCTTGTTCAAGGTAGCTTGTACCCTGGTTCTTTGGGGTAAAGCTCTTACTTTCATATAAGAAAGGATAGGTGTGTTCTATGGAACTCAACGTTACAACATTACTTTTGGCTTTGGTCAACCTTGTTGCCGGGCTTGCTGTTGGTATCCTGCTTCGTAAACGGTTGGTTGAAGGTAACCAGAAAAATATCGCCCTGCAGGGGCGGCAAATTATTGAAAATGCGATCAGTGAAGCCGAACAGATAAAAAAAGAAGCCTTGCTTCAGGCCAAAGAAGAAGCCTTTCAAATTAAACAGGAAGCTGATCGTGAGCTGAAGGCCAGTCGACAGGAACTCAAAGATGATCAACGTCGGCTGAACCGAAAATTTGATGAGATTCAGCGTGAGTTTCAAATTCTTGAAGAAAAGCAGGTCAGCCTGAAGTATCGCGAGGAGCGACTAGAGGTGAATGAGGCTGATGTCGAGGCTCAGCACAAACAACTCACGTCTCTGGTTGATGAGCAACGCTACAAGTTGGAGAAAATTGCAGGTATCGACCGAGAAGAAGCCAAAATTCAGTTGATGCAATCCATTGAGAGCGAGGCACGTATGGAATGTGCCAAACGGCTTTCTCGGATTGAAAACGAAATGAAGATTGAGGCTGATCGCAAAGGCAAGAATATTCTGGCCCTGGCTATTGCCCGCTATGCCGGGGATTACGTGGCCGATAAGACAGTTTCCATGGTGCCGTTGCCCAATGAGGAGATGAAAGGGCGGATCATCGGTCGTGAAGGTCGAAATATTCGAGCCATCGAGGCCGCAACCGGTATCGATATTATCATTGATGACACCCCCGAGGCGGTCATACTTTCCGGATTTAATCCCATTCGTCGCGAAGTGGCCAGGCTTGCTCTGGAACATCTCATCTCTGATGGACGTATTCATCCCGCCCGCATTGAAGAGGTGGTGCTAAAGGTTTCCGAGGATCTTGAAGTCGGTATTCGCGAATCCGGTGAGCAGGCTACCTTCGATGTCGGGGCTCACGGCATGCATGTTGAGTTGATCAACTTGATCGGGCGGTTAAAGTACCGCACCAGTTATGGCCAGAATATTTTACAACATTCCCTTGAAGTGGCTTTTCTCTGCGGGGTGATGGCTGCCGAACTTGGCCTGGATGTGAAAAAGGCCAAACGAGCTGGATTGCTCCATGATATCGGTAAGGCTGTTGATCACGAAGTTGAAGGTTCTCACGCTATCATCGGGCGGGATCTGGCCAAAAAATATGGTGAGCCGGATGATATCGTTTATGCTATCGGCGCCCATCATGAAGATCAACCGCCCAAGTCGGTACTGGACGTGTTGGTGCAGTCTGCAGATGCCCTTTCTGGTGCTCGTCCTGGTGCACGGAAAGAGATGCTACAGAGCTATGTGAAGCGACTTGAAGATCTTGAAAACATAGCCAATAATTTTAAAGGGGTTGATAAGTCTTACGCCATTCAGGCTGGACGTGACCTGCGAATTATTGTTGACAGTTTGAAGGTCACCGACGATGAGGCAACGCTTTTGAGTCGGGATATTGCCAAAGCGATTGAAGAACAGCTGACCTACCCCGGGCAGATTCGGGTGACGGTCATTCGAGAAACCAGAGCAGTAGAATACGCGAAGTAGGGGGAGAGAATGAAGTCGGTTGAAGAGCAGATAGCCCTGATTGAACGGGGCGCGGTTGATTTCCATTCACGGGAAGATCTTGTCAAGAAACTGACAAGGTCCCTGGAAACGGGCAAACCTTTGACGATTAAAGCCGGGTTTGATCCGACCGCTCCAGATCTGCATCTGGGTCATACGGTTCTGATTCAGAAATTACGTCATTTTCAGTTGCTGGGGCATGAAGTTAATTTTTTGATCGGTGATTTTACCGGTCTGATCGGCGACCCCACTGGTAAATCTGCAACCCGTCCCCCTTTGACCCCGGATGAAGTTAAACAAAATGCCGAAACCTATAAGGAACAAGTTTTCAAGATCCTTGATCCTGAAAAGACCAAGGTGGTGTTTAATTCGGCCTGGCTGGGAGCGCTCAGCTCCTATGATATGATTCGTTTGGCTTCGCAGCTTACCGTGGCCCGTATGCTTGAGCGCGATGATTTTAAAAAACGGTTTGAATCAAACCAGCCTATTTCGATCCATGAGTTTTTCTATCCTCTGATGCAGGGCTACGACTCGGTGGCCATGGAAGCAGATGTCGAGCTTGGAGGGACCGATCAACTTTTTAATCTGCTCATGGGGCGTGATTTACAACGGAGTCGTGGGCAAGAGCCGCAAGTTGTCTTGACCATGCCGCTTTTGGAAGGGCTTGATGGCGTCAACAAAATGAGTAAGTCCCTGGGCAACTACATCGGCATCTCTGAGACTCCAGACAGTATCTTTGGCAAGGTCATGTCTGTAAGTGATGAGCTCATGTTTCGCTATTATGAGCTGCTGAGCGATCTCCCTCTGGACGAGGTCGCCGCACTGAAAGCAAGAATGTCCCTGGGGGAGATTCACCCCAAAAAGGTAAAAGTACAGCTGGCCAAAGAGATGGTTGCCCGCTTTCATTCTCCAGAAGCTGCTGATGACGCCGAGCGGAATTTTGAGCAGGTTTTTGCGCGTCATGAGCTCCCAGATGAGATTGAAGAGTTTACCATGGCAGCAGGGGATGAGCCCATCTGGTTGCCCAAATTACTGCACGACGCAGGCATGGTGAAATCAAGCTCTGAGGGGCGGCGGATGATCAAACAAAAAGCGGTAAGTCTGGAAGGTGAAAAAGTGGATGATGTTGATGCCACTATACCAGCCTCTGGAAGCGTACTGCTGAAGGTCGGAAAACGAAGGTTTTGTCGCGTTATTTTTCAATAAATTGAGAGTAACCTTCTTCGGTGATATTCCAGTTCCCCTTAGGGGGGAGAGTTTGGCTGTGCAGGTGTGACGAAGTCTCACTCGCAAATACACAAAAAAAGAGCGGCTCCCTGCAGTACAGGGGAGCCGCTCTTCTCGTTTTTAGTTCTTTTGCTTGGCGCCTCTTTTCCTTATGTTGCTTTTGGGAACGGAAGAGGGGGAGGGGAGAAGAGTAGGATAATCAGTGTTGCTTTTTCTGGCAGTCGCTACAGATACCGGTGAATTCGACGTGGTGGCCCTGGATCATGTACGCAGAGGACCCCTTGGCCTGGGCTACCAGTTCTTTAACGACCGGTACATCGATGTCATCGACTTTGCCGCATACCGAGCAGCGGATGTGATAGTGCTCGTCGGTGGTCGCGTCAAATCGTTTTTGTGTTCCTCCCACCTCAATTTTAAGAATCATGCCACTTTCGGCCATGAGCTCGAGGTTACGGTATACGGTGCCCAGGCCAATGCGAGGCAGCCGTTTACGAACCATGTCATAGAGTTCACTTGCGGTGGGATGGGAGGTCACTTTGGAGAGTTCTTCGAGAATGATTTGGCGTTGGGTCGTCAGCCGAATCATTGATGCGGGTGCGTTCATGGTCATCTCTATACGTAGTTATTCTGTTCTGAAGTAAAGTGCAGAAGCTCTTGCGCGGTTCAGGTGAAATGGGCGCATATAAGAAATTCTACTTCTTCGCTTATATCTACAAGCAAAAGCGAAAATATTTTATTAAATGATAATCATCATCAACTACCATGATCATTAATTCACTGTCAAGCAAGAAGTGTTTGTTTTGGCTAGAGCCCTTGTCTATAAACGAAAATGCGCATCTCTACCCTTGAAATCTGGCCCCCGTTATTGCTCGCTCCCATGGCAGGGCTGACTCATTCTGCTTTGCGAACCACTATACTGAGCTATGGAGGCATTGGCTTGCTTTCCACAGAGATGCTCTCTGCTTCCCGTTTGCCGGTGGAGAATGAGCAAGTTTCCCCTTATCTGTATAAAACTTCAGAGGAAAAACCACTTTCGTATCAGCTGCTGGTCGGCCAGGAAAAGCACGTTGTACCGGCTATAGCTCGTCTTACTCGCCTCCAGGCCGACTGTATTGATTTCAATTTGGGTTGCCCGGCCCCGCAGGCCAGGCGTATGGGGGCGGGGAGCAGTCTTGCCGAGGATACCACACGCTTGCAACGTATTATTGCGCTCAGCCGTAAGCAGACCACGCAGCCTCTGACCGCAAAAATTCGTCTGGGGGATACGTTTGATGCCAAGCGACTTAAGGATTTTTGCCTGATGCTCGCCGGTGAAGGAATCGACATGCTGACGGTCCATGCCCGACTTCGAGGGGAGTCATTTTCGAGGAAACCGCATTGGGAGTGGGTGGGGCAGGTCAAAGAGTGGCTCGATATACCGGTTGTTGCCAACGGCGGTATTGATTCGGTGGAATCGGCCCGGCTCTGTCTTGAGCAAAGTGGTGCTGACGGCTTGATGATTGGGCGGGCGGCAGCGACCAAACCCTGGATTTTTGCAGAGATCGCACGGGAAATCTACGGATTGAAGATTGCCCCTCCAGAGATCAAGCTGCCCCCAATGTATGAAGCCTTTGCCCGCGCCCTTTGTGAGCGTTTTCGGCCAGAGCGTCGACTGGGACGTCTGAAAGAGTTTACCCACTATTTTGCCAAAAATTATTTTTTTGGCCACCACCTTGCCACGCGGGTCCAGTCGAGTCAGTCTTTTGAAGAGGCCTGGCAGCGTGCCAGCGAATTTTTTATAAAGAGTGATCCGGACTTTACGCCTTTAAGCCCACTTGTGGAGCTTAGGAGCGAAGCGGGGGATTGTAATACCCAAAACCCAGAAAAGGAAAGGCCATCTTGAGTTGTGCAAGCCAGTTGGCAATACCAAGCGGAGGAGCAACGGGGCGGTGTTGAATGGACTCAAGGTAATATTCCGGGTCCATATTAAGGTTGCGCAATTGAATAAAATCCGGCTGGTATTTTTCGACTAAGCCTGCCAGCGCTTCAAATTCATCAGGATCATCGGTAAAACCCGGGAGAATGAAATAGTTCAGAGAAACATGGCGGCCATGTTTTTTCATCACGGTGATGGAATCACAGACATCGTCTAAAGAAAAGCCTTTGGGCTGGTAATAAAGTCGGTGTTTTTCCTTTTGGGCGGAGTTCATGGAGATGCGGATAGAATCAAGACCAGCTTTTGCCAGTCGTTCCACCGACTCCGGTAGACTTCCGTTGGTATTGAGGTTGATTGTGCCCTTATCCGTGTGCTTACGCATCAGACGGATTGCTTTTTCCATCACCTTTGCCTGTAAGAGCGGTTCACCTTCACAGCCTTGGCCAAAGCTGACGATGGGCCGTGGTGCCGTTTGCAAATGATCAATGGCAATCTCTGCCAACTCTTTTTCAGTGGGGACAAAGGTGATTCGGTCCTGCGTTGAGGGACAGCACCCTGATGGTTGCTGGGAAATACAGCCGACGCATGCCGCATTACATACAGGAGAACTGGGGAGCGGGGCTTCCCACCGACCGAGAAAATAGTTACGGGCAGCTGGGCAGCCGTAGGTAAGGCAGCACTTGCCAAGATGTTGGATTAACCGGTTATCGCGGTGTTTTTTTAACTGCGCAAGGGTGCGACGTTCCAGGAGGTTAAAGTCGAACTGGTCAGCATCCTGCCGACAGTCTGCATCACTGCGAAAGGCTGCAACCCAGAATTTCCCATCGGCCCACCCTACAGCTGTATAGGCAAAAAGAGGGAGGCGCTGATTGCAGTGTTCCTCGCTCTGGTAGGCGGCTGTGTATACAGCGGTATGGGCTGGGGCCATAAAAGCTGCCACAGCCTGAACCGGCTCATCGTCCTGGTAGGGATTGGAGGCCAGGAGTGCTGGCTCACCGGTTTCCGGTTCTATCCCGATGGGAAGGCGCTGGGGGAGAGTGAAAAATTCACTCCCTTCCGGTAACTCTATGAGGTCCTCGAGCGAGGGGAGGTAGAGATGTCCAGCACCACTCCCCGCCATGTGCAGTCCATCGTAATCAAGGATTTCACCTTGGGCATTTGCAAAAAGCAGGGAGGGTTGAGTTGTTGGATGCACGTTAAACGACCTGCTGTCTCACCGGGGACGGATACGCTTGAGGATGGAGTCGACAGCCCGATAGATATCCAGATCATCGCCAAAAACATCCTGAATGTTGGGATGGTCAATGAGATCTTCGATGATGTACTGGGTCAAATAAAGGCTGATGACATTAGGATCAGGCACCAGATTTCTAATAGGTGCGATCTTGAACTGCATGTCAAATTCTTCCATCTCTCCAAGACCTTGCAGCTGTTTTGCCATACTTTCTTGAATGGCATGGACCGAGTTGGTTTCAATGATCTGGTTATCCAGCAACCGCTGCACCAGACCAACAGCCAGTTCCGGTGCCATTTCACGTGATTTTTTTAACAGCATATTACGTTCACGTTCACGTTTGCGGTCGATGGCGTCGATGGTTTTGTTGGTTGAGCTACTCGGGTTCATATGGCGGGCCATGGCGTTGCTCCTTATATTGTCTACTCGTTAAAACGATGTGTTGTTGAGTAAAGCGGGTGGCATGGGAAACCAGTCTTCACTGATCCCCAGGAGAGAAAAATGGTGCCACAGCCGCGGTTCCTGGCCGTCTCAAGCCCACACAACCCTTTCCCGTCTGAAGATGCATGTTTGATCAAGTAAAATATCTTCTGGGGTGGTGAATGTGGGTGATCACAGGGCTTCTTGAACAGAACACCTGCGTAAAAAAGATGACCCTCTTATACTGCACCTGTCAGTGATAAGCACTGCTTTTGTAAAGGAAAAGGCCCAGTCAAAAAAATACTGGGCCTGGGGACAGCTCGTAACTGGGCGAATTAGGAATGACTTTCTTCGCTGAGGTAGAGTTTGCGAAAGCGCTCGACAGTGGCCTGTAATTCCGGCGAGAGCGATACACCGTACTGATTGACATATTCCGCTGCCATGCGATGGGTGTTGAAAATGGGGACATTGAGGCGCAGGTTTTCCAGTGCACGAATCATGAAATTCTGCTGTTTGTTATAGAAAATATCAAGAACCTGAGGCAGGAGCTCATAGAAAGCTGAAGAGTCTTCCGCATAGAGCAGTGCTTCGGGAGCCTCGCTCAAATCTGCTTCATCAACAGGTCCTTCATAACCAAATTTCCAGCCCGTACGACCATCGTGATACCCTTCGACCCACCAGCCATCCATGATGCTGATGTTGGGCACACCATTCATGGCCGCTTTCATACCGCTGGTACCACTGGCCTCCAGAGGGCGTTTGGGGCTGTTAAGCCATGCATGGACACCGGCAACCATGAGTTTGGCAATGTGCATGTCATAGCCAGGAATAAAGATCAGTTTGCCCAGCCCCTGGCTGCGCCTGTAGAGTTCTTCCTGATTATCCAAAATAAGCTTGAGCACTGATTTGCCAGGTTCATCGGCCGGATGCGCTTTTCCCGCGAAGACAAAGTTGACCGGCCAGTTATTTTTGACCAAAATATCGGCAAGTCTGCCCATATCATCAAAGATGAGATCAGCTCGTTTGTAGGTGGAAAAACGGCGGGCAAACCCCAGGGTGAAGACTCCGGGTTCCAGCCACTGCTGTTCGGGCAGGCTGGAAAGAAAATTTGGGGGATCAATCCAGGTCTCGACCATCTGTTCGCGGTGACGTCGAAGCATGCTGTTGACATAATCAACAAGCGCTTGATTGTCTGCCTGCCAGGCCTGATGCAATTCCTGGCAGAGCTTTTCCTCCTGCTGAGGAACCAGGGTGGTAAAGCAGCTCGGGTCCTGACGCCAGTTGCTTAGGCTAGGAGAACGGTCAAAACATGCCTTTCTCTGAGCACTGATCCAAGTGAGGTGATGAACTCCATTGGTGATAGCTTTGATTTTTGGGGCAAAAGCAGGAAACTGTTTTCGAGTGACGTCGCGATGCAATCGGCTGACACTGTTGATAGCACGGTTTAAACGCATGGCCATGGCTGTAAAATTATATTCATGGGCAATGTCGTCGTCATGGGCTACCAGGTTGAGGATCCGCTCAAAGGCCTTGTGACTGATGGAAGAGTAGAGGTCGCGCGAAAAGCGATCATGCCCGGCTTTCACCGGTGTGTGGATAGTATAGACAATCTGTTGCGCGACCTTCTGCGCAGCCGCGAGGATGTCTGCATCGCTCATGCGATCGCCAAAGTCTTCACCGTATTGTTGTTGTAATTCACGGACAATCATATGCAGGGTTACTGTGACCCCGTGCTGTTCGTTGAGGTGAATCGTGTGCGGCGTCAGGCCAAGGGCATCGACCAAGGGGAGGATGGCAGAGCCCAGCATTCTGCGCTGGTTCGCTTTGATGATGGTTGATTTTGCATTGTAGAGCTGTTGTGCCGACTCTTTCACCCAGTCAGGAGCACCAGGAAGACTGTAATCGAGCAGAAATTCGGGGATGAAATAATCGCGGGCGTCACTGAGTTCGATTTTCATCCAGACCTGAGCCTGTACCATGATCGGGTGCTGCAAACCGTTGTAAAAAGGAATGTCGATGGTCAACGGGGTGCCAGGAGCTCCTGGCGTGTGCAGCTGAAAGAGCGTGGGGGTTGCTTCCGGCCGCCAGTGGGTGGCATGATCGATTTGGCCAACCTTGGAGTCAACGATCTGGGAAAAATATCCTTCACGGTAAAGTAGGCTGATCGCCAGCGCCGGTAGGTGCAGGTCTGCGAAGGATTTTAAAGTATCACCGGCGAGGACGCCGAGACCGCCACTGTAGTTGGGGATTTTACGCTCGTTGCATTGATATTTTTGCAGGTAGGCATTGAGCTGGGGATTGGGATCCTGGCCAATGTTTTCCCTGTCGAGAAAATCTTTAATCGGATGGAAAACATCGGGGTCCGCTCCAATTTCCATGGAGATGTACGCAATGCTGTTTACTTCCGGATCGGCGAGATTGGACCAGACTCTATCTAAAAGCTCTTGGGGGACACCAAAGTAGGTGCCAAAACGGTTGCTGCTAACAAGCGAAGCCAGTGAGGATGAGGACATCTTATGTACACTATGAAAAAATTAATAAAATTTCTCAATAAGCAAAAGAGACACGAAAGCACAAAAGCTTAGTCGAATTTAATCAGCCTCGATCCTTTTGCAAGCTTTTTCATGGCTAGGGGCATAGAGAGCCGAGCCGCTACCATGGCTCCTGCACACAAAAAATAATTTCACTGAAAGCATCCACCGGAGCTGACTGCATAAGGACTTTGATCCGGGTGATAAATAGTTGTTGAATTTCTTCTATGGTGCGCTACATTTGAAACAACTGTTTTTAACTAAATTTCATCCATATGGAGGAAAAAATGAGCAGTAAGAAGATGTTGCATTTAGCCACGTTGGTGGTGCTTGTTCTGGGCATGAGCCTGACAGGCTGCAGCAAGAAGACCGCCATGACTGCACCGGAATTGAGTGTCTCGGAAGGGGCTGGTGAACCTGAGCCTCTGGAGACGCAAGAAAACGGCATTATGGAAGGTCGAACCTCCGGGCCTATGGTTCCCGTCTATTTTGCATTTGACAGCTCAAAAATTGAGGGCGAGCAGATGCAACGTGTAGAGATAAATGCAGATTTCCTGAAAAAGAATCCGGACCTGAACGTGCGGATTGAAGGAAACTGCGATCCACGGGGAACCCAGGAGTACAACTTGGCCCTGGGTGAGCGCCGTGCGCTCAGTGCGCAAAAGAGCCTGATCGCGCAGGGGGTACAACCCGGCCAGCTGACAACGATGAGCTTTGGTGAGGAAAAGTTGTTGCTGTTTGGGCACGACGAAATTTCCTGGGCGCAAAACCGACGGGATGATTTTGTTATTGTGAAGTAATTGTTTTATCTCAATATGTACAACCGGGTGAGGGCGTTTTGCCCTGCACCCGGTTTTGTTTTTTTCCCCTCTTTAGCTGCCGTAGAAGTGCAAGCGGCAAAAATGTTCATCTCAAATTATCTGGAGCATCAACTGTGAAAAACATAAAACGTGTGCTGGGGTGTGTGGTTGTCGTCGCCGTTCTTTGTCTGCAGAGCCAGGTCTCTTTGGCAGCAGATGTCAAAATAGCAGTTATTGACATGAAACAGGTCCTCTCCACCTCTAAATCAGGAAAAAAAGCCCAGGATGTTATTGAGAAAAAAATGAAATCACTGCAGGCCTCCTTCCAAAAAGATGAGGAGGATCTTGCGAAGATGCAGGACGAAATGCAGAAAAAGGGTGCTGCCTGGAGTGATAAGGTTAAAAAAGAAAAAGCCATTGCATTTCAACAGAAACGCCGAGATATGATTGAGGGGCGAGATAAGGCCAATCGCGAGCTCCAGGCACTTCGTGAGAAAAATGTGAACCCTATCCTCAAAAAAATTGAGGACATCGTTGACGATGTGGCTTCTGATAAGGATTATACGCTGGTTTTGCCAAGAAATGTCGTGCTCTACTCAAGCAGCTCCATTGACATCACCGATACTATAATTTCCAAACTCAATAAGGTTATGCCGTAAACTCTCCTTCTGCGTCGCAGGAGCCACTTCTTCTGTTTGTCGCTGAAGGCTACATGCATTTCGTTATGCATTCCAAAGAGTCTCTCTCGTTGTTTCCCCTGGAGTATATTTGTGGTCGATGCTTTCTGGCATCGACCACATGACTGCTTGTTCATCTTCTAGATATTTTCATATTTGTCATGTTCTTGACGAGATTCGCGTTGAAAAATCTGTTTTCTGCTGTTGCTTCGTGGTAAGGAAACCTGTGGAGAAGGAAGTTGTTGTCAGGATGACCCTTCCTCGGAAATGCATCTTTTAAAAAAAGGTGGAGAGAGCTCGAGTCTGGACATTGAAGTCAGGCGTTGATGTCCTTTCTGCGAGGCCCGACTTTTAGCAATAGGACTTCTAAGAGGCTGCAAGGGGGGCTGTGAAGACCGGGTGAGGTATAATGCCTGGTTTTTTTGTTTTTTGAACTCGTGAAGGCCGGTGGTTGCCAGAAAAGACGGGCTTGTCTTCGTGTTTGGGTATCCGGCTCATATGACCAAGATGACTCTCCCCTCAAAGGGGATCGGCGAAGAAGATTCGTCGTCACAATTATAAACAACCCTGGCTGTCTTTGGCTATGAGACACAGACCAGGTGAAGAGGCGTGATCGCCTTGAAGGAGTACACAAGACCATGCGACTGCGGAGTATGACAGGATTTGGAAGGGGGGAAGCCAACGAGGACGGAAGAGCCTGGGTTGCTGAAATTCGAACAGTCAATCATCGGTTTCTGGATCAGCGAGTGATCCTGCCCCGACTTTTTTCGGCCCTTGAAGATCCTGTCAAAAAAATGGTTGCCAAGGTGTTGGACCGTGGTCGTGTTGACATTACCTTCAGCTTGCACGGTGTTTCCGCGGTGGAGCCGCAGCTTGTGGTCAATGAGAGTGTTGCCCGTCAGTATCACCGCTGTTTGCGTCAACTGATCGATGAGTATCAGCTGACAGATAAGGTCGACCTCAAAGATATGCTGACCCAGCGAGATATCATCAGTTTGGAAGAGCCACGGCCGGATATGGACAGTGAGTGGAAAGTGATCAGCCGAGCTCTTGAGGCCGCTTTGACCAACTGTAACGGTATGCGTGAGCAGGAAGGTCAGGCCCTGCAGGAGGATCTGCTGGGCAGGTTGGATAAATTTGAAGCGATTGTCGTGCAGATAGAAGAAAATATTCCAGTGTTGCATCAGCAGCGCCAAAATGACCTGCGTACCCGTATCGGGAAGCTGCTCGATGGGCTGGATATTGATCCTATTCGATTGGCCCAGGAAACCGCAATTATGGCGGATAAAAGTGATGTGACCGAGGAGATTACCCGCCTGCACAGTCATATCGCGCAATTTCGTGCTTTTTTGATGAGTGATGAACCTGTAGGCCGCCGTCTCGACTTTTTGTTGCAAGAGTTCCTGCGTGAGGTGAATACTCTCTCCTCCAAGATTGCCAACGCCGGTATCGCGCAGTTGGGGGTGGAGATGAAAAACGAAATTGAAAAGTTGCGTGAACAGGTCCAAAATGTCGAGTAGAGCCGTGAAGGCTCCGCAGGTCGTTTTGCAGCGGCAATTTCTGGTGGGCTGGAACAGGGGATAAAGAGCGATGGATAGTCGTCTGGTGAATGTCGGTTTTGGCAACGCCGTCAAGGTGGGACGGATTCTTGCGGTCGTCAACCCCGGTTCTTCGCCCATTCGTAAGCTCAAAGAAGAGGCACGTCTGAAAAAACAACTGATCGATGTCACTGAAGGACGACGAACACGTGCCATTATACTTCTCGATTCCGGACACATGGTCCTCTCGTCTGTCCAGCCGGAGACCATAAATCAACGTCTGGTGGCAATGGATCAGGAACAACAGAACCCCAAACATATGCTTGCTCGAATCAAGCAGGAAACAAGTGATGAATAAAGGATTGCTTTTCGTGCTCTCCGCTCCCTCAGGTTGCGGCAAGACAACGATTCTTAAAGAAGTGATGCGGCGTATCCCTGCACTGGTTTTTTCTGTCTCCCATACAACCCGCAGCCCCCGTGCCGGTGAGATTGATGGGGAACACTATCATTTCGTTTCCGCCGAGGACTTTCTGGCTCTGCGTGATCAAGAACCCAGCGGGTTTTTGGAGTGGGCTGAGGTCCATGGGAATTTTTATGGTACCAGTGTGGCGGAGGTCGACTCCCGCTGTCAGCTAGGGGAGGATGTTGTCCTGGATATTGATGTCCAGGGCGCGGCTCAGGTCCGTGAAGCGGCCAGTCCGGTGACCATTTTCATCGCTCCTCCCTCACTGGAAATTCTGGAACAGCGTCTGCGCGGTCGAGGGACCGAGACGGAGGAAACGGTGTGTAAGCGGTTAAAAAATGCACGTGCCGAACTCGCTCAGGTCGATGCCTATGAGTACGTGATTGTTAACGATGCACTTGAAGAGGCCGTGGAAGCCCTGTGCAGCATTATCATTGCAGAACGGAGTCGGCAAAGGCGTGATCGTCGGGGCCTGCGTCTGCAATGGGCTGATGCATAAAAGGTTCCCCTGTCCTTTGCAAAAGGTCAGGCAATAACAGTAAATTGTCTGGTATCGAACTCTATGGTTCAGGAGGTTGGTGCTGGAGTAAAGGGCATCTTGAATAATTGCTTTTTCTTCCAATCCCGGCGCCACGCTTAAAGTTTTATCGTCGGAATATTAGTCATATGCCTGCGGTAAAATTTTGCGCAATCCTTGACCTTGATTGAAAAATCTCATTATTCAAGACATCCTAAAGAGAGAAGCCCAGTGAAGGCTCGTCCAAGAAAAAAACAACAGACCCCAGCACCCGCAGCGGAACCGCAAGAAACCGCAAGCGAAGATTTAATCTGGGGAATTAATGCGGTCTCCGAGGCCCTTTCTCAGTCGGCAGGTGGTGGGGTCAGTGAGATCCTGGTGCAGACGGGTAAGGCGGGGCCACGCCTGCAGCAAATTATCGATACGGCGCGCGAGCGATCCATTGCTGTGCGTTTTGTCGAACCGACCCGTATGCGGGTTCCGCGAACCTGCCGTCATCAGGGTGTTGTGGCTCGGCTCTCGGAGGCCAAGTTGCTTGAGCTTGATGCACTGCTCGCAGGCCTGGAGATGGCCAAGAAGGACCAGGCACCAAAAATTCTGGTGCTTGATTCTATTCAAGATCCGCGAAACCTGGGGTCTATTCTCCGCTCAGCCCTGGCCGCCGGTTTTTCGCGCGTGATTATGACTCGAGAGAGAAGCGTTCCCGTGACAGGAACCGTTGCCCGAACCTCGGCAGGTGCCGTCGCCCACATGCAGATCTGCAGGGTAGTCAACCTGACAGACGCTCTGAATACCCTGAAAGAACATGGCTTCTGGATTTTTGGAGCTGTCGCCGAACCTGAGGTCGCCTCTATCTACAGGACTGATTTTTCAGGACCGGTTGCCCTGGTGATCGGCAGCGAAGGCAAGGGGATTCGGCCACTTGTGCGTAAACAGTGTGACCACTTGGTGACTATTCCCATGCCAGGCAGTTTTAATTCACTCAATGCTTCGGTGGCCGCTGCAGTGATCATGTTTGAGGTTGCCCGACGTTCTTTATAAGTACCACTGCATATTATAAAAAAATGCCGAGGCGGTTTTCAGTAAACCACTTCGGCATTTTTTTTACTGTCTGCCCCGTTAGGGCAATGAGGGATGAAGAATTATTTCTTCTTCTTCATCTGAGATTTCAGTAAATCGCCCAGGGTGCCCATGGACTGGGACTCCTTGCTGACAGGAGGCGGAGTGTAGTCTTCCCGCTTGTTTGCCGGGGAACTTCCCTCTTTGGCGACAAAGTCTTCAGGAACCAGAGCGATGCGTTTTTGAGCCTCGTCAATGGACTCGATCTTGACTGTCATTTCCTGACCAACCTCCACTACTTCGCGTGGGTGGTTGATGCGGCGTCCTGAACCGAGCTTGGAGATGTGCATCAGGCCGTCAATACCGGGTTCCAGGGTGATAAAGGCGCCAAAGTTTGCCAGGCGGCAGACTGTGCCCTGCTGGATCGAGCCCACCGGATATTTCGTAATCACAGTATCCCAGGGGTTGGGCAGGGTCTCGCGCAGGCTCAGGGAAATTCGGTCGCGATCCCAGTCAAGGCGCTTGATCATGACCTCGACCTGCTGACCGCGCTCAAGCACATCGTCAACCCGATCGGTCTGTCCCCAGGCCAGCTCGGAAATCGGGATCAATCCGTCCACACCGCCAATATCGACAAAAGCTCCAAAATCACGAATCGAGGTGACCACACCGCTGACCTGATCGCCTTCGTTGAGTTGCTTTTTGAGGGCATCTCGCTGTTCTCGCCTTTGTTCTTCCTGAATGGCACGGGCGGAAAGAATGATATTGCGCCCCTGATTGGAGAATTCAATGATTTTGAAGGTCATTGTCTTCTCAAGGTACTCGTCGGCCGACTCCACCTTGCGTACATCCATCTGGGAGTAGGGGCAGAAACAGCGTTGGTTGGCAACTGTGACGGAAAATCCACCTTTGACCTCGCCGGTCACCTTTCCTTCTACTGGAATACCTGCCTGGAAGGCATCTTCGAGTTCGCGGACGCCGCTCTGATTGGAGCCCAACCGGGTGGTGAAGAGCATCTCGCCCCCACGGGCCGCCAGAAAAAAGACCTGAACAGCTTCACCCACGGAGGCGGTTAACTCGTCTTCCTCATTGCGCAGTTCAGAAGCCTGCAGGACCCCCTCACTTTTTCCGCCGACATCCAGAAAAATGGATTCGCCGCTGATGCCTACAATGCGGGCTTCAATCTTGGTGCCTGGTTTGAGGGCGGTCTGTGAGACCGTTTGTTCCTGGATCAGGTCTGCAAAAGTTTCGTCGCTCATGATGTTGTTTAGTTAGGAGAAAAAGTTACCAGCGAATTGTTGTGTACGGAAATGAGCTTGACTGATCACGCTCGGCGCACCCCCGGTCAATACCGCCAGCCTCTGTTAAATTATTCTTGTAGTTCGGTTTCAAAGACAAGTTTGCTGCCGACATATTCGCGCTGGATTTCGCCCAGCTCCAGATCGACCAGGGCAAACGATGGCCTTTCCTCTTTTCCCAGTAAATCCCCCGGATTCAACAAAAGGCAGGAGCCCAGGCGTTCACTGTGAAAAATATGGTCATGCCCATAACAGACCAGGTGATAGACACCGGATTGCGCGACCTCTTTGGCCAGTCGCGGGTAATGGACAAAGGCGATACGCCTATCTCCAAGCGTAATTTGTCCATGGGTGCCGTGGTGGCTGATATTGGGAAAAAGCGTGCCACAGCGAGATGAAATCAGATGTTGATCGCCGACATTGTTGCCGTAGATAAGGTGAACCGGTCCCTCAAACGCACTGAGGTAACGCAGCATGAACGGAGAGATAAGGTCGCCGCAGTGGATGAGAACATCCGCCTGAGCCCTGTTGGCTCTTGTAACGGCTGCGTGCAGGTTGGGGATCTGATCGTGACTATCGGATAAAACGGCAATACGCATGGACGATGTGCTTGGGGCGTCGGTGTGCTGGCTCAGGGTAAAAGGTAGAACAGGTACGCTTTTGCATATACTGCTCCTCTTTACCCTTCTTCTGTGTTTGGGGCAATGGCTTTTGCAGCAATAGGCTGCAACTGCGAAAAAATATCTTGATTACTGGCGAATGATTTCTGTTCCTGGAGCGAGGTCAAGTTCAAGGAGCGTCTTTGCCTGTTCTGTATTGTGGGCCGGCAGGGTATCAAATCGTATTGCACTGAAGCTCAGTTCGGTGAGCGCGCCAAAGTGATCTTCCATGATGAGGCGTCGCAGCTGATAGGAGCCATCGTACCAGAGCTGGAGTCGTTTGAGCTGTGGATGCGGAGATTGAGGAATCAGCTGCATTGCCTGGGTCTTGGCGGGCGGATCCTGGATCTGCAAGGTTGCATCTGCTGGAATAAGATCAAACTCATCACTGAGTTGTTTTGATCCGGTGAACAGGGCAAAGGTGATATCGGCATCCTGGTCCTCAATGGGGGTAATTATAAGCTGTTTGTCCATGGGGGTGTATATGGAGAGCTCAGTGCCGGTATTGAGAATTACCTGTGGCGTTGGGGCGGTGTAATCCCAGCGCATGATGCCTGATGGTTTTCCTTTGTCCCCTTTGGTGCGATAAAAGGCGGCAAAACCATTCCCCTTTTTTATACGCCCCCCAGAGTCGGTGATCTGGGAAAAATCAAATTGAAGGCTATGGAGTTTTTCATATCTGGCCTGCAGTCGGCCAAGAGCGTTTTGTAACTGCTGGCTGTTGGTGGCGGCAAGGAGCGAGCCCGGCAAAAAAAAGGAAAGGCAGCAGAAAATAAAGAGGAAAGTGCGTAACAGGCTAAACATCAGTTTTCTCCAGATGAACAGTGCGGCCGAAAATGGTATTGGCCAGCCCTGGAACCGGGGTCGGCAGGTCAGAGACAAAGAATCGACTGGGGATCTCGGGGGCAAAGAGTTCCTCGTGCAGGTGCGGATCCTGTTGAAGCAGGCTTTGTAAATGTAAAGCAACTTCAACCGAGGAGTCGATAATCTGTACCTTGCGCCCGATTCGTGGGGCAATGATTTTTTTGAGTAAAGGGTAGTGGGTGCAGCCGAGAATAAGGGTATCGATCTGCTTGTTGCGCAAAGGACGCAGATACTCTTTGGCGATCATTTTTGTTTCTCGTCTGGCGAGCCAGCCCTCTTCGACCAGGGGAACCAGCAGGGGGCAGGCCTGGCTATAGACCTTCGACTGTGACTGCGCCTCGTGGATTCGTTGTTCGTAAAGTCCGGAGTTGATGGTTGCCCGAGTCCCAATTATGCCGATTTTTCCTGAGTGAGTCACCTGCGTTGCTTTCTGGACCGCCGGGGCAATGACATCAACAATGGGTTGTGTATACTCTTGGCGGAGGATATTGGAGGCGGTGCTGGCAGCGGAGTTACAGGCAATAACGATCAGCTTTGCCCCCCGGGCGAGAAGAAACTCTGTATTTCTTCTAGAATATTCGGCAATCATCGCCGGACTTTTTGAGCCATAGGGGGACCGGGCAATATCACCTAGGTAAACCAGAGGATACCCAGGGCACAGGGTCTCAATGGCGCGGGCAACGGTCATACCGCCGACACCAGAGTCAAAAATACCTATCATTACTATATGCCTACTTGGAGCAAATGTGGTGCACGTTAAGCCATCAGTGTGCAGCGAGCGCCAGGAGGGGGATACAGCATAACTGCACATGCTGACAGATAATGCGCATATTTGTTCCCCAGTGATCGCTGACTGTGTATGAGATGTTCATGCCATAAAGACGCTTCGTGCCTGAGGCGCAAAGCAACAGGACGCGCCACACGATGAGTTGTATAGACTTATCGTGTGGCGCTACTCTACAGGATATTCGTTAGGAGGGAATTACTTTTTTTTGCTTGCGTCCTTGGTGCGAGCCTCAATGGCTTTGCGCAGGTTGTCGGGCAAACCGCGTTCCTTGCCAGATTGAGAACGTTTTTCTGATAAAGCTTTGGCGCAGAGTGGTTGGCGTGCAGAAAAACCATATTTTTTACGATATTCTTTAGAGTCCAGCCCATGTGATT
The DNA here is from genome assembly GCF_963664075.1 of uncultured Desulfobulbus sp. Taxonomy (NCBI): domain Bacteria; kingdom Pseudomonadati; phylum Thermodesulfobacteriota; class Desulfobulbia; order Desulfobulbales; family Desulfobulbaceae; genus Desulfobulbus; species uncultured Desulfobulbus sp. The sequence goes on from NZ_OY760916.1 coordinate 92,064, forward strand.
TCAGATGCTTGGGGGAAAGCATCTTGAACTCCTGCCCGCACTCCAGACAAATGATTTTATTTTTCTGGATAGATTTTTTTGGGTCAATAGCAGGGGCCGAATCTTCCTGCTCTGCTTCAATGCCAGTGGATTCGGAATCCTGGAGTGATTTAAGCGTTTGGAATGTATCGTTAAGTGCCGCCTTTATTTCGTCGGTTGTCATCTGTTTGCTGCCAATTTGAGATTGAATAATCTCGGCGGTCATTTCAACGAGTGATTTACTCATAGGAATCTCCTGAGTATTAAATTGAAAAAAATACTTATGTCTCCCCTCTAAAGGAGATTATAATGATAGATTGTCAATAATCGCAATAGTATTTTTTTGTTTATTTGCAATAAATGAGGTGATGGCAGTAAAGTTAATTTTTCCTTTGTTCGTTGTAGAAGCACCGGATAACGGTTTTTGTTTACGGATTGTAAAAGTTCACTTCAATGATATGGGTGATGAAAACCATTTTTCCAGGCACAGGACAAGGGGTATTTTTATCTGTATTGTTATGCCAAAAGCTGAAAGAGACATCATTTACGCTGTGTAACCGCCTGAGTTTGCGAGGGCTCCTTTTCTGGGCCTCTTCTTTAGTACGACCATCAAATTTGGGGGCAAGAGTTGACAGGCGCAGGCGAAGGCATTACTTTCAAGCTGTTTGCTAAAACGGTCGTTGTTTTAACCTGAAAATATAGAGTGTTGTGAGGTGGTTTCATGCCTGTCTATGAATACGAGTGTAGTGGGTGTAAAAAAGTGTTTGAAATTCAGCAACGTATTGCTGATGCTCCCTTAGAGAAATGTCCAGAATGTGGTGCTACGGTTCGTAAGCTTATTTCCCGTAGCTCGTTCCAGTTGAAAGGTGGTGGCTGGTATTCTGATGGCTACAGCAGCTGTTCGGGAAGTGTTGGTACTGAATCGAGCGGATCGAGTACCCCCAGCAGTGGCGGCTCTTGTGCTGCAGGTGGTGGTTGCTGCCAGTGCCCAGCGGCGAATTAGTGTATATCCAGAAATGAGCAATTTTTTGCTTAGGAACAGGAGGGGCTGCTTATTAGTTTGCGTTTGAGCTGCAGCTGGAATCTAAGGAAGAAAAAATTGTTTCTGGATGGGCACTAACAAGCATATGCGTCCTACATGTCTCAACCCGGCCTCTTTGGCCGGGTTTTTTTATGGGGCGGACCACTTCTGAGATGATTGGTTCGTTGGGATCCTCAGCTGGCTGTGATAATTGCCATGGCATCGCCATAGGAAAAAAATCTATAGTTCTGTTCAATAGCCTCCTGGTAAGCTGCAAGAATGCGTTCGCGTCCAGCCAGGGCGGAGACAAGAAAAAGCAGTGATGATTTTGGCAGATGAAAGTTGGTGATGAGGTTATCAATTACCTGAAAAGAAAAACCGGGATAAATAAAGAGATCGCACTCCCCTGAAATCGCCTGAACTGCACCTGTATTTTTCGCGGCAAATTCTAGGGTGCGCACGGTGGTCGTCCCCACTGCCCAGACGCGGCTTCCTGCTGTTTTTTTACGGTTAATGAGGGTGGCTGTCTCTTGGTTGATTTCGATCCATTCCCGGTGAATGCGATGTTTGCGAATATCTTCTGTTCGAACTGGGGCAAAGGTGCCGTAACCAACATGGAGAATAACCTGGGCAACGTCCACCCCGATCTCTCGTATCTCGGTAAGCAACGCATCGCTGAAGTGAAGCCCTGCCGTGGGGGCTGCAACGGAACCGGTTTCCCGGGCATAACGTGTCTGGTAGCGATCGATGTCTTCAGCCAGGCTTCCTTGTGGTCTGCTGATATATGGGGGCAGGGGGATCTGTCCTTGGGATTGTAAAAGTTCTTCAAGGGATGCATGCGCACCCAGTCGATACTGCAAGGTAACTTCCACCTTGCCTTCTTCTGTAAAATTGTCGATACGGGCCAGTAGATCGTCACTGAAGAGGAGAGTGCTGCCGATTTTGGGACGTTTTGAGCTTTTTACCAGGGTGAGCGCAGTCGCCTCATGCCAGGTTTGGCAAGTATCTTCGACGGAAAGCTGGCGGGGGAAATGGAGAAGAAAAAGCTCTGCCTTGCCACCGCTTTCTTTGCGTCCAAGCAGCCGGGCTGGAAACACCTTGGTGGCGTTGACAACAAGCAGATCGCCTTCACGCAGGTACTGGGTAATGTCTGCAAAGTGGCCGTGCTTGGGGGCATTTATATCTGATTCTAGAATCAGCAGTTTGGATTGATCTCGCTCTATCTCGGGAAATTGGGCTATGCGATCGCCCGGAAGTTCGTAATCATAGGCATCAAGTTGGTAAATATAATCAGTCATGCTTGCTTCGTAATAAGGTAAACGATCACGGGGCACCGAATCTGCAGTGTTATTTGTCTGTGTGCAAAGGGTAGAGAACGTTTTTTTGCGGGAACGAAACAGGGAAGAAACTGCAGCGGTGATGACGCAGGGTGAATTTCTTGCAAAGGAAGCTAACCTACTTTACATTGCCCCAAAAGTCTTGGCCAAAAAACACTGATGTGAAGAAAGATAGCTCGAGACTGAGAAATTTTTCCCAACTTTGCGTCTGTTTTCACGGTATTTGTTTCTCATGATTCTTGTAACCGCTGCAACCCAGTTTGAACTTGATGCCTTTCTTGCCGCTGTGCAAACGGAAACCGGCTGGTGTGCGTTGCTCACTGGCATTGGGCCGGTGGAAAGTGCTCTGCAGGTAACGGATTTTCTAGCCCGAAGCCAAGTGCCATTTGAGATTGTTCTTAATTTTGGGGTGGGGGGGGCCTATATTGGCAACGCCGCTGGAGCAGGGCTTTTAGATATTTGCCTTGCCGAACGCGAGATTTTAGGTGACCTTGGAATCTGTACAGGTGTGCAGGTGGCACCTCTTCGTCTGCCAGGCCTTGAAATTATAGATTCGTTTTCCCTTGTCAGTCCAGAACTACAACGTACTGTCAGGCTGCTGGATGCCATGGGGTTCCCCTGGTGTCAAGGTAATTTTATTACAGTCAACGGCGCCAGTGGTACCCGTCGGCGCGGCGATTGGCTTGCCCGAGAGCACGATGGGCTGTGTGAAAATATGGAAGGGGCGGCAGTGGCACGGGTCTGTCGTCATTTTCACCTCCCTCTCATAGAACTCCGCTGCGTATCCAACCTGGTTGAAGACCGCAATCCTGACAACTGGCAGCTTGCTGAAGCCTGCCAGCGCTGTGGGCAGGTGGTTGCATCCGTGGTCCAGGCGTTGGTATGCCCTTCGGCGTGAGAGTTATTTTATTGTTTCGATATCATCAAGGATTAAGTCATGTCTGAGACCACAGCCCTTTCTCTGGGCTTTTCTCCCTGTCCCAACGATACCTATATTTTTAATGCCCTTGTTCATGGGCAGGTGCGTGCAGATCAGATTCAGTTGCAGTCACCAATGCTTGAGGATGTAGAAACGCTGAATAGTTGGGCTCTGGACCAGCGGTTGGATGTTACCAAGCTATCCTTTCATGCATTGGGGCATGTACTTGATGAGTATGCCCTGTTGTCCTCAGGAGCAGCCCTGGGCAGGGGCTGTGGGCCTTTGCTCATTACCGGCCCCTCTGCACCTGCCAAGCCGCTGAGTCAGTGGAAGATTGCCATCCCCGGCCGTTTGACCACGGCTGCCCTGCTGTTGCGTCTGTACCATCCCGCCTGCGAAAACCTTTGTGTGCTACGTTTTGATCAGATCATGGAAGCTCTCCTCCGGGGAGAGGTAGATGGCGGGGTGATTATCCATGAAAGCCGTTTTACCTATCAGGCTCTGGGGCTCACCTGTGTCCAGGATTTGGGGCAGTGGTGGGAATCGACCACCGGTTTGCCTATTCCTCTTGGTTGTATTGTTGCCAGGCGCAGCATTGATGAGAGGCGGCGCTTTGCACTCGAGCAGGCAATACGTGAGAGTATTCTCTGGGCCGACGAAAATTCCCAGGCCTGTCTGCCGTATATTCAGACGCATAGCCAGGAGATGGCACCAGAGGTCGTTAACAGTCATATCGGGCTGTATGTGAATGAGTTTTCCAAGGATCTTGGCGAAGAAGGTGGGGCCGCGGTGCGAGAGCTGCTCGCTCGAGGAGTTGAGGTTGGGCTGTTTCCCCGTCATTCCCAGCTTTATTGATGAATATGACGCAAGAGAAGGTCCCTTCAGTCTGGGGTTGTGTGCTTATTGGCGGGAAATCAAGTCGGATGGGAACTCCCAAACACTTGATTCTTCAGGATGGTCAGACCTGGGTTGAGCGCACGGTCAAGATGTTAGAGCACAGATTTGAACAGGTCGTGATTGCTGGTGCGGGCGAGGTCCCTGCTTCTTTAGCCTCCTGTCCGCGCGTGGAGGATGCTCCAGGCATTGGTGGACCGCTTGCAGGTATTTTGGCCGCTTTTCGTGCCTATCCCCAGGTGTCTTGGTTGGTGGTTGCCTGCGATCAGCCCGATATATCTTGTGCGGCCATTGATTGGTTGCTTTCCTGCCGGGGGGCTGAAGTGTTGGCCGTACTTCCGGATATTGCTGGTACAGGTCGAGTTGAGCCCCTGCTTGCGTACTATGATCGTAATATAGCATTGGTTCTTGAGGCTATGGCAGCGCAGGGGCATCGTCGCATGAATCGCTTGCAGATAATTTCTGGTGTAAAAACACCAACTCCCCCTTCAAATCTTCACGATTCCTGGCACAATATCAATACACCCATAGATTTGGCGCAGTCACAAGGATATCTCCCTTGAATCCGTGAAGATAGATGATTGCTTCCGCATTCGCCTTTTTGCGGAAGGCGGATTATTGTTGAATAAGCAGTCACGGATTCAGGTTCTCTCTCCAACCCCTCATCGTGAAGGATGACGCATGGAACAAGTTCTTGCCACAGTTCTCCAACGTGACCCGGAACAAAAGGAATTTCATCAGGCCGTTACAGAGTTTTTGGAAACTGTGAAGCCAGTGCTTGATCGACACCCGGAGTATCGTAATTTTGCAGTACTTGAGCGTCTGGTCGAGCCGGAGCGGATGATCATATTTCGTGTCCCCTGGATGGACGATCGGGGAAGGGTGCATGTGAATCGCGGGTATCGTGTCGAGATGAACTCGGCCATCGGCCCCTACAAGGGAGGGTTGCGATTTCACCCATCAGTGAACCTTTCGGTGATCAAATTTCTCGCCTTTGAACAGGTTTTTAAAAATGCCTTGACCACCCTGAGCCTCGGTGGTGGTAAAGGTGGGGCTGATTTTGACCCCAGAGATCGTTCTGACACCGAAGTGATGCGGTTTTGCCAGTCATTCATGTCCGAGCTCTTTCGTCATATCGGTGAAGATACAGATGTTCCTGCCGGTGATATCGGTGTCAGTGGCCGTGAGATCGGATTTCTCTTTGGGATGTACAAAAAACTCCAAAATAAATTCACCGGTGTGCTCACCGGCAAAGGGGTGAGCTGGGGCGGCAGCCTGATTCGGCCGGAGGCCACAGGCTATGGCGTGGTCTACTTTGCTTCGGAAATGCTTGCCCTGATTGGGCAGACCATGGAGTGTAAGCATTGTCTCATCTCCGGATCGGGCAATGTTGCCCAGTTTACGGCAGAAAAGGTGCTGCAGCTCGGGGGCAGAGTTCTCACGATGTCTGATTCATCGGGCTATATTTTTGATGAAGAAGGGATCGATGTGGCCAAGCTGAAATACATTAAAGAGCTGAAAAATGTCGAGCGGGGCCGTATTGAAAAGTACATTGAACGTTATCCCAAGGCAGAGTACGTCCCGGTTGATCCTGAACTTGATTATAACCCCCTCTGGCAGCATGAGGCGGACTGTGCCTTTCCCGCCGCAACCCAGAACGAGATTAACGCCAAGGATGCGCAGCATCTGGTTGATGTGGGGGTCAAGCTGGTCTGTGAAGGGGCAAATATGCCCTGCGTACCAGAGGCCATCAGTCTTTTGGCCGAAAATGATGTGCTTTTTGGTCCGGCAAAGGCGGCCAATGCAGGGGGCGTGGCGGTTTCCGGCTTGGAGATGGCGCAGGACGCCATGCGTTTGAGCTGGACTCGCGATGAGGTCGATACCAAGCTGCGTTCCATTATGGAAAAAATTCATCAGACCTGTGTTGATGCAGCCGCCCATTACGGGCACTCTGGTGATTATCTGGCCGGGGCTAATATTGCAGGTTTCGTCAAGGTCGGCAATGCCATGTTGGATCAGGGTGTTGTATGATTAGTAAGGAGCACGGGCAACAGGGGAACTACCTCCCCGTGCTGGGGGGACTGGAGCGCTACTTTGTCAATGCGGTGGCCGAATGCCCCTATGATCAGCAGGATCGAGCGATCTATCATCAGGCAGTGCTTGCTCAGGTTGATGACAGGAGCATGGGGCAACTGCTGGCTCTGGGGTATCGGCGCAATGGGAACTGTATGTATAATATGCGCTGTCCTAACTGTTCTCTCTGTGTGCCGATTCGACTTCGCCCAGAACGATTCCGTCCTAACCGAAATCAACGCAGGGTGTGGAAAAAAAACCGCGATGTCGATATAGAAATCGCTCCACTCACCATGTCCAAAGCCAATTTGAACTTGTTGCAACGGTTTCTTTCAACTCGTTTTCCCAAGGGGAAATCCAGTGCGGAGAGCTATTATGCTGGTTTTTTTATTACCAGCATCAGTCACTGCTTTGAGATTCATTACAAACTTGGGGAGCGGCTTATTGGTGTTTCTATTGTCGATGGTTCAACGGACTGGCTTAATGCGGTTTATTTCTTTTTTGACCCCGAAGAGAGCTGGCGCAGCCCTGGAACCCTTAATATTCTCGCCTTAAATCGAATCTGCCTGCAGCATATGATGAAATACTTGTATTTGGGCTACTGGATCGATGGGCATCAGGGAATGAGTTATAAGAGTCATTTTGGGCCCCATGAGGTATTCATAGATGGAGAATGGGTGGAGCGAGGTTGAAATTCTGCTTGGAGTAATACCTGATTCAGGTAATAGAAACGCCGGAATCGAATGATCGATTCCGGCGTTTCTATTTGAAGCAAAAAAACTAACTTACTTGTTCTCTTTCCAGTCCGGACGGAGGTGCAACTCGGTGAGTTGCTTACGGGCAACGGAGGAGGGGGCCTCGGTGAGCGGACAGGTTGCCTTCTGGGTTTTAGGAAAGGCGATAACGTCGCGGATGGAAGAAGACCCGGTCAAAAGCATCATCAACCGATCCACACCAAAGGCGATGCCGCCATGGGGCGGAGCGCCGAGCTCAAGGGCACGGAGCAGGAAGCCGAATTTTTCCTGGGCTTCTTCGTCTCCGATTCCAAGCGCCTTGAAGACGGTTTTCTGCATCAGGGGGCTGTGGATACGAATTGAGCCGCCGCCGATTTCGTTGCCGTTGAGCACGAGATCGTAGGCCCGGCTTTTGACGGCACCCGGATCGGATTCAAGCAGTTCCATGTGCTCTTCAAAAGGGGCAGTGAATGGGTGATGGACCGCGGTGTAACGTTTCTGGTCCTCAGCGTATTCGAGCAACGGAAAGTCGGTGACCCAGAGGAAGTTAAAGGAGTTCTCGTCAACCAACTCCAGGCGACGCGACAGCTCCAGGCGCAACTCGGCCAGTACCTGATGAACCACGCTGGGGTTATCTGCACCGAAAAGGATCAGGTCGCCAGGCTGAGCATCCAGGGCCTGGGCCATGGCGTTGATTTCCTGCTCATTGAAAAATTTGGTGATCGGGGATTGCCATTCGTCCTCTTTGATTTTGATCCAGGCCATACCCCGGGCGCCGAAACGTCCTGCGTAGTCAGTGAGATCGTCGAGGTCTTTGCGGGAGAAGTTGGCGCATCCCTTGGCGTTGATTGCTTTAACTACGCCGCCTTTTTCGATGATGGTATTAAAGACCTTGAAGCCGCAGTCACGCAGAGGCTCGGTCAGGTCCACCAGCTCCAGGCCGAAGCGGGTGTCAGGGCGGTCGGTACCAAAACGGCGAATGGCCTCGTCGTAGGGCATGCGCTGGATCGGCAATTGCGGCTCGTATCCGCGAATCTCTTTGAAGAGGTTGAAGATCATACCTTCCACGATGGAGATGATCTCCTCTTCGCTGACAAAGCTCAGCTCCATATCGATCTGGGTAAATTCGGGCTGACGGTCAGCGCGAAGATCCTCATCACGGAAACATTTGACGATCTGGTAGTAGCGGTCCATGCCGGAGATCATCAGGATCTGTTTAAAGAGCTGCGGAGACTGCGGCAGGGCAAAAAATTTGCCCGCATGGACGCGGCTGGGAACCAGATAATCACGGGCACCTTCCGGGGTGGACCGGGTCAGCATCGGGGTTTCAATCTCAAGGAACTCGTTGTCGTTGAGGTAATTGCGAACAGTCTGGATCGCCTTGTGACGGAGGATCAGGTTGTTGGCTACCTCTGGCCGACGTAGGTCCATGTACCGGTACTGCAGGCGCAGGGTGTCGGAAATTTCCACGTCCTCATCAAGGGGGAAGGGAGGGGTCTCACTGGTGTTGAGGATGCGCAGTTCGTCTACATAGACCTCAATGGCACCGGTAGCCAGTTTGGAATTTTCCATGTCATCGGGGCGTTTGCAGACGCGGCCACGAATGGCAATAACCCACTCGCTGCGGAGCTTATGAGCCTTGGCGTGTACTTCGGGATTGATCTCGGGGTTGAATACAACCTGGGTGATACCCCAGCGGTCCCGCAGATCGATGAAAATTACCCCGCCATGATCGCGTCGGCGAAGGACCCAGCCCATGAGAATGGTTTCCTGCTCCAGGCAGTCAGCATTCAGGTCATTGCAAGTGTGTGTGCGCCGCAGCGCGCCCATTGATTCCATAGTGTGTCTCCAAAAATATATCGGATCGAAGCAGAGGATCCGGAAAAAACGCTTTTTTAGGTTATGCGCATCTGCCCACCGGGGTGGACGAAACGATGGCTCAGGCAGGTGAGGCAGACTCTATGAGCAGACGGTGTAAGCGCTGGCTTTGCTCTCTACTTGAACCGCTTAAATCAAAAGGATTCTGTTCCTGGGTAGCCATGTTACGCAGGATGCCCTCCTGATTGGCCAATTCATCATCGCCAACAATCAGGGTGTAGCGGGCATTGATCCGGCTGGCCTGTTTGAGCTGGGCTTTGAGGCTGCGGCCGCTGTAATCGATTGCCGCCTTGATCCCCTGCAGACGCAGGGCGTGGGTAAGCTTGGTGCAGGCGGGCAATGAGCCCTGGCCCAGGGCGGCAATGAAGATGTCCATCTCTTCCACCGGCAGGGGTACGTTCTCCTGCTGTTCCAGGAGCAGGGCAATGCGCTCAAGCCCCATGGCAAAACCAATGCCTGGAAGCTTCGGCCCACCGAGTTGTTCGATCAACCCATCGTAGCGGCCACCGGCTCCGACTGCTGCCTGCGCCCCCAGGTCGGAGGTTAAAAACTCAAAGGTGGTCCTGGTGTAGTAATCAAGCCCGCGTACCATAAAACGATTGATGGAATAGTTGATCTCCAAGCTGTCGAGGGCCTGACGTACATCCTGGAAATGCTGGTCGCAGTTCGGGCAGAGGCACTCAAGCAGCGACGGTGCGTCGGCAACCACCGCTTTGCAACCTTTTTGCTTGCAGTCCAGGACCCGCAGGGGGTTGGTGTGGGTCCGGCGACGGCAGTCATCGCAGAGTGAGTCACTGACCTGTTCCAGGTAGTGCACCAGCTGTTCCTTAAAAGGAGGCCGACAGACCGGGCACCCCAGAGAGTTGATCTCCAGACTGGTGTGAATGCCTAAGGTGTCTAACAGCATCTGGCCCATGGCGATCAGTTCCGCATCGATCTGGGGCTCGACTGCACCGATAATCTCAGCGTCGAGTTGATGAAACTGCCGTAAACGTCCTTTTTGCGGGCGCTCATGACGGAACATGGGGCCAATGGTAAAGAGCCGCTGGACCGGGCGCTGGACGTGCAGGCCATGTTCGATGAAAGCGCGCATAATGGAGGCAGTGGCCTCGGGGCGCATGGTCAATCCCTTGTCGGCAAAGGTGTACATCTCTTTTTCCACGACATCGGTGGCTTCACCGATGGAGCGGACAAAAAGTTCTGTTTTTTCCAGAATGGGCAGCCGGATTTCACGCATTCCGAAGCGCTCAAAGGTGTTTCGGGCGCATTCTTCAATGTGCCGCCAACGGATTGCTGTTTCCGGGAGAATATCTTTAAAACCGTTAATCGCTTGAATCTTCAAGGAAAACTCCTGTTTTTCGACGGGCGGCTCTGCGTGAGCTGCTCGAACTCCAATCAAATATCACGAAAAATTAAGAAATGTACTCGTAAAACGGGTGAAAAGTCAAGCCGATGTGGTTGTATTGTGGTAGAATGCCGATACGTATCTGCTTTTTTGAATTCTTTTTTGCGTCGGTCGAGAGAATGGTCGAGCAAAGGGGCTGAAATTGCGAGTTTTTCTTCGTTTGCTGTGAAGAAACAGACAAAGAAGCAGTATTTTTATATATCAACAGATGAAGAGGTTTGAATGAAACTGCCAGAACTGAAAATTGGATCCCTCATCGCTAAAATTCCTATCATCCAGGGAGGGATGTCCGTCCGGGTTTCGACCTCGGCGCTGGCCATCCCCGTAGCCGAGTGCGGTGGCATCGGTACCATCGGTGGCTCGGGAATTCCTGTTCCCGAACTGCAGGAGGATATCCGCAAGGCCAAAGAGGCCACCAAAGGAATTATCGCGGTGAATATCATGTATGCCATGCGCGACTTTTATGACCTGGTTATGGGGTCCATTGAAGCGGGCGCAGATATGATTATTACTGGCGCGGGCTTTTCCCGTGATGTTTTTAAGATCGGGAAGAAATTTAATATTCCGATCGTTTCCATCGTGTCTTCACCCGGTTTGGCCAAACTCGCGGAAAAGCTTGGCGCAGCTGCCGTTATCGTTGAGGCGACCGAGGCGGGTGGGCATCTGGGAACAGAGACCCCTCTGCGCGAACTTTTTCCCTCGATTCGGAAGGTGGTTAAAAAGATTCCGCTGATTGCAGCCGGTGGTATTACCGATGGCTATGACATGGCCGAAATGATGGATAAATACGGTGCCGACGGCGTGCAGATTGCCTCCCGGTTTGTGCTGAGCAAAGAGTGCTCGGTCTCCGATGAGTTCAAACAGGCGTTTCTCAATGCCAAACAGGAAGACATTGTTTTGGTTTCTTCACCGGTTGGCTTACCAGGAAGAGCGGTGAAAACACCCTTTGTAGAAAAAATGTTGCGCGGGGATGATATTTCAGCAGACAAGTGTCAGTACAAGTGCTTGAAAAAATGCAGCTACAAGTACTGTATTAGTGAGCGTCTGCGTAACGCCTTGGTGGGTGATGTGGAAAATGGCCTGGTTTTCTCCGGGGCCAACACCTTCAAGATGAATGAGATCCTTTCGGTGCAGGAAATTTTTGATCGTTTTGTGCAGGCGGCGGAGTCTGTGTACAAGGAGCCGATCCCGCAAACCTGATGGGCGCCATGAGCCAAACAGCAAATACAACTGCAACAGAAGCACCGGCCGCAGAGCCGGTCAAAGCCAGGATTATTCCCGAATCGGAACACCCCATTCGGGAAAGCCTGCTTGACCGGGAGGCTTTGAAAGTCCTCTATCGCTTGCGTGATGCGGGCTTCAAGGGATATCTTGTCGGCGGCGGTGTGCGCGATCTTTACCTGGGACGTGCCCCCAAAGATTTTGATATTTCTACCGATGCCCGACCCGGTCAGCTGCGAAAGCTTTTTCGCAATTCACGCACCATCGGCAGGCGTTTCCGCCTGGTGCAGGTTTTTTTTCGGGGTAACAAGATTATAGAAGTTTCTACCCTGCGCTCCAGTAGCGAGTTTGATCTCAAAGGTGAAGACGCGGTTCTGCCATCCAATAATACCTTTGGAACGCTGGAAGAAGACGCCTTTCGCCGTGACCTGACCATCAACTCTCTGTTTTACGAGATCGAAAATCGAACGATCATCGACTATACCGGTGGTGTCAATGATCTGGATCAGCAGGTTATTCGCGTGGTTGGGGATCCGGATCGACGCTTTACCCGGGATCCGGTACGGATGATGCGGGCGATTCGCCATTCTGCCCGTACCGGTTTCACCATTGAAGCAGATACGCTGGCCGCGGTGGAACGGCACCGGGACAAACTCAAACTTTGTCCACCTTCTCGGATTCGTGATGAGGTGCTCAAAGACCTGCAGTCCGGGGCCAGCCAGGCCTGGGCTGAGATGTGCAAGTCGTCAACGCTTTGGGATATACTTTTCCCCTTGTATGAGCAACTACTCCACTCCAAAGATGGCGAGCGTGTTTGGCAGGAATTGCTGCAGGTCTTTCATGCGCTGGATCGCCTTCATGATAAAAGCCGCAAAGAGGAAAACATTAAGGTGCCTGAATTTTTCCTTCTGGCGACCCTGTTGTTACCCTGGGCCTGTCGTCGCTACAACCTACCGGAAACCAATGTGCGGGGGCAGGGCTATCATCGGCTTTCTCGCAAGATCCGCGAGGATGTGGATCGATATTTTGGTGAACCCTTTAATATCCAGCGCATGGCCAAAGAGGGTATGACCACCCTGTTGATCAACCTCTCCACCATGCACCATGCGCGAAAAAAGGGGAGTTATCCCAAGTGGCTCAAAAAGAAGAGCTACTATGATAACTGCTCGCGATTCTTTGATTTTTATCTGGAAACCCAAGGGGGCACCCCCCTGGAAGTTACCTCTTTTGCCGTTGCTCCCACCCCTGAGGAGGCAACTGAGGTGATTTCGGTGCCCACAAGCTCCAGCGAGTCCGGATCGCGTGGTCGGCGTGGGGTGAATCCCGCTTTCAGCTCTCAGGAGCAGGGCGTCTTTGGGTTGCGTAAAAGCGATAAGTAGTGGCGTAGAATGAAGCGGTCACTGACGATCTAGTGTCCATCTAGAAACGAGCAAAGGGCCGAAGGGGATAGAGCTTGCGATTTCTTCTTTATAATATTCGTTACGCCACCGGACACGGGCACCAGTTTCATTTTCCCTTTCCCTGGGCCGGGTATCTGCGCCATTCTCACATTGTCTTGGAGCGAATACTGGACTTTATAGCGACGGTCCAGCCTGATATCATGGGGCTGGTCGAGGTGGATGGGGGCTCGTTTCGGACGCGCCAGTTGTGCCAGGCGGAGCTCATTGCCAAAGAGTTTGGCTTCTACCATGTGATCGAGACCAAATACGGCTCAAGCTCCATGGTCAAGCGGTTGCCACTTTTAAAAACCCAGGGCAATGCGGTGTTGACCCGTATGCCCATTGTCAGTCACCGCTTTCACTACTTTGATGAAGGGGTCAAACGGTTGGTTATTCAGGTTTGCACCGAACAGTTGACTATTTTTTTGGTGCATCTCTCCCTGACCTACCGCAATCGTCAGTATCAGCTGGAGCGTCTCTATAAGCTCATTCGTGAGGTGGATAGGCCGGTGATTTTGGCCGGTGATTTCAACGCTCTTTGGGGCATGCGCGAACTGGAGCTTTTTCTCGGGGCGACCCGGCTTATCAGTGCCAATCCTGAACGCAAACCATCCTTTCCCAGTCGAGCGCCCAAGCGGGAGCTTGATTTCATTCTCCATAGCCCGGAGTTGCGGGTGACCAACTTTCAGATTCCTCCGGTTACCTTTTCCGACCACGCACCGTTAATCTGCGATTTCGAGTTTTGTTGAATCGATTTCTCTTTTTGTTGTTTTTTGGTGAGCACTGCAATGGAGTTGCGCTCTTTGTCACGGGTATGGGGACACTCTCATTCTTGCTCTCGGCAGATTCTTAAATAGAAGGGGATATTACCGGTGGATACTATAACCACCGCGCACCAGCCACAACTTCGGAACTTGTAGGAGCCGGGCCATGCCCGCGGCATCGGGATTTGGGGTGGAGAAGAACTTCTTCTTGCGCCCTGAGGCTTGCGGGGAACTGTTGTACTGGTTGCGTGTTTGTGTCTCCTCGCCGGAGAGTGGCATCCTTTCTTTGCTTGCCCAAAGAAAGGGCAGCCACGCCGCTGAGACGACCCCGTTCGATAAGCTTTGATCCCGGCGAGGCTAAAACTCGCTGCGCTCAAACAGTTAGCCTCTTGCTCCGGGATCAAAGCTCACCGAACGGCTCAGCGCCGACGGCATCAGTCGTCCCAGAATGGGGTGAGGAGGTGTTTGGTTACATCGAAACTGGTTGTATTTTTCCAGTTTTACTCAGTTTGCCTTTGTCCTCGAACCTCCGGCCATAACCTCGGAGCAGGGTAGGGTGGGCAGGCAGTTTGTGCCCACCGTGAAACGGCCCGTTTGCAAGGCTTGCAATTGGTATAAAAGGCACGGACCGGTGGGCAGAAAACAACGCTCTGCCCACCCTACAAAAAACTTCCGGGCTTGATGCTTGCTTTGAGGGGGGCATTAGCTCTGTCATTTCGAACGCAGTGAGAAATCTCAAGATGAGGGCGCAGTAGCCTCAGAAATTTCTTCCTCGACGTAGGTGACCACCTCAAAAACTCGGTTTTGCGTATGTGATTGAAATGCAGAGATTACTTATATGCAGTTGGGCAAGCCAATAAAAGACCCATTTCTTCCCGTAATACCATTGCCGGTCTGTACGGCCCGGCGGTACGAGAAATACTCTTCATTGCAGCGGGTGCAGATGCGAGCACAATCGATATTGTCGGCCTTAACCCCTGCCTCTTCCAGTTGTTTTCTGCTGATTGCCCAGAAATCAAAATAGAACGGTTGCGCCTGATAGGCGTGCATCCATTGGGGTAACTCCTTTGCATAGTGAATGAATTCTGCACAACAGGGGCCAAGGGATGGGCTGATCAGGGCTGTCAATGTTTCCGGTTCCACGCCGTAGTCTTCCTGCATGGTGCGAATTGTCTTGCCGATAATCCCCTGAACACTCCCCCGCCAGCCGCAGTGGACCGCTGCGATGACCAGGTGTCGTTGCGAGTAAAGCAGTATCGCCTGGCAGTCTGCCTGTTGAATCAGCAGGGCAACCCCTGGAAGATTGGAGATGATGGCATCATAGCCCTTAGGCTCCTGGCCGATGTGTTCTTTCGTGGCCAGGAGGATGGTATCGTTGTGGACCTGCTGTACCGAAATGAGCTGCCCCATTTGCAGAGATTGTAATGCAATCTTTCGATTCTTGTGAACATTCTTTGGCTCATCGCCTGTACCAAAGCTCAGATTGAGTGACTCGAACGGTTGGGGGCTGGTACCCCCAAGGCGGTTGAAACATCCATGGGGGAGGAGGAGAAGAGGGCTTTGATAGAAGGGGGTGTTTTGCTGGAGGCACATAGAAGATTGTCCAAAAAAAAGGGAAAGCCAAGTGGCTTTCCCTAAGAGATTGTTGTGCAGTGGATGGGCTTAGAAGTAGGCCTCAAAGGTTAGGTAAATCTGGTTCGCGCTTTTAACCGGGTTCATACCTAGAGCTTGTAATGTGGCTCTGTCGCTATCCAGGTCATAAGGTTTCACGTTCCAGTCAAATCCGCCTGAGTAGTTATAGTCATAGTACTGCCACCCCAGCCGGATAAAGGTCTTGGCGTATTTAGAGATGGCCTCGCCAGTGGGCAGGTCATAAATCATGTACAACTCATACGCATTACCACGGGTCGCCAATTTGGACATGTACATATCGTCATGTCCAGGAGTAAAGGCGATCCAGTACTGGGAACCGTAGTTGTATTCTGCACCGAGTTTCAGGCCAAGATTGTCTAGATCGTAGCGGACACCGGCATAAACAGAATAACCATTCTCGCTGCCTGTATTTTTGGTCAATGTAGCAAGGTCGTTAAACATACCCCCACTGTCAGGATCCGTTCTGCTCCATCCACCAACGATAAAATAATTCAGATTCTCAATTTTATCCATGTAGACTGCACTGGTATGGAAAATATTGCCGACATTTTCTCTACCAGTATATCCCATCATAGTAAATCTGTTAAAGAAGGCCGTATTGGTCGTAAGATCGGTAAAGGTGGGATAGTTGAAGACGTTAAACGCTCCAAAGGCCTGAATATTCATGAAGCGAGACCCCTGCTTAAAAACATCCCAGCTCAAGCCAGCAAAATCTGTATCGTCGAGGGGGGCGTTAGAATCTGGCTGGAGCCCGTTTTCAAAGCCACGGCCATAGCAGAAACGAACACGACCGGTTCCAAGAGCATCGATACCCCAGTCATAGGCGTAACCCAGAGAGATACCATCAAAGGGATAGTCCATATAGGCAACCGGAGTGGCCATACGCTCATCGGTCCCCATGCGCAGTTGAGCGGGGGGGCCATCAGAGGTGGGGCGACGGCCAATCGAGAACCAGATGGGTAATCCTCCAATACTTGTCCAGTTCAGGTAGGCTCTGTCAACATAGAGGGCGCTGTCGCTTGGACTTCTTGAAGTGTTGCCATCAAAAAGTGGGAAGCCGTCTTCACGACCATCGGGCGTCGATTGCATACCCCAGGCCTTGTACATCGCCAGCCGCCCTTTGAATTCCAGGTTTTCCGTGGCTTTAACCCGCATATTGAGGCGAAGCCGGTTGGTCATGATGGTGTCGTTGGATTGATCGGTGAAGACGTTATCAGCATCATAGTAATCCCCACGGGCACGGAAATCACCATTGAACTGAAAGCGGGAAGCCAGATCCCAGGCCTCGGATCTCTCATCCATATCGTCGACCTTGTCACCGTAGTCGGCCACCACCTCTTTCTGCTCGGCCATTTGGGCCTTCAACTCTTCAAGCTGTCTGGAGAGTTCTTCAATTTTTTGCTCAAGGTCTGGGCTGCCTGCACCGCCACCGGCAAGGGCCATGGTGGGCAGGACCATCATGCCTGCTAAAGCCAACATGGAAAATTGTTTAATCATCCCTCTCCTCCTCTTGTTGAGTGCCGCTCCCGTTGTCTTGCACCGGGATTATCACCGATTGTGGAAAAATTTATACGTTCCAATGAACAATCAATCACACAACTGAACATAAAGTCACAGTATCTTGTCTTTTTTTGAATGTCAATGCCAGGGGGAAGGGAAAGTAAAAAAAATTGAACTTTTGGGGCAGGAAATAAAAAAACGCCGAACCAGAGCAGTTCGGCGTTTTCTCTATAGGCTGATGCTTGTTGCGCCCGGATCAGCGGGGGCAAACGTTTATTTATAGCTAAAGGTGGTCTTGCCGTTCTTGCGGCCAATCTTGGCGACCCCACCTTTGACCAGTTGACCAAAGAGGATTTCCTCGGTGAGAACATCACCGATCTCCCGCATGATCAAGCGGCGTAACGGTCGGGCACCAAAGGCGGGCTCGTACCCTTCCTTGGCGAGCCAGGCCCGGGCAGCAGGGCTGAGGCTGATCTCCACCTTCTTGCTGGCCAGTTGCAGCTGCAGCTCACCAACCATCTTCTCGACCACTTTTTCCACAGTCTCTGGGCTCAGCGGACCAAAGGTAATGGTCGCATCCAAACGGTTACGAAACTCGGGCGAGAACATGTTCTTAATAGCCTTTTGTTCCTTGCCGGAGCTGTCACCGAGAAAACCAATGGTGCGCTCGCTCATTTCACGGGCCCCAGCATTGGTGGTCATAATCAGGATGACGTTGCGGAAGTCTGCACGACGTCCTGCATTATCGGTCAGGGTCGAGTGATCCATAACCTGGAGCAGGATAGAGAAGACATCCGGGTGCGCCTTTTCAATTTCATCTAACAGCAGCACCGTGTACGGGTGCTTACGGATTGCATCAGTGAGCAGGCCACCCTGGTCAAAGCCAACATAGCCGGGGGGGGCACCAATGAGTCGTGCCACCGCATGTTTTTCCATGTACTCAGACATGTCAAACCGCTCGAAGTTGACCGAGAGCGAGGCGGCCAGCTGACGGGCGACCTCGGTCTTGCCCACACCTGTGGGGCCGGCGAAAAGAAACGAGCCTGTAGGGGACTGGGGATTGCCCAGGCCTGCCCGGGAACGTTTCACGGCCTTGACCAGGGCCTCAATGGCCTTGTCCTGGCCGAAGATCACCGATTTCAGGTTGTCATCGAGTTGGAGCAAATCATTGAGATCACTGCCTGACTTACTGTTTACAGGCACTCTCGCAATCTTGGAGACTACCTGTTCAATATCTCGTACCCCGATGGTACGGCCAGTTTTGCCGTTGAGGCGGAAGAATGCCCCCACCTCATCCATGACATCGATCGCCTTGTCCGGCAGAAACCGGTCGTTGATATAGCGATGGGCCAACTCAGCGGTCGCGTCAATGGCGGTCTTGCTGTAGCGGATGTGATGATGCTCCTCGTACCGAGGCTGTAGGCCACGCAGGATACGGCAGGTATCCTTGACCGAAGGTTCCTCGATATCGATTTTCTGGAAGCGGCGTGAAAGCGCCCGATCCTTCTCGATATGATTCTTAAACTCCTCATAGGTGGTGGAGCCAATACAACGGATCGTACCGGATTGCAGAGCCGGTTTGAGCAGGTTGGATGCATCCATGGAGCCGCCGCTGGTGGCGCCTGCACCGATGATGGTGTGCATCTCATCGATGAACAGAATCGCCTTTTCTTTGCCCTCAATGGCTGCAACCACTTCCTTGAGCCGTTTCTCAAAATCACCACGGTACTTGGTTCCGGCCACCAGAGTGCCCAAATCAAGCATGTAGATTTCGGTTCCTTCCAGGAGGTCAGGGACCAGTTTTTTGGGATCCGGTTTTTCTTCCTTGCGGGCCAGGCCGTCTTCATGTATGCGCAGGGCCAGGCCTTCTGCCATGGCGGTTTTACCCACGCCCGGTTCGCCCACCAGAAGCGGATTGTTTTTCTTGCGGCGACAGAGCACCTGCATCATGCGGCTGATTTCAAAGTCGCGGCCGATGAGCGGGTCGATGGTTCCTTCTTCCGCACGGCGTGCAAAGTTTACCGTAAATTCATCAAGGGCATCAGCAGAACGATCCTGTCGTTTTTTGGAGGGCTGTGCCTGTCCACCACCCGGTCCGGGGGGGGGCTGTTGATAGGGCTCTTTCTGCAGGTACTCAGGCAGGCCATGGGAGATATATTCGACAACCTCCATACGGCCCACACCTTCACTGCCCAGGAAGTAGACCGCATGTGAGTCGGGTTCGGTGAAAATGGAAACCAGAACATCCCCGGTATCAACCTGTTTTTTGCCACAGCTTTGGACATGGCTGACCGCACGCTGGAGAACACGGTTAAAGGCAACCGTCTGGGCAGGCTCACCGTCGAGTTCTTTCATGATCGGCATGCCAGACTCAAAAAAGCGCTCAAGCCGTTCTTTAATATTCTGGTTGTTGCCACCGCATTTATCGATAATATGCCGGGCAAGATCGTCATGCAATAAACCATAGAGCATGTGCTCGACCGTCACATATTCATGACGATGGCTTTTTGCTTCTTTGATCGCTTTAATCAGGGCAAGTTCCAGTTCTTTACTCAACATATGTATTTCCTCGTCGGGGAGTTATCCTCCCCTTGGATCCACGAATACCTGGGGTACCCGTCAGGCTGTACTGCTTCTCTCAATTCTCCTTTTCCAAGGAACAGCGAAGGGGAAATTGATGCTGTTTAGCCATCTGATGAACCGTCTCTACCTTGGTTTCTGCAATTTCCCGGGTGTAGACCCCCGCAATGCCAATGCCCTGATGGTGCACATTGAGCATGATTTGTGTGGCCTCTTCGGTGTTTTTTTGAAAGACCGTCTGCAAAATCATGACCACAAAATCCATGGTCGTGTAATCGTCGTTATGCAGCAGAACCTTGTACAGCGGTGGTTCCTGTACGGCCTCCCGGTCGCTGGTTTCAAGCTTTTCCTGAACAATTGAATCTTCTTTTGCCATGCCTCTACTCGATGGGATTACACTTTGTTCAAGGAATCAAAGTTGGTTGTTCTGGGCAAGAGACCTAAGAACAACGAGTTGGTTACTGTGCGCATTGTTGTGAATAATCTATCACATGGTGGCAGCTCTCTAAGGTAACTGCTTTTCCCATGTATCAACAGGTACATAACTTCCGAAAGAAGCGCTATGAATTATTGTATAAATCGAACCGGTTGGATGCTTTTGTTCGACTCCAATCATTTTTCTATATCAGTATTGTAATACCCGTCGTTGATTTTGCAAGGTTAGTCAAAAAACCTCAGTTAATCTTTTGGGCGAGCACGGCTCATCATCGAAAGGAGGAGATGCTGTAAAAGAGTCTCGGGGAGTACAGACGAACCTTTCAAACGAAGCTCGGCTTTCAGCAATAACCGCAGCCAACGTCCCAGAAGCGCCAGACTCATGGTGGAGGCAGTCTTGCACTGCATGTAGAGGGCAAAGGGATGCCCACTCAGCTCTTTTTTCCACTGTTCCCGTTCCTTGAGCCTCGGCAGGCAGGTGTTTTGAAAAGCCTGGGCTGACATAGTGCTCTGAAATCCCATTTCAGGTTGCTCCAGTAAAGAACGAAGCAGCAGCAGGTTGCGAGTATAATTGCGCAGGGTTGCCACCACAGCCAGGGGATGGATACCGTTTTCCTGGAGCCGTTGGCCAATTTTCAGTGCCTCGACCAAGTTGCCGGCTGAGATGGCACCCGTGAGTTCGAACAGTGCTTCTTGCCTGGTGCGGCCCACCAGCAAATCCAGATCTTCACGGGTAATTTGGCGCCGTTCGCCGACATAGGCCATGACCTTTTCCAGCTCCATGACCACTGCCACTGGATGGAATCCAACCCGTTCAAAAAGCAGATCTGTGAGTCCTGTGGCAAGTGTTTTGCCCTCCTTGGCAAGTGTTTGCTGCACCAGATCCTGCAGAACAGATTTCTGCGCCTTTTGTGCTTTGGAGCTGGCCCCGGTTTCCACACTCATGTCGAGGATGGATTGGGATTCTTTGAGTTGTTTGAAGAGTTTTTTGCGCTTATCCACATCCTCGGTGATAAGGATGAGGATGTTGGATTGGGGGAGTCCGGATTTAAGCACTGTCATAAGCGCCTCGGCCGGATCTGCAGCAGCTTTGGTTTGAGCCTGCGATTGGTCAGAGGCCAAAAGTGGAGTAATCCAGTTGAGATCACCAGCGGGTTTGGCAAAACCAAATAACTGCTGCCATTCACCATCAGCCATGGCTGGGAGCTCTTCGTATTCGCTGGGGGGAAGACCACCGCTTTCAACAAAGGCGCGCAGGGCACGGGCAGCCTGTTCCTGCTTGCCAGCGCTCTGTGCTTTCTGGGCTCGATCCCAGATGCTTTTTGCCACCTGTTTCGAATGAAAGAGTCGAGTGTCCATCACCCGGTACACCTGCCGACCAGGGAGAAGGCTGAAGCCTCGAAGTTTTGCCAGGGTGGTGTTACTGTCCTCCCGATCTCCATCAATAGCGTGCAGCGTTCCCCCATTTTGAAGCAACACTTTTTCGAGCTGGTCCGAGGCATTGCGGCAGAGGTAGCGCTCACCAAAGAGCAGGTAGACTTGGGTGGGGCTGGTTGCTGCAGTCGCCAACAGTTCGTTGGCTTTTTCTCGGCTATACAGTGGCATAAAAAAGGTTACCAGCTAAATCGTTGAAAAAAGTTTTTCTCTTCTGTTTTTTCCGCATTTTCTTGCTGTTCATTGAGCATCTTGTGGAGCATTGCGGTCAATGAGCCCGGAAGGAGATAATCCTGTCCCCGCTCTCCCTGAAAGATAGAGGATGACTGGCGGGCCACATCTTTCCAGGTGATGGTATCATCATTTTTGGCCACAATTTCAAAGAGCATCTTGTTGTAGGGATCGTTGATCATCGCCAGCCCTGTACCAATGGTGGCCAGGAGGTCCACCGATGAGACAAATAATCGGGTAAGGCTTGTGTACACCTTAACTCCTCCACAGGAGCCCAGGCTGAGAAAGCGTTGTTTATTTTTCAGCTCACTTGTCGTGATCGTACCTTGTGCAATCAGCTCTTTCATGGGGTCGGTGATCTGTTCCGAGCGCCAGTAGCTGTGTCCTCGCTGGGCCAACATCTCATCGCCAGAGTGGATAAAGCGGGCGAGCATCTCCATTTGATTTTCCTTGTCGGAGTAGACAAACTGGGTGTGGACGATTCGTAACCCATTTATTTCTTTAGTTAAAGCTATGGAGAAGTGTTTATTGAGCATCGCCTGAAATAATGCGGGAAGTCCCGCCTTCAGGGAGGCCCTGATCTCAGCGCGCAACCTGTTTGTCATTAAAGGACTGGAGTATGCTTCTGAAAGACTGATGGTATAACCGTTTGTCATCAACATCCGAGCATTGGAGACAAAGGATTGGCGGCCATCATCATCGGGGTGGTACATGGAGACCGAAGCCAGTCGACCATCCTCTTTCCATTGGGCAAATGGGGTTGACTGATAGCGCTCCATGTCAACCGCTCCGTGCTGTACGATCATACGGCTTATGAGGATTCGTTCTTTGCTCCCCAGCAATTCAGGTGAGGTTTGCAAATAATACTGCAAGATGACGTTAATCAGTCTGGCGTTTGCTCCTGCTTCCTCTTCACTCTGCTGGCTCATGAGGGTTATGAGATACGTCCGGGCATCAGGAGAGAGTATCTTAAGCAGATGGGTAAAGGTGGCGGAAAAAAGAAGAATGGAGTCTTCATTCTTCAGTGCAGAGTCAGTGATCAGGGAGAGGATCTCTTGTTGTTTGTAGGAATCTTCAGGGAAAAAATCAGTGAGTTTTCCTTTCTGGGCACAGCTTGCAATAAAATCGGCAACCAGGAGATTCTCGGGGTCAATGATACGCAGGAAATTAAGCAGGTCTCCCTGATAGCGGCTTTGAATGCGAGTGAGTAACTCCGGCACCATGATATCGCGAAAGGAGGAATCATAGAGTTCACTGCCTTGCGCCATGATCGCATAACTGTTGGCCACGGTCAGATCACGGGCGGTCTGCACTCGGGCGGCAGTGGTGGCCCGTTTAAGTTGGGCAATGGCAGCCGCCCGGCTATCGCGATTCAAGGCACCAAAGCGTGCACGTACAGCAGGCTGCAGTTCTTGATATTTATTTTCCAGTTGCTGCATGGACCAGCTGCTTAAACTGGCCTCGGAGATCTCATAGCCGTTTTGGTTGGTGATGGCATGAAGGTTGTTAATTTTCCACAGAATCTCTCTGCCCCCATCATACATTGCCTGGAGGAGCATGGTTTTCTTCTGAGGAGAAAAGTTCTCGTACTGGACTTCCTGGATATGGGCGGGGAGAGCAAAGTAGCCCACCAGCCAGTCCCAGCACTCCTGGGCAGTGATGCCTTTGCGTGCAAAGAGAAATCGGGCGTTCCAAGCATCGTTTTGATAGAGTCGGGCAATGAGGCTGAGTCCATCAACCATGATTTCGGTGCTTATATTTTCACTGCCGCCAAAGGCTTGAGCTGCCTTGGCCTGGTTCCCTCGTAAGCGGACAATGAGCGGGAGTGCATCCAGGGCTTGGTATATCCGCAGATCACTAATTTGAAAGAGAGTCTGCGCAGTACGAACATGGTCTGTGGGCATACTGTTAAGGGTGGGGATAAGCGCCAGGGCCTGTTTGAGAGTAATTCCTTGAACGCCGAGAAGGGCTCTGAAGGTGCGCCCAGCGTCAAACCCCAGTTGCTTGACAGTAGCAAGCGATGTCAGAGCCAGCTCTATATCCATCCCGTCAAGCTTTGTCAGAGCCTCAAAGGTCAGCACCTGTTCAAAGTTGAAGTTTTCGTTGCGTAATCGCTCTATCACCAGGCTGGCATGGTCAAAGTCAACCCCCTTGACAGTGCAGATTTTGCGAAGAATACGCTGGGCATTGTAGTTTAATGTTGCGATGGCGGTTGCCCCCAAAGCCTTTTGCTGGCTAGTCAGGCCGGGGATTTTTTGGTATAGCCCCACGGTTTGCTGTACGCTGACAGAACCCGCCTGCGAGGACGCAGCCTGGGCTGCGCTCACCACAATCCCCAAAACAAGGATGGAGGTGAGCTGAAGGAAAAAAACAGTACGCCAAATGGTTCGACAATAAAAAAAAGGGGTGTGCATAGTGTCTAAAGCTGAATTCGTGATGTCCGAAGGTCTGCAGAGAGTGGTGCCAATAGCTGCCTTACTGCTGGCCATGGCACTGTGGGGAAGTTCATTTGTGGCCTTGAAATACAGTTTTCAGGAAATGCACCCCCTAGTGGTTATTTTAGGGAGAATGGTGGTCGCATCACTCTTTTTTCTTCCCTTTGTGAGGTCGTTGGCCGGAGGGCCTGTCCCGAGAAAACTCATTCTGCCTGTACTTGTCATGTGTTTGTGTGAGCCTTGCTGCTATTTTCTTTTTGAAACAGCAGCACTGATTCGTACCAGTGCATCGCAGGCCGCAATGATTACCACCATGCTCCCTTTGATGGTGGCGCTCTCCGCAGGCTTTTTTTTAGGCGAACGTATCACCGCTCGAACCATTGGCGGATTTGTGGTTGCTGCCATCGGCGCACTCTGGCTCAGTCTGAGTGGTGAGGAGACGCAACAGGCCCCACAACCAGCTTTGGGGAATTTTCTCGAGTTCATGGCCATGGTTTGCGCGACGGGATATACTATTCTAATGAAACGGTTAAGTAAAGATTTCCATCCGTTTTTTCTTACAGGTATCCAGGCTCTTACGGGTGCCGTCTTTTTTATGCCCATTCTTTTTTTACCCTCAGTACAGGCCTCTGGCATCAGTCTGAGCGGTATCGGGATCATTTTTTACCTGGGGCTGGTTGTGAGCTTAGGTGCCTATGGGCTCTATAATTATGGTGTGAGCAGTATTCCAGCCAGTCAGGCCTCGGCCTTTGTCAATCTGATACCGGTGTTTTCTATTCTCCTTGGATTTCTTATTTTAGACGAACGACTAACCCTTTGGCAATGGCTGGCCAGTCTGCTTGTCTTTGCCGGTGTGCTTATGAGTCAGGAGAAAATATTGTCCCCGAAGGGGAGATGATGGCCGATGACGATCGTTTTCTGGTTGTTTCGCAGGTAAGATGTGATGCTTGGGAAAGGAGGGAAGGGGCCAAAAGCAGAAGAACTCTTCAGTGGAGGCTGGTGTGCTGCCTGTGGTCGCAGCCATAGCATCCCTGCTGGGCCGGTGTTGGCTGATTGTCGGGCCTTGATGATGCATCTCCAACAATTTGAACGCATTGATGGGCTCGAAGCACCTTGTGGTGAGGAGCCCCGCTACGCAACTACGTCACTTTTTGCGACCGGTGGTGGCAAGATGTGTGGCCTGCTCTCTTGCAGAGAGAGCAATGGAAAACGGGTGGTCCTGCGAGCTTTTTCAGGCCAGCTCAATGGGCTCTGGCTGGTCCCGGGCTGGGTGGGGCCGATCTTTGACGTGAAACAATTTAATGCCCTTGTTGCAGAGCCAGATAGGGAGATTAAGGCTTTGGGGAAAAAAATGCAGCACTGCGGGAGAGAAACAGCCGAGTACCGGGAGTTGAAACGCATGCGGCGTCAGCTTTCCCAGGAACTGATGCGCGCCATCCATGGGTTGTATACTCTTCGGAATTTTCGTGGTGAATCTGCTCTGCTCACGCAGGTTTTTCAAGGAAAGGGAATGCCACCGGCTGGGACGGGTGATTGCTGCGCGCCTAAACTGCTGCATCACGCTGCTTGCCATGGTTTGCGTCCCGAAGGTTTGGTTGAGTTTTATTGGGGGGCTACAAATAATTCCCAGACGAAACGTCATGGGCAGTTCTACGCGGCCTGTGCGGGCAAGTGCCAACCCATACTTGGATTTCAGCTGTGCGGAGGAGGGAATGTGTGAACTGGAAATAGTCTATCAGGATGCTGATATTGTGGTGGTCAATAAACCGGGGGGCGTATTGGCTGTTCCCGGTCGCGGACCTGATAAACAGGACTGCATCACATCGCGTGTACGCCTCTGCTTTCCCGACTGCATTGAGCAACCGGCTGCCCATCGTTTGGATATGGATACCTCCGGTTTAATGGTCCTGGGGCTAACCACCCTGGCCCATCGCCATCTCTCCAACCAGTTTTCCCAGCGAACAGTTGAAAAAACATATCTAGCCCTGCTCGATGGTTCAGTGGCAGAGGAATCCGGGGAGATTATTCTTCGTTTTCGTCTTGATCCCGATAATCGGCCGCATCAGGTATATGATCCGGTCTTGGGAAAGGAGGGGCAGACCCGTTGGCGCAAACTCGCCACCGTAGAAGGGCAGAGTTTGATTGAGTTTACCCCACTGACCGGGCGTACCCACCAGCTCCGCCTGCATGCCGCCCATCCTCTCGGGCTGGGGGCACCTATTGCAGGAGATCGACTGTACGGTACAGGGAAAGAGGGGGGGCAACTGTGCCTGCATGCGGCCAGGCTCTGCTTCGATCACCCCAAAAGTGGGGAACGATTGGAGTTTGCCTCTTCCGCTCCCTTCCTTGATAGCCTGCTTGTTTAAGGCGTTCGGTTACCAGGACAGCGATTTATTAGGCCGTGAAGATCGAGTTGAGTGCCAATGAGAAGAATGTCGGGATTATCAATCAATTTTTTGTTGCGCGCATAGAGCTCCAGCCAGGCATCCTCGTTGCAAAGAAGACGTTTGGCAATTTTACTCAGCGAATCTCCAGGCATGACGGTATACTTTTGTTTTGGAGGCAGAGCTGTCGAAGTCACTGGCTTTGCAGGGGGAAGTACAGTGGCTTTGGGCGCAACTGGTTCTGGAGATGATTTTGGGGTGTTTTGAGCGATCGTGGAGACCTGCTCGGTTTGTTGATTTTCTGCTAGCCGTTGCAGAGAAGGCTCCGGCAAAAGATCCTGACGCTCAGGAGTACTTGCTGCCGGCATAACATCTGGAGAGGCCTCCTCTGGGACATTCTGCTGATCAGTAACCGCTCTGTGCTCGGTGAGCGGGGAATCAGTCAGGCTCTGCACCAATTCCTGGGCATCGGCCTCAGACTTTTCAACTGTATCGGTTGTTGCCGCCAGGATTTGGGCGCCCAGTTCTGCCACTGGAATTTGTGCTGATACGCGAGGAGCGAGCCTTTGCTCCTGGAGTTGTTGTGGTGGAGGTGGCGGGGTGGGGGCAGGCTGCGTAACTGAAAGTTTTTCTTTGCTCAGTGAAGCGGGGGACTGGAGAACTGCAGTGTCAGGCTGAGTGTTTTGCTGGTACATGTACCACCAGCCACCTCCACTCAGTGCAAGGAAAAGTGCTCCCAGCAAAAGAGAAGTCCCAGATTTTCCTGATCCCTGCCCACCTTTGCTCTCTCCAACCTGGGTTCGAATCCGTTTTGAACGAAGGCGGACCGCATCGGTCAGCGCCAGGGTTTCGGTGATACGTTTTCTTCGTTCCTGTAATCCCGGAAAATCAACTGCGATCTTTGCTGCCTGTTGATAGCACTCCTGTGCTTCCCGGTTTTTTCCCTGGAATTCATGCTCCTCGCCCTGAGCGATGAGCGCATCGGCCTTGTTCCACTGTTGTTGGTGCCGAGTCTCCAGATCCTCACGAGTGTGGGGGGATAATTCGTCACCATGCATGGTGAGGAGAGTTCCTGCTTCGGTAATATGGCCTGTATCTATCAGGGCCTGTATATCACTGCTTGTGATAGTGCTCACGGCGAAACTCCTGTAAGAGAGTACTCAAATTCCAGGTGACTGCTGTTTTTGCTGTCGTGAACTCATGATAAACATGTAAATGAGGGTAGCTGTTTTTGTCTGACTTTGTCAAGAAATTGAAGCTGTTAATGTTGGCGATGGAAGTTATTTTTCATAAAAAAAGGGTGCTCTGGAGGAGCACCCTTTTCTCTTACTACCTTTCGGTGAACTCAGGTCTTACTTGATGTGTTTAGCAACAGCATCACGCTCGCCTTTGAGCTCGGCCTCTGTTTTCATGATCATCTCGCGGCTGAACGCAGAGATCTCAAGACCTTCAACGATTTTGTAGTCGCCGCCTTCGCAGACGATCGGGAAAGCAAACATCAGGTCTTCGTCTACACCGTAGGGGTTGCCTGCACTGTAGATACCCATGCTGACCCATTTGCCCTCGCTGCCCAGAGCCCAGCTGCGCATATGATCAACGGCAGCAGAAGCAGCAGAAGCGGCAGAGGAAGCGCCACGAGCTTTAATGATGGCGGCACCACGCTGCTGAACGGTGGGGATGAAGTAGTCTTTGTTCCAGGCATCGTCTACCATCTCTTTAACGGCTTTACCGTCAACGGTGGCGTAGCTGATGTCCGGATACTGGGTAGCGGAGTGGTTACCCCAAACAACAACTTTCTCAACCTGGGTGGAATGAGTGCCGGTTTTCTCAGCAATCTGAGACATGGCGCGGTTGTGATCCAGACGCATCATAGCGGTTACGTTGCGCGGATTGAGTTTGGGAGCATTTTTCATGCAGATCAGGGCATTGGTGTTTGCCGGGTTACCAACAACCAGAACGCGGCAGTTGGGGTTGGCGTTGTCACTGAGTGCTTTACCCTGAACGGTGAAGATTGCGCCGTTGGCATCCAACAGGTCAGAACGCTCCATTCCCGGACCACGAGGACGAGAACCTACCAGCAGGGCAAATTCAGCATCTTTGAAAGCAACGTTGGGATCATCGGTGGCGATAACGTCTGCAACCAGCGGGAAGGCGCAGTCGTTGAGTTCCATCAGAACGCCCTGCAGGGCACCCATTGCCGGGGGGATCTCAAGAAGCTGCAGAATAACAGGCTGATCAGGACCGAGCATGCTGCCGCTGGCAATGCGGAAGATGAGGGAATAGCTGATCTGACCGGCAGCTCCGGTTACTGCTACACGTACTGGTGCTTTCATTTGTTTCTCCTTGTTGTTGAACCTACTGCAAATTAGTAGACCAAAAATTGGTTACTACCATCAGTTGTCATGCAAATCCCCTGGGGGGCTTTGGATCAAGAAACGAACTCGGTACTCATGTGAAGCAAAATCGGAATAGGAAACTGAACAGGAACGTTGGGCCGGCCACAGGGGGGTGGTACCGAAAGAAGAAGTGCCGTTGTTGACACTAATCCACAAAGCGGAGGAAAAAGTCAATGTTCTCGGACGCTTTACCCAAAATGAATGAATTCCCATTCAGACGCACCGATATTGATACAAATCAACGGCTAAAAAGTCAAGCGCTCTTTCATGGGCAAAGAGAGGAAGGAAATAGAGAAATTTTTCAGGAAATATGCGAGTATCGGTCCGCGATCACCATCATCAACGTCTCGTAGGTGAATCCCCAGATATAGCCTTCGGTTGCCGGTATACAGGGAAAAAGCACATCAGGGCAACGGGGACTCATCGGGCGCTTGATAATATTGGCGCTATCGGATACGTAGTCCAACTCCAGCCATTCATGGCAGCTTATCTCGGAGCGTTGCAGTTGGATCGGCGGCACTTCGGGGAGTTCAAAAAGATAGGTGGTCACCGGAACCGGTTGGTTGAGGTGGTTGCCCGCCGTGCGGATGGGGTACTGTTTGATGAGGTTGTCGGTGGAAAGTTTAATGCCGCATTCCTCGTAGGTCTCACGGATACAGGTCGCGAGCAGGGAAGGATCGCCATCGTCCCGGCGGCCGCCTGGGAAAGAATAGTGACCGGACCAGGGATCACGGGGGTTCGCTTTTCGTTTCAGCACCAAGACCTCGGGTTCCGGGGCGTAGGAGATGATGGTGGCCACTGCGGCCTCTTTTTTAGTGAAAGATTCCATAGCATTCTGTATAGCAAATTTCCGCCCGATCCCC
Source organism: uncultured Desulfobulbus sp. (assembly GCF_963664075.1). NCBI lineage: Bacteria > Pseudomonadati > Thermodesulfobacteriota > Desulfobulbia > Desulfobulbales > Desulfobulbaceae > Desulfobulbus > uncultured Desulfobulbus sp. The sequence goes on from NZ_OY760916.1 coordinate 121,678, forward strand.
AAGGGCGGATTCGGCTTTAATTTGGGTTTGCGGAGAGTTTTGTTCTGTTTTTTCTGCTTCTTGTCTCGAATCGTACGTCTGCGGTCAATGACATACAGTTTTCATTAATGCGGTATAGGAAACCGTACGCAGGTCACTGCCACTGCTTACTTGCCGCAAGCTTTGAACCTCACGCCGCCTGAACTGATGAGAAATCAGGGCTAAGCCTGTACAATATAGACCTTTTCAAGTACCTTGCAACAGAGACGCATCTTGTCTCGTCCCAAAAAATATCATGCTGCTTCTTCACCCCGCCTCTGAGGTCGTCCTGGTGGGAACATGGGGGCAGTCAAACTGAATGGGACGTGGAGCATTTCTTTCAGCCTATCCTTGCCCCTGAGCCCGCTTTTTCAAGACGGCGCTCGGGGACGCTGAGCTTCTACCATCCCCCAGCGAGTATCATCTATGAATGTTCTTATCTACGGTGCCACCGAGACCGGTTATATCGTGGCCTCACAGCTGTACCGGAAACATAATATAACCATTGTTGACGATGTTGATCGTCTGCCCGATAAATTTAATAACCTGGATATAAGTTTTGTCGCAGGAAACGGTGCCGATGTTCAGGTGCTGGAACGGGCCAATACGGCTAAGGCCGATTTGTTCATCGCCTGTTCCCTGATCGATGAGGCCAATATCGTTGCCTGCTGGACGGCCAAAAAAATCATCGAGGTGGAAACCATCTGTTTTGTGCGGCGGATGGAGTTGTACCGTAACCTCAACTCGCTTTCCCAGAACCGTTATCAGACCAAGTACGATATCGACACCATCATCTGGCCGGAGCAGCTTCTGACCCAGGACATCTTTCGCATCATCTCGGTGCCCGATGCCATCGACGTGGAGTATTTTGTCCGGGGGAAGGCCAAGATGTTTGAGTACCGGATCAAGGAACATTCCAATATCTGCGCCCGCCGCATCATGGATTGTTCTTTTCCCCAGAATGTGCTCATTGTCGGCATCACCCGGAACCACAACCTCTTTATCCCCAACGGTGCTACCACTATTCAGGCCGATGACAAGGTCATCTTCATGGGCACCGGCCCGGCACTGGATATTCTCGCTGCCCAGTTTTCACAAAACGTCAATAAGATTAAAACCGCCTCCGTCATTGGTGGTGGATCTGTTGGCTTTATGCTGGCGCAAAAGTTGGAGCAGGCGGGTATACGAGTCAAACTGATCGAGCACGACAACGCCCGCTGTGTCTATCTTGCAGATAATCTGAAAAAAAGCCTCATCTTAGAAGGCGACGGGACCGATCTGGAACTCTTGGAAGGGGAGAGTATCGGCGAGAGTGATGTTACGGTTTGCGTCACCAACAACGATGAAAAAAATCTGCTCTGTTCACTCCTGGCCAAACAGCTTGGTTGCGAGCGAATCATCACCCGCGTGGGCAATGTCCGTAACTCGGCCCTGTTTGAGCGGGTCGGTATCGATGTGGTTGTCTCTCCTCGTGAGTCGGCACTGAAAGAGTTGCTCAACCGTTTGCACGCCAAGGAGGTCAATATCCTGGCCCTGGTTGAAGGCGGGCAGGGGGAGGTCCTCCGACTGACCCTGCCGGAGAGCTTTACCGAAACCCTGGTCCGTGAGTTCAAGCTGCCGGCCCGCGCCATCATCGGGCTGGTTATTCGCGGGCGCAACGTAATCTTTCCCCATGGTGAGACCGCCCTGATGCAGGGCGATCAGCTCATCATCTTTACCATGGCCAAGGATGCCGAAGCTATCAAGGCGGCCTTTTCCAAATGAAGATAACAGCGATTGTCAATGTTATCGGCATTATACTGGTAGCGCTTGGTACCATTATGCTCACCCCCATATCCGTGGCCCTGATTACCGGTGAGTATGGATCGATCCTGCCCTTTGTGGTCGCCTGTGGTTCCAGTGTGGTCCTAGGACTCTTGTTTCAGTGGTACGGCGGCTTTTACCGGGACTTCGACAACCTCAAGCGCACCGAGGGCATGCTCATCGTGACCCTGGCCTGGCTGGTGACAGGCTTCATTGGAGCCATCCCCTACCTCTTTTACCAGTTGGGGCCGCTGGATGCCTATTTTGAGTCAATCTCTGGTTTTACCACCACAGGTGCCACCATCCTCAAGGACTTTGCTCCCTATCCCAAGACCTTTTTCTTCTGGCGCAGTCTCAGTCAGTGGCTGGGCGGTATGGGGATCATCGTCTTGTTTGTCGCTATCCTCCCTCAGTTTGCCGTGGCCGGACGGCAGATGTTTTTTGCCGAGGCCCCCGGGCCCACCGAAGAGAAGGTGACTCCGCGCATCACCCACACGGCCAAGGCGCTGTGGATGATTTACATCCTGTTGACCCTGATTGAAATGGTGGTGCTCTCGTTTCAGGGCATGCCGGTCTTTGACGCGGTCTGTAACTCCTTTTCCACCATGGCTGCCGGTGGCTTTTCTCCCAATGCTCAGTCGATTCAGGGCTATAACAGCACCAGTATCACCTGGACCATCACCCTCTTCATGTTTCTTGCCGGCGGCAACTTTGCTCTGCAGTATCGGGTCTTTTTTCAGGCCAAGTTCCGTTCGCTGATTAACAATGAGGAGTTTCGCTTTTACCTGATGATTGTGGTGGTGATGTCGCTGCTGCTCTGTTCTTCACTGATGCTGGTTGAGGGCGATGACTGGCAGACAGGATTGCGGGAGAGCTTTTTTCAGATTGCCTCCATCATCACCACCACCGGTTTTGCCTCGGAAGATTTCGGGCTCTGGGCCATTCCCGCTCAGACCATTCTCTTTACCATGATGCTGGTGGGGGGCTGTGCCGGTTCAGCCGGTGGTGGGGTCAAGGTGGTCCGGGTACTTTTTGGCCTGAAATACCTCAAACGGGAGATTGCTCAGGTGGTCCATCCCAAGGCGGTGTTGCCCATTAAGATTGACCGGGTCACGGTCCCTGGGGACATTCAGCGCCAGATTTTGGGTTTTTTGTTATTTTACATTGCCCTGGCGACCACTTCCTCGCTGATCGTCACCGTGATCGAGCATGACGCGGTGGTGGGGATCATCGGTACGGCTGCCACCATCGGCAATATTGGCCCGGGCTACGGGACCATCGGCCCCATGGGCAGTTTTGGCGATCTCTCCCCCTGGACCAAGGGGATTTTTATTGTGGATATGGTGGTGGGACGACTGGAGCTGATACCCTTTTTGGCAATGCTCCACCCTGATTTTTGGACCTTTAAACGCAAGTAGACAAAGTGAGGGATACTCTTGAGTACGCAGGCTTCGACAACAGAACCCTACAGTGGATTTGAGCAGGGACCAATTCGCCCCCCCAGCGAGGCCAACAGCCTGCTGCTTCGAGTGAGCCGCAACTGTCCCTGGAATAAATGTACCTTTTGCGGGCTTTATAAAGGGCAGCAGTTCAGCCGCCGCCCGCTTGCCCACGTGTTGGAGGATATTAAGACCGTTCAGGGCTTTGTTGAGCAACTCCGAAACAAAGAGCCTGTTGCTGTTGATGATTTAAGCTGGAGTGAGCAGCTGGCCTATTACGCAGCCCGAACCTGGGTGCTGGATGGCTGTCAGTCTGTTTTTCTTCAGGACTCCAACTCCCTGATCATAAAGCCTCGTGAACTGATCACCATTCTTGAGGCGCTACGCAGTGCCTTTCCCAAAGTTGATAGGATCACCTCCTATGCCCGCTCGCAGACCATCGCCCGGATGCCACCTGCTGATCTTGCAGCCATCGCGGCGGCGGGGCTCAATCGTATTCATATCGGGCTGGAGTCGGGCTCTGATGCGGTGCTTGCCTTTGTCAAAAAGGGGGCAGACGCATTGACCCACGTCAAGGCCGGAGTCATGGTGAAAGAGGCGGGGATAGAACTCTCGGAATATTACATGCCGGGGCTGGGAGGGGAAGCACTCTCCCAGGCGCATGCCCAGGAGAGTGCGGCGGTTCTCAATCAGATCAATCCGGATTTTATCCGTCTTCGAACTCTGGCTCTCCCCGATTCCCTGGAGCTGACCGAGGAGCAGGCAACTGGCCGTTTTCAAAAACTCGGCGATCGCCAGACCGCCGAGGAATTGCATCTCTTCCTTCGTTCACTGAGCGGTATCACCAGCCAGGTGAAGAGCGATCATATTCTCAATCTTTTCGAAGAAATCGATGGGCGGCTGCCTGATGATCAGGCGGCGATGCTGGGGGTGATTGACACCTTTCTTGCTCTGCCGCCAGAGGAGCAGGTCCTCTACCAGATCGGACGCCGTTGTGGCGTCTTTCATGCTCTTGCCGATCTCAGGCATCCTGCACTCAGAGCGCGCGCATTGCACTATGTGGAACAGTGGATGGTGACGCAGGAAAATGTAGATCAGGTTTGCGATCAATTAATGCAGCGCTTTATTTAGTCTTGAATCCGTGACAGCGAAGGGCTCGAACAGATTTAGGCCTTTTTGAGGCAACTCACATAGGCCCGGTCGACTCTCTTAATATGGTTGATAAGCCAATCGCTGAGGAAATTCATCAAATCCAAGGTGATGGTGACACTGCCGCTTTCAAACTGTTTTTGAAAATCAACGACCTGGGCAACGAGTTTTGCGTGTTCCTGCGTATGGCTGTCAAGTTTGGGGTAGCCCGCCGCCCGCATCATCCGTTCCTCGTCTGCAAAATGTTCCACCGTATACTGAGCCAGTTCCCCAAGGGTTGCCCCCAGCACTGATTTACCTGCGCGACTCCGCATGGCATGATGCAGTTTGTTCACCAGGTCCACGAGGTGGTGGTGTTGTTCATCGATGGCGTCGATGCCAAAGCTGATGGAACTGTCCCAGGTAATGAGATCAGGGGAATCGTCCGTACGAGCTGCCCCGTTGGCCTGGCTTCGGTCTACCTTGAACTCACCGATCATCACCTTGAGATCCGCTGCCAGGCGGGTGAGATCACTGGCGTTCACACTCACCTTATGACTGCTGTCGGTGATGGTGCGGGCGATGGTGTTGACCTCGGTGATATCCGAGGCGATCTCGTTTGAAAAGGTGCTGCTGGTGGCCACATTCTGGCTGACCTCATCTATGCCCATGGAGGCCTGATGGAGATTCTCGATGATCTCCTCGGAGGCGCTCATCTGGGTCTCCACTGAAGTAGAGATTGAAGAGACCGTGGCGTCCACCTCGGTAATGACCGAAGCCACGTTGCTGATATCTCCCACTGTTTCTTGAATGTGACTCTGGATGCCTTCTATCTGTTTTCTGATATTGAAGGTAGCCTCTGCGGTTTGCTTGGCCAATTCTTTAATTTCGTTGGCAACCACGGCAAAACCTTTCCCCGATTCGCCCGCCCGCGCCGCCTCGATGGTGGCATTGAGTGCCAGCAGGTTGGTTTGTTCAGAGATCTCGGTGATGACCTCGGTCACCTTGTTGATTTCCGCTGCAGCCTTGCCCAGATCATTCACCTTGCTTGAGGCCTGCAGCATTTCATCGACCGCCTTGTTGGAAATAGAGCGAGCGGTCTCGGAACTGCTCCCAATTTCCTGCATCATCTGATTGAGATTGTCCACAGTGGAGGCCACGATGCGGACATTGGTTGCAGCCTCTTCCGTGGCAGCAGCCACGGAATTCATATTCTGACTCATCTCATTGGCCGCTCGGGCCACAGCTGAAGATTTTTCCCCCATGGAGGTCACTCCCTCATCCATTTGCTTGGAGATAATCAGCAATTGATTGGCGGACGCGGTCACGGTTTCAAAATACTCAGCGATGTTGCGGACAATATCATGGAGCTTGCTGATAAAGGCGTTAAACCAACCGGCCATTTTGCCCACTTCATCTTTGCCATGCACCACCAGTCGTTTGGTCAGATCGCCTTCCCCCTGGGCAATATCCTGGAGGATCTCCCCCGTATGGACGATTGGGGCGGTGATGCGCTTACTGAGAAAGGCCACCAGCACCAGGGTCAGGACAAAGGTAACGGCGATGATGAGCCCCAGGTGGAGGCGCTGGGTTGAAACCACAGCATTTATCTCCGTCTCCTTATGGGCGATAGCTTCGTTCATATTGCTAAGGTAGATTCCCGTACCCACCAACCAGTTCCAGGCAGGGAAGGCTTTCACATAGGCCAGTTTCTCCTCAGGTTGGCCTTGTCCGGGTTTCTTCTGCCAGGAGTAGGCGACCATCCCCTCGCCTTTGGAACGGGCAACCTGGCTGAATTGCTGAAAAATGTACTCCCCCTTGGCGTCCTGGAAGTTGGCCATGTTGTCTCCTTCCAGGTTGGGGCTGACCGGATGCATGACCATTTTTGCATCCAGGGTGTTGACCCAGAGGTAATTGTCTTCTCCGTAGCGCATGGTGCGCATGGTGTCCAGTGCCAGCTGTTTGCGTTGTTCCAGCGTCAGGTGCTCCAGACTTGCGGCATGTTGGATGACCTGATAGGCAACTTCCACCAGGTTTTTGATCATGGTGGTCTTCTCTTCCATCATGGAAGAGCGGATGGTCTCGAGTTCTTTTTGGCCCTGCTGGTTCAGTGACTGAGAAGACCAGTAGAGGGAGAGAAGGCCAAGCAGAAGGAGACCGGCGCTGGAAGTAAGGAGGATTTTTTTAAAAATATTCATCGCTGTCCGTTGTGCTCAGAAAAGGGAAATGAATCAAACTTGTTAGATGTTGAGAATCTGCGTCCTTCGTACAGTATATGCTGGATCATTTTATGACGTCAAGCAGGCCTCGATTTGAATTTCGTTAAGAACTATAAAGGCTCGCAACCCATTGTAGCCACAAGGAGAAACAGCCTGTTGTTATGGGTGTCCATTGAAAAATTCTCCTAGATTTACGGGAATAACAAAAATTATTGTCTCCGTTGTTTCCCTCCTGGTTGTTTCCCGGTATAGTGCCGCAAATATTGAGATTAAAACATGTTTGACTGTACCATGGACTTAGAAACACCTGATGAAAACGCCGCTTTGGTTGAGCCACAACGTGGTTTTGTCGAGCGACGCGTGGCAAATAACGATCGCAGGCGCAATAGAGAGCGCCGCCGCGGTGGTGAACGACGGATCGATCCCCGCCTGGCCCAGAGTAAACCCAAAAAATCACTTAAAGAATGGGTCCGTTCCATAACCCGCCTCCGCCTGGGGGTGGACCGAAGAAAAAATCAAGATCGTCGTCGCCAATACGACCGACGGCAAACCATACCCGCCTCTTTGCTCAGTCAAGAAGAACTGGCTGATCTGCTTTCGTAAACAAGACCCTTATATCCGTGAGCATTCATCAGTGACCACCCGCTGTCACGGATTCAGAAATACCTCCAAATAATTAGCTCCTCTAATTCTGAGATAATTCTTGGCGGCTACTGTAGGGGAAACGCGAATAACCGCGTTCCTTTTTTTACAGGAGCCTGAACCATGAAAAAGAATATCTTCCTCGCCGTCCTCACCCTGAGCTTCACCGCACTCTCCAGCGCCAGCTTTGCTAGCATGATGCAAAACGACGCCCTCGCCACGCCAGCACCCCAGATTGATCTTTCCCGGGCTGTAGCCATTGCAGAGCAAGCGACCAGCGGAACTGCAACCAAGGCAGAGCTGGAGCAATACGATGACCAGTGGGTCTATGATGTGGAGGTTGTTCAGGGGAAGAAGGTCATGGATGTCACCATTGATCCCAAATCCGGTATGGTGCTGTCCTCCAAGCTTGATCAAGCTGATCATGAGAAGGAACAGGAATGCGATGAGGAACATGAGCAAAAGGATTGACCCTTGGGTGATGACAGTGCCAGGCCCGCAGGACCCTGGCACTGGTCATGTATGCTGGGAGTCGAGCTGTTTTATATATCACTCTTAATTCGTGAGGCATGAACGTGAACGGTTATCAACCACAGAATTATCAGCAGTCTTTGAGTAAGGTACCCCAGGTTACTCTTCTTTTTTGGATTATTAAAATTGCGGCAACCACCCTGGGGGAGACGGGTGGCGATACGGTTTCCATGTCGCTGCATCTGGGCTACCTTTGGGGGACTGCCATCTTTGCAGTGGTTTTCATGGTTGCGGTTGCCGCCCAGATCAGAGCCAAGCAGTTTCATCCGGCGCTTTACTGGACCACAATTGTCGCCACCACCACCGTCGGCACCACCCTGGCTGATTTTGCCGATCGTTCCTTGGGCATCGGCTATGCGGGCGGAACCCTGCTTTTGAGTACGCTCCTGGCCCTGTCTCTCTTTGTCTGGTACCGATCCATGGGCACTATTTCGGTGCAATCTGTCAACTCGGCCAAGGCAGAGGTCTTTTACTGGCTGACCATAATGTTTTCTCAGACCCTGGGAACCGCCCTGGGCGATTGGATTGCCGATACCGCGGGGCTTGGTTACAGCGGCGGCGCGGTGATCTTCGGTGGCATGCTGGTGCTATTGGTTGGAGCCTATTTCTGGACCAATATTTCCAGGACCCTGCTGTTTTGGGCTGCGTTCATTGTCACCCGGCCTCTGGGAGCGGTTGTCGGTGATTTTCTCGATAAGCCCATAAGTTCTGGCGGACTGGCCCTGGATCGTGCGTCCGCCTCTTTTGTTCTCTTGGCCTGTATGCTAACCTGTATACTCTTCTTTAAACAGCGTGCAGCCGAAACAGCCCATTGAAAGATGCCCTGCATTGTGTCTGCAGGTCCGAGCAAAGGAAAAAGCGATGCGTGTTCTCCTGGTTGAAGATGATCCCATGATTGGGGCGGCCATTCAGGACGCCCTTAAAGATGCCTCCTATGCCACGGACTGGCTCAAGGATGGGCAGGTTGCTCTGGATACGCTTCAGTATCAATCCTACGACCTTATCCTTCTGGATCTTGGCTTGCCCGGAAAAGACGGGGTGGAGGTGCTGCAGAGTATCCGCACTCGCCAAAATGATATTCCCCTGTTGATTATCACCGCCCGTGACGGCCTGGATGACAGGATTGGTGGCCTGGATGCAGGGGCGGATGACTACCTGCTCAAACCCTTTGCCATGGCCGAGTTGCTGGCGCGGATGCGGGCGGTGCTGAGGCGAAAAGGCGGCTCAGCTGTGCCGCTGTTGACCAATGGCATCGTCAGCCTGGACCCTGCGACCCACGAGGCGACAGGGCCGGAAGGCAGCACTGTCCAGCTGTCCAGCCGGGAGTTCGCTCTTTTACAGGCGCTCTTGATTCGACCAGGTGCCATCCTCTCCCGCAGTGAGCTGGAGGATCGTATCTACAGCTGGGGGGAGGAGGTGGAAAGCAATGCCGTGGATTTCTTTATTCACGCATTGCGCAAGAAATTGGGCAGCACAGTTATTAAAAATATTCGTGGGGCGGGCTGGATGGTCGCCAAAAACGTATGAAGTGGAGGATGAGTGAGCCTGGACCTAGACTGAGCAGCTGGTTGCGGCGAGTGAACCAGCAGGGAAGGGGACTGCTGGCAGCAGGGCTGAGACTCCTTTTTCCCCTGGATGCCTTACAGGGGCGCCTGGCCTTGTGGCTCTCCATCGCCATTCTTGGCGTTGGCCTGATAGCAGGGGCGGTGGCCTACATCAGTGGTTTTCAGGAGGCCCATGAACTGCAGGATGACATGCTCTCGCAGGTGGCAGCCCTCATGCAGCAAAACGATCTGCTCGCACCGACTGATAGTGCCTTGAACAAGCTGCAGGTCCGCGATCCCGACGCACGTCTCTTGGTGCAGAGGTTACCTGCCAGTCCGAGTTCATCAGGCCAGGCTGCAACCAGTCAAGTCGGCCTGCCCCTGCCTTCTGATCTGAGCGATGGTCTGCATACGCTTCGACTGGGGCCGCATACGTACCGGGTTGTGGTCGCAAACCTGGGCCTCGAATATCGGTTTGCCGTTGCCCAGGAAACGGAATTTCGCGATGAACTTGCACGGGACAGTGGCCTGCGGACCTTGATCCCCTTTTTCTTCCTGGTGCCTCTGCTGCTCTTCCTGGCCTCTTTTGTGATCCATAGAATCTTTGCTCCCATCTCTACGCTTGCCCTGCAGCTCGACCGGCGCAGTGAGCAGGAATTGCACCCCATTGCCGAGGAACCTTTTCCACTCGAAATTCGACCCTTTATCAGTGCCATCAATCGCCTGCTTGCGCGGGTGGATCAATCGCTGAGCTGGCAGCGTCGCTTCATCGCCGATGCCGCCCATGAGTTGCGCTCCCCCATGACCGCACTCTCTCTGCAGGCGGAGCGTCTGGAGCGAGCAGAGATGTCTGCCTCTGCCCATGAGCGGTTACAGACGCTGCGTCAAGGGCTGGATCGGGCCCGGAAACTGCTGGATCAGCTCCTCAGTTTTGCCCGGGCTCAGACCAGCGGCAGCAAAGTGGAGAAAAGCATGTCGGTGCAGCAGCTCTATCGTCAGGTTCTGGCTGATATGCTGCCCCTGGCCGAGGCCAAGCAGATTGATATCGGTATCACCACCACAGTCGATGCCGGGCTCAGCGGCAATCCGCTTGATTTCCACACCCTGGTGAAAAATCTGGTGGATAACGCCATCCGCTACACGCCCTTCGGCGGGCGGGTGGATCTTGCTCTTATCTCTGAACCGGATGTTCTGCGTCTGGAAATTGCAGACTTCGGTCCCGGTATTCCTGTGGCGGAACGGGAAAGAATATTTGATCCCTTTTACCGAATCCTGGGGACAGAGGAGATCGGCTCCGGCCTTGGCCTCTCCATCGTCAAGACCATTGCGCAGCGCATCGGTGCCCAGATAACTCTGGAAACAGCTCAGCCAGAAACCGGGCAGGGATTGCGGGTTGTGATAACATTGGCCCGAGAAAATTCTCAAATCTAGTCAACTCCATCGACCGCGCTGTCGATTGATCTCCCTCTGGCTTTACGTCGGAGGGAGATTTTTTTTTTGATTTTTTTCCGTAATCCACCTCCATCTTCATCTTTTCTTCATCTACGGTTTGCTAGGGTGTCATCCAATAAGCCGTGTTGACCACGGTCGAATTTCCGATCAACAACAATGAGACAATAATGCGATCAAGATTTTTGCCGTTTTCAAAACCTTCCATCAATGAAGCGGAAATAAAGGCGGTGGCCGAGGTCCTGCGTTCTGGCTGGATAACCACCGGTGCCAAGGCTCTGGCCTTTGAACAAGCCTTTGCCGAGTACTGTGGAGCACCCGGCGCGGTGGCTTTGAGTTCCGCCACTGGTGGGATGCACCTTTTGCTGAGCGCCATGCAAATTGGCCCGGGCGACGAGGTGATAACTCCATCGCTCACCTGGGTCTCCACTGTCAACCTGATCCGCCTCTTGGGGGCAACTCCGGTCTTCGCCGATATCGAACGCGACACCCTGATGGTCAGCAAAGAAACCGTAGCTCCGCTGATGAGCGAGCGCACCAAGGCGATAATTCCGGTTCATTTTGCCGGAGCAGCGGTGGATCTGGATCCTCTGCGGCAACTGGCCGCAGCCCGCAAAATTTCCCTGATAGAGGATGCAGCCCATGCTGCCGGGACCGAATACTGGGGAGAGCGGATCGGACACCGGGGCACCGCGATTTTCTCCTTTCATCCAATCAAAAATCTGACCTGTGGTGAAGGGGGCATGTTCTGCTCCGATGATGCCGAGTTGCTCGAGCATATTCGCCGCCTCAAATTTCATGGCCTTGGCGTCGATGCCTTTGACCGGACCATGCAGGGGCGCTCTCCCCAGGCCGAGGTCCTGGAGCCGGGCTTCAAATACAACCTGACCGATATGGCCGCAGCCCTTGGACTGGGCCAGCTGGCTCGGCTCGATGGCTTTATCGAAAAACGCACCCGGTTAGCCGAGCGCTACAACGAACTTCTGGCAGAGGTCCCGGAGGTGTTGCCGCTGATTGCACCCTCCTATCCCATGCGTCACGCCTGGCACCTCTATGTGGTGCGGGTGGACTCAAACAAAGCGGGCATGGATCGGGACCGGTTCATGGCAGCGCTCAAAGAGAAAAACATCGGGACCGGCATTCATTTCAAGGCGGCCCACCTCCAGCGCTATTACCGCGAAACCATGCCCCAACCCCAAGGAACTTTGGAAAACACTGAATGGAACTCGGAACGGATCTGTTCTCTGCCCCTGTTCCCGGACATGGAACTCTCGGATGTGGATGAGGTGGTGGCCACCATCAAGGAGGTGCTGGCATGATCGCTGCTCCTGAAATATCCGTGGTTATTCCGGTCTACAACGAGCGGGAAAACCTGCCGGAACTGGTGGAACGTTGCCTTGCGGCCTGTGGTCCCCTTAAGCGCAGTTTTGAGTTGATCCTGGTCGATGACGGCAGCAGGGATGGATCCCAGGCGTTGATCACCGAGGCCGCCGATGCCCATGAGGAGGTGATCGGCGTCATCCTCAACCGCAATTATGGCCAGCACGCCGCAGTTTTTGCGGGGCTCTCACAGAGCAGAGGCGAAATTGTGGTGACTCTGGATGCGGATCTGCAGAACCCGCCGGAAGAAATCCCCAACTTGATTGCGGCCATGGATGAGGGCGTCGATGTGGTGGGGACCGTGCGCGAGAACCGCCAGGACAGCCTCTTTCGCCGCACCGCCTCACACCTGGTCAACCGCATGGTCCAGCAGGCAACCGGAGTGATGATGCACGATTACGGCTGTATGCTCCGGGCCTACCGGCGACCCATTGTTGCGGCCATGCTCCAGTGTTCGGAGCGTTCCACCTTTATTCCCATCCTGGCCAACAGCTTTGCCGGTACGACAGCCGAGATTCCTGTCCAACACGCCCGGCGGGAAAATGGAGCGTCCAAGTACAGCTTTTTGAAACTGATCTCGCTCCAGTACGACCTCCTGACCTCCATGTCGACCTTTCCCCTGCGTTTACTCTCCTTTCTTGGAGTTCTGATTTCGCTCTCCGGAATCGGCTTTGGTTTCCTGCTCATGGTGCTGCGGGTGATCTACGGCGCAACCTGGGCTGCCGAAGGGGTCTTTACTCTCTTTGCCTTCCTCTTTGTCTTTATTGGCGCCCAGTTTATCGGTCTTGGCCTGCTGGGTGAGTATATCGGCCGGATCTACTATGACGTGCGCAGCCGTCCCCGTTATTTCGTGCATGAAATACGGGGGGCTCATCATACGATTTGAAATATTGAGGAATATTCTATGAAAGCAGTCGTTTTAGCCTATCACACCATCGGATGCAGCGGCATCAAGGCCTTGCTGGACCAAGGGTACGAGATTGAGGCTATCTTTACCCATCATGACAATCCCCAGGAAAATATCTGGTTTGAGTCGGTGGCCGAACTGGCAACCGCCCATGATATAGCCGTCTATGCGCCTGAGGATATCAATCATCCCCTCTGGGTCGAGAAAATCCGGGCCATGCAACCCGATGTGCTTTTCTCCTTTTATTACCGTGATCTGGTCGGCCAGGAGATCCTCGATATTCCTGCCCAGGGGTGCATCAATCTTCATGGTTCCCTTTTGCCTCGCTACCGGGGCCGTTGCCCGGTCAACTGGGTTTTGGTCAACGGGGAGCAGGAAACCGGCGTCACCCTCCATTACATGACCGCCAAACCCGATGATGGCGATATCATCGGTCAAAAGTCAGTGGCCATTGCTGAGGACGACACCGCCCTGAGCCTTTTTGACAAGATGAATCAGGCCGCACAGGTGCTGCTTGCAGATGAGTTACCTAAAATCAAGGCCGGGACCAACGCTCGCCTCCCCCAGGATGCAGCGGCCGCCAGCTACTACGGCGGACGTGGTCCCCAGGACGGCGAAATCCATTGGAACCAGAGCGCCTCCTCCATTCGTAACCTGGTCCGTGCTGTCACCCGACCCTATCCCGGAGCCTTTACCTATCTGGTCAACCGTAAGTGTTTGCTCTGGCAGGTTCGGGTATCGACAGGGCAGGAAAAGGCCTTTCCGGGGACAGTCCTGGCAACCAATCCCCTGACTGTCGCCTGTGGTGAGGATGCCCTGATCGTTGAGTTCGGCCAGGTCGAAGATGGGGTCTACCTCAGTGGTGGTCGTCTGGCGGAAGAGTTGAACCTCTCCGTGGGGATGCGGCTCAACGGGCGGGTCGGTGATGTCACCCAGCAGCCCAAGAAAAAGCAGGTCCTGATTCTCGGGGTCAATGGCTTTATCGGCAACCATCTCTCCAAACGTCTGTTGGACAGCGGCAAGTATGTGGTCCACGGTATGGACCTGGGCACCAGCAGTATTGGTCATCTTTTGGGTGAGCCGGATTTTCACTTTACCGAGGGGGATATCTCGATCATGCGCGAATGGATCGAGTACCACGTGCGCAAGTGCGATGTGGTTCTGCCCCTGGTTGCCATCGCCACCCCCATTGAGTATGTGCGCAACCCCCTGAAGGTCTTTGAACTCGACTTTGAAGAGAACCTGCGGGTGGTCCGCTACTGTGCCAAATATGGTAAACGCTTGATTTTTCCCTCAACCTCCGAAGTCTACGGCATGTGCGGAGATGATGAGTTTGACGAGCAACGGTCCAACTTTGTTCTGGGGCCCATCCATAAGCAGCGCTGGATTTATTCCTGCAGCAAGCAGATGCTCGATCGCGTCATATGGGCTTACGGCGCGAGCGAAGGGCTCCCCTTTACCCTGTTCCGTCCCTTTAACTGGGTCGGGCCCAAGCTTGATTCGCTCCAGTCTGCGCGAATCGGTTCTTCCCGGGTCATTACCCAGTTTATTCTCAACCTGGTGGAAGGCACCCCCATTCGCCTGGTGGACGGCGGTAGTCAGAAACGGTGTTTCACCGATGTCAGTGACGGGGTTGAATGCCTTTACCGCATCATCGAAAACCAGGATGGCCGCTGCAACAGCCGCATCTTCAATATCGGCAATCCCGACAACGAGTACTCCATGCAGGAACTGGCGGATATTCTCCGGGAAAAATTTGTCGCCCACCCCCTGCGTGGTCACTTCCCGCCGGAGGCCGGAACCCAGTTCATCGAGGCCCGGGCCTATTACGGCAAGGGCTACCAGGATGTGCAGCATCGTCGGCCTTCTATCCGCCAGGCCCGCACTATCCTTGGCTGGGAACCGCAGGTCTCCTTTGAACAATCGGTTGCAGAAACCCTGGATTACTTCCTTCAGGAGCTGGTCCGCTCCCAACCGGTGAATGCATGATACCGGTCGGCCTGCGAGTTGATGTGGACACCCTGCGCGGAACCCGCGTTGGGGGGGACAATCTGCTTTCCCTCTTTGCCAGATATCAGATCCAGGCCACCTTTTTCTTCTCGGTGGGGCCGGACAACATGGGGCGTCATCTCTGGCGTCTGTTACGGCCCCAGTTTCTCTTGAAGATGCTCAGGACCCGGGCTGCCAGCCTCTATGGCTGGGATATTCTTCTCAAGGGCACCCTCTGGCCGGGACCGGAAATCGGTGGGCGATGTGCCTCCCTCATCCGTCGGACCAGCGAGGAAGGGCACGAGGTCGGGTTACACGCCTGGGACCATCACCGCTGGCAGGCCCGATTGCGAGAACTGAGCCCGGCAGAGATCGAGTCCGATATTCGCAGAGGGTATGAAAGCCTGGTGCGAATACTGGGCAAGGAACCGGCCTGCTTTGCCGCACCTGCCTGGCAGATCACCCCGGAGGCCCTGGAGGTGCTCGATCGCTTCTCCTTTGGTTTTCATTCCGATTGCCGAGGCACGGTCCCCTTTCAACCGGTGATCGAAGGGCATCGCTTCTGCCACGTGCAGGTGCCGACAACCCTGCCCACCTATGATGAGCTAATCGGTCTGGATTGCACACCAGCGGAGTATAACGAGCATCTGCTTGCTCTGATACAGCCGGAGCGTTGCAACGTGTTGACCATCCATGCCGAGGCGGAAGGCGGGGTCTGCCTGGAGCAGTTCGAAGCGTTCTTGAACCTGGCGGCAGAGCGTGAGCTTGTGTTTCAGCCCCTGGGAGCAATTCTTTCGCACAGCGAAACCCTGATCGAGTCCGCCATTGTTCCCCGGACAATGGAGGGCAGGGAAGGGTGGATTGCCTGCCAGCAACCATAAATCTGAACATTGCGGAGTACCTACCCCGTGAATACCCAAGATCAAGTCTCCAACACAAGGCAGCTGGTTCTTTACGCCTGCCTCTTGCTGTGTTTCTATTTGTTTGCCTATCTGCTGCCCCTCGGGGCGCGCGATCTGTTTGTCCCCGATGAAACCCGTTATGCCGAGGTGCCCCGCGAGATGATCGCCAGCGGCGATTGGGCCGTCCCCCACCTCAACGGCCTGCGCTACTTTGAAAAACCTGCCCTGGGCTACTGGGTCCATGCCGCAAGCCAGCTGCTCTTTGGCGAAAATGATTTTGCGGTGCGTTTACCCTCGGCCCTCTCTGTTGGCCTTTCTGCCCTGCTGGTGTTTTTTCTGGTGCAAAGGGGGAGGGGGAAGACGGGAAAAGAGGAGGCGTTTGCACCGATTGCAGCCACCCTGGTCTTTCTCTCCTGCTTTGAGGTCTTTGGGGTCGGCAATACCGCCGTTTTGGATAACCTTTTCTCTTTTTTACTCACCGTCTGCATCACCGCTTTTTACTGGGCCACTGAGGCCGAGCGGGGCAGTCGGCGAGAAAAATTCTGGCTGGTCATCGCCGGAGTCTTCTGCGGGATCGCCTTTCTCACCAAGGGCTTTCTCGCCCTGGCCGTTCCGGTGCTGGCCCTGGTTCCCTACCTGCTGTGGCAGCGGCGCTTTGTTGATCTCTTTCGCATGAGCTGGCTGCCCATTCTTGTCGCCGTGCTGGTCAGTCTGCCCTGGGCAATCCGCATCCATCTGCGGGAACCGGATTTCTGGAACTATTTCTTTTGGAACGAGCATATTCGTCGTTTTGCGGGCAGTGATGCCCAGCATAAAGAATCCATCTGGTTTTTTCTGCTGGCGGCACCCGGCCTGGTTTTTCCCTGGACCTTTCTTATCCCCGCAGCTGGCAGCGGGATCAGACAGCGTCTTCGGGAGCAGGGGAGCGAGGGCTCATTGCTGAAATTTGCTCTCTGCTGGATGCTGGTGCCTTTTTTCTTCTTCTCCCTCTCACAGGGTAAACTGCTCACCTATATTCTGCCCTGTTTCCCACCCTTTGCCATCCTCATGGGGCTGGGCTTGCTGCGGCTGTTACACAAGAATGGAGAGAGTACACTGTTTCGTTGCGGAATCGCGATCAATGGCCTGCTGTTTCTCCTGCTCATGCTGGCCTTTATTGCCCTGCAATTTTTCGGCTTCCACGGTATGCGGCCCTACAGTCAGGCCTGTAAAGTGATCATGATCGTCAATGGCTTGCTCTTTTTTCTGCTGTTCTGCTACTGGTCCTTTCAGGGAAAAAATCCGCAGAGCAAGATCGTCTTTGCAGGGACGGCCCTGCTTTTTGTCTATGTGCTCGCCCATTACACCCTGCCCGATGCAACCGTTGAGGTGAAATGTCCGGGACCGCTGATAGAGAGAAACGCGTCCCTGGTTGCAGAGGGGGATCTGGTGATCAGCGATGACGATACCATTCGGGCGGTCTGCTGGTACCTCAAGCGTGATGATGTCTACAACCTGGGAGCTCCAGGGGAATTGCTCTATGGATTCGAGTATCCCGGGGCGGGTGCGGGGAAGCGTCTCATTGATCTCAAGGCGGCCGCTGAACTGATAAAGCAGCATCGGGGGCATGCCGTTCTTATTGCTCGGGTTCGTGCCCTGAAGCGTTGGCGCGATGGGTTGCCGCCTCCGCTTTTTCAGGATTTCAATGGTGAAAAAGGGTACGTGTTTCTCAAGTTTTAGAGGTTTTTGATACCATGGCAATCTATCTTCCCCTTATTTTGTTCGGTGTTTTGCTTAACGCCGGGGCACAGCTCGCCCTGAAGCAGGGCATGCGTCAGATCGGCTATTTTGACTTCATGCTCACCAATATACCCCGCATTGCCGTAGAGGTTGCCGCAAACGGCTATATCTGGGCGGGATTAATCTGTTATGTCGTCAGCGTGGTGGTCTGGCTGCTGGTGCTCTCCCGGGTGGAGGTGAGTTATGCCTACCCCCTGTTGTCGGTGGGCTATATCGTGACCGCCTGCGCGGGCTGGCTGTTTTTTCAGGAAAACCTGAGTCTCACTCGGCTCTCAGGCATCGCGGTTATCTGCCTGGGAGTTTACCTCGTCACCCGGTCCGCCTGAATAGTTCCACCATGTCAGTACAAACCCGGATTATGCTTTTTCTCGTGGGCTCAGGCGTGCTGGCGAGCCTGCTCTTTTCGCTGGTGGTCTTTTACGAAATGGCCGAGCAGCCCTTCAACCTCCTGGATACCGTCCTGGAGGAAGAGGGGACCCGGGTGGTGCGCTCACTGGTGGCCTCTCCCGCTGTGATGCTGAGGGAGCGCGACTGGCAAAACCTGGGTATGGAGCAATATTGGCTTGAGCTCAGAGATCGGGAGGCAGGCACCTTGCTTTTTCGTTCCCCGCTGGCCAAAGAGTTGCCGCTGGCTCCTTTGCCCTCAGGTTCGGTTGCGGTTGTCCGGCCTCAGACCGAAAAAACAACAGACCACCTGTCGCAGAACCGAAGCTACCAGCCTGTCTTGCGTATGCTCAGTTTTCGCGTGGATGAAGGTGGAAAACAGTTTCTGGTGCAGATAGGGCGTCCCATGGAAAAACTCCATGAGGAGATATGGGAGGTCGTTTTTGGCCTGTTGGCCGGGGTGATTTTTTCCACCCTGGTCCTCAGTGCTATCAGTCGCGCTGTGGCAAAGAAAATCCTCCGTCCAGTCCAGGAGATGCAAAATCTGGCCAGGGATATTTCAGAACAGAATTTGGGACAGCGCCTCCCCTGCGATAAAACCGGCGACGAGATCAACGAACTGGCGCAGACGATGAACCGCATGCTCGACCGGCTGCAGTACTCCTTTGATCGCCAGCGATCCTTTTTGTATGCAACTTCCCACGAGCTGAAAACGCCCTTGGCGACGATTCGTTTGGCGGTTGAAAATATTGCTTCCCGTGAGCCGTCACAAGAGCTGCTCCTGATGCAGGAAGATCTTGGAAAAATAACTGAGCAAAATTATCGATTGGAACGGCTGGTCAAAGATCTCCTGCTGCTCTCTTCCCTTGAAACCCAGACCGGGCTGGATGGAGGCCCGGTTGATCTTTCCGCCCTGCTGGATTCCCTGGTAGAAGAGTTTTCTGCAATCGCTCAATCTCGTGATATTACTTTGCAGGCCACCATTGAACCGAACTGTGTCGTTCCAGGCGATGGTGAGAAATTGTACCGTGGCCTGGTCAACCTCTTTGATAATGCCATCAAGTTTACGCCTGAAGGTGGGCGAATCGAGATTGCCTCTGCTCTCCAGGAGGAAACGGTGGTGATCTGTCTGGTCAATACCGGGTGTGGGGTAGCCGAGAGCGCCTGTGACGAGGTGTTTACCCCGTTTTTTCGAGGAGAGAAATCACGCGCACTGACCTATGGTGGTTTTGGCTTAGGCCTGGCCATTGTTAAAAAAATTGTTGCTCTCCACCAAGGTCGCGTTACTTTTGCTAGCGGATTGGAACAACTTACCACCGTCACTCTCCATCTTCCTCGTCTTTGATGAGCGTATTCAGGGGGGCGGCGAAATAACTCCCTGAATCACGGATTCAGCAACGCTTGACACCGGTTGCTCATCTCAGGTCCTGCCCGCATGAAATTATTTTACCGCTTGCTCAGTTCGCTGCTCATTGGCACAATGGCACTGATCTGCCTTGATGAGTACATCAATTACAAGGTCGAAACCAAACAGTTTGAGCTGGACCTGATGCGCAGTGCCGAGCAGATCGGCACCAGCCTCTCCGGGGTGCTCTTGCATGCCTGGGAACAGCAGGGCGAGGCGGAAGCATTGGAGTTGCTTGGCCATGCCCAGGTTCCTAACCAGTTTGGGGTTCGCTGGATAAATCAAAGAGCGATGTCAGAGAAGCAGTGTGTCTTAAGCGCAGATGAGCGGCAGCAGCTGGAGCAGGGGACTGTAGTTCATGGTCAGCATCAGGGCCAGGAAAAGAAGATCGCTTTTTTTACCTATATTCCCGTGCAAATAGATCAGGGGCACTGGGGTGCTCTTGAGATCAAACAACCCATGGTGGCGGTGAGTGATTATTCCCGCAAAATGATGCTGCGGGGCATTGTTATTATCCTGCTTTTCACCGGAATTAACGCAGCTATCCTCTATTTTTTCATGAACAGGAGTATCCGCGTCCCCTTAAAAAGGCTGATTGAGCAGGTCGAACGTATCGGCCACGGTGATCTCTGTACCACAGTGGCCTTCAAGGGAAATGATGAACTTTCGCGCCTGGCGCAGACGCTCAATGAGATGTGCTCGCGTCTCCTCATTGCCAAGGAAAAGATCAAGTTTGAATGTGATGCCCGCTTGAAAACTCTGGAGCAGCTCCGTCATACCGAGCGGCTCTCGACCTTTGGGCTCCTCTCCGCCGGTATAGCCCATGAGATTGGCACCCCGCTCAATGTGGTGGATGGCCGGGCAAAGATGATCATTCGGGAGGACCTCAGCCCCGAGGAAATCAACGAATGCGCCACCATCATTCAGAACCAGGCCGAACGAATGACCACCATTATTCGTCAGCTCCTGGATTTCACCCGCAGGCCCAAATATAAACCGGCTCAGGAGAACATCGTCTTTCTCATGAAGCAGGTGTTCCAGTTTCTCTCGCCCATGGCCAATAAGCAAAATGTCGAGTTTGCCCTCCATGTTACCCCGAAGGCGGAGGTGATGTTGCAGGCCGATGGTTCCCAGTTGCAGCAGGTTTTTGTCAATCTGTTGATGAATGCAATCCAGGCCATGCCCGAGGGGGGCAAGGTCGATGTCTCGGTGGGCAATCTTGCTGCGCATCCCCAGTTGATGGCAAAGGGGACGATCTCATCCATTATCGAGTTGCGTATCGAGGATGAGGGAGAAGGCATCGCGGAAAAAAATCTCAAACATATCTTTACCCCGTTTTTCACAACAAAGACTCTGGGCACCGGTACCGGACTTGGGCTGTCCATTGCCCATGGTATTGTCGAAGAACACGGTGGCTGGATCGATGTGGAGAGTGTGCAAGGGAAGGGGACCTGCTTCAGTATCTATCTCCCGATCAAAAAGGCGGCGGCATGAAAGGCAAAATTGTTGTTATTGAAGATGAACAGGAGATGTGTGACCTGCTGGCCGCAGGCTTGAGCCGTCGTGATTTTACCGTAAGTACCTACACCAGCGGGCGGGAAGGGCTGGCCGCCGTCGATATCAACACCACCGATGTGGTGCTGGCCGATATCAATATTCCGGATATGAACGGGCTTGATATCTGTAGTGAAATAGTAACTCACATGCGCGATATCCCGGTGGTTATCATGACCGCCTTTGGCAGCATGGATACGGCTATCTCCGCCATCCGTGCGGGCGCTTATGACTTTGTCACCAAACCTCTGGACATGGATATTCTGGCACTTGCCCTTGAACGGGCCGCCAAGTACCGGGACCTGCAGCGAACGGTTAAGCTGCTGAGCCAGGAGGTGGGAAAGCCGGGACAGTTTGACAACATCATCGGCCAGAGTACGGTGATGGAAGAGTTGTTCTCCCAACTGGGCCGTATTGTCGACTCGGACGCCTCCCTACTCATTACCGGAGAGAGTGGTTCGGGAAAAGAGGTGGTTGCCCGGGCGGTGCATCAGCAGAGTCAGCGGAGGGGGCAGCCCCTGGTTGCCATCAACTGCGCGGCCATGCCTGCCCAGCTTTTGGAAAGTGAGTTGTTTGGTCATACCAAAGGCGCCTTTACCAGCGCCTCCCAGGCGACCAAGGGGCTTTTTCTGGAAGCGGATGGAGGCACCCTCTTTCTCGATGAGGTTGGAGAGATTCCCCTGGAACTGCAACCTAAACTTTTGCGTGCCCTTGAGGAACGCAAGGTCCGTCCCATTGGTGGGACCGGCGAACGCCCATTTAACGTACGTATCATTGCAGCCACCAACCGCGATCTGGAATCAGCGGTGGAAGATGGGCTCTTTCGTGAAGATCTCTTCTATCGCCTTAACGTCATTCATATGCACCTGCCGCCGCTTCGAGCACGGGGCGGAGATATTCTCCTGCTGGCAAATCACTTTATCAAGCAGTTTTCTCAGCGGCAGGATAAGGCGGTTACCGGCATAGCCGAGCCCGCTGCCGAAAAATTGCTCAACTATCCTTGGCCGGGCAATGTGCGCGAGCTGCGCAACGCCATGGAACATGCAGTGGCCCTGACCCTCTACGATAAAATCGTGGTGGACGACCTGCCCGAAAAAATCCGGGTGGCAGATCAGGAGCATTTCCTGCTCTCATCCCAGGATCCTTCCGAGCTGATCACCCTGGAGGAGATGGAGCGGCGCTATATCATGTATGTGTTGGAAAATACCCAGGGGAATCGTACTCTGGCGGCACGGATCATGGGCGTGGATCGTAAAACACTGTATCGCAAGCTGCAGCGGTATAACGCAGATTGAGAATTCAATGTTCTCAGACATATCTTTAACGCTGATAGATAAAGGCAAGAGGTAGTCTTCTTTTATGATTTTTCCTGGATGCGTTGGTTTTCTAGTCATTTTTTGCATATGGCACCTATTCAATGATAATCCCCGTAGTCAACGATTATTTCTGTTTACCTCGCTAGAGATATGGCAGATACCTCCCAGTCCTTTCTTTATATGCAGCATACTCCTTTCCGTGAACGGACAGCAGATAAGCCTCCTCTCTCAGCACTAACCGGTGGAACAGAGCCATGGTGCTCCCAATGAGAACACACAGCACCACACTTGGCCGCACCAGAAAAAGTCCAAAATACATGATGAAGTGGGAAAGGAAGTACGGGTTGCGAATATACCGATAAATTCCGCTTCGAATGAGGCTCGTTTGCTGATCTTCATGTACTCCCACCCGCCAGGATGCCCCCATCTGTCCTGAAATGATCCAGCCCAGAAGAATGCTCAAGGCAAAGACCAATATTCCACTTGCTGAAACAACAGGTGCACGCAATGAAACTATTGGCATCAAAAGATGGTAGAAATGCGCTGAAGAGGTGGAGAGAAGCGTCGTCACAATGCAGGCGGTCGTGGCAAGGATAGATACTCTCAAAAGGGGATCAGAGCCCCTGATCTTCTGCTTGGTTCTGGATTGGACGAGGAAATTTCTAGCCAGGAAGGTACCCAAAAAGCAAAGGGAGAGGAACAGGAGTAGTGTTCTTTCCGGCATGTGGTTGCCTCCTTAAGGATATACGTGGTTCAGTCGATACCCGGAGCCAGTGTGGAAGGGGGGCGCTATGACTCTGTTGGTAGCGTAGGGATCATGGGGGCTTTGTGCAGGTCTTCGTCCCAGTTTGCTTTACTGGCAACAAAAATATGGGCAGTCGGTGGTATGGTTACATCGCAATCAAGGCTCCCCGCCGGGACCACCAGCAGTTTGCCATCCATTTGGAGATTGGGCAGTGCCGAACCACAAATGGAACAAAAGGATTTGCTGTGTTGTGTCTCAGGTAAGGTGAATGTGGTGATCTTCTCCTTGCCTGAGAGCCAGTGTACTTGAGCGGAAGAGGAGAATAGATTGGCAGCATGGGCTGAGCCCGTATCTTTGCGACAACGGCTACAATGGCAAAGATAAAATCGTTCAAAATCGCCAACGATTTCAAAGGTAACGGCGCCGCAAAGGCAGGAACCGGGCTGTCTGTTCATCGATAATACTCCTCAGAAAGATGCCTGATAGAAGTCTTACTCCTGATCGGGGATGCTGTCATTTTGAGATGTCCTGTTCAACCTCGCTCACGTAACTCATATGCGTTTTTTTCGAGGGCGCTCTTTTTCTTTGCGGATCACAAAGTGGTAGATGTAGAGTTTCTCGAGCTTTTCCCGTGCCCAAGGGGTTTTGCGAAGGAACTTTAAACTGCTGTTAAAGGTTGGATTCACGGAAAATACTTTAATCCGTATTTTTTCAGCGAGATAGGGAAAACCATAGTATTCCACTAAATCTTCGAGCATGTTTTTCAGTGTGACCCCATGCAATGGGTCTTTATCGATGGTGCCTTTCTTTTCTGTCATTTGCTCATGTTGGTAAAGCTATGAGAGCGTCCCTCAATACTGATGATACACACGAAATATTTGAATTGTATGAGATACCCTTAAATTTGGGGGCTGAGTACAACTTTCGTTGTAGAAGGTGAAATTCGCAAAAATTTGAGTCTGGGTGGAGGGGAGAGTGTTGCTGGTGTTTGTCTTAGGTCTCCTTGCCGGAGGGGCACCCTTTTCTTTGCTTGCCCAAAGAAAAGGGCAAAAAAGAAAGGGCTGCCGCACCGCTGAGAAAACCCCGGTCGGTAGGGCTTGCAACCGGCGGGATTACAAACTCGCTGCGCTCAAACAGTGTACTCCCTTTTTCCGGTTCCAAGCCCTACCGCCCGGCTCCGCGCAGATGGCAAATTTTATCCCAGAATACGCTGGTACTCTTTATGATCTTTTCTGCTGGGCGCTCACCTGAAGCAAGATTAAGGTGTAGAAGGTGAAGAACTGATACAGAATAGCGGGTTATTTCTCATTAAAGTGGCAATCTCCGAGGTATGTATATCAGGAGATATGTGGACTCAGGTCTCAGCATAAAATATGGTCTGAAACCAATTTCCTATAATGGCAAAGTCTCTATCATATTGAATTTATGTAGATCTTTATCCCAATTTGCTTTGCTGGCAATAAAAATGTGAGCTGTTGGAGTGATGGTGAGATCACAATCAAGGCTTCCAGCAGGGACCACTAAAAGTTTACCTTCCATTTGAATATTTGGAAGTGCTGATCCACAAATTGAGCAAAAGGATTTGTTGTGTTGTGTTGAAGGCAAAGTAAAATTTGTGACTTTATCCTCTCCTGATATCCATTTTAACTTGGCCGAAGAAGAAAAAAGATTGGCGCCATGAGCCGAACCCGTATCTTTGCGGCACCGGCTACAATGACAAAGATAGAAATTATCAAAATCGCCTTCTATTTCGAAAGTAACTTCGCCACAAAGGCATGACCCTGGCTTAATACACATAGTTATCCTAACTCCTCATGATTGTGCCTTATACAACGTTGGTACATAACGTGATGATCACCGTTTTATTTCACTCTGCGAGCCAGATACAAACCAACATGTCAGCTTTCCAGGACTTCTCGCAATTTCATTCCCAAGTCTTTCTTTGAAAAGGGTTTTTGAATGAAGTGTACGTTATCGTCCAACACGCCGTGGTGGGCGATAACGTTCGCGGTATAGCCGGACATAAACAGACGTTTGATATCCGGGTAATGGGAGAGAAGGTTTTCGGCTAACACCCTGCCATTCATTTCTGGCATCACAACGTCAGTCATCAACAGGTCGATCCTTCCCCGATATTCATTAGCCAGGCGGATAGCCTCGCTAGGAGTGGCGGCTGCTAACACTCTAAATCCAATTCTTTCCAGCATAGTGGTGGTCATTTCCAAAATAGCTGACTCATCTTCCACGAGGAGAATGGTTTCGTTTCCGTGCTCGGCAAGGTTGTCAATGGGTTTTTCTGACACTTCGGCTGATTTTGTACCAGATACCGGTAAATAAATCTTAAATGTCGTTCCCTGACCCAGTTCACTATAAACGTAAATGAAACCGTTATTCTGTTTTATCATGCCATAAATCGATGCCAGTCCCAGACCGGTACCTTGACCTTCTTCCTTGGTAGTAAAAAAAGGTTCAAAGATATGATTCATGGTTTTCTTATCCATACCACACCCATTATCGCTAACCTCGAGCAATACGTAGTCTCCAGGTTTCGCCTCCGGATGATCTTGACAATAATCTTCATCAAAACTTTTTTCACTTGTTTCTAAAGTGATCTTGCCCACTCCGTCAATTGCGTCCCGAGCGTTGACACAAAGATTGGCGAGGAGTTGGTCGATTTGGCAGGGGTCGATCTTAATCGATTGGACGTTTCTGCCAGGATGCCAGAGCAGGTCGACATCCTCACCAATTAGCCGACGGAGCATACTAAGCATTCCCTCTATTATATCGTTTATATCTATGACCTTGGGAGCAATGGTCTGCTTGCGAGCAAAGGCCAGCAGCTGTCGAGTTAGATCTGCCGAACGCTTACCGGCTTGTTGAATGCTATTCACGTTGGCATAAAGTGGCGACGCAGGGTCTATTTTCTCAAGGGCCAACTCGGCATAACCGATAATTACACTCAGCATATTATTAAAGTCATGAGCTATGCCGCCGGCCAGACGACCAACCGATTCCATTTTCTGAGACTGATTAAGCTGGTCTTGAAGTTTTTCTCGTTCAGCTTGGGATTTTTTAATTTCAGTGATATCAGAAGTAATCGTGGCAAAAAGATTCTTTCGAGGCGAAACTACAGAGACAAGAAAATGTTTATCCATGGGAGCATAATAAGTCACAAATTCATCCGATTCACCAGATAGAGCAACTCCGGCATATAGATCAATATATGGCGCTGAATCGGTTTTATATACTTCTGTGGCTGTTTTGCCGATCGCTGTTTCCTTTTTAATTTTGGTTATCTGGCAAAAGGCCTGATTACAGTCCAGAATCCGGTAATTACATGGCATTCCTTTGTCATCAAAAACAAGTTCGTGTACAACCACCATCTCTGTCATGGCTGAAAATAGCGAATGAAGTTTTTCTTCGCTCTCTCGCAAGGCTTCTTCTGCCTGCTTTTTCTCAGTGATATCCTGAAAAGAACCCTGCACTTTAATAATTTGTTCTTTTTCGTTCTTCACTGCCCTACCAGTTGCTCTTACCCAGACATGTTTTCCTTCTTGTGTGATGATCTCCATTTCTTCATCGTAGGAATTGCCTTCTTTTGCACAGGAATTGAAACACTGTGTAATCTTTTTCCGCCATTTTGGGGCATAGAATTGAATGGCTTCCTGCACAGATGGTGAATAACCAAAAGGCATATCATGAATTTCTGCAACAGCATCCGACCAAGTACAGATATTCTTTTCCAAATCGACACTCCAACCTCCAAATTTGGCGGTTTCGCTGGCAATTTGAAGCAGTGCATAATTTGATTTCAGGGCTTCTTCCGCACGCCTGCGTTCTGTTATATCGCGGGCATAACCGGCCGAACCAATAACAATATCTTGGTTGTCAGATATAGGCGTTTTGAATGTTTCAAACCATCTTCTTTGACCTTTATCAAAAATAACTTCTTCTTTGTTAAGTGTTGTTTTGGATCTTAAAATTTCTGCATCATCTGCAATATATTTTTTAGCCAGATCTTTTGGCCAAATATCCAAATCGGTTTTGCCAACCAAAAGCTGGGAATCATTCAAACCACAGGAATTCGCAAACTTAGAATTTACTGTCAAGAACCTTCCTTCAGTGTCTTTCAGCCATATTAAACCAGGTAAATTTTCTATCATTGCAGAAAGATATGATTCGCGTAGGCGCAACAAGTCCTCAGTTTTTTTTTGTTTGGTGATGTCTCGTACACTAGCGATTACTCCGTTAATTGCGGGTTCATTCAGAAAACTCTGAGCAATTGCTTCCGAATATACCCACCCGTCGGTTTTATGAATATGTCGATACTGTACAGTAATTACGTTTTTGGGGTTTGTTAAAACCTCATCCCACGCTGCCATAACATTGGCTATATCATCCGGGTGTATGATGGAGTCCAGCGCCCTCCCTTCAAGTTCACTGACCGAAAACCCTGTAATCCTCTCCGAGGCGGGGCTGACGTACTTTTGACTGCCATCTGCGTTGAAGATTACCAAACTGTCTGAAGAGTTTTTAACGAGAAATCGAAACTTTTCTTCACTTTCTCGTAATTTGTTTGTTGATTGATTTATTTTATCCTGCAGTCGAACAATGAGAAAAAATAGGAGGCAGGAAGTAAATACAATAAAAAATACTCCTTTTAGAATACTTATAATTGTTATAATTTTTTCATTATGAACCATCCAGCCTACTATCGTATCTGAAAAATAAATCCAAGAAAATCCAAAAAAAATATATATGGAGACAATTTTTGCAGCTTCGCGGTACCTAAAAAAATTCTTTGAAAACCCCATGCTATTATACCCATCTCCATAGAAAATTATATTTTTCGACTTCAATTTAATTGTTCCATCAATGTAGCATGAAAGTCGAAGGATGCCCTCTGTTCTTTTTGACAGAATTGAAACATGTCTCAAATGCACACTGAAGCTGTTATTGGTATAAGCAAAATACTTTGATTAATATTATTTACGAGAGGATTGGAATACCTATTCCCTTAGAATTGTTCAGCAATGTAGCCACCATAATAATAAATTACTAAAGAACACATCAGAATTGATCCACTAAAATCGGAATTGCGAGTTAGCCTAAAAATCAGGACTTGAATAACTGAGCAATGAGCATGGTATTGGCAAGTCGAAGGTTATAAATATGATATCGCACCCCAACTTGAAATACTCCCTGATGCTGTTTCATGGAGGAATATTGACCGATGAAAAGATAACCGGCCTGAGGATTACACTACCCTTGAAACGCTGCGCTTCATTCCGATCCGGTTGTTTGAATGTTTGAAATATTGGGCTCCGTCCCCGTTTTGCGCGTTTTGGCCCGTTTTGTCGCCGTTTTTTCGATTTTGGCAGGGCTGCGGGTTACGATCGACAGGAGAAATATGGACTCAGCATAAATCCTAGCCTGGCTCCAATTCTACGCTTCGTTGCGAGAATATATTGAGCGAACGAGGCTTTCAAGTTGTCCTGAAGCGTGAGGAAGGCCACCTTTAAAAAGCGGCTTTCCTCATTCCAAGTGATTCACTTTTGTTAACTCTCTAAGCTTAAATTCCATTTGGTGAAATTTTGTCGATGAATACTTTCGAATTATCTCAGATTCTAAATTATCAGTTTTTTGTAAAACTTTTACGTATCGTTCACCTTCTCTTAAATCTGCGCTTATATGATTAACAGCATCAAGTAGCTGCCAGGAAACAGGATTCGACCATTCAAACATTTGATTAAGCTCTGAACAAAATTTCGATTTGATTCCTTTACGAATTTTAGGTGGAAAAACGAAATTAATTCCAATGTCATTATTTTTTAATTGTTCAGTTTTTGTTGACAAATATGTAATTCCACAGAGTTTATCGCTAGTACTCCCAATCCATTGTGTTATCAAATTCGGTATAATGTATTCAACAATAAAATTTGAACCAGGATATTGAGCGGAAAAACTGCAAGAAAGAACTATCGGCCAAAAAATCAGATAGGCTTTTGAATATTCGAGTAAAGCTCTCGATGGATCAATAAAAAAATCTAAGTTAATGAGCTGTAGAGATTCGAGTGAAAATGCAAAGTCTATCACATTAAATTCTTTACTATATTCATTTGAATTGAATCGAGAAATGAATAATTCTGACAGATTTGGTTTCCCCATTTCTTGCCAGCAGACATAAAGCGACGACCCAAGATACAGACATGGCAAACCAGCTATTGAATATCTTTGCGGTTTTATGAGATGACGTTTGTTGAAAGGAACGTGGAATATTTCATCTCGACTATTTAAATGAGTCTCACTTTTCCTGACACGGTAAAGAGATTTGCGGCTATTATTACCATTATTATAGATAAAAAGATTTCTCGTTAGGATTGGTAAGTTTTCTTTTAAAACATCTAACTTCATTAATTTTTCGATTTGATCGTACGCCTTACCGGCGCTACCAGACAAATACAGATCGACACTCTTTAATAAAATTTGTCGAATCTTATTAATATCTTTTACCTTGCTTTTGAGCCAAAGAGGCAATGGATCATTGCTTTTTAATTCCGTGATTCTTTTTTTATATAGGTCTATATACTCATTAAGCTTTTCACGATAGCTAGTGCTTTCATCTGCGGAAAAAGGCAGCTTGAGTGCATTATCTTGCAAAAGATGTTCAAGAATTTCCTGGAGCTCATTCATTACTAACCGTTAATGTCTTAATAAGAATTATTCCTCAAAAATCAAACTGACCACTTGTGACGTCAACTATCTCCTGAGAGCCGTTTTCAATAAACAGGAGTTATATGAACTCAGCGAACACAGTGGTACCCCCTGCTTGTTACCTGGATAAAGAAACCGCAAAAACTGTACCAAGAATTTCTTTATCCAAAATGAAGTTGATTTTCATACATTATAAAATATCGAGTTCTTATTTATATAGCTGTAAAAACAATCTTATTTTCTCTACTCTCCATAATCCTTTAATATTTCTTTAAACCAATCAGCTATCGCCTCTCCATCAGATAAAGGATGATTCTGATACAGCCTTTCTGAAGCGGAATACCCTTTTTCTGCGTAACATATAATTAAATCACGATTATTTCTGTTAATGTAAAGCAAGACTAATTTATGGAAAGAGATAGATATATCTCGGAGCCTTTCAGCGGTTTCGCCAAATTCGTTGAGGATCCGTTGGCGGGTTTTGAGGCTGTCCTCGAATAAAGCCTGGGCTTGATCTACCTGGTCCTGCATTAACAGGATGTCGCCTACTTTATTTTGAGAAACAGATATATCTCGGAGCCTTTCAGCGGTTTCGCCAAATTCGTTGAGGATCCGTTGGCTGGTTTTGAGGCTGTCCTCGAATAAAGCCTGGGCTTGATCTACCTGGTCCTGCTTTAACAGGATGTCGCCTACTCTGTATTGTGAGACATATATATCTCGGAGCCTTTCAGCGGTTTCGCCAAATTCGTTGAGGATCCGTTGGCTGGTTTTGAGGCTGTCCTCGAATAAAGCCTGGGCTTGATCTACCTGGTCCTGCTTTAACAGGATGTCGCCTACTCTGTATTGTGAGACATATATATCTCGGAGCCTTTCAGCGGTTTCGCCAAATTCGTTGAGGATCCGTTGGCGGGTTTTGAGGCTGTCCTCGAATAAAGCCTGGGCTTGATCTACCTGGTCCTGCATTAACAGGATGTCGCCTACTTTATCTTGCGAGATAGATATATCTCGGAGCCTTTCAGCGGTTTCGCCAAATTCGTTGAGGATCCGTTGGCGGGTTTTGAGGCTGTCCTCGAATAAAGGCTGGGCTTGATCTACCTGGTCCTGCTTTAACAGGATGTCGCCTACTTTATCTTGCGAGATAGATATATCTCGGAGCCTTTCAGCGGTTTCGCCAAATTCGTTGAGGATCCGTTGGCGGGTTTTGAGGCTGTCCTCGAATAAAGCCTGGGCTTGATCTACCTGGTCCTGCATTAACAGGATGTCGCCTACTTTATTTTGAGAAACAGATATATCTCGGAGCCTTTCAGCGGTTTCGCCAAATTCGTTGAGGATCCGTTGGCGGGTTTTGAGGCTGTCCTCGAATAAAGCCTGGGCTTGATCTACCTGGTCCTGCATTAACAGGATGTCGCCTACTTTATTTTGAGAAACAGATATATCTCGGAGCCTTTCAGCGGTTTCGCCAAATTCGTTGAGGATCCGTTGGCTGGTTTTGAGGCTGTCCTCGAATAAAGCCTGGGCTTGATCTACCTGGTCCTGCTTTAACAGGATGTCGCCTACTTTATCTTGCGAGATAGATATATCTCGGAGCCTTTCAGCGGTTTCGCCAAATTCGTTGAGGATCCGTTGGCGGGTTTTGAGGCTGTCCTCGAATAAAGCCTGGGCTTGATCTACCTGGTCCTGCATTAACAGGATGTCGCCTACTTTATTTTGAGAAACAGATATATCTCGGAGCCTTTCAGCGGTTTCGCCAAATTCGTTGAGGATCCGTTGGCTGGTTTTGAGGCTGTCCTCGAATAAAGCCTGGGCTTGATCTACCTGGTCCTGCTTTAACAGGATGTCGCCTACTTTATTTTGAGAAACAGATATATCTCGGAGCCTTTCAGCGGTTTCGCCAAATTCGTTGAGGATCCGTTGGCTGGTTTTGAGGCTGTCCTCGAATAAAGCCTGGGCTTGATCTACCTGGTCCTGCTTTAACAGGATGTCGCCTACTTTATCTTGCGAGATAGATATATCTCGGAGCCTTTCAGCGGTTTCGCCAAATTCGTTGAGGATCCGTTGGCGGGTTTTGAGGCTGTCCTCGAATAAAGCCTGGGCTTGATCTACCTGGTCCTGCATTAACAGGATGTCGCCTACTTTATCTTGCGAGATAGATATATCTCGGAGCCTTTCAGCGGTTTCGCCAAATTCGTTGAGGATCCGTTGCTGGTTTTGAGGCTGTCCTCGAATAAAGCCTGGGCTTGATCTACCTGGTCCTGCATTAACAGGATGTCGCCTACTTTATTTTGAGAAACAGATATATCTCGGAGCCTTTCAGCGGTTTCGCCAAATTCGTTGAGGATCCGTTGGCGGGTTTCGAGGCTGTCCTCGAATAAAGCCTGGGCTTGATCTACCTGGTCCTGCATTAACAGGATGTCGCCTACTTTATCTTGCGAGATAGATATATCTCGGAGCCTTTCAGCGGTTTCGCCAAATTCGTTGAGGATCCGTTGGCGGGTTTTGAGGCTGTCCTCGAATAAAGCCTGGGCTTGATCTACCTGGTCCTGCATTAACAGGATGTCGCCTACTTTATCTTGCGAGATAGATATATCTCGGAGCCTTTCAGCGGTTTCGCCAAATTCGTTGAGGATCCGTTGGCGGGTTTTGAGGCTGTCCTCGAATAAAGCCTGGGCTTGATCTACCTGGTCCTGCTTTAACAGGATGTCGCCTACTTTATCTTGCGAGATAGATATATCTCGGAGCCTTTCAGCGGTTTCGCCAAATTCGTTGAGGATCCGTTGGCGGGTTTTGAGGCTGTCCTCGAATAAAGCCTGGGCTTGATCTACCTGGTCCTGCATTAACAGGATGTCGCCTACTTTATTTTGAGAAACAGATATATCTCGGAGCCTTTCAGCGGTTTCGCCAAATTCGTTGAGGATCCGTTGGCTGGTTTTGAGGCAGTCCTCGAATAAAACCTGGGCTTGATCTACCTGGTCCTGCTTTAACAGGATGTCGCCTACACTGTATTGTGAGACATATATATCTCGGAGCCTTTCAGCGGTTTCGCCAAATTCGTTGAGGATCCGTTGGCTGGTTTTGAGGCAGTCCTCGAATAAAGCCTGGGCTTGATCTACCTGGTCCTGCTTTAACAGGATGTCGCCTACACTGTATTGTGAGACATATATATCTCGGAGCCTTTCAGCGGTTTCGCCAAACAATCCAATATTACATTCAGCTATTTTGAGGCAACGTTCAAAGTAAGATTGCGCTTGTTGTATATTATCATGAGCCTGTAAACTTTCACCCAATCGCCGTAGACCAATCACCAGCATGCAAGATAAATGTTCATCGTCAGGCTGGCTCTCTGATAATTTTATGCAAGCCCTAGAAATTTCCTGTATTTCATCATGTTTTTCCAATGAGTTAGCACAACCAAGAACTGCATTTATTTCTTGTAAAGAAAGATCAATAAGAGAAGACTCCCCACACTTTCGCCAATTTTCCATCCACTGCGACAACAGCGGAGCCATAGGTAAAACGCGACCAGACACCCAGACATCAACGAGTTGGGCGCTCGCTACTTTCAGGAGCGGCAGCTGTACCTGTTGATCATTATCCCGTTCAAGACGAGCCGAAAGCTCCCGGTTTGCAAAATTCAGGAAGATAACCTTTTCTTCCGGGCTAAATGTTGCGAGACGCTCCGCTGTTATCCAGGAAGAAATAACTGTAACGCCCACCTGGAGAATGCTTTCCCGGAGATCCTCGTGGTCGGCCAGCTGCTTGCTCAGGATTTCCTGATAGATCGGCAGCCTGAACTCGTCTATCTGTTGCGAGACAGGTTGAACAATAGCCAGTGGCTTATCTGCGTGTTCTAAGATGGTCTGCAACTCAGTATCCGAGAGACTCTCCTGTAAGAGCTCGAGAGTTGCTGCGGCTAGCTGCCGGGCGAAAGGGCGAGAATAATTCATGCCGAGATAGCTGGCAATCCTGAGGATATTGCTTTCCTCGTAGGGAATGTCATTCAAGCGCTCCTCGACTAGGTCATGATATTTCACGCTCATGGTGCGAATCTTGGCTTCGCCTGATTTCGTCAAGGCTAATGTATGGTCGCCTTTTTCGAAGAGGAATCTTGAGCCGCGCAGTTTTATCAGGAGTTCCGTGAGCAGGCCGGGCGAACCGCCGGCGCGCTCAACGATGAGTTGTGCCTGGGCCGGGCTCAAGCCTGGAAAATCTTCGAGGACCACCGATTCGAGAGATTCGCTGATTTTCTGCAAACGGCATTCAGTGAAGGCAAGGCCTGGTTTCTGATCATCTGCTGTTTGTTTATTTAGCGTGCGGACTACCTCGGAGAAGGTCTGAGGGGCTGAGAAAGCCGATTCTGGCAAGGGCGTTTCACTGCCCTCATTCCATTCTTTTTCCCAACTCGTGGCAATGACCAGAACACATGGCTGATGTTTGGATTTAGCCCTGTCAGGCTGCATATAGTGGTGGATGAGCCGCTGAATGAACTTAAGACTCTCTGGATCGGCCCACTGGACGTCATCGAGGATGAGGATAAGGGGTAGCCCTTTGGCAAAGCAGGTGTTCGGGCTGGTGAGTCCAATGAGTAACGACTGCAGTTCCGTCAATTGACTCTCCTGCCTGCGGTCCATCTGTTTCATGGGGGACATCTGTTCCGATCTTGCCTTTCGTATTTTCTGCCAGTCCTCAATCCTCTCCCATATGGAGATAACGGGGTCCAGTAGGCCGCCAGAGGCTAAATTGGCAAGGGTTTTCGCTGCATTGATCCCCCCCTTTTTTTGGGTTTGTTTATATGCAAAATGGTTTCGGATTTTTCCAAGATGTGGATCTAGGCGCGTCGCGTCCGCCAGAACCGCACACAGGGACACCTGCGCCGTGTTCCTCTGCTCGGGCTTTGTCCAGCGGATTCCCCACCAGAGCCACGGCATTGAACAATTCTCCGAGAGAGTATATTGGTCATCATAGACCGGGTTGACATGCAGGCTGTCGTTTTCGGCCTTCAGGGTGTCGGGCCAGTAGTTTGAGGGATCTTCTTCCCGGTTCAGCCAGGAGTAGAATTCCTGAACAATTCTTGTCTTGCCGAGACGGGACTCGCCGATGAGGGCAACCGTCTGGACACCTCCTTGTTTTGCCTGTTCCCAGGCATTTTTCAAGATCCCAAGTTCTTTTTCCCGACCGACAAAACGCATAATAGATTCTCAGCAATTTAATTTTTACTATCAATATATTTTGGGATATCAGAATATTACAGAGAATTTTAATCCTTCTCGGCGAACATAACATTACTTTTTTGATATGCTGAAAATTTGAAGGTCAAAATAGAGATGGTTTTATTAGAACAGGATCCGTTTATGATTAAGATTGACATTGGCAGTCTCATTATGCTCTAGCAGGTTGTTGAAAAACTCCAAAAAGGTGCCTAATGCCCACTATGAATAGAAGCTTTACGCGGTATCATTCGATATGTAGTGTATCGATCGATCAGAAAAGCCCTTTTTCAACAGCCTGCTAGACAGATAAATTTTTTCCTTATTGATGAGAATTTTTTGGGAAGGGTCGGGTAAAGATAATTCCAATTTATACGTACCTTCTCTCCCCCCCTCTTGTGCTTAAAAGTCAGCAGTCATCAAAAAACAGTTTCCTTGTATCGTCAATAAAATTGTTTTTGAAAACTTGCTTAAATTCAGCGAGATATGGTTGTTGTGTTAGCTTGGGTGTAACAACGTGGTTGCTCATCCTTCCCTGTTGTAGGCAGAAGCAATTGGTGGGTGTCTACAGAAGGGGTGGCCTGGGGCAATATGCCTCACCGGGGCGCATTGCCCCGATTCCTGTTTGATGAGTCAGAGAGGGGCTGATGCTGTTCTGGTCCTGCATTTCCGCAGGGAGTGTTTGCATCCTCATAGTTTATTCTTTTCCTGCCGGGGCATCATGCCCCACCGTATCTGTTCTGCCTGTACGAATTTGAGAAAGAGAAGTCAGGCGAGGTTTCATTTGCACGAGAAATAGAATGAAACGTGACCTGAACCCAATGTCTTGATTTTGTAAATTTCCCCATATTTTCAATGCGTTTCGCGTGTTTTCTCCTTGCCTGGAGGGTACGTTCTTGTCGCCTTTCTGGCAAAAAATCCATCTCCAATCCAGCTTAGGAATACCACTTGCTTCCTCCCTCCTTGAGATCCGTTCCACCATTCTATTTGTCGTTCTCGTAAAAAGCTCCGAGAACGACGTTCCGAGCTTCGTAAAGTGCTGATTTCATTCAGCCCAGGTTGTGTTTTTTTGATTTTTTACGATGCCATCATATTTCCGTAACGAGGTGTCTGTGAGGATTGTTATCGGTATCACGCAAGATCGAAAAAGGATGCGGCAACTGCTTACAACCTGTGGAGGTACTGAAGAAACACTCACGGAAATGGGGCCCTTCCTCTCCAAGGAGGAGGCGCAGAACTGGATGCAGTTCCTTGAAAGTAAGATAGCAGGGTGTCGAGAGATTCCACCGGAAGAGGGCGAGAGTGAGGACTTGCTCTGGTACGGGTTTACCTTTGAGGAGGGAACGGATTGATTCAGTCAATCTGGATCGAGGAGTAGATTGTTGCGGTTGAGAGGAGGTTGTAGCAATCGGAGCATGGCATGGCTCGAAGCAATCCGCTTCCATGCAGGTGTTCCACTTCACTTGAGGAGAGTGGTCATGAAATCTTGCGCAGGAATTACACAGCACGTTGAAATGGCAGAGCAATTTATCGGCAAAACCTTTGAGCCGCAGAAGGGGCTCGTTTTTGTTGGACCGTTTCATACCGCACAACAGGCTGCTCGCTGGTTGTCCTTTATGGTGGCACAGCGCAGTGGTGCCTGCGAGGTTGACCTGCCTGGATGCTGCATCGATTCCAGCCCCTGGTACGGAGTGATTTTTCAATCCGCCAAAGAACTTGATGGTTTTGAACCCATGGAAGAGCAGTTTCCTGTTCTCAATGGGCATTGATATACGCGGCCTGAGCCGCACTGGTTTTTAAAAAGTATGTAAGAGAAAAATCTGCAGAGGGATGCAGGCAACCGTTCGAGTTGGAGTTCGTCTAGGCATTGGGCAAGATGGCCATTTCTGGATGGGCACCAGTGAGCGTGCACCGGGTGAAGGAGGATGGAGTCATTATGAAAATATAAGGCTGTGGTTTGTGCGGTAACTCACCTGCCTCTTGCCCTTGTTCAGGCGAGAACGCCAAGATGATAAGAAGCCGCCATAATGAAGTAATTCAAACCGTTTACGAGGACCGATGGAAACGCTTTTGCTTTCACTAGCAGTTGTGCTTGCTGCAGGATTACTCCCCTTGTTGGCCAACCGCTTGTTCACGCCAATCAAGGCCTGCTACGTTATATTGACTCTCCTGGGATGTGCTTGGGGCCTCTATAGCCTCTGGCCACTTATGCAACTTTCCACCCCAGCCACCTACAGCGTGGCCTGGTTGCATCCCTTTGAGCTCAGGTTTTCCCTGGACGCTCTCTCTTCCTTCTTTCTTCTTCCCATTCTCTGTGTCTGCCCTCTGGCTGTTCTCTATGTCTTTCATTACATGGATCATAAAAAGGAACGCCAGCGCATCGGAGTGCATCTGTTTTTGTTCAATGTGCTTGTGGTGGCCATGGCCCTGGTTGTTCTGGCCGGGAATATGATCAGCTTTGTGCTTGCCTGGGAGATGATGTCCATCTCCTCTTTTTTTCTGGTCCTGCATGAATACGAGGAGAAGGCCACCCGGAAAGCCGGGTATATCTACCTGCTCTTTACCCAGCTTGGGGCCCTCTGCATCTTTTCTGGTATGGGTGTGGGCTTTGCCTTTACCCAGGTGCTTGATTTCTCCGCCTTGGCCAAGCTGCCGGAGACCGCAAAGCTCTGGATGTTTTGCCTGATGCTCTTTGGCTTTGGTTCCAAGGCCGGTATCTTTCCCATTCATATCTGGCTGCCCTATGCCCATCCCGCAGCGCCCAGCAACACCTCGGCGGTGATGTCTGGTGTGATGATCAAGATGGGTATTTACGGTATTGCCCGCTTTTACGGTCTGCTTGAGATCTCTTCTCCGCTTGCCGGTCAGATTGTGCTTGTCTTCGGTATGATCTCCGGTGTGCTGGGTGTGGTCTACGCCCTGGGTAATCAGGATATCAAAAAGCTCCTGGCTTACAGTAGTGTGGAAAATATCGGCATCATCCTCATTGGTTTTGGTGTGGGAATGATCGGCGCTGCCGAAGGTAACCTGCCCATGGCCATCTTTGGTTTTACCGGCGGTTTGCTCCATGTGCTCAATCACTCCATCTTCAAATCGCTGCTCTTTCTTGGAGCGGGGGCGGTGGCCAAGCAGGCTGGAACCCGCAAGATTGACCTGCTGGGCGGGTTGATGAAACGTATGCCCCTGACCGGAAAGAGTTTTCTCACCGGTTCGGTCGCTATCTCCGGGCTGCCTCCCTTCAATGGCTTTGTCAGTGAGTTTCTGATCTATGTGGGTGCCTTTTACGGCCTGCAGCTCGGTGGCGTGCAATATGTCTTTGCCATGCTGGCCATCCTTGCCATGGCGCTGATCGGTGGGCTGGCCGCCGCCTGTTTTACCCGCATTGTGGGCATCGTCTTTTTGGGTGAGCCGCGCAACGAACGGACCGCTGCCACCCAGGAATCCGGTTGGACCATGACCCTGCCGCTCATGCTTCTGGCCTGCTGTTGTCTGGTGATCGGCCTCTGGCCTGAGCCCTTTGTTCAGGCGGCGTTCAGGGCCTATGGGGTGATGCAGGCAAATCTGCAGCTCGATTCTGCGCAGCTTCTGGAGATCACCGGCAAGATGGCCCTGGGGGCACGCATTTTCTTTGTACTCTTTCTTGTCGCCCTGGTGGCTAGAAAGGTGCTTTACCGGGATAAGGTTGTGGCCAGTGGTCCCACCTGGGGCTGTGGATTTACCCAGGGCACCGTGCGGATTCAGTACACCGGTACCTCCTATGCCCTCTCTATGGTGGAATTTTTTCGCCCCGTGGTGCGTCTTTCTGTCCACTACACTGGGATTACTAAGATATTTCCTGCCAAGCCCTCCTATGAAACCCATGTCGATGATGTCGCCGAGCAGGCCTTGAACAGCGGTCTGGTGACCCCGGTTCAGTTTGTGCTCAGTAAACTGCGCTGGATTCAGCACGGTCATATCCAGCTCTACATTGGCTATATCATTATCGCTATCCTCATTGCGCTCTTGTGTATCTGAGAGAGGCTGAGAAATTATATAGGGGGTTACTATGGCATCATTTCTTTCACTGCTTCTGGCGCTGGCTGCAGCGCCGCTCTACCCGGGTATCATTCTTAAGGTAAAGGCCTTTTTTGCCGGGAAAAAGGGGCCACCACTGCTCATTAAATATTATACGTTGTGGAAGCTTTTGCAAAAGGGCTCGGTCTACTCCACCTCCACAACCTTTGTCTTCAAACTCGGGCCGGTGGTCTCCTTTGCCGCAGCTGTCCTGCCCTTGCTCTTTTTTCCCTTTGCTGGCAATGCATCCCTGTTCTCCTTTCATGGGGATGTGGTCCTGATGCTCTACGTTATGGGGATGGGAAGATTTTTTACGGTTGTCGCCGCCCTGGATACCGCCTCGCCTTTTGAGGGGATGGGCTGTGCCCGCGAAGTCTTTTTCTCTACCCTGGCCGAGCTGACGCTTTTTGCCATTCTCATTTTGTTTTACCGGCTTTCGGGCTCACTCTCCATGAGCAGCTTTTTCAGCGAGGGCAATACACTCACCCTGGCCGGTGCCTCCGGGGCACTCATAGTTCTGGTGATTGTGGCCCTGTTCATGGTGCTCCTGACCGAGAACTCGCGTGTGCCGGTAGATGATCCTGCCACCCATCTTGAGCTGACCATGATCCATGAGGTTATGATCCTCGATCACAGTGGGCCTGACCTGGCCCTGATCGAGCTGGGTGCCTTTTATAAGCTCTTTTTCTATGCCGCCTTCATTATTCAGCTGCTCTGCCCCTTTGCCCTGCCGCTGAGCCTGTTGAACATCATCGTTTTCTTTATCCTGCTGGCCCTGGTCTACGCAGGGGTGGGTGTGATTGAGTCGATCATGGCCCGGTTTAAAATGAACCATGTGCCGAAGTTCATTCTCACCTCATTTGTTCTCGGCTTCTTTGCCGTCATCCTCACCATGGGGGTCCTGCAATGATCAATTTTCTTGAAGTCATTCTCGTCTTGATTCTCCTGACGGTGCTGCTCTCCCTGGGCTCGAGCCGTCTGGTGGCCCTGGTGCGTATCATGGCCCTGCAGGGGGTGCTGGTCTCTTTGACGCCGCTCTTGCTCAAAGGGCACGGGCTTGCCAGTCTGGGAGCGGTCGCTTTCTATGTGGCCATGCTTGCGATTAAAGGTGTGCTTATTCCCACGTTGCTCATGCGTGCGGTGAAATCGGTGAATATTCAGCGAGAGATCGAGCCCTTTGTCGGCTACCATGCCTCAATTCTCATGGGGTTGATCATGCTGCTTTCTGCCGTCTTTATGACCAACTCCCTGCATCTCTCTCTGCCTGAGGGGAGGACCTTGATTCTGATCTGCGCGGTCACCACCATGGCCTCAGGCCTTTTCCTGATGCTGGCGCGTAAAAAGGCTATCACCCAGGTCATTGGCTATCTCATGCTGGAAAATGGTATTTATCTGATCGGTAACGCCCTGAGTCAGCATCACAGTCTATATATCGTTGAATTTGGAGTACTGCTGGACCTGCTCGTTGCTGTCATGGTCATGGGGATTATCCTCACCAATATCAACCACGCCTTTGATGACGTCGACACGACTCTCCTGGGACAATTAAAGGATTGAGACGATGCTAGAACTGATATTTTTACTGCCCTTTGCAGCGGGGATTGCTGCCTTTATTCTGCCGGTCATGCTTGGCAGGGTTCTGCTCATGGCAACCGCGCTTGGGCACCTGAGCCTTGGTGTGCTGGGCTGGTCCGGCCGCCTGACTCCCTTATTCAAACATTTCTTTGGGGCCTCACCGGAAGGAATGCTGATTCTGATGGTGACCTCGTTCATCTTTACCTGTATAGCCCTCTACGCCCTCTCCTATGCAAAGGAGTCCGAGTTGAGTGCGGAGCGTGTCTTCAGCGGTTGCATGCTCTTTTTTCTGGGGACCATGTCCATGGTGACCGTGGCCGAGCATCCCATCGTGCTCTGGATCGCCATTGAGGCCACCACCCTGGTCAGTGCGCCGCTGATTTATGTCCATCGCTCGCAGAGAGCTCTGGAAGCCACCTGGAAGTACGTGCTGATCTGCTCCGTGGGTATTGCCCTGGCCTTGCTGGGCAGCTTCTTTGTTACTTTGGCCCTGGATATGGTTGAGCTCCACGAGCCACTCTCCTTTGCCCTGTTGAACACTCTGGCAACCCAGCTGGACCCGATCTGGCTCAAGGTGGGCTTTTCCTTTATCGTCATCGGCTTTGGCACCAAGATGGGCCTGGCCCCCATGCATACCTGGCTGCCCGATGCCCATAGTGAGGCTCCGAGTCCTGCGTCGGCACTGCTTTCCGGTGCACTGCTGAACTGTGCCTTCTTGGGTATCTACAAGGCTCATATCCTCATGGTCAATGCTGGGCTTGGGGAGTTTTCCGGAAACCTCTTGGTGGTCTTCGGGCTCGCCTCCATGGTGGTCGGCGGTATCTTCATCTATAAACAGTCCGACTATAAGCGTATGCTGGCTTACTCCAGTATCGAGAATATGGGCATCATCGCCGTTGGTGTGGGCGTCGGTGGGGTGGGGCTTTATGGCGCCTTTATTCACCTGATCCATCACTCGCTGATCAAATCCTCACTCTTTTTGAGTGCTGGTAATATTCTGCTGGCCTTTGGGACCAAACGGGTGGAGCAGGTTCAGGGGCTGATTCGCTCCATGCCCAAGACCTTTGTTTCCTTTTTGGCCGGTTTTGTCGGTATTGCCGGTCTGCCTCCCTTTGGGCTTTTCGTCAGTGAGTTTCTGATTATCGTCGCCGCTGTGCGTGGTCACTGGTATCTCAGTGTGGCCATCTTTGTCTTTGCGCTTGTTCTGGTGGTTGCCGGTGCCGGTCGCGTGGTCATGGGCATGTCTTTTAATGAGGGTGAGGCGCCCACAGGCACTGGCGAGAAATTCGTTCGTTTTGCGCCTGCCTATGTGCTGCTGCTCGCCTCGGTGACGCTCTGTGTCTGGATGCCTGAATCCATCTACACAACCATTCTTCATTCAATTCAAGCAATCGGTGGTTTCCATGGATAAGATGCTCAAAATAACCAACGGTCAGGCCGTGGGCCGGGCATCAATTCCACGGGTGGACTTTGCGGAGTTCTCCGATGCCTTGACTGCGTTTGTCGCAAACGATGGCTTTGTGGTGCAGATGTTTGCCTACCAGGAGGTGGGAAAAAATCTGATACTCGCCGTGTTGCGGAACACAGAACTCTATGTGATCAGCACAGAGGTGGGGGAGAGTTTTCCTTCCTTGACCGCCAAGGCCAGTGAGAAGTTTCATCTCTTTGAGCGGGAGATTGCCGAGCAGTACGGGGTGCGCCCCGAGGGGCATCCCTGGCTGAAGATGGTGCGCTATCATGCCAACGCCACCGGGGCAGATGATGTATTCGGTAACGACTACAGCGTCGATATCCCCGGCAACTACGAATATTTCCGGGTTGAAGGCGAGGCGATCCACGAGGTGGGCGTTGGACCCGTGCATGCGGGGATTATTGAACCGGGCCATTTTCGTTTTCAGTGTGCCGGTGAAGAGGTCCTGCACCTGGAGATCCAGCTGGGCTACCAGCACCGGGGCGTGGAACAGATGCTGCCCTCCATGCCGATGAAGCGTATGCCCATCATCTGCGAGGCCATTGCCGGTGACACCTCGGTTGGACATAACCTCTGCCTCTGTCAGGCGATTGAAGGCTTGGCTGGGATGCAGGTGTTGCCAGGTGCCAGCATCACTCGCTGCATTGCCATGGAGCTTGAACGGTTGGCTAACCATATCGGTGATCTTGGCGCGCTGAGTGGCGATGTGGCCTTTAATCCGCCTGCCTCCTATTTTGGCCGGATCAGGGGCGAATTTCTTAACCTGTTGCAGGTGCTCTGTGGTAATCGCTTTGGCAAGGGGCTGGTGCGTCCCGGCGGTGTGGCTCATATCATGGGCCAGGAACAGCGGCAGTTGCTTCGCGATAAACTGGCTGAGATAACACCCGAGATCGAGCATGTCTGTGATCTGCTCTTTACGGCCCATACAGTGATTGCCCGATTTGAACATACCGGCACGGTGACCAAAGAAATGGCAACGGATCTGGGGCTGGTTGGCTATGCGGGAAGGGCCTGTGGGCTTGCCTACGATGCCCGTATTGCCTTCCCCACCGAATGCTATCAGGATCTGCCCGCAAACAGCAATAAAGTGACTGATGGCGATGTTAACAGCCGCGCCTGGGTGCGGCGGGAGGAGGTGATGCATTCACTTGGATTGATCAATCTCCTCCTGGCCAAGCATGAAGCCCTGGAAGAGGTTGAGCAGGCGGTGCAGACTCGATCTGTCAATCTGGCGGCAGATGCTTTTGTGGTGACGGTAAATGAAGGCTGGCGCGGTGAACTCTCCCACGCGGTGCTGACAGATAGCGAGGGCAAGGTTGAGCGCTATAAGATCAAGGATCCCTCCTTTCATAACTGGACCGGACTGGCCATGTCGCTCAGGAATCAGGGAATCTCAGATTTTCCGTTGTGCAACAAAAGCTATAACCTATCCTATTGCGGATTTGACCTGTAATTTCGGAGGATGCCGACATGCTCAAAGTAATCCAGAATAGAATTGAACAGGGCTGTAAGACCTCCAGCTACCCTAAAGAACCCATTAACCTCTATCATCGCTATCGTGGGGTCCCGAAAATCGATCCGGACTGCCCCGCCGAGATTGTCCAGCAATGCGCGGATATCTGTCCTCAGGATGCCATTGATGTTGAGGGGAAGACCATTGATCTGGGCAAATGTACCTTTTGTGGGCATTGTGAGATAGAAAGTGAAGGGAAATTTGTCCATTTCACCGAGGACTTTGGCCTGGGAGCCGCTAACCGGGCTGATCTGATCACCCAGGGCAATCTGCCTGATTTGGCGGCCCATGCCAAGCAGGAGTTCAAAAAACTCTTTGGGCGCTCACTCCAGTTACGTCAGGTCTCTGCGGCCGGTTGTAATAGCTGTGAGGCGGATACCAACGTTTTGAACACCCCGTTTTTTGATCTCTCCCG
Source organism: uncultured Desulfobulbus sp. (assembly GCF_963664075.1). Lineage (NCBI taxonomy): Bacteria > Pseudomonadati > Thermodesulfobacteriota > Desulfobulbia > Desulfobulbales > Desulfobulbaceae > Desulfobulbus > uncultured Desulfobulbus sp. The sequence goes on from NZ_OY760916.1 coordinate 165,757, forward strand.
CTTTGGTATCGATTTTGTGGCCTCGCCCCGACATGCCGACGGCATTCATGTGACCGGGCCCATCTCCCTGAACATGAAACAGGCCCTGCTCGATACCTATGACGCGGTGCCCTCGCCTAAAATCGTCATTGCCAGTGGCTGCTGCTCCATCTCGGGCGGCCCTTTTTACGGCAGTGATGCGGTGGTGGGTGACTTGAACAGTATTATTCCGGTCGATTTATATATACCGGGATGCCCTCCGCACCCACTGGCCACACTGCATGCACTCTTGAAGTTCTTTAAAGTGAGCTGAATCCTGCATAAGCGTATTGCGTAGGGGGAATGCCTCTCTCTACTGTCTTCGGCCCCAAAGGCGTTTCATCAGCCTTTGGGGCTTTTTTTTATTGCGTTTCCCCTGTTGTGCAAATGCACAGCGTCTTCTCTGTCTTCTGAGTAAAAAAAAAAATTTATAGCTATTAAGGGGATAGTTTCTGAATGTCCTTTTTGGGAAAAATCCTCCTTTTTCTTCGAATTTTTCGCCGTATCAAGGATATACGCGACATGATCGTGTAAAAATGCTTTTCCCTGGGGAGAGATCACCCTGGTGAGAGGATTGTGTGCTCTTTGTGCATTGTGCAAGTTCACTTATTTGCTCAATGAGATTTTTTTCCATGTTGTTTTCTGCTGCAGGAGGGGGGCTCGGGCGAGTTGTCTTCGTTGGGGGGGGGCGTGGCGCTGTATCTTTATTTTTTGGATAAAAACAGGGGGGTAGGAAGCGTTTTGCGCCCCTTTTATGTTTTCAGAGTCCATTTCACGGCAATTTGACAGATGTGATTGATCAGTATAAATGATCTAATCTGTGCAAAAATAATGTGTAAAATGTGCAAAATGTGTTATGAGCTTTTCCTCAGGTAGACCTATGCTTTGCTCTGCGATCAGAGAAAGAAATGCAATTTGAAAGTGGGCGCATTCATGAAGAAAAGTACGATTATTCCGAATAAATTTTACCAGTTGCCTGTCTATTCAGAGAAAAAAATACTGATTGGACTTGTGCTCCTGGGGTTGCTTGCCGGATGTCAATCGAGTGAATCGTGCAAAAAGGTACTGAATACTCGTTGTGTTCAGTGTCATTCTGCTTCAACAAGTTGTGCAAAAGTTGCCAATAGTGAAAAACAGTGGATTGAGACAATTGATGCCATGGTGAAACTCGGGGCAGACGTCTCGAAGCAGGAGCGCAAGACGCTTGCAAAGTGCCTCAGTAATCCGTCGGGAACCGACGTTGAGGATATTTGTAAGTAATTCGGAAGCAATATCGCAGTAGGCATCGGGTGAATCGCGGTGTCGACCGTGCCGCTAATCAGGAGAAAGTGTATGAAACAGAAAGAGTTTGACCAAGTTCAACAACGTTTGGGTGGAGTCTCCCGAAGGGATTTTATGAAATTTTGTTCGGCTGTGGCAGCAGGTCTGGCCCTTCCAGAGGCTGTGACCCCTAAAATTGCCCATGCCATTACCAGCCCGAACAGACCGCCGGTTATCTGGCTGCACGGTTCAGAGTGTACCGGTTGTTCCATGTCCTTACTGCGATCCGAGCACCCCTCACTTGAGAAATTGATGCTGGACCTGGTTTCCCTCGATTTCCATGAGACCCTGTCCGCAGGTGCGGGCCACCAGGCGGAAGAAGCCCTGGAGCATGCCGTTGAGGCCAATTACGGTAAATTTATCCTTGTCATTGAAGGCGCTATCCCGCTGAAAGATGGTGGTATCTACTGCCGTGTTGGTGGCAAAAATTTTGTTGATGTGGTTCGTGAGATTGCTCCCAAAGCCGGTGCCGTTATTGCGGTTGGTTCCTGTGCTTCCTGGGGTGGTGTCGCTGCCATGGATCCCAACCCCACCCAATGTGTCGGTGTGGACCAGGTATTCAAAGAAAAACCGGTTGTTTCCATCCCCGGTTGTCCGCCTAACCCCTACAACCTGCTCTCCACCATTATTCATTACCTGACCTTTAATAAACTGCCGGCTCTGGACAGCGAAAATCGTCCGAAATTTGCTTATGGTCGTCTCATTCATGAGCATTGCGAGCGTCGTCCCCATTTTGACAACGGCCGTTTTGCCCGTGCCTTTGGTGATGAAGGCCATCGTCAGGGATACTGTCTCTACTACCTCGGCTGTAAAGGCCCGGTTACCTACGCCAACTGCTCAACTTCCCAGTTTGGTGATGCCGGTTCCGGTTGTTGGCCTGTTGCCACTGGCCATCCCTGTTTTGGTTGTGCCCAGAAGGGTGTCGGCTTCAATATGCCGCAGTTCTCCACCAGCCCGGTTCTCCATCAGACTCCGGCTGCAGAGCATGCGCCGATCACCGTTGAACGGCCTGATGCAAAAACTCCCGGTTCAGTTGGCCTGATGGCTGGTCTGGGTGGCGCCGCACTGGGTGCTGGTGCTGTTTTTGCTGCAAAACTTGGGAAGGGGTCTAAGCATGAAGATGAAAAGGCGTGATTTTCTTAAAGGAGCTGCCGGTGGTCTGGCACTCCTGACCCTGGACGGCAAGGTGGTTGATGCCCGCATGGTCGAGGCACTGCCCCCCGATGCCCTGGGCATTCTCTACGATTCAACCCTGTGCGTGGGCTGTAATGCCTGTATGTCTGCCTGTAAGGCGGCCAACAGCAAGAAACCGGAGATGACCGGAGATCAGCAGATTTGGGATAATCCTCAGGATCTTTCGGCATCCACGCTCAATATTATCAAGCGCTATTCCAGCGGAACCGGTGAGCACAAGGACCAGGAAGAAGACGGCTACGCATTTATCAAACGGCAATGCCTTCACTGTGTCGATCCTTCCTGTGTGACGGCCTGCCCGGTTACAGCACTTGCTAAAGATAAAGAGACCGGCATCGTTACCTACGACAAAGACGCCTGTATTGGCTGTCGTTACTGTCAGGTTGCCTGCCCCTACAACATTCCCAAATTTGAGTGGGATGACTTTTATCCTGAAATCGTGAAGTGTCAGCTCTGCTCACATCTGATTGCCAAAGGCGGTATCTCTGCCTGCTGTTCCGTCTGTCCCACAGGCGCTTCGCTCTTTGGCCCTGTGGCCCTGCTGCGTGAGGAAACCAGACGCCGGCTGCAGATGAAACCGGGCAAGCGCTATAAGTTCCCGGTCTCCTCGATCGATTCCGGTAAGTGGCATGAATTCGAGGCGCCCAAGTATGAGCGTCACATCTACGGCCAGGATGAGCTCGGTGGAACCCAGGTTATGTATATGTCTGCGGTACCCTTCGAGAAATTCGGTCTGCCCAGCTTTCCTAAGGAATCCTTTGTTTCCATGGCCAGTGGTATTCAGTATGCCATCTATAAAGGTATGGTCTATCCGCTGGTTGTTCTCGCCGGCCTGATCTTCATGGCGAAGAAAAATAAAAACAGTGAAGAGGCTGAGCAGTCTGCATCCACGCACGATCAAGGAGAAGACGCATGAGTCATGAACCAAAAGCGCTGGGCGGACGCATTTTTACGCCCACGTTCTGTCTATGTATATTTATCGTTGTCATCGCCGCTTATTTTGCGATGAAACGACTGATCTTCGGTATCGGGTCCGTCACCAACCTCAATGACGGCTACCCCTGGGGTATCTGGATCGCCTATGACGTTGTTGTTGGTACCGCTTTTGCCTGCGGTGGCTATGTCATGGCGCTGCTGGTCTACATCATCAACAAGGGGGAGTATCATCCCCTGGTGCGTCCGGCGCTGCTGGCCTCCATGTTTGGTTATACCCTGGCCGGTGTTTCAGTCTTTCTTGATATCGGACGTTACCTCAACGCCTATAACCTCTACATGCCCTGGCAGATGAACTTTCACTCGGTCATGTTCGAGGTGGCCATGTGTATCGGTACCTATATCTTCGTACTCTGGTTGGAGTTCACTCCCGCCTTTGTCGAGAAATGGGGCCTGAAAAACTTCGGCAAGAAGCTCAACAAGGTGATCTTTGCCATCATCGCGCTGGGCGTATTGCTGCCAACCATGCATCAGTCTTCCCTGGGAACCATGATGCTGATGGCTGGCTACAAACTCAATCCGCTGTGGCACACCTCAACCCTGCCGCTGCTGTTTCTGCTGACCGCCGTTATCATGGGCTTTTCCATGGTGGTCTTCGAGGCAACCATCTCCTCGCGTGTTTATGAGCTGGGCGATGAGACCTCCATGCTGTCCAAGATCGCGCGCATCATGACCTACGTGCTCGGTTTTTATCTGGTTATTCGTTTCCAGAACGTTTTTATGCGCGGTCATATGGCCGAGGCCTTCTCCGGTTCCTTCCTGGGTAACATGTTCCTTCTGGAAAACCTGCTGTTGATCATCGGACTGGTTATCCTGGCCTACCCGAATTACCGGAACAATCCGCGACTGCTGTTCATCGCAGCGACCTGTGTTCTCGTTGGTGGTTCCCTCTACCGTTTCAACACCTATATCATCGGGTTTGATCCGGGCAACGGCTGGAAATACTTTCCCTCTGTCGGTGAGCAGATGATCACCTACGGACTGATCGCCTTTGAGATTGCGATGTACACCCTCTTTGTCAAAATTTTTCCGGTCTTCAGTGTGCACGCACCCGCTGAGTCGAACCATTAAGGAGTTAGAATATTATGTCCAAGCAAATTGTCATTGATCCTATTACCCGTATTGAGGGGCATCTGCGCATTGAATGTGCAGTGGATAACGGTCAGGTGGTTGACGCCTGGTCCACCGGTACGATGTGGCGCGGTATTGAAACCATTCTCAAAGGCAAGGACCCGCGTGAGGCCTGGCTGATTGCCCAGCGTATCTGTGGTGTTTGCACCACAGTCCACGCCATGGCATCCGTTCGTTCCGTTGAACACGCACTGAAGATGGATATCCCGGTCAATGCCCAGTACATTCGGAACATGATCGTGGGTGCCCACTGTCTGGCAGACAACATCATCCACTTCTATGTACTCTCCGCCGTAGACTGGATCGATATCGCCTCTGCCGCCCTCAAGGCTGATCCGCGCAACGCTGCCGCTCTTGCCCAGAAGCTTTCTCCCTGGAAGCACAACAGCTACCAGGAGTTCAAGCAGGTTCAGGATAAACTCAAAAAATTTATCGAATCCGGACAGCTCGGTCCGTTCTCCAGTGGGTATTGGGGACATCCGGCCATGCAGCTCCATCCCGATGTCAACCTGATCGCAGCGGTTCACTACTTCCAGGCCCTGGAGTACCAGCGTAAGATCAACAAGGTTGTGACCGTGCTTGGTTCCAAAACCCCGCACATTCAGAACCTGGCTGTTGGTGGTGTTGCCAACCCCATCAATCTTGACAGCCCGGCCACCCTGACCATGGAGCGCCTCTACTACCTCAAGACCCAGATGGATGAGGTTCGTGACTTCGTTGAGCAGGTCTACATGGTGGATGTTGCAACCATCGGTGCCATGTATCCTGAATGGTGTACTTACGGTAAAGGTAACGGCAACTATCTCTCCGTTCCTGAGATGCCGATCGATGAGAAAGGACTCAAGTTCGCAATGCCTGGTGGTTACATCAAAGCCGGTGACATGGCTTCCTTCCGTCAGATCAGCTCCGCCCGCGATCCCTACTTTGAGGACAACGTTAAAGAGTCGGTTAAACATTCGTTCTACCAGGGCGACTGGACCATGCATCCCTATGTTGAGTCCACTGAGCCGAAATTCGGCGACGCCGATCTCGATGGTAAGTACTCCTGGGTTAAATCACCGTCCTTCATCAACGAGCCGGCCGAGGTTGGCCCGGTTGCCTCTGTCCTGGCAATGAACCTTGCCAAGCATGCACCTGCGGTGAAATACACCAAGCAGATGCTGGAGACCATGTCCGGCATCGGCAAAACCCAGTACGATATGGATATCCTGCCTTCAACCATGGGCCGTCATATCTCCCGCGCCATTCGTGCTGCCGTTGTTCAGGACAACATGGCCGAGCAGTGGAACATGCTGATCACCAACATTGAGACCGGTGACTGCAGCACCTTCAACGAGCCGGTCTTCCCCGAAGGTGAGCAGCGCGGTGTTGGTATCCACGAGGCACCCCGTGGAACCCTGTCACACTGGATCGTTATCGAGAACGGCAAGATCCGCAACTATCAGGCCGTTGTGCCTTCTACCTGGCTGGCCTGCCCGCGTGGCACCAACGACGAGCCCGGTTACTACGAGCGCTGTCTGGTGGGCAACCCGGTTGCCGATCCGGAAAAACCGCTCGAGGTTCTGCGTACCATCCATTCCTTTGACCCCTGTATGGCCTGTGCTGTGCACATGCTGAACCCCAAAGGTCAGAAACTGTCCTCTGTGAAGGTTCTGTAATCATATTGGTCCAGGCTCTCCTCGTCCCTGTTCGCAGGGAGCGAGGAGAGCCTTCCTACTTAGGAGGTAACAGTTATGGAAGAGCAAAAAAAATCGATTGGCATCATGGGGCTGGGGAACCTGCTTTTAGGCGATGAAGGCTTTGGTATTCACTGCATTCAGTATCTGGAAGAGCATTACCAGCTGCCCCAAAATGTCGAGGTGATCGATGGCGGAACCGGTGGGATTCTGCTGGCTCCTTTCATTGAGGAGCATGATGAACTCTGGGTAATCGATGTGGTCGATCTGGAGGATGAGCCTGGCTCGGTGCACTATTTTACCGATGTTGATGTGCGGTCCGGTGATATTCAGACCCGCATGTCGCCTCACCAGATTGGGATGCTCGACATTCTCGATATCTGCCGTATTCGTGGCAAAGTCCCCCAGCGGGTCCATTTTATCGCTGTGGTTCCCCAGAGCCTGGATGCGGGTATGGAATTAACCCCGCTTCTTCAGGGGCGTATTCAAGATGTGTTGCAGATTCTGGCCGATAAATTAGGTGAGGAAGTTCCCTTTACTCCTATGCCGTATGCACAGGCCGCATGAGTTCCTCGTCATATTTTTTACCCGCTAGAAGACTCCCTGCTTTTTGGGTAACATTTCTCCTTGTGCCTATTCCTTGTGACGAGGAAAAATCCCCCGCTGGTTGCCGCCAGCGGGGGATTTTTTTGACTGAAAAGTATGCCTGAGGGCAAAGTTTTATGACTGCTGGCGTTTTCTGTTGAAACCTGCAATTCCCGCAATGCCCAGGCCGAAGAGTGCCATGGTTGCCGGCTCGGGAACAGCTGGGGGTGGCTCTGGTTCTGTTGAACAGGTGTTCGTAAACGAAAAACTCAGGTCGTTATAGGCAAACGGGCCATTGTACAGATCTTCAAAGCTGACCAAGGTCGTGTCCGTTTTCCAGTCCTCCTCAACCCGGGCATGTACATTGCTGTCGGGATTACTCGTTGCTGCCCCTGTGTAGAAATCATATCCTGTGTTATTGACATGAATATAGAAGATCAGTTCGGTGCCAATGGCAAATGATCCCAGGTTGACTGTGCTGCCCACTGCACTGGAGTGGTTGTTGAAGATAAAGAAGTCAGATCCTCCGTCAACAACAAGATAGAGATCATTGCTGTACGAAGCGGAGTTTCCCTCGTACGTCGCGATAATATCCTCTGTTCCTGACACGAAAATTGATAACCCCTCTGTGCCTGCTGCTGCAATGGGGAAGGCATGGGCTATATGAAAAGATTGGATGAAGAACAAAGCAAGCAAAGCATACATACAATTTTTTACGTTCATGTTTCCTCCTTTTTGATTATCGTTTATCAATTAAAGGTATTTCTATGCAATTTTTACGCCTTGACCTGTTGGTCCGCTGAAGCCTTGGTAACGCTAGCTTTTCCATTTGTTCATGCAGTGTAATTCAGGAGGAACTGTTGTTTTTAGAGGAAAAATAATCTGATAATCCGGAAATATGATTGTGGTGAATTTTGCGTTGGAGTCGATGCTATGAACATCTTTGCAATCCAGAAAACAAATCAGGGGACAGAGTTTGAATCCTTTCTGGATCAGGTGTCAGAGAAACTTGCGAGTGCAATCTGTAAAAAGATGGTGGGCTTTGCCGAGCTGGGTGCGGTCTATTCCAGTAACAGTCTTAAAATTCTCAATCCCCGTATCTGGGGCTATAAGGGGACCATCTACAAGCTACGGGTGGACTGCGGCAAGGAGTCGGCTCGAGTGCTCTTTGCCAAAAACGAAGACAATGATCTGGTCCTGCTCCACGGGTTTCTCAAACGAACCCGGAAGACTCCGCGTAAGGATGCCATGATCGCCATGCAGAATTTGGAGCGATTACGTCAACAAGTCGCACTGGCTCCATTGCCCATCGCACAATATACCTGACTCTGCTTGCTCTTGAATTCGTGCGTCATTACGCACCCTGCCGTCCATTATAGACCTCAGGATTCGTCGCTGCAAAAGCGCGAAAACCGTCTAAGGCTTCTTCCCGCAGTACCCCTTCTTCAAAGCTGATCCCTCGATTGGCAAGTTCCTGCCGCCAGTTGTCCGGAAGCGGTCCCTCGTCAAAGCCGGTGATGTCCATCATTTCCTGATCCGAACCAGCAATCACCAGAGAACGAATCCCTGACCAGAGAACCGCACCAAAGCACATGGCGCAGGGACTCCAGTTGACCACCAGCTGATGGGCCGGTATTCCCGGGCCACCGAGATCGTAGGTCCCAAGTATCTGCTGGGCGATGGTGAGGGCTGTTATCTCGGCATGGGCAGACGAGCAGTTGAGTGGCACGACCCGGTTGACGCCGATCACGATCAGTTTGCCCGTGTCGCGCTCAAAAACGCCTGCGGCAAAGGGGCCTCCGCTTTGGTGCTCGGTGTTGAGGCGGGCAAAGTTGAGTACAGCCCGCATGCGATCCTCAACAGTCTGTATATGCGAGGGGAGCTGCGCCAGTTCCTGCGTGGCCCATGCAGGTAGATCCAGAGTGAAGTGGGGGAGGGGAGTAGGCATGATTTTTTCTCTGATGAAGAAATAAAATGGGGATGAAACAAGGAGTATCGTGAATCCGTCAACTATTAGACCCGCAATTCTTGGGCTGATGCAAGATTTTTACTGCTCATTGGTTACAAAATAACTATTGTTGGCCGAGCCAGTATGGGGCGACCCCGCGCGGGCAGTCCTGCATATGTAAGCAGGGGGACATTTTAAAGAGAATTTTGAATAACTGTTTTTTCTTCCAATCTCGCGGTGTCTGACGCTTACCTCGTTATGCTCAAAAAATTTATCCTCGGAATATAAGCTATATGCCTGCGGTAAATTTTTTCGCCTGCCTTGACCTTGATCGGAAAATCTAATTATTCAAGACACCCTAAAGAATCGTTGCCCCATGATCGCTTCCACTCTTTTTGTTCTCTTTCTCGGAGCTCATATCCCATGTTGAGACAGATTGTATCGTTTTTGGGGATTGCACTCGTTTTCTGTGTGCTGCTCCCTTTTACACCTGCCGCTGTGGCGAAAATGGAGGGGGATGCTTCCCTGGGATTGCGTCTCGATCAGGTGTTGACCCAGGCTGTCACCTCCCAGCGTATAGTCGGGGCGGTGGTCATTGTTTTGCAAGACGGAAAAACAATGTATCATAAGGGCTTTGGCTATGCTGACCGTGAAGGCGGCATCGTGATGCAAACGGATCATATATTTCGTTTTGCCTCTCTTTCCAAGCCCATCGTCACCGTTGCCCTGCTTCGTTTGGCTGAGGCGGGCAAACTCAACCTGAATGATCCTGTAACCAAGTTTATTCCGGACTTCAAACCCAGACTGAGTGATGGGACAAGCCCAAACATTACCCTTCACCAGCTGCTGACCCATACAGCCGGTCTTTCTTCGGACTTCTCGCTGCAAAGTGTTAACACCACGACGGAAAGTTTATCCAACCAGGTTTCCGAGGCGGAAGAAGAACTCAACCGCATTCGTGCTGCCGGTCTGGCCTATTTTCCAGGAAAAGGCTGGGGCTATTCCCTGGCAATTGATGTGCTTGGGGTTGTTCTGGAGCGGGCGACGGGGATGTCACTGGAGGAGGTCGTACGGGAGTGGGGAACCAAGCCCGCCGGCATGGAAGATACCGGGTTTTTTCCCAAGGATCTCAGCCGCCTCACTGTCCCTTATGCGGATGGCACTCCGCCGGTGCGTATGAAAGATCCCCATCTTGTTCCGTTTGGTGAAAATAACGGTATTGTCTTTTCACCGGGGAGGATCCTTAACCGTACCATGTCACCCATCGCCGGTAGCGGCATGAGCGGGACTGCCGCCGATATGGCACACCTGCTTGAAGTGATTCGGACAGGAGGAGGGAATCTCTTACCCCCCTCGGTGGCACAGTCGCTCATGACTAACCATACGGGGCGCTTCTATGTCCTTGCCGGTCCTGGCTGGGGATTTGGTTACGGCGGTGCCGTCCTGCTCGATCCTGAACGCGCCAAGACCCCGCAGTCGGTTGGTACCTGGAGTTGGGGGGGAGTTTGGGGGCACTCCTGGTTTGTTGATCCTCAGTTGAAATTGGTGGTGGTAGCCCTGACCAATACCGCCCTCGAAGGGGTCTCCGGTCGTTTCCCTCTGGAGATTCGGGATGCGGTCTATGGGCGATCGCAGACGCAGGAACACTCTGTGAAGCAAGAACTATGATGTCAGCAAGCCAAAGGTCGGAGTGAGTTAATGTTGGGGACGTTCGTCAATGGCTTGGCCATTATTCTGGGGAGCCTCTTGGGGCTCCTTTGCAGTAAAGGCATTGCCGAGCAGTACAAAGAGACCATTATTCAGGGCGTGGGGCTCTGCGTTATTCTCATTGGCTGGAAAAACGGGCTCCTGGCCGAAAACCTACTGGGAGTGATTCTCTCCATGGTGATCGGGGGCCTGCTGGGGGAGTGGCTGCAGATTGAAGGGCGTCTCGAGGCCATGGGCCAGTGGCTTGAAAACAAGGTGGGCGCGAAAACCGGCAATACCCGGTCGCTTGCCCGTGGTTTTGTCACTGCCAGCCTGGTTTACTGCGTGGGGTCCATGGCCATTGTCGGCTCGTTGGAAAGTGGCCTGACCGGCCAGCACCAGACACTGTTTGCCAAGTCGATTCTTGATGGCGTTATTTCGGTGGTTTTTGCCTCGGCCATGGGCATTGGGGTGCTTTTTTCCAGCATTTCCGTGGTGCTCTATCAGGGGAGCTTGACCCTTGCAGCCGTTTTACTCAAACCCTTTCTTGCACCGGAAGCTGTCACTCAGATGAGCTCCGTTGGGGGGCTGCTGATCGTGGCCATTGGTTTGAATATGCTGGGTATTGTCAAAATCCGGGTGGGCAATCTTCTTCCAGCCATCTTCCTGCCGCTGGTCTATCATATCGTCCTTCAGCTCATGGGCTGAGAAATTTTCCTGGCTGATGCTGCCCCCAGGATCCCTGCAATAAAACTCCTGCTGACTTTCACCCGTAAGAACACTACAATAAGACAGTTGATCATCACAGGGAGCGGATTCTGACGCTTAATTGGTAACAGTGGCTGGTTGCCCATCGCCAATTGGGATCTTTTGTCAATTCTGCATGCCCTGGGTATTGCTATCCGCTGTCCATCGAGGAGATGTATCATGTCCAACGAATCCTGTCCCTTACCCCTGGTTTCCGATGCCCTCAAAGCCAACCTGCGTGAAACTGCGGCCCCAGCGGTAATCAACCCCGCCTATGAGCTGCTGCGGGATGTGGTCAGCCGCTACCAGGGGATTTTAGGTAAGCTCGACGCGCTCCTCTATGAGATAGGGCACCCCTACCGCAACTGGAAACTGATCATCCCCGAACTGCGAGCCTTTGTCCTCAAAAACTGCAATCATTACCGCGACCACGAGCAGGGGCCGAAGGCCTTCTCCCTGTTTATGTCCATCTTCTTTGATGCACTCAAAGATTCCAGCCGCAACGACTGGCTCCTGCAGCGCATTCTCGAGGCCATGCTGGCCTATGCCGACAAGCTGATCCTCACCATGGACAGCCCGACTCTCTTTCGATTTGAAGGGGCTTTCTCCGAATTCTTTTCACGCCTTGCAGGCCTGGATGAACGTGAGCCCCAGGTGATGCTTTCCATGGTCCAGGGGCACCACCCGGTGCGGAAGATGGCGCAAAAGGTGATCGCCCTGAGAAGGCAGCAGCCTGATCTTTCCTATGATGTGCAGGCGCTCTCCCTGTTGATGCGTGCCATTCTGGTGCGCAACTATGAGTACTGGCTCTCAGAAGAAGATCCCTTACCCTGGTTTGAGAAAAAATGCGGCGAGTACTGTCAACAGTGGGATGGCAAGTCCCTTTTGCAGGGGATCTCGCATGCCCGCATTGAGGAATGTTTGCAGATGCTTGCTTCGATCGATTTCGAGGCGGATTACCAGGGTGCTCTGGAAAAAATTCTCACCCTGCCCAACCACATGGATCTGGTCCGCCTGTATAAGGAGATTCCTGCCAAGATGGTGGTGCTGGAATCTCTGGATGAGCAGGCTGCCCACTTTATCGAGAACCGCAAACTGCTCTTTCTCTTCCGTATCATGGAGACCAAGGGACTCACTTTGATCCATGAGGAAACCCTGCGGGAGATCAACCGTTCATTGGTTCAGCTCATTCGCAAGCAGAGCTTTGAAGAGATCGAGCAGTTCTTTGTGACCACCTTTCATCTGCTCAAGGCCAATGTGCGGCGCTACCCGCACACCTCTCTCCAGTGTATTCAGGTGATCGGTAACGAGGTCTTCAAACGGGGCAATTCCCGCCTGGTTGAGGCCTTTTTGTGGGAAACCGTACGCTTTGGCTTTCAGTACGCAAGTGTTCGCGGTGTGGATGAGGACTGGCAGCCCATTGCCAACCCGGCCCATCTCACCAACATTCGTGTCTGGCTCCATCTCATCGCCCAGGAGCCCAAATGGTGTTCGACCCTGTTCTCGGCCCTGATTATTAACCTTCATCTCTCTGGGACCTGTGTCCGCGATACCGACCTCTTTCAGCGGGATATCACCGAGCTGCTCAACCATCCCATTGGTCCCATTTACAATCTGGCCAAGCAGTTCACCAAGCTCATGCCGGTCTTTTTTAACGAGATCGGGGCCGAGGGAGAGTTGCGCGATGTCTCCACCGAGCTCGATGAGATCCATAAGCGTAAGGATGTGCTGATCCATTTTCTGCGGAAGCAGTCCCATGTGGAGTCCAGCAATCTGATCGTTGGGTTTATTGAGGCTATCTTCACCTTCTGGATCACTCTCGATAAGGCCTACCTTCGCGATTACCTCCCTGAAGAGGTCCTGCAGCAGATACAGACCAACGGTCCCTATGTCGATGATCAACATCGCCTGGCGGGTCGCATCAAACAAGAGCTGCGCTTCAATCGCATGGTCCAGATCCTTGACTGGCCCGAAAATGAGCGACAGGAGTTTCTTGATCGTCAGACCGATCTTTCCGAGGTGGAACGACGACGGTTCTCCCTGCTGGTGCGAATGTATAAACTGCTCCATCAAAAGTACAACCTGAGCCTGCCGGAGATCCATCTCCAGCTGCGGCATGCCATTGGTAATGGTTTTCCGGAACTGGCCAACCTGCTCGAGGTCTTGGAAGAGGATGACCCCATCCGCTGCCTGGAAGCACTCTTTGATGAGCTGGAGCATCTGCAGCGGGTGATTCTCAGTCCGGAAAAATTCGAGCCCAAAGAGGAAATCTATTACAAACGGCATATCGCCGTGGATATCCCTTCGGTCTATGGCCGCTATTCCGAGCGCAAGTTCGATGCCCTGGGGCTCACCTTCCGCCTGGAGAGCCTGGCCAACATCTACCTGGAAAAACTTTTTGCCACGGTCAATCTCAACTTCATTACCCAGGCGACCTTCATCCGTATTCTCAAGTGTTTACGGCTTTTCAGCCGGGCGCTCCAGGTGGATGGTATCTCCAGTCGAAGGCTCGATACCTATATCAGCCTGCTGGCGACCTCGATCGGTATTCGCCGTTTCTCCTATACCCAGCACCTAGATATCATGCGTGGGCTTTCCGAGGGCGTTAAAGACATCATTTACGCCTACTACACCAATATTCATCAGAACAACCTTTCCATCATTGTGCCCCAACTGGGCAAGGACAATCTGCTGATCAAGTACCATAGCTCCTGGAACGAGAAGAATATGCCGGAGACAGTGCTCCGTATCTCAGAGATGTTTTTCCGGGACCTGATCTCCACCACCTTTGGTTTGCAGCATCTGGATAACTTCATCGGCCAGGTCATTGCCACCCTTGAGGCGCAGAAGGATATTCTGGATGAGTCCACCCTGGACCTGCTCATGACCTATAATCCCAAAAAGGCCATCAGTAGTCTCCATGACGAGAACCTGCGCACCCATGACCTGATCCATCTGGGCAATAAGGGGTTTAATCTCGTTCTGCTCACCCGGGATAATATGCCGGTGCCACCTGCCTTTATTATCACCACCGAGGTCTTCCGCTGTTACCGGGCCATTCGCAAATTCGACCGGGCTCGCGACGAGTATATGCGCCGGGTGCGGGCGGCGGTCACTGGCCTTGAACAATTGACCGGACGGGTCTTTGGTTCACCGGATCGGCCTCTGTTACTTTCGGTGCGTAGTGGTGCTGCCATCTCCATGCCCGGTGTGATGTCGACCATTCACAATGTCGGGGCCAATGTGGATTTGCTTGAGGAGTTTGTGGTCAATCATCCCGAGGCCAACTATTTTGCCTGGGATAATTTTAGGCGTTTCCAGCAATCCTGGGGCATGGCCAACGGCATGGAGCGTGAGGATTTTCAGGAGTTGATGAATGCTCATAAGGAGCGGCATGACATTCTCTACAAACGCGATTTTACCCCTGAGCAGATGCGGGAGCTGGCGCTCAGTTATCGGCAGGCGGTGTTAAGCCGTGGGGTCGGTATCCCCGAGGATCCCTGGGAGCAGTTGGTGGGGGCGGTGGATATGGTTTTTGACTCCTGGCATACGCCCAAGGCAGAGGAATATCGCCATTTGATGGGTGTCTCCGATGACTGGGGTACGGCGGTTATTGTCCAGTCCATGATCTTTGGCAATGTGAGTCTGCAGGCTGGAAGCGGCGTTCTCTTTACCGCCCACCCTTACCGCAAGGTGCGGCGGGTGGCGCTCTGGGGCGATTATGCCATTGGCGATCAGGGGGAAGATATTGTCTCCGGTCTGGTGACCAGCCATCCCATCTCAGTGGAGCAGGCCGAGCTTGATGGTCGTGATGAGAAGAAGAGTCTTGAGCTGCGTTTTCCCCAGATTTACAAGCGCCTGCTGGAAATCAGCCGGGAGCTTGTCTATGATAAGGAATGGAATCCCCAGGAGATCGAATTCACCTTTGAAGGGCCTGAAGCGGATCAGCTTTATATGCTCCAGACCCGTGATATGATCACCATCAAGAAGAAGGAGCATCTCACCGTCTTTGTCGATTCGGATCATGCACATAAAGCAATTTTAGCCAAGGGCATTGGCGTTTCCGGTTCAGCCATGTCGGGCAAGGCGGTTTTCACCGAAGATAATATCAACATGCTGCGTCAGCGGGAGCCAGACACGCCTCTCATTCTTATTCGCCGAGATACGGTGCCTGAGGATATACGCGAGATTTCGCTAGCCGATGGGTTGGTGACCTCGCGTGGAGGTCAGACCTCGCATGCCTCGGTCATGGCCACCCGTTTGGAAAAGACCTGTGTCGTTGGCTGTCGTGACATGCAGGTCAATGAGACCGAAGAGTATGCAGATATCAATGGGACTCGCATCACCTTCGGTACCCCCATTGCCATTGATGGACGACATGGATTACTCATTGAAGGGAACTATCCGTTGCGCGAGGAAGTGCATATTCTGCCTCTCTAAAACCGGTCGGGCCCGTGAAGGGAAAAAAGTGGATTTCTCCCTGGAAGGTTTAGAGAAAATCTACCGTGATCTCCAGATCGTCAATACATCCCTTATTGAACGATTACGAGGTGCCTGCACCGGTGATTTTTCCGCCAACGCTGTTATTCTGCTGGATATGTTTGCCCGCATCATGCCGTATGTGATTGAAGACAAACTCGAAGATATTCGTCACCTTTTTCACCCCTACCTTGCCTGATTGAGGGGGAAATGCTTCCCCTTCTTGCCAAAAAAAAATTTTTATTTGTCCCCAATACGGCAAACGTACTTACATTTTTTTAAGCGATGCCAGGTGAGTGGTTCGTCTGAACCAAGCGCTCAATTACTCTTTACTTCCCGTATCTGTCAGTCTCTGCTATCAGGTATGCATATTTCAATTACAGAAAATTATGACTTCTCGTACTTCAGTTGATGGTCAGAAAATCCAAATATTTACTGTTGAGGATATGACCTGTCCCCATTGTCAGGGGCGGGTTGAGGAAGCTGCCCGCTCCGTTGACGGTGTGCAGGAAGCTACTGTTGACCTTGATGCGGGCACCTTGCGCGTCGCTGGTGGTAATCCTGGAAAAATTCTTCAGGCAGTGATTGATGCCGGTTATCCGGCCAGGCTCCAGGTGGAACCTGTTGAGTCTTGTCCTCTTGCGGAGACAACAGAGCAGCAGCACGCTGCCCCCCTTGAGGCAGGCCAAGAGTATGAGCTGCAGGTTGAAGATATGCACTGTGCCAGCTGTGTTGCCCGTGTGGAAAAGGCCATTCTCGGCGTTGAGGGCGTGGCATCGGCAGAGGTGAATCTCGTGGAGAAGCGCGCCGCTGTCCAAGGCGGTAATCCAGAAATGGTCGTCCGTGCGGTTACGGAGGCAGGCTATGACGTAAACCTGCAGCAAGCCAAGACCCAAGAAGATTTTTATCTTCGATTTACCCCCTGGCCGGACGCCAAGGACCTGGAAGAGGTCCAGGAAATCCTTCTGAGCAGAGATGGGCAGGCCCAACTCGAGACCGAACCGCAACGACTGCTGGTACGCACCTCCAGTCTGCACCCTGCAGATGTGGTGATTCTGCTGACAGATGCTGGATATCAGGTGACTGTGGAGGAAACCTATACCGATCCCGGTCTCACCCAGGCAGAAGAAACCCGGCGTGAAATTCGTCGTTCTTGGCAGCGGGCCGCAGTGGCGGCTGTTGTCGGATTTGGCCTCATGACTGCCCATATGGGAGGGCTCTTGCCGCATCTGCAGGAGAATCGTCTCCTCTGGGCTTTCCTGGCAATCCTTTGCCTGGCAACGATGGTGTTCAGCGGACGGAATTATTTTATAGGAGCCTGGAAGCAGGCCCGTCATGGGGCTGCCAATATGGATACCCTGGTGGCCATGGGCACGGGGGCGGCCTGGCTTTCTTCGGTGCTGGTGATTGCCAAACCTGACTTTATTCCCGGGGCAGCCGATCATCTTTACCTGGATGCCTCGGTGATGATTCTTGCCTTTCTCCAATTGGGGCATGCCCTGGAGACCCGTGCCAAACGGACCACCAGCGAGGCGATCAGTGCTCTGGTTGGTTTGCGCGCCCGCAACGCCCGTGTGGTCCGTGGCTCCTCCCGCGTGGATATTCCGGTTTCTCTTTTACAGCTTGGTGATCTGGTGCAGGTCAAACCAGGGGAAAAGGTGCCCATTGATGGGGAAATCGTTGAGGGGCAAACCAGTATTGACGAGTCCATGCTCACCGGAGAGCCCATCGCCGTCAGCCGCCGGGTAGGAGACGCCGTCACCGGGGGCACCATGAACCGTTCCGGTGCCTTTGTACTTGCTGTTACAAGGCTCGGCGAGGACACCACCCTGGCGCGTATCATTGCCATGGTGAAGAAGGCCCAGATGAGTAAACCTCCCATCGGCCGCTTGGTGGATAAAATCGCAGGGGTCTTTGTGCCAATTGTTATCGGGATCAGTTGCCTTACCTTTGTAGGTTGGTGGATGTTTGCGACGACTCTTCCCCTGGCCCATGGGCTCACCGCTGCCATTGCGGTGTTGGTCATTGCCTGCCCCTGCGCGCTGGGCCTGGCGACTCCCATCGCTATTATGGTGGGGACGAGCCGAGCCGCCCAGTGCAATGTCCTGATTCGCAATTCGGAAGGCTTGCAGACTGCCTCAAGATTGACCCATGTGGTGGTCGATAAGACCGGAACCCTCACCGAGGGAAAACCTGCGGTTACCCAGATTGTTCCGGTTGCTGGCGTCAATGAACGGCAAATCCTGGCCTGGGCGGCCAGTTTAGAGAGTGGTTCTGAGCATCCGCTGGCCGAGGCGGTGTTGCAGGCCTGGAACCGAGAAGAGGGAGAGCTGGATGCAGTTGATAACTTTACCGCTGTTCCCGGTCGGGGTGTTGCGGCGGATATTGGTGGCCAACGCTTCTTTTTAGGGAACCATCACTTTATGCAGGAGCAGGGGCTTGCTCTGCCCAGGGAGCTTACCCAGAAGGCTGAGCTGGAAGCGGATAAGGGCGGAACCCCTGTCTGGCTTGCCCGCACCGGCGAGGTCCTGGGGCTGCTGATTCTGCGCGACCCGCTCCGTGCCGACTCGGTCCAGGCGATTGCTGCCCTGAAAAGACAAAAGATACATGTTGTCATGTGTAGCGGTGATAACGCGGCAACAGCCAATGCAGTGGCCCGTGAAGTGGGCATTACCGAGGTTCATAGCGAGATTCTTCCCGAGGAAAAACTCTCGGTTATTCAGGCGTTGCAGGCTAAAGGGCATCGTGTGGGCATGGTAGGTGATGGCGTCAACGATGCTCCAGCGCTTGCCCAGGCAGATACGGGTTTTGCCTTGGGTAGTGGCACCGATGTGGCCATTGAGAATGCGGATATCACCCTGACCGGTGATTCGCTCATGCTGGTGAGCGATGCCATCGCCATCTCAACGGCAACGCTTGGTAATATTCGGCAAAATCTGTTTGGTGCCTTCATTTACAACGTAATTGGTATTCCCTTGGCTGCGGGATTGTTGTATCCTTTCACCGGCTGGCAACTGGAACCCATGTTTGCCAGTGCAGCCATGGCACTCTCCTCGGTTACTGTGGTGACCAACGCCAACAGACTGCGTTTTTTCCGTCCTTAAACAGGGAACTTGAACAGCCCCCTGAATCCGTGACGGCGGATGATTTTGTAAAGGTTTATCCCGGGATTCTCATGATTTGTGGGGATTCCGGTTTAGGTGCATAGGCCTATAATGTAGGGGAACTCCCCTCCAAGAAAATATCTTGGACTCTTTCATCTCGCCGTGCTGCTTTTCTTCTCGAAAGCGACGTTCCTGATTCGTACAGACATTATAGAAGTGATGCGAATTGTCCCGTACCCTCCCAGAAACGGTCTTTTTGCCCAATTTCGGTGTTATGTGTAAAATTTTATCCTCGGAATATTAGCTATATGCCTGCGGATAAAATTTCACACATGCCGTGAACTTGAACAAAAAACCTCATTTCTGGAAGGCACGTGATTGATTTCTTTCGGACTGATTTCTCATGTTTCTTCATCACTTGAGTGCCCAGGTAATGGGCCTGTATGCGGAGCTGGACGCGCAAGTCGCCCTGTTCCGTTCTGTTTCCGGTCTCCAGTGCCCCGCAGGTTGTGGGACCTGCTGCCAGTCTTCCAAGGTGGAGGCAACGGTGCTTGAACTGATCCCCCTGGCAATCCGTCTTATGGGGAGCGATACCTGTGATCAGTTGCTTGGGTACCTCTCTCAAACGGAAAATCGAAGCGGCACCTGTCTGCTCTGCGATCCTAAAGGGGACAAGGGGCATTGCAGTGTCTATGAGCATCGGGGGATTGTCTGCCGACTCTTTGGCTTTGCAGGCAATCGTGACCGGCAGCAGCTCCCCCAACTGGCTGCGTGCAGGGTGATGCGGGCGGAGGAACCGGCTCTTTTCCCACGTGCTGCGGCCTTACTGGAGTTGGAGCCCGGTCTGCTGCCCCTGTTCAGTGAATGGGGCATGCGGCTGACGGCCATTGATCCCGCACTTGGAACCCGGCGTCTCCCAATCAACGAGGCCCTCTATGAGGCGCTTGTCAAGGTCGAGTCCATGCGCCTTTATATGGGGACAGTCAATCTGGAGACAGAGACGTCTGAGGAGACCGGGTTACTTGAAGATGGTCTCGAGTCCCATGGCCCTTTTCCTGGCGAATTTGGGGATGAGACCGGGACGGGAGGCGTGCAGTAAGCGGTAGCCCATGGCAAGCAGATGCAGAACCAGCAGGTGGTCAAGGAGCCGGTAACCCGGTTGCCGGCGCAGCAGAAGGTTGAGAAACCAGCCCAGGTAGCGTCTGCGGAGGCGTAATGACTTAAAGCTGAGCTTCACCTTGTAGCGGGAGCGGGTGCCGGAAGGGTACAGCTTTTTGTAGCGCTTTTTTGCTTTTTTCAGCCGAACTCTGATTTCATCGGAGTAAGGGAGAAAGTAATATTCCCGAGCCAGTGCCAGCAGGGTGAAGGTGTCTTTCATGTAGTCGATATCGGCAACCGGCAGGCCTGCCTTCAGGGCCAGCTCCCGCATGCGATCAATTTTGAGCAGAGCCGCCTGCCCCTGCATGATGCAGGCCCTGCCATCGCTGACAAAGTGACGCATGAGCTTGCGCATGGAGTGGTTGATAAAGATGGTGTTCCAGTAGACCGAGAGCAGAGGAGGGATACGCACTCGCCGAAAATAAAATTGCTTCGCGGCGTATTCTGGAATGTAGAGTAGCTCTTTCACCACCTCTTCAGAGAGCTGGAGCAGCTCCCAGAGTTCGTCCTGCTGTTCGATGCCCTGCTGGCTGCAGTAGCGTGCGACAGCCTCCCTGGAGCTGCAGCCGGTACTAAAGATCTGGGCACTGACAAAGGTATTGATCTCAATCCACAGGGCCTCCGATTCCAGATAGGCCAGTCGGCGAAAAGGGACCCATCCTCCGGTCTGGCACCAGACCGAGATCCCAACCAGGTTGTCTGCCTGCTGCAAAGCCCCTGCATAGGCCTCGTAATCCCCCCCAATAAACGAAGGATATTCTCCACACCCCTCATATTCGCGACGTGCCTGGAGTTCGACCATCTTCTGTACCCCGGTGGTGAAGAAATGATCGTTGAGTGGCAGGTAGCGAAAGAAATCTGAATCCCCGTATTTCATCGAGAGGATAAAGGCTGAACTGTTGATTCCCTCCAGGCTTTTGGCCAGAGTCTCGGGGTGCCAGATGCAGTCGCCCACCGGATAGGCGCCGACCGTCCAGGTGCGAAGGATGAGATGGCGATTTTCGCGTTCAAAGAGGGGCAAAAGCGTCTCGAGAAGACGGTTGAGCTGTAAGGGGGTGCGGATATGCAGCTCACTGCGGAATTGATCTTTGACGTCGCGACCATCACTTTCCCCAATGCGCAGGATAACTCCAGCCACCTCAGGGAAATCCCTTAAAAATTGCAGCAGCAGTTCCACCAGAAAGGTGTTGATCCTTCGCTCTTCCCCTGCGAGTTTCCCCCGGAGCCTGGGAGTGAGGGTGAGCACATCCATGGTCAGATAAATGGACAGCCCCGCCTTGTGGAGTACTGCAAACAGACGGCGGAACTCTTCCCGAAAGATCCCAATCCGCTCTCGAATCTCAGGTTCATACCAGGGGTGATCGGCCAGGTGAGCTACGTCATCCAGGCTGACGGCGTTGTAGCCTGCCCCCTGCACACGCTGAGCAAAGAGGTGCAGGTCGTCTGCGATCTGAGAAAATCGTTGCTGCCTGGCAATCGGCTCAAGCGGCAGCGCTGTAAAGGGAATTTTTGACCAGTTTTTCCGGCCTTGAGGAAGGCCACGGAAAAAAGGACCAATAGCGTCAATGAGCAACAGGTTCATAGCAATGAGGAGGCTCTCCTTGGTGATAGCAAAAAGAAAAGGGGCGAGAGTTTATTGCCTGGGGGCGGGGCGAAATTTATCCCCGGGAACAGGGGGATTGAAAACAGGGGCTGCGTACTGCCGCGTCCATGCAGGTGTAACAGAAGCTTGAAGTATATGATAAATATTATCATTTAATTTTAGTTTCCACTTGCATTAACGTCCTGTTCGCAGTAAAAGCGGCCTGTATCAGATACGTTGTCGCTACATTAATTTTTTCCACAGCAGTCCCGTTATGAACAATCTTTTTGCACGCATTACCTATATTTTTGATCCACTCCAGACAATTTACGAACACGAAAAGGTTCATCGTAAAATTTCGGTCCTGCTGGTTTTTCTTTTCGTCTCCAGCCTGGTTGTTATCGAGCTCAAGCGTCAGGGGCTGCTCCCTGAAACTTTGGGCCATCTTGTCCCGGGTAACCATTTTTATGCGGTCCACGCAGCCTTTACCGTAATTCTGGTGCTGGAGGTCATCTCGCTGATTTTTGTTCTGCCCTGTTCTTTTTCCAGGTCACTTGGTAAGCAGTTTGAGATACTATCGCTTATCTTGATTAGGAATGCGTTTAAAGAGCTCTCTTATTTTCCGGAACCGCTTGGTTATGAGGGTAATATCGACAAGATTTTCCATATTCTCTCCAGCGGGTTCGGGGCACTGCTCATCTTTGCCCTGCTCGGTGTCTATTACAAGGTGCAGAAACGCTCGGCTGAAGATGATGGCCGCCATATGGACTTGTACAGCTTTGTGGCCTCCAAAAAGGCGATCTCGCTGCTCTTACTCGTTTCCTTTGTCAGCATGGGGAGCTACTCCGTGTATGAGAGTTTGATGGGGATTGACCATGCTGATTTTATCCATAATTTTTATACCCAGCTCATTCTGACCGATATTCTGATCGTCCTGGTCTCCCAGTGTTTTCACCCTTCGGCCAAGATGATGTTTCGTAACTCAGGCTACGCCCTCTCTACCCTGATGATTCGAATCGCCCTGGTTGCCCCGGTCTATTACAATGTGCTCTTGGGAGCGGCCGCGATCGTTTTTGCAATTCTCCTTTCTTTGGTCAGTCAGCACCTTTTTCAGGACAAGCGCTTGAACTAAATGCATGTTGAATGAGAGAACAAGTATTCCACTGAATGACGAGATGTTCAAAATTGCGAGGAGCTAGTATGTTTTCAACTTTATCTATGAAGCGATGGAGCCCCTATATTGCTGGTGCACTTGTCGGCATTCTTGCCACCTTGAGTGTAATTTTGAGCACGGCCATCCTGGACAAGCCCAAATACCTTGGGGCCTCGACCACTTTTGTCCGAGTGGCTGGCCTTTCTGAACAGGCCATAGCCCCTGAGCATGTCAAGGAAAACCAGTATTTCATTAAAACCAAGGTTAAGGTCGACTGGCAGATGATGGTGGTCATTGGCATCTTTTTGGGGGCTCTTGTCTCTGCGCAACTCGGGAAAAGTTATCGTGTCGAGACGGTTCCACCAATTTGGCGAGAGCGGTTTGGTGACAACGCCGCACTCCGGGCAGTTGCGGCATTTATTGGCGGTGCCATATTGCTCTTTGGAGCCAGGCTTGCGGGGGGATGCCCAAGTGGGCACGGTCTTTCAGGTAATATGCAGTTGGCAGTCAGTGGATTACTGTCTCTTGCCTTTTTCATTGGAGCAGGCGTCGTAACCGCAAAGCTGGTTTATGGAACAAGGAGGTAAGCGATGGAACTGATAATGGGGTTAGTGACCGGGGTTATTTTCGGGTTTCTTTTGCAGAAAGGTGAAGTGCTTCGTTTTGAAAAACAGCTTGGCTTTATGCTGCTGCGTGATATGACGATCATCAAATTCATGTTCAGTGCAGTCTTGGTTGGCATGCTCGGCATATACGTCAGTTACAACCTCGGCTTGATTGATTTTTCCATCAAGGCTACAAATGTCGGAGCCATTGCTCTTGGAGGGGCGCTGTTCGGTGTGGGGTGGGCTATCGCCGGATTTTGTCCCGGTACCTCGGTCGGCGCTCTTGCTGAGGGGCGCATTCATGCTTTCTGGGCAATCCTGGGAATGATGAGCGGGGCAGCACTGTACGCTGAGATGTTTCCCTACTTAAAGAAAACAGTATTGACTTTGGGCAATTACGGAAAGATAACTCTTCCTCAGGTACTCAATATTTCCCCTTGGCCTGTCATCGCTGTTTTTATTCTGGTTGGCCTTGCCATGTTTGCCTGGTTTGAGAAGAAAGGGCTGTAGCGCCGCATGTACTTATTCAACTAAAAAGGGTGTGTGAGATAATCTCACACACCCTTTTTTAGCTTTCAGCGAATGCCCAGAATTTATTTGGTAAACTCTATCAGCGCATCACAGTACTCTTCAACCGCCTTTTGCATGGCAGCCTGATCTTCCTCGGTGGGAGCACCCTGCCACTCATAGGATCCCAGTTTATCCCATCCAGATTTTTCGGTTTTGTTATCAAAATCTTTCTGAGCACCACCGACCCAGCCGTAGGAGCCGAAGCGGAACACCTTTTTATTGGTGACCTTTTTCACCTGCAGTTCCTCAACTACATGGGCCATGGGCGGGAACATCTTGTACTCGTAGGTGGGCATGCCGAAAATCAGACCAGCTGATTTCCAGGCGCTGGCCAGGATATAGCCAATCTCATCACCGGGCACCTGGAATACGTGTACCGGAATGTTGCGTTTGCGAATAGTTTCGATCACCATGTTAAGCACCTGCTTGGTGTTGCCATACATGGAGCTCCAGATAACGGTGACCTCACGCTCGGCCGGGCCTTTGGCATACTCGGCGTAGCGTTTGTAATGCTCAATGATCACTGAGGGATCGTTACGCCAAATAATACCATGTGAAGGGCAAATGACCTTGATATCCAGTCCGCCGAGTTTGGTCAGCCCCTTGAGAACAAAGGGAGAGAAGGTGGCCACGATGTTGGCGTAGTAGCGCAGGGCCTCTTCTTCGAAAAATTTGTGTTTTTCTGAGGAGAGCTGATCGTCAAAAATGGCGTTTTCATCGATGCTGCCGTAGGAGCCAAAGGCATCGCAGGCAAAGAGGATATTACGCTTGCGCTCATAGGTCATCATGGTCTCGGGCCAATGAATATTGGGCGTCTCGAAGAACTGCAGCTCGTAATCACCAACTTCAAGAATCTGACCATCGGTGATGGCAATAGCGCGATCAGTCGCCACATCGGCAAAGGCCTCGAGCAGGGGAATAGCTTTCTTGGTGCAGTAGATCACAGCCTTGCTGTTTTTCTTACAGAACTCGCGCAACCAGCCCGAGTGATCCGGCTCCATGTGGTTTACTACCAGAATATCAATGTCTTCAATATTCAGGGTGGCCCCACCCAACTGATTGGTGAACTCCTGGGGAAAGTTAAAAATATCCTGGGTCAGGTCGATCAGGACGTTTTTCTCGCCCTTGATCAGGTAGCCATTAATAGAGATACCGTGAGGAATGGGCCAAATACCCTCAAAAAGATAATCTTTGTCTTCTATATTGACGGAAAGGCGGTAGATGTCGTCCATCACCTGTTTGATATTCATAGGGGTCTACTCCAAAATCATAGATTAATCGGTGAAAAGTATTGCTGAACAGAAATGTCGAACAATTGCCATAGTAACGCCTAAGATAAGGTGGACATCAAAAAAATGCCAGGCACAAAATGTCCCATATGTAGGGACCTGCGGCAGACTTGCAATCCGAATTTTCGGATAATTGTTCCGTTTTTTTGTATTTACGTAAAATTTACAAAAATATCGGAAGGTGGTATTTTTTATAACTGCTTGATTATAAAGAATATTTATATATTTCTTGGCCAGTGTTTTTGCCTCACTTTGTGGTATGTTATTTGCTCTTGTAAAGTTGTGTATGACTTCTTTGCAGAAGGCATTGATTCTGACAACTCAATTTTGGAGAGAGCAAAATGAAAAAAATATTACAAGTTGCCGCACTATTAACTGCAGGAGCCGTGTTGCCTTCAGTGAGCAATGCAATGACAATTGGTTATTTTGATACCTCTCGAGAGCTCTATGGGTTTGATGGGGCCAGTTACTTGAGCCAGGCGAAGCAGTACCTTGTTGATCAGGGGCATACGCTGGTGAACACGAACTCCGTTGATGCCGCATTTCTCTCCGGTGTTGATGCCTTTTATACAGGGTTAATCGGTACCGTTTCCCAGGCAGAAATCGCAGCAATGAAATATTTTGTTGACGTGCAGGGGGGCTTTCTCTTTATTCAGACGGATTGGACCCCTGGGAGTTGGACAAATGCAGCCAATGATATCCTCAGTAATTGGGGAATCAGCCATTCTGGCAATTATGCGAATGATTCCAACCATAGTGTGGTAGGATCTACGGACTGGGTCGGTGGTGTTGGCACATTCATTGGATCTGCTCACAGTGTGGTCACTCAGGCTCCCAATACCTTTGAAGTACTGGCGGTTGATGATCTGCAGCAGACCATCCTCGGTGTTTTTGATGCTGGTGGCGGCCGCTCAAGCGATGTGCTTATTTCCACCGATATCAATATGTGGGATAATTCAGTTGGCTGGAACAACGCCAATAACCAGCAGCTATGGGCCAATATCTGGCAAAATGTTGAGACGGAGACAGGGGGGAATAATCCTGTGCCCGAACCAACAACCCTCCTGCTTTTTGGAGTCGGTTTGGCTGGTTTGACCGCAATTGGCCGTAAAAGGAAGTAACGAAAAGTAAGAGAACAAAGTACAAGAGGCCACCTCAATGAGGTGGCCTCTTGTACTTTGTCATCTGTTGCAAGTATTGCTTGAATCCGTCCTGGGATAACCGCTGATTCGGCTACACCAATGAAATTGTCCCAGCCAGACTACTAAACTTACATTTTCCGTTATTCTGAACGAATGAGGAGTATCGGGCCGATAACACTGTAGATTCGGTGCTCCGTGATCGCTCTCCATGTATCTACTCTCAATTTATCCCAGCACCGGCAAGGTTCTCGGTTCCTCGCAGCTTATCCCTGCCGCATCACCTGGGCAGCCTTCAAGATCCACTCCTTCAAGTAGGTTCATTCGTGGGCTTGCCTTACAGCTCACCCCGATGCGCTCCAACTCATCTACGTTAAACCCGACCAAACGAATGGACCCGATTTCCATGAGTGGGCGTCGTATCAACAGTGGATCGGACAACATGGCATCCAAGGCTTGCTCCTCGTCCATTGCATTGATATCCACATCACCATTTTTTACCTTTGGAGCCAAATGGTTAAACCATTGCGGGACCGGAAGTGCGCCAAAAAAGGATCGCAGCTCATCGCGCTCAAAAGGAAAATCCAGCAGGTTTTCAGTGATCAGGCGGTGACCGCTGGAAAGGAGAATAGCTTTCTGGCGAGCATTCCCGGTGCACTGGGGCTTTTCAAAAAAGCGGATCGTGGCTGTCATGGCGTCTTCCTCCGTACTGCTTCAAAAGGGATGGGTGCTAACCGTTCACCGTGACGCAATTGGTGACGGATGGCAGCATGGATATCATCAAGGACTTCAAGATCAGTGAGAATAGCCTCTTCTTCCGGCGTCCGCTCATGCAGGGAGTACATCGCACCATGGCGCATGCAGAGGCGACGGGGGGCCAGCAGGGCCAGGAGCGGATCATGCGTCGCTGACAGCACGATTTTTTCCTGGGAGATTAGCAGGTTAAAGGCTGCTCTCCGATCAATGCCGGCATTCTCGATTTCATCGATAAGGACAATGGGTGAGCGGCAGACCAAGGCTGTATCGGCGACCATCAGTGCCCGCGTCTGACCGCCACTGAGGCTGGTCAGCGGGGTGCTGCCGATGAAGGGTTCACCCGAGAGCTCGTTGGCTGCGGTGATGGTCGCCTGGACCAGCGACGGGTTCATGCCACGGCTTTCCACATGCAGGCTTAGAAGCTCTTCTACGGTGGCGTCCAGGACAAAGGACATGGTCTGAGAGAGTTGGGCGATCAACTGGTCGCCTCCAGTGGAAAACCGCTTGTCCGCTGCAGACTGCCCGTCCACTAAAATCTGGCGGCCACTGGGGGTGTCGCCGGTGGCCAGCCACTCGATATCTGCAAGCAGGCGACTTTTTCCCGCACCCGTAGGGCCGACAATGGCCAGCAGGTCACCTCGTTTGAGGAAAATGCGCTCAACCAGTTCCGGCGCACCTGACTTATCCTGGCCCGCAATGATTTCTACCTGGTGGAGCGAGTTAGTGGTGCCCAGGAGGGCCTGCAACTCGTTGATGCGCTCCATCAGGGTGGCCAGGAAGTTGTCTGCCGACTGCTCTCGCAGGCTGGCCCACTGGGAAAGCTTGGAACCCAGAGTTGCCTCTTCGTCGGGATCAAATTCAATGCCGACTTCAAGAAGAGCCGATTCAAGTAGGGGATACTCGACCAGGAGGGTGGCTAGGCTGGTTTGTGCCAGTATTTCAGGAGTTAGTTGCTGCACGGTTTTTTCTTATTCGATGTTGAGCTTACGGTATTGGCCAATCTGATAATCGGTCCCGACCCGGGTCTCTCCCAGGCAATAGGAGCAAAGGGCGGCGGGCATGGGAAAACGAAGCCGTAGGTTTTCAAGCGATCCACTCATCGCCGGCGCCTGAAGGAACATCTGGGCCAGGGCATGGGATCCCTGGCCGGAACGACCATTCACCTGAATGATTCGTGCCCGGGGAGCTACACTTTGCACCCGGTAGGCAAAGACCTCGCGCTCCGCCTGAGAGACGATATCTCCCTTGGTGATCACCACCACATCGGCCAGCTTCAGCATGGGGCCGATTTTTTTGGGGGTATGCAATCCACTGACATTATCCAAAATACAGACAGCCAGGGAGCCTTTGATATGGGGCGAGCAGCGGTTACAGAGACCTGCACTCTCGATCACGGTCATGCTTTGGTCCTGTTTTTCCGACCACTCCAGTACCCGGTCGATATTGCTCACAAAATAGTGGTCCGGGCAGAGCACACCCGAGAGTCCTTTTTTAACGGCAATACCTGCCTGCTGATAGATGGCATCGTCATCAGTGACCAGACAATCGAATTTGACCACACCGGCTTTGGTCCCCTGGGCGTTGATCGCCTCAAAGGTCTTGAGCAAGACCGAGGTCTTGCCGCTTGAGGGCGGTCCGGCAACGGTAATCAGCTGCATCCACCGCCTCCGGTCCGCAGGTATTCATCGGTGAACTGCTGGCCAATTTCTCGTTTCACCAGCTCCAGATCATTGTTGTAGATAAAATCCCAGCCAATCCAGAAAAGCTTTTTCCCTGCTGGTAGGTTAGGGGTGACCTCTGTTTTGGGCGAAGGAAAAAAGTTATCGCTACAGTGCTGGTGGAGTGCGGTGGACATGAGAAAATCAATCACCGTGGACAGGGCTTCACGCTTCTTCTTTTTGACCAGCAACTGGACGGGACTGATAAAGGCGCCCTCTTCAGGGAAGAGCACTTCTATGCGTTCCTTGGCTTTGATTTTATGGGCAAAGAACCAGGGCATGATGAAAAAGGGTGGGCAGTTATCTGCATGGGTGTCGATCATCTTTACCATCTGCGAGGGATGCATGCCGTCGCAGACATTGGCGGCCAGTTTGCTGATGGCCTCGCTGCCATAGAGGCGGAAAAATGGGACCAGCACACCAGAACAGAAAAAGTCTTCCTGGCCACGCATAATGATGGATTTTTTATATTTTGCATCAAGCAGTTCCTGCCAGGACGCAGGCGAGGCGAGCTCCGGACGGAGATCCTTGACCCGGACCAGGACCAGGGCGTTACCACAGAACATGGTGTAATTGCCACGCGGGTCTGCAAAGCCGATAGCATCCATGTGGGGGGCCATGGGGCTATTGACACTGACAAAGTGGCCCGGTTCTACAAAGTGCTCCATGAAGCGATGGTGATAGAAGGCATTGATATCCGAGCTGAGAATAAGGTCGGGCAGTTCGTCAATAGAGTCAACCGAATCAATGTATGGGTAGTAGGAGAGCTCGTGGTTGACATTGCCCTCGGCCAGGTAGGCAAGCGGGGTATTGTTGGCTGCCAGATCCTCGGCAAAGGACTGGAGCGCATTGTTCAGCGAGACCTTCAGGCCACAGGGGAGTAGAGCCAGCAGGGTGGGCTGGGTTTTATGGATATCGGCTGCGCTGGTGGCTTTTGCCTCGTCGCTGGCTCTGAGAGCGGCATTAATGCGTTCAAGAAAGGAATCTGTGTCAATGTTTTTAAATTTGAGCAGGGTACGGAGTTTTAAAAAAGGTCCGAGCTTTTCCTGCACCTGCGGCGAATCAAAATCATGAAAGCCAAAACTCTGGAACACCGGCAGGCTCTGCGGGTAGCGGTCCAGGCATTCTTTCACCGAGAGGTCGAGGTTGATGGGTGCCATACGAAGTATCCACTGTAATCTAAGTAATATATGGAGGCGTTCTTCTCCAGTATGTATGAAAAATGGGGCACCAGTCAATTAGGCCGACACTATATGCCGGCCCAAACTCCGTGCCCCAGCGGTGGGGATGGTGCGGCTGATGAGGGGGATCAATCAGCCGCAACCATTCCCACCACCTGCGCAGGCGCCTTTTGAAGAACATTTTCGCATGCGACCTTGCAACTGGCTTAAACCCCGTCCGGTATAGACGGCTTCCAGTCCACGCTCGATGAATCCAGCCATGGTCACCGGCTGCACACCTTTTTTCTTCAGTATTTCTTTAGGGGAATCACCCAGATCGTTCACCAGGATGGCCCGGCAGTCAGCAAGCAGGCGGGAGATATTATGCCAGCGCTGAGCGCCTCCTCCCGCCGGAGGAGCCTGCCGCTCTTCCACCAGTTTATACCCACCTTCGCCATCCTCGCTCCAGATCTGGAAGCGGGTTGCCTCACCCAGATGCTGATTGACCAGAACACCCTCCAGGGTCGCCACCGCCACATAGGGGCGAACCGCTTCTTCGGGTTTTGGCAACTGGGAGCAGGCGCTGAGACAGCCGCGAAACTCTTCGGTCTTATCGTTATCCAGCAGGCCGACCGCATCAGCCCGGCAGCGGGTGCAGTGGCGCATCTGGGGCAGAAACTTCTCTGCCTCGTTGCGAATGCGATCCATCATTTCTTTGCTCGGCTCTTCCAGATTCTCAAAGGCGGTATCCGCGTTGGGAATCATGGCCATGCAGTTGAGCAGGTCGACACCCATCTCCTTCATCTTGGCTGCGAGCTCAGGAATGTGGTGATCATTGATGCCGGGCATAACGATGGTGTTTACTTTTACGGTGATGCCGTGTTTTTTCAGCTCTTCGATTGCTTTGAGCTGGCGGGCAAGGAGTAATTCTGCCCCCTGTTTACCGCGATAAAGTACCTTGCCGTCACGAACCCAGGCGTAGACATGCTGGGTGATCTCCGGATCGACCGCATTGATGGTGATGGTTACGTGGGACACGCCAATCTCGGCAATCTCAGGAACATGGGGCGCCAGGTTCATGCCGTTGGAAGACAGGCAGAGAATGGTGTCCGGGTGTGCCTGGCGGATACGGCGCATGGTACCCAGGGTCTCTTCCGGGTTGGCAAAAGGATCACCAGGACCTGCGATGCCCGCCACCGAGATACGCGGCTCTTTTTCGAGGACCTTATCCATGTACACCTTGGCCTGGTCTGGGCTGAGCAGGGTGGAGGTGACCCCCGGACGTGATTCGTTGACGCAGTCGTATTTTCGGTTGCAATAGTTGCACTGGATGTTGCATTTCGGTGCAACCGGGAGATGCACCCGGCCGTACTGACCTTTTGCTTTGACGTTGAAGCAGGGATGGCGATTGAAATCTTTTTCGTTAATCATAGTAGGGCTCCTTTGTCGGAAGTCAAAAAATCACATATAGAAGTAGCCGACCGGGGAATCGGACTGTTTTTTCTCGATCATTGCATTGGCAACAGTATCAAAGAGCTGCTGTGCTCCGGCGTAGCCAAGGTGAAGGATACGCTGACCACCAATCCGATCATGGATGGGAAAGCCGACACGAATCAGGGGGATGTTCAGTTTTTTGGCCAAGGCGAATCCTTTGGAGTGACCAACCACCAGGTCGATATCCAGCTGCTCGGCCATCTCATCTATTTGGTAAAAATCGACATCTTCAAAGACCTGAGGCTGCTCTAGCAGGGTGTCGCTGGTAACCGCAGCAATAGCTTCTTTTAATTTGCCTGAGGTGCCGCCGGTGGCGCAGAGCACGGGTTGAATACCTATCTCGGTCAGAAAAGAAGTCATGCCGACTACCAGATCTTCTTCACCGTAGACAACGGCTCGTTTACCTGAGACATACTTGTGGCCATCGACATAAGCATCAATGAGACGGCCACGTTGTTTTGCATATTTTTCCGGAGTCGGGAGCCCGCTGATTTCCTCAAGGATCTTGAAGAAAACGTCGGTCTCGCGAATGCCAATGGGCATGCCTACGCGTGTATGGGGGACGCTGAACTTATCGCGAAGGACATCACCTGCGGTTTTCATGGATGCCAGCGTGGGACCAAATTCAATAGTCTTTTTGGCGCGCCCCATACCCTTGATGCGCTCAAGTGGGGTTCCACCGGACTGAATTTTTTCGTATTCCAGCATGGCCGGGCCATCCATGGTCTCGCTGAGATCCGGCAGCAGAGTGTAGTCCAGGCCAAAATCGGTGAGGATCTCGTGAAGCAGGCGATAGTCAGCTGAGCTGACAAAGCCAGGAATCAGGTTCACCGTCTCGTTGCAGGGGCCACCGTCGCTGAGCTGGGCGGCGACTTCTCGGATGGCTGCATGAAAACCTTCCATATGGGTGCCGGAGTAGCTCGGTGTGGACACATTGATAAAGGTCGGCATGCCAACAGAGCCTTTGGTGTCTTCGGCAAACTGATGCAGGTACATGCCCACGTCATCGCCGATGGTCTCGGTAAGACAGGTTGTGGCGATGCCGATGACCTCGGGGCGGTACTTCTCTGCCACGTTGGTCAGACCGAGTTTCAGGTTGGGGCCGCCGCCGTACACCGCGTGTTTTTCGGAAAGCGATGATGAGGCGATGTCGATGGGCTCGTTAAAATGACTGATGATATAACGCCGCATATAGGTGGCGCAGCCCTGGGAACCATGCAGGTAGGGAACTGCCCCTTCGATGCCTTTAAAAGCCAGGCAGGCACCCAGCGGTTTGCACAGTTTGCAGGCGTTGGTTGTGGAGAGGTAATTGGGTTTCTTCGGTTTACTGAAGGTCGGTGGATTTTTACTCATGATCGTCTCCTTGCGCGTTGAAAGCTCTTGTTAATCAGTCAATTCAGCGCTTTTGTTGCGCGGGACAAACTGCCAGACCGGACTGGTGACCGAGGCATACACCTCTTTTGCAAAGTTGAGCATGCCTTCAAAACCGGCCAGTGCCTCTTTGCGCTCATGATTATGGTCACAAAAACCAATCCCCAGCTTGTAGGCTATGGGGCGCTCTTTGACGCCGCCTACAAAGACATCCACTTCCTTTTCTTTCAAAAAGGAGGTGAGCTCCAGCGGGTTGGTGTCGTCGACGATAACCGTTCCAGGGTCAACGATAGCTGCAAGTTCGATATAATCTTCCTTGGTGCCGGTTTGAGAGCCGACCATGACCACCTGCATATCGATCAGGCGGAAGGCTTTGACCAGAGAGAAGGCCTTGAACGAACCACCGACATAGATGGCGGCCTTTTTTCCGGCCAGGGCTTTACGGTAGGGTTCAAGGGCGACCGCGAGTTTTTTTACTTCTTCTTCAACGATTTTTTTGGTGCGCTCCATCATCTCAGGATCTTTGAAGAAACGGGCAATGTCATACAGCGCTTCGGCCATATCCTCGATGCCGAAATAGGAGACACGAAGGGAGGGAATGCCGTATTTTTCTTCCATCATGTTGGCCAGTTCCATGGTGGATCCGGAACACTGAACCACGTTGAGGGCTGCGCCATGCGATCGTTGAATATCGGCAACCCGACCATCACCGGTGATGTTGGCGACCACCTCAATGCCCATGCGTTCGTAATATTCACGGATCATCCAGATCTCTCCTGCCAGGTTGAAGTCACCCAGAATGTTCAGCGAATGTTTGGAGATTTTGGAGGTGTCGCCGGTGCCGATCAGGTGAAAGAGGGCATCGCAGGCGGCCTTGTATCCAGCACGTTTGTTCCCTTTGAACCCTTCGGATTTAACTGGAATAACGGGAATGCCACATTCCTCAGAGGCTTTTTTGCAGACTGCATCCAGGTCATCACCGATGATACCGACAATACAGGTGGAGTAGACAAAAGCTGCCTTGGGATTGTGACGTTCGATCAATTCGTTTAAGGCGGCTGCAAGCTTTTTCTCGCCACCAAAAATGACGTCTTTTTCCTGAAGATCAGTGGAAAAGGAAAGGCGGTGCAGCTCAGGCCCTGAAGAAAGGGCGCCACGAATATCCCAGGTGTACACAGCGCAGCCAATGGGGCCGTGTACCAGGTGAACTGCATCCGCAATGGGGTAAAGGACAACACGCGAGCCACAAAAAACGCAGGCTCTCTGACTCACTGCTCCTGCTAAGCTGTCCTTATTACAGACAATATCAAAGGGCTTGTCGCCTTTGACGAAAATTTGATTTTCTCTATCTTTTAATGCTACTGCTTCCATGAGTTCCCCCTCATTGTAAACATCTCTACGTTGGCATAGGTAAGGCAAACCATGTGCCAAATGAAAAGATTTGATTAAAATTTATTTATATCAGTGTTTTAGCTCTGTTTTTCTTTTTTGAGTATATTTACAACAATGGGATAAATGATGAATAAAAAGTTACATTTTTGAATAAGTAGTTCTTTTTTGTAGGGGTGACCTACAAATTTTTGAGGAGAGGTGTGTCGATAAAGGAAAAGGAGCAAAGAGCGTTGAAGTGAGGGAAAGGTGTGCAACGCAAGGGCTTGGGGGAAAGAAAGCAGCTTTTTTGTGTTTTTTTTTTGGTGTAACTGTCTGCAAATAATGAGAAAATGGAAGCGAAACTTCTTGCTTTAAAGACCAAACTCTGCCAAGAGTAATACGAGGAGTTGGAGAAATTTTCGCCACACCAAACCCGTTTAAAAAGTAGGGAACC
Organism: uncultured Desulfobulbus sp.; assembly: GCF_963664075.1. Taxonomy (NCBI): domain Bacteria; kingdom Pseudomonadati; phylum Thermodesulfobacteriota; class Desulfobulbia; order Desulfobulbales; family Desulfobulbaceae; genus Desulfobulbus; species uncultured Desulfobulbus sp. The sequence goes on from NZ_OY760916.1 coordinate 200,458, forward strand.
CTGATGATATGGCAAAAAAAATTCTGATCGTTGAGGATGAAAAGCTCATTGGCCTGATGCTGGCCGAAAACGTTAAAGAACTCGGTTGTCAGGTCACGGGGGTTGTTAACAATGGTGCGGCCGCATTGCATGCTGTTGAAATAGAGCCGCCGGATGCAATCCTCATGGATATCAGCCTTGATGGTGTTATGAGTGGCATTGAAACTGCTCGCCGTATCAAGTCTGTCCGTGATATCCCGGTACTTTTTTTTACAGGATACCAGGATCCCAATCTTCTTTCCCAGGCCAAGGCTGTGCGGCCTGTGGGGATTGTTGATAAGCTGGATAGCACAGAAAATATTCAACAGGCCATCTGTTCCCTCCTGTGTTAACATCCCCTTGCCCTTTGGGGCATTCGTCAGCTCTTCAACTTCATTGTCTGTAAGGCATCTTGAATAATTGCTTTTTCTGCTAATCTCCCAGAGTCTGACGCTTACCTCGTCACGCTCAAAAGTTTACCCCTCGCTGTTTTAGGCTGTCTCCCCGTTCGCTGTCCGTTTACAGAATGATTTTGTTCCCAGATGAAAAGCTCGTCTCAGAAAAATTGTGTTGTTGTATTCGATGCCCAGGCCCGGCTCTGGCGTTTGTTGCGTGCGCCATGTCGCGTTATCAGCACCGCGCGTCCTGAAGAGGTCGTTGCCTGCGTGCAGGAAGTGGAGGCGGAGGTCTCAATTCGGGGGGTGATTGCCGCAGGGTTTGTTGCCTACGAGGCGGCCCTGGCATTCGATGCCGCACTCAGGGTGCAGGGGGATTCCTTGGGATTTCCTCTGGTATGGTTCGCTCTCTATGAACAGTGGTCGGAGTATGCTTTTGAAAATTGTGAGTGCAACGGGATCGCCCCGGACTGGCAGGCTGATATCGACGAGGCGGAATATCAGCGCTGCATCTCTCAGGTACAGTGCTACATCAGTGCCGGTGACACCTATCAGGTGAATTACAGTTATCGCCGCCGAGCTGAGTTTAGCGGCGAAGGCTGGGCCCTGTTTTGCCAGCTAGCCTCACAGCATCAGCCGGAATTTGGTGCGTATCTGCATATTGGAGACTGGGAGGTTCTTTCTTTATCCCCGGAGCTGTTTTTCACCAGGAAGGGAAAGTTGATCACCTCCATCCCCATGAAAGGAACCATGGCGCGTGGGCTGAGCAGCCTTGACGATGAGGCTCAAGGAAAGCGTCTCCAGGCCTGTTGTAAGAACAGAGCAGAAAACGTGATGATTGTGGATATGGTGCGCAATGATCTTGGACGCATTGCCGTGCCCGGCTCGGTGCGGGTGGATGAGCTGTTTGCGCTACGTCGGTATCCCACCCTCTGGCAAATGGTTTCATCCGTCAGCGGAGAGGCGGATGCGTCCTTGGCAGAGATTTTTGCAGCTCTTTTCCCCGCCGCTTCCATTACGGGTGCGCCGAAAGCACGTACCATGGAACTCATTGCAGAGCTGGAATCTACGCCACGTCGTCTCTACACGGGAAGTATTGGTTTTCTTCTGCCCGATGGTCGCGCTCAGTTTAGCGTGGCTATTCGGACCATGCTCTATGATCGGCTCAGGCAGCGGCTTGAGTATGGTGTCGGCGGAGGCATTGTCGCAGATTCTTCCGCTATGGGCGAGTGGCATGAGACCCAGGTGAAAACTCTGGTCTGCCACAGGCATGATCCGGAGTTTTCTCTCCTGGAAACCATGCGCTGGACCCCGGAGGAGGGAATTTTTCTGTTTGAGTATCATCTGCAGCGGCTGGAGGCGTCGGCCAGATACTTCAATTATCCCTACCAGGCTACAACGGTGCGTAAACTTCTGATGCAGGCGGTGGCTGACTGGAACAAAGGGAGCTGTAAACTCCGTCTGCTTATCAGCCGACAGGGGCAGGTCCAGATAGAGGCAGCCCCTCTTGAACTGCAGCCCACGGCAAGGCCGGTGCGGCTTGTGCAGGCCCCGGAGGCGGTCGACCAGGACAATCGTTTCCTGTATCACAAAACGACCCAACGGGATCTGTATGCCCAGGCCCGTGTCTCCGCCCCTGTGCAGGCTGATGATGTCCTTTTCTACAACAAAAAAGGCGAGTTAACAGAGACAACTATTGCCAATATCGTGGTGACGCTTCAGGGGCGTCGGTACACCCCACCGGTCTGTTGCGGACTTTTACCTGGGACCTATCGCCAGTACCTCCTGGATCGGGGGGAGATCGAAGAGCGAGTGCTCCGGCTTGATTGTCTGCGCAAGGTAGAGGACATCACCCTGATTAACAGTGTACGTGGAGAACGTGCGGCTCTCTGTCTCTAGGGTATCCTGAACGATTGTTTTTCTCCTGAATCGGTAATGGCAGCTGGGCACAGAAAAACGCAGCATTGTTGCTGGGGTGACATTTTTTTGAGACTGTCGATGTTGTCGTATAATCAGGTCCGGCCAGCAGGGGCTGGCTGCTGTTTTGAGACAAATGTTCTGAGCGTGATTATTCTATAAGTACTCTGGTGGTTTGTCTCAAACTGAGATGGTCACCCCGCGGACAACGAGAGCTTAAGCCTGGAGGTGTGTGATGATTGTTGGAGTGCTCAAGGAAATCAAAATTGAGGAAAATCGTGTCAGTTTGACACCTTCTGGAGCAGAGCAGCTCGTTGCTCGGGGGCACCGGGTGCTGGTGGAGAGAGAGGCGGGAAACGGGAGTGAATTCACCAATGCCCAGTATGAGGACGCCGGTGCAGAGTTGGTTGCACAAGCTGGTGAAATTTATGAGCGCGCTGAATTGGTCCTTCATGTCAAGGAGCCCTTGCCACAGGAGTATGGGCTGGTGCGCCCGGGGCAGGTCGTTTTTACCTATTTTCATTTTGCTGCATCAGAAACGTTGACGCAGGCCATGATGAAAAGTCGAGCGGTCTGCATTGCTTATGAGACGATTACTGATGCACAGGGGCGTTTACCCCTGCTGACGCCCATGAGTGAGGTCGCCGGACGTATGGCTGCCCAGGAGGTTGCCAAATCTCTCGAGTACAGCCAGGGCGGTCGTGGAATTCTTATGGGAGGCGTGCCCGGAGTAGCTCCGGCAACGGTCATGGTTTTGGGTGGCGGAACTGTCGGCACCGAAGCGGCCCGAATCGCCTGTGGGCTTGGTGCGAGCGTGTATCTGCTTGATACCAGCCTGAGTCGCCTGCGTACCTTAAGTGAGACAATGCCTAAAAACTGTATTGCGCTGATGTCCTCACCAGCTGCAATCCGTGAACTCCTGCCTCAGGTGGATGCCGTCATTGGTGCTGTGCTTGTGCCTGGAGCCAAAGCTCCGCGACTTATAACCAAAGAGATGTTATCGTTGATGAAGCCTGGGGCGGTACTGGTCGATGTTGCCATTGATCAAGGGGGGTGCTTTGAAACTTCCAGGCCCACAACCCATTCTGCACCCGTCTATAATGTCGATGGTATTGTCCATTACTGTGTGGCCAATATGCCGGGCGCTGTCCCGTTGACTTCGACCCAGGCGTTGACCAATGCTACCTTACCCTATGTGCTGACACTGGCAAACAAGGGGTGGCAACAGGCAGCTCGTGATGATCAGGGAATCCAGGCTGGGGTGAATATGGTGGATGGCAAGGTTACCTGTCCGGGGGTAGCTGAGGCCTTTGATCTTTCCTGTACAGCGTTGAAAACAATTCTTTAAACCGATTGTGTACAGCGGCGTTTGTGCCGATATAACTAAACAAAGGGCTTTGCGACAGATGCTGCTGCAAAGCCCTTTGTGCGTTTACTTTCCTACACCTCATGCAAGCATAGGTGCGGACGTTTGTTTTGCCAGAATCTGTGCGCTTAGAGTTGGCGAACTCCCGCGTCGCTGAGATAGCGTTTTGCCCGTCGTTTGAGCTTGGCGTTTGACTTGACCTCCTGGAGCAGATGTGGGTAACCAGCGCGGAACCAGGTGACCTTATCAGGGCTGTAGCCCCATTCCGTCACTGCCATGTAGGTGGCATTGTAACTGCGGTGACAGGCGGGGCCCTGACAGAAAAAGGCGATGGTGGCCGTGTCTTTACTCAGTCCCTTGTCAGCCAGTGCCTTGGCCAGAGACTCCGGGGTAAGGGTATTGGTGGTGTTGCCTTTTTTGCCATAGACCAGAAGCACAGCATTGCTCACTGTTCCCTGATTGAAAAAACTTTCAGGCCTGGTGTCGACCCAAAGGATGCTAGTGTCTTTTTTTAGATGTTCTATCGCCTCAGGTACATCCCAGATAGCCACGCCCCAGGGGAGCTGTTTGAACGAGCTGGCAAGATGTTCCTGGGGAATCTGGCCCTTGCTGACCTCTCCGGCTCCCGCAGGTTGGGTCCAGAAAACAGCACAGCACAGGATCAGGGCGAATAGAAAGAACAAACGACGAATCTCCAGCCTCATGTAAACCTCCTAGTTGTTGGTGGTGTTTAGGATGCACTGCGCAATTTAAAAATATCTATACTTTTCTTCAGGGTTTCTGCCAGTTGGACCAGTTGATCGGCCGAGGTGTTGAGGGATTGAATGGTGCTGCCGGTGACCGAAGCCACCTCTTGTAGTTCATCGATATTGGAAGAAAAACCGCTGGTGATGTTATGGGCGTTAGCAATATTTTGTGAGATATCCGTGGCAACGGCAGCCTGTTCTTCTACCGCGCTGGCTATACCGTAGGAGGCGTCCTTTGAACGGGAGACAATTTCGCCAATGGTCTTGGTGGAGTTGACCGCCTGGGTAGTGCATTGCTCGATGTTCATGACATCTCCATGGATGGACTGGGCCGTGCCCATACTTTTTTGGGCGAGATCTTTGACCTCGGCAGCGACCACGGCAAAGCCGCGACCGGCCTCACCGGCCCGAGCTGCCTCAATGGTGGCGTTCAAGGCCAGTAGGTTAGTCTGGTCGGCAAAATCGGAAATAGCCTGGTTCGCTTCGCTGATGCTGGCCACCACAGTACTGAGCTGATCCATGACCTTGCTGGTTTCCTCAGAGAATTTTTCTGCTTTGCGGGTAGTCTCGCTGGATTCGTTACTGGTACGGCTTATTTCCTGAATGGAGACCGACATTTCCTCGGTGGCGCTGGAAACCATCTGCAGATTAGTGGAGATCTGGTCAAAGGCCTCGGCCAGATTGCGGGTTTGTGACTCGATTACATCCAGTGAAACCTGAAGTTCGCTCGAAAGGCCGGTGACACTGCCAGCCATGGCCAGCAATCCTTCTGCGTTCTGGGAAATTTGCTCGATCATTTTTCCCAGGTTGCCTGTGATCGCTACCAGCGCCTTGCCTAGTACATCGCGATCCGAGGCAGGAATAACTTCACCTGTCAGGTCACCCTCGGCAATTTTTTGGGCAAGATTAGCCTGGTTGCGAATATGGATGGCCATGGCATTGAGGGAATTTTCCAGGGTTTTGATTTCTCCTGAGGCTTGCATCTGCAAAGAGGATGAAGCATCGCCGGTGGCCAAGGTGGTGGCAAAACCGATAATGGTGCTGATAGGGTTGGTGATGCCCCTGCTGACCATCAAGTAGGCAAGGATCTGTGAACAAATAAGGATACTCAGGCAGATAATCAGTCCATAGATTTGGCGTTTTTGCTCTGCCTGTACCAGGTGAGTGGCGTTTTGGGCCACCAGAAGAGAGTTGCAGGCCTTGTTGTACGGATCCTTGATCGGAAGGATGTTGACTAGACAGTGCTGGCCTTCAAAACTGGTCTGAATAAAATGCAGGTTATGCAGGTTCTTCGGGAGTTGGCTTAAGAGTCGTTGCGCCAGCTCGGGAGATTCGCTCACCGGAAGGGCATGATGTGCTGGGTCATAGAGAAAGACGCGGGCTTGGGTCAACTCAGCAATACGTTGAACCCAACGTCCGGGAGCTGCGGCAAGTTCCACATAACCGATGGTGGCATCATCGTCATCAATGATACTTGAGAGGATGCAGTATTCGGCACCAATCTCGCGCATGCCGCTTTCGCTGCCTCGAAAGTACAAATGAAAAGCTGCGTCTTTGGCAGCTGCTGTAAAGGTGTCAATATACGTGCCAGGGAGAGCCTTCTTGCGTTTTGACACTCCTTTAACCTGCTGAAAAATAATATTTTTTTCCTTGTCGTAGACGCTGAAGCGGATGATGCCTTCTTCCACAAGAGAGAGAAACTGCCCTTCAAGCACCATGCGGGCAGTCTTGTTTTCGGGATCGATGGTGTAATCCACCAGCTCCATGATCATCAGAACATTGGTGAGCATTTTTTCCAGGTGCTTGGCCTGGCCAGCGATCACCGAGTCAAAAGCAATAGTATTGGCCGTATTGATTGCTCGATTGCGCTCACCCTTCAGTTGCCCGGTCCCCTGAAGATAGAGCGTGAGCATGGCCGGGACGAGGAGCAGTATGGGAACAAGAACTGCTCCCATAATTTTGATTTTAAGAGAAACCTTACCTGCAATGTTCATAAGAAATCCATCGGGTTAGAGGTTAACCGGGATTTAGATCACTTCAGGTGGACGTGGGGGCTAAATGAAGGGCAGGAAAAAAAGTTGAGCGGTGCTTTACTGCCCCGGGGCCATCAAAGATGGTGTAGCCTGAAGTGGTTGAGCGTGAACGGGTTTTATTGTGTGGAAATAAAATGTTCCGAAGGAATTCAGGGTAACTCTACAGGCAAGCGTATCACATGAAAGGAAAAAGTGAAGGGTAAGATTCTGTTTTTGGGAAATTGTTGCTGCAAAGAAAAAATGAGTTGAAACACTGGATTGGTCTTAGCTGTCTCGCCAGGAAAGAGGGGGGCTTGTGGAGCCCCTACTGTTTACACAAGGCTTGCAAGCGTTCCAGATTTTCCCGGTCTTCTGCCAAGTCAGCCCCTTTGTCGGTTTCCAGGGTCATGGGGAGGTGCTGGAATCGGGTATCGTTGACCAGGAACTCAAAACCGTCAAGACCGATACAGCCCTGGCCGATATGGGCATGCCGGTCAACTCGACTGCCGCAGTCTTTTTGTGAGTCGTTGAGGTGAAAGAAGTGGATGTTGTCCAGTCCCACCTGGTTGCTGAGGGCATCCATGGTCGCCTGATAGGTCTCCAGGGTGCGTAGATCGTAGCCTGCTGCAAAGATATGGCAGGTATCAACGCAGACACCGAGATGTTGCGGGTAGCGCGAATTGGTTAAGAGATGGCTCAGTTCCTCAAAACGACTCCCTAAAGAGGTGCCTTGGCCAGCGGTGGTCTCCAACAAAATTTTCAAGGGAGTGTCGAGTACGCCCGATCGTTCCAGTACCTGATCCAGGTTGTGCTGAATGCTGTCCAACCCGGCCTCAACGCCGCGGCCGCCATGACTGCCCGGGTGGATCACCACCAATGAGATCCCCAGTTGCTGACAACGAATCAGCTCCTGGGAAAAGGCGTTGATAGATTTATCTGCCTTTTCGGGATCGTCGTTGGCCAGGTTGATCAGATAGGAGGCATGGGAGGCGACCGGCATATTGCCCAGTTCCTGCCAACGACGCTGGAAAAGACCGATGTCCTGAGGGCTCAGCTCTTTGGCTTTCCACTGGCGCTGATTAGCGGTGAAAATTTGCAGGGATGCACCGCCAACCTGTTCAATATGGTCAAAAGCTTTGTGCAGCCCGCCTGCAATGGATTCATGGGCACCGAAAAGAGGCATCAGAATGATTCTCCAGTCATGGATGTGGGGGTTACATTTTCCATTGCTGTTCGAGATACTCCAAACCAGCATGGTTGGTGAGATCCAGCTGAATCGGGGTCACGGAAATATAGCCCTGGCGAATGGCCTGCTCATCCGTGTTGTCGCCGCCGGACCAGTGGACTGTGCCGCCACCGATCCAGTAATGTTTGCGGCCCCAGGGATCAGGAGTCTCCTGAATGGCATCCTGGTAACGTCTGCGTCCCTGGCGGGTGAAACGGATCCCTTTGATCTCCCCGGAGGGCAGGGAAGGGATATTGATGTTCAACAGCGATTTTGGCGGTAGGTGCATATCCAGGGCCATGGAAGCCAACTTCCAGGCTACGGCTGCGGCGACCCCGAAATTAAAAGGGTGTGTGCCCCCCAGGGAAAAAGCCAGAGAAGGTATACCGTACATGGTCCCCTCAATGGCTGCGGAAACTGTCCCTGAGTAGCTGATGTCATCCCCCAGGTTGGGGCCGGGGTTGATCCCGGAAACCAGCAGGTCGGGTTTGCGTGGCAGGATTTTGTTGGTGGCAATGGTGACGCAGTCGGTCGGTGTCCCGTCGACGGTGTAAATGTCTTTTTCAAGCTCAGTCACCTTCAGGGGGCGGTTCATGGTCAGCGAGTGACTGACCGCCGAATTGTCCCTGTCTGGGGCCACAATGATAGCCTTTCCAAGGGGACTGACAGCTTCATGCAGTGCTCGAACACCGGGGGCGTAGACGCCATCGTCATTGGTGACCAGAATAAGCGGTTGTTCCATGGAAAACCTCTTCTAAAAGTTCGTCTGCCTAGTAATCTTGTTCAGTGCCCACCCTCCGTCACGGATTCAGGGTATTGAATTGGGCGATATACGCGCGAATTCTTTTAGCATTCACCCCCAAATCACTCACCCCCGCCCGGGAGGCTGAGCGAAGATCAATACGGCTCCCCCCTTCTTTGGCAGTGATACGGATGGCGATGTCATCGACAAAGCCAAAAATTCGGGAGCGATCCGTTGCCTGGATGATTCCCTCTGCAGGTGCCTCTTGCTCGATCCGCCATTCAAGGGCACGAGCTGTGTTTAGTGCTTGTGCGTAGGCTTTGGCTGGAGGCATTGTTGTTTCCAGGGGCTTGATGTCGGCGTAGGCCTGTTGTTGCTGCTGGGCGACTGTTGGTCCCGCATACAGGACGCTATTCTCATTGCTCCCACGTTGTTGGCCTCCAAAAGAGAGCTTCGGCGGATGGACTGTATCTGTGGTAATGTCATGAATCGGCGGGTATTTTGCTGCGTTTGTGCCCATGGCCAAAATAGAGAAAAGGACCGGAAGGGAGATCAGCAGTGCCATGAGGCAATGTCGGCTCGCTCCCCGGTGCTTTTCTGCGCGAAGTTTGGCAAAAAGAATCAGCATGCTCAAAAATCCAATGAAAACCACCACTGCCAGCGAGCCCGCCATGAGCAGGAGGGCGGGGCGCCAGCTGAGCCATTGCAGGCGAAAGGCGAGTATGGCAACGACGCTGAGGAAAAGGCCTAAAAGCTCAAATTTCCACAACCAGGATGTACGTGTAGTTTGCAAGGGATGTTCTCCTTTGAAAAGATGAGTCATATCTCGATGGTGCCTTGAATCAAGGGGGGCTCTTACCGTATACTTCTTCAGAAGTATTTTTTTTAGCCTTGCTGAATCCGTGCGGTGCAACCTGCTGCTGCGCCCTGTTCAGGTGAAAAGGAGTGAAATCCAGGATCCGGGGGGGCTTCCCAAAGCATGCCCCCCCCTTGAAGCAATAGACAGTAACCATGCATACTACCAAAGGCTCACTTATCCTTAAAGCTCTTTCCCCGGATGCCGACGAGGCCCAGGTTATTGCCTATCTGGAGAAACGGGCCAAGAGTATTCCTCCGGAAAAGATTCCTCCGCTTCTGCAAAGTCTGCCCGTGGTTCTGAGCCGGAACGTGGCCGAAGAAACAGGGCGGCTGGTGATTGAGCGCCTGGAGGAATTAGGTGCCATCGCGATGTTTTTGCCCTCTGAAGAAGCAGAGGCTCAGTCAAAAGCTCGGGCGGTCGAGGTAACGGAGAAAAAAGATACTGCTCCAGTGACTCCAGCTCGATTGCGTGGAAAAGATACAGCTACATTTATAAAATTCAAACAGGCTAACAAAGAGTTATGGATCATTCTTTTCATGCTCAGTGTTGCCTGGATGCTCAACTATTCAGTCGCGTCCCAGTACCTGCTGTTAGGGTTTTATACCCTACCTGCGGTGGTTTCTGCTTATCTGTTCGGGCGCCGTCAGTCTGTCCTGACCGCCTTTGCTGCTATTCTCATGGTGGGGGTGGTCAACTATTTCAATCCGGGTCGTTTCGCAAGTGTTCAATTTGCGGGAATCGGCGGGGAAAATCAGTGGTATCATATAGTTTCCTGGGGCTGTATTCTTCTCGTCACCGCCTATACCATGGGGACGCTTTACGAACGGAACAAAAACAAAGTCGAAGAGCTGCGTCAGACCTATCAGGGCCTGCTGCTTATCCTCCGGCACTTCATTGCCCAGGACGAAGAAAAAGAAAATCATTGCTTTCGGGTCTCTATTTATGCCACCCGTATCGCCGCAACCATGGGATTGAATAAAGATGAGATTGAAGATATACGCTCTGCAGCCTTACTCCATGATATCGGTCATTTAAAGGTGAGTCGTTCGCTATTGCTCAAGGCCTCTCGTCTTAAGCTGAAAGATCTCGCACAGGTTGAGGGAGAAAACCACCCACTCAGTGGCCCGATGGAGCGTATCTTGCCCCTGCTCATCGGTCAGGATGAGGGAGGCAATCAGGCCCAGAAGGATTCCCAGGGAAGACAATCCGTCGGCGCCAGCATCCTGGCGGTTGCCGATGCCTATGACATGCTGACCACAGGTACTGGCGATATCTTGCCGCTTTCCGCAGGTGAAGCTAAAAAACAGATCCTGGAAGATAAGGACAAGGGCGTTGCCCCCGAGGTCCTGCAGTTTTTTTCAAAGGCTGTTGATGGCTCAGAACTTGAGTTGCCCAGTATGCTTCTTTAAGTATTTTCCTGATTATTTCGGATTTAGGGGAGCCCCTCGAAATCCTCCAAGAGAGGAGGAAATCAAAAGGTTCTGTAGCCAGCAATCGTGATATCGACGGCCATTCAACTGTTCGGATGGACTTTTCAATCCAGCATGTTGTTTCACCGTTTTCGGGTTTTGCGGAGCAAAATTTTTGATGTGCGCCCAGCCCCGAATATTTTGCTCTGCTGCTTCCAGGGAACCGTGGAAATATCTCGTATTGTACATGTGGCGGTCCATTCCCTGCATTAACCGGTCAAGCATGTTGCTTGTTCTGTGACTTCCCTTGTGCTTGTATGTCATTGAATAATCAACGATATTGCTCTTGATCTTTTTCAAAGGGGCTAGAATCACATCAGGATACGATTCGTATTGTGCTGCTTCCACAAGTCTTCTGATTTTTTGGGAAAATGAACGCCTTGTGGGGGCTTGAAAACATTCCCAAAGCGCTGTTGCCACCTCGATGAATAGCTCCCTGTGTTTTTTCTTGGATCTGTCGCGTATCTTAATGTAAATATGCAGAAAACAGGACAAGATGCATATCGATGGAAAAAGGTTGCCAAATGCATTTTTGGTTGCTGCCCAGCCGTCTGTATTCACAGTCTTTGGGGAGTACTTCGGTTTTAGATCCAGAGCCTCTTGCTTGAAGGTGCTGTAGCCTCGCTCAAGGTCGGCATTGTCTGCCTTTTCGGTAACGGCGACACCGAGTATACAGCCTTCAGCCACAGTTGTTGGGATATAGCACTTTTTGCCCCGTATTTTCGTGTGCTTTTCGTCGGCAACGAGATGCGCCGGCAGTTTGGCCGGTTCCTTAATGGTAGTCCCGACGATACTGAATCGTCCCAAGTGGCTTTCAAGCCGATACCAAAACGATGCATTTCTGCCGAAAACATGTGCAAGTGCCCAAAACGGTATATCAAATTTTCGTAGAAACAGGGCGTTGTCAATATCTTTGGTGAATGCTGTTTGATAGGGCATCACAAATGATGGACGTATGGTAAAATTCGTATTTTCCACTTCTATCCGTCGTATCCGGATGTTGAGCCTTATTGAGACGTAACTGTCTTTCATCCGATAGCCATGCTGGATCTCAAGCGGAAAAATTTCCGGACATCTGGCTATCATATCATCTAATTGAGCACGAAATTTCTGAGGGCACTCTACAGTATCGACATAGGTTTTATTGCAAAAGGGTGTACATATTGTACGGTTGTTTCTTGGGGATGTTTTGGCCATCTATACGTACCATAGGTTATCAGGGTGGTTTTGACGTGGAAATCAAATTTTCCCATAATAATCAAATGGTTGTTTATGTCAAAGCATCCCCTCCCCTAAATTCGAAATAATCAGGTATTTTCTAATTGGGTGAGCCGGACGTATCCTCAGCGCTTGCTTCCTTTCCCCATTGTTCGCGCATGAACCTGCCGACCTGTTCCAGGTAATACGGCTGATTTTTTGCATCTAATCGAAATGCCCGTTGTTCAGTCTCCACGGCATCTTTGATCATGCCGTTTGCCCAATAGGCCGTGGCCAGAGTGTCTAAGATGTGTCCTCGCTCCTTGAGCATGGCTGCCGTCAGAGCCAGCGTCAGGGCGCGATCTGCATTGCGGATTGTGGTGTCTTTAGCGGTTAACAAAAGCCAGGCCAGGTTGTTGTTCAACTCAGCATTCATTGGCGAAAGTGTCAGCGCCTGCTCGTAGGCTTCGACAGCTCGTTTTTCCATCTGCCGACTCTGGAGAAAGTCGCCAAGGTAAATAAGCCAGATGCTGTTTTTGGGCTCCTGCCGTACCTTCTGCATCAACACTGCTTCCGCGTATTTGGTTTCGTATTCTTTGGAGAGTTTACCCGTGGGAACCTGGTGAAGCCCAAAAATAACAAGACCAATTAAGGCAAAGTAGGCGATGAGGCTTTGGTGAAGCTTTCGTTTGTGGCGGGTGATGTGGCGACGGTCATCCTCACAGAGACGGAGGAAATCAATGCGTTCGCCAATGCCGTAATGATGCCAGTTTTTTTCATCCCGGTTACCGCCACTGACATGAGCGATTTTTTCAAATGAACTGATCAAGGGCCAGCTGGTGCCCATGGCATGAAAGACATAGGCATCAGCTTGGCGTTCAAAATTTCGAATGAAGTAGCCAAAAATAAAACGAAAATAGACAAGCATCAGGATTAAAAGCGGTGCCGTGGCCAGGACGCCAAGCACGTTTTCCGGGCTGATGGGGAGGTGGGGCAGAAGCTCGTAAAATAGATCATTGGATAAAATCAGATGAGGCAGAGGGGTGGCAACAGCTCCGGCAAGTACGCTGAAGCCCAGAAAGAGAACCATGTAGAGGACCAGGTGCATGTGTTTTACATGGCCGATCTCATGGGCGAGGACGCTGTCGAGTTCATCTTGATTTAAGGTGGCCAGAAGCGCAGGTGTAATTAGGAGATAGCGGAGTTTGGGGACGATTCCCATTATCCCTGCAGTGAGAACCTGGCCTTCGAACAGGGGCCAGGTGTATATTTCTGTGTGAAATCCCTGGGACCTGCAAAAGGAGAGTAGTCTTTCCCTGAGTGGACTCGGCGGGAGCGGTGTGCAGCCCCAGAGAAAACGCACCAGGGGCGGAAAAACCAAGATGAGGAAAACGAGAAAAAAGAAAAACAGCACCAAGTCACCCCAGGGGGAGCGGAGCAATGCTTTGAGCTGGGGGAAGGGGAGGAGCTGTAAGCCGTCAAAGACCAATGAGAGGCAGAGCCAGGGGAGAACGATCGGCAGGTTGGCTTTGAAATTGGAGCGGATAAAAGCAAAGGAGCTGTACGAGCGCTGAAAAATCTGTTCATAGGGATGGCGAGCGGCTCGCCACATCAAGGCTAACAGCAGAAAAAAACTTCCCAGTCCGGCCAGGTCTGTCAGAACCGGTAACTTTCCGTCCAGGGAAAGCGGAGTGAGAAAATGTTTGATGTCTAAAAGATAGACCAAGCTCATAAAGACGACCACCGCCAAGATGGAAAGCTTTTTCTCCGCAGAAAAATATCCACTGGGGCCATAGCCTGCCCGGGAAAACCATTTTCTGGCTACTTGGGCAAACAGCCAGTAGCTGGCGATAACCGCCATCAGGGTCCAGGCAGTTGAAAGAGCTGGTTTGGCTGGGGGGGTATTGGTGGAAAAAACGAAAATGACCACCAAAAAATAGAGCAGATTATTATAGAGCATGGGCGCTTAAAGTATAAAGGTTGTGTAAGCCGCGAGCAATCAGCTTGTGGTTGCCAGCAGGAATGTGTGCCAAAGGAGCCGCCTGCGATGCAGGAAACATTTTCAAGAAACGTATGCACACTTGCTCTACTATGCCAGAATCCTTTGGGGTTTTATATGGCTTTTCTCGGCAGGATTCTGAAATTTTGGAAAAATATGAAAAAGTGTTGACCTTTGGTGACAAACTGTTATTATGTCGAGTTTACTGTGGCTTTTGGGCCTATAGCTCAGTTGGCTAGAGCCACCGGCTCATAACCGGTCGGTCCCTGGTTCGAGTCCAGGTAGGCCCACCACATTTCTGGAAGTTATTTACAAATGTCCTGGGGCAGAACACCAAACGCTACCTGATGTTGAATACGTTGTTCAATACGCTGATACGTGCATGGCAGCCATGCCGAATAAAACCGCAGGGCATTGATAAAAATGTCTGAAAAGAGGTACATCTACAAGGATGTACCTCTTTTTATTTCCTGAGTACGAAAAAGTGGGTACCGTACAAGACATACTTACAATTCTCCATCGTATCACTCCAGAGCACTTGGCTGAGGACTGGGATAATGTCGGTCTTCTGGTTGGGGATCCCCGACAACCGGTTCACCGAATACTTTTGGCCCTGGACCCCACCTGTCAGCTTGCCGAAGAAGCGGTCCAAGGGCAATACGATCTCATCCTCACGCACCACCCCATCATTTTTCGACCTCTCAAAGCACTTCGTACCGATACCCCGACCGGTACCTTTCTCGCTCTTACCACCAAGCATCAGATTAGCGTTATTGCCTGCCACACCAATTTCGACAGCGTCCCCAATGGGGTCAGTGGTCATTTGGCGACATCGCTCGGGCTTGAGCATATACACCCACTTCTTCCAGCCAAGCACAACTGTTCTCAGCCCTGTGGTCTGGGGCAGATCGGCACCTATTCTTCCCCTCTTTCAGCACAGTCATTTCTTGACCGTATACGTCAGGTGCTGCAGCCTCCCTGGCTCCTTGAAGCAGGTGTTCGCCCTGAACAGGTTGCAACTGTGGCTGTCTGTGGAGGGTCCTGTTCAGATTTTGCTGAGCTTGCGCATAAAAGCGGGGTGGATGTTTTTTTGACCTCCGAGGTCAAACATTCTGTGGCCCGTTGGGCCGAGGATGCCGGTTTGTGGCTTATTGACGGAGGTCATTTTGCCACGGAAAATTCAGCCATGACTGTACTGGAGCATCTTTTGCTGCAGGAAAGTGCAGCCAGTGGTTGGAATCTTATTGTTGACGTCGCTCACCAGGAACCACCACTGAGGTTGGTGGCCTGAGTGTTGAACAGGGAAACACCAACGTATCACCGTGTGGCTCCCTGAAAAATGCACATATGTAACCCTAGACTGACTGATTGAGGAGTTCATCATTGAAAGAAGAAATATTCAAGCTGATCAAGCTGCAGGCTATTGATAGTGAAATTGCCGGGTTCGATAAGGCCATTTCCAAACATCGGGCGATAGTTGCCGATCGTGAGCAGGCTCTCGAAGAGAAAATAGAAGCCATCGCAACCCATCGCAGCAAGATCGAATTGCTCAATCAGAAGCAGCGTGAGACAAAAGTTGAGCACGAGGATGCTGGGGCCCGTGTAAAAGACAGGCAAAATAAGATGATGCAGGTGCAGACCAGTCGCGAGCACCAGGCGCTGTTAAAAGAAATTGAGGAAAACAAGAAGATCCTCAAAGACAGTGAAGATCGTATACTCCAGTTCATCGAGCAGATCGAGCAGTTGGAGCAGGATGTGAAGAATCTCGAAAACCTTTGCGAAGGCGAGAAAAAATTACTGGCCGAGGAAGAGGCCAACGTTGAAAAAGAGATTCAACGCATCGAGCAGACCAAAAAAACTGTAGTCAATCAGCGAGAGACCGAAGCGCAAGAACTCGATGGGCCCTATCTCAAACGCTACAAAATGTTGATTGCCAAGCGTGATGGTCTGGCAGTGGTCCCGATCAATGGTCCTGTCTGTCAGGGATGTTTTATGTCTTTACCCCCACAGCAGGTCAACGAGGTGATGAAGGCCGAGAAGCTGAACCTCTGCCCCACCTGTCAGCGTATTTTGTACTACCCCCCAGCCTGAGGAAGAGGTCGTTGACGAGGCCTAAGACACTTTCCCGGGAGGAGATTCTCGAGTCTCTTGCCAATGGGCTTGACGATACCACCCTGTTGAAGCTGTTTCCGGATGAAGATCCCAAGCGATTGCGGCATATTATCGCCGGGACTTTTGTGCAGGTACCCAAGAAGCCTGTTCAGAAACAAACGCCAACAGCAGTGGCAGCAGCCGGTTGCTTCCAGCTGTTTACCGATGGGGCCTCTCGGGGCAATCCTGGCGAGGCCGGTGCGGGGGCAGTTCTGTATTCTCCCGAAGGGGATGAGTTGCTTGCCAGTTCAAGCTACCTTGGAAGTTGCACCAATAACGTCGCCGAGTATCAGGCGCTGATCCTTGGTTTGGATGAAGCGATGCAGCTTGGGTGCCGGGAGCTGTCCATCGCCCTTGATTCGCAGTTGATTGTGCGCCAGATTCAGGGGCAGTACAAGGTTAAAAACGAAACCCTGCTCCCCTTGTTTCAAGAGGTGCAAAAACGACTGCGCCGGTTGGAAAAATGGAGCATACGTCACGTCCCCCGGGCGGAGAACAGCCGGGCGGATCAGCTGGCGAATCGCGGCATAGACGAGAAATGAAAAGTTTCGTGTCTGTCCAGAAATGAGGATTTTTGTTCAAGTCTAAGGCATGCGAAAAATTTTACCACAGGCATATAGATAATATTCCGAGGATAAAATTTTGAGCATAACGCCAGAATTGGGCAAAAAGCCCGTTTCTGGACGGACAGGAGTTTAAGGGGTGAACGCATGATCGCTTCGGCTCTAGAGGCCGGAGAGGAAAGTCCGAACACCAGAGGGCACGGTGGTTCGTAACGCGAACTTCGGGTAACCGAGGGAAAGTGCCACAGAAAATACACCGCCGATGGGGCGCTTGCGCTCACAGGTAAGGTTGAAATGGCGAGGTAAGAGCTCACCGCTCCCCTGGTGACAGGGGAGGCAGGGTAAACCCCACCGGGTGCAAGACCAAATAGGGAGACGTTTAAGGGCTGCCCGCCTGATGTTTCCGGGTAGGTTGCAGGAGGCACCGGGTGACCGGTGTCCAAGTTAAATGATCATGGTCCATCTTTGGATGGAGACAGAATTCGGCTTACAGTTCACCCCTTATTTTTTTACTCGTGCATAATCAGACTTCAACATATCCTCCGGTCGGTGTCGTCCTGCCCGCCGGTGGTATCGGTTCCCGTTTTGGCCAGAGCCAGCCCAAGCAGTTCTGCCTGCTGGCTGGTATTCCCATTCTGGCGCGGACCTGTCAGGCTTTTTTGGATGTGCCAGAGGTCTCGGCCCTGGCCCTCGCCTTGCCAGGGGCCTATTATCAGGGGAGTATCGATCTTTTGCAGGAACACCTTTCCCCCTCAGCTTTTGCGCGTCTGCTCTGTACCGTCGGTGGCGCTACTCGTCAGGATTCAGTTCGGGCGGGGATAGAACTGCTACCTCCGGAAATTGAGCTGGTCCTGGTTCATGATGCGGCCCGGCCACTGATTGATCGGCAGACCATCATGCGCTGTATTCAGGGCGCTTGGGAGCAGGGGGCTGTGATTGCCGCGGTGCCGGTGAAGGATACACTCAAAGAGGTGGAATCCTCCGGAATAATTGCAGGCACCATCGACCGCACCCGTCTCTGGCAGGCGCAAACACCGCAGGCTGCCCGGCGAGAGCTATTAAAGCAGGCTTTTGATCGGGCAAGAGCGCAGGGCTTTGTCGGGACCGACGAGGCCTCATTGCTTGAGGCCGCCCAGATACGTGTGGGCGTGGTCGAGGGCAGTGAGCGTAATTTGAAGGTGACACGGCCAGAAGATCTGCAGGTGGCAGAGGCCCTTTTGGAGGCGCAACAGACTATGAGAATAGGGCATGGCTATGATGCGCACCGGCTCGTGTCGGGGCGTAAACTGATCCTTGGCGGAGTCGAGGTCCCCTATGAGTTGGGGCTGGACGGGCACTCAGATGCCGATGTAGTGGCGCATGCCTTGACCGATGCCATCCTTGGCGCGCTTGGGCTTGGCGACATCGGGCGCCATTTTCCCGATACCGATCCGCAATTTAAAGGGGCGGATTCTTTGTTGCTGCTGGCGCATGTGCAAGGGCTTGCCCAGGAAAAAGGGTATCAGTTGGGCAATGGAGATATCACCATTGTCTGCCAGCGGCCCAAGTTGGCGCCGCATTTGGCTGCGATGCAGGAGAACCTGGCAAGCGTCTGCAAGGTGCCAGCAGAAGTTATCAATATCAAGGCAACAACCACCGAAAAAATGGGGTACACCGGACGGGGTGAGGGGATTGCCACCCATGCCGTCGTCCTGATGAGGACAGCGCATGGACGTCAATAGAGAGAGACTGGCAGCGAATTTTACCGAACTTTGCGAGATCGATAGCCCTTCGCGTAAAGAACGTCGAATGCTGACCCGGTTGCAGGAAATTTTTACAGAACTCGGTGCCAGAGAAATTCTCGAGGATGACTCCGCAAGCAAGACTGGTTCTGACTGCGGTAACCTCATCGTCCGTTTTGATGGTGAGCTGAATCTGGAGCCTATCTTTTTTTCCTGCCACATGGATACGGTGCAGCCGGCAGAAGGGGTCAAGGTTAAACGTGTTGGCGACCTCTTTACCAGCGCTGGTGAAACTATTCTTGGCAGTGATGATAAATCCGGACTTGCTGGCTGCATCGAAGCGCTTCGCATGGTGCGGGAGCAGAATATTGCCGTCCGTCCCTTGGAGTTGGTCATCACCACCTGCGAGGAGATTGGCCTGATCGGTGCCAAGGCGCTGGATCCCAGTCTGGTACTGGCAAAAGAAGGATACGCTCTCGATTCTACTGGATTTGCCAAGGTGGTCACCCACGCCCCGGCCCTAAATCGGATCACCATCACTCTGCAGGGTGTGGCTGCCCATGCAGGGCTTCACCCTGAGTGGGGTGTCAACGCCCTGGTACTGGCCGGGCAGGCATTGGCCAAAGTCCCTACAGGTCGAATAGATGGTGAAACCACTGCAAACTTTGGGACAATTCAGGGCGGTGCGGCATCCAACATTGTTCCTGAGAAGGTGGTGATTGAAGCAGAGGTCCGCAGCCATTCCATGGAGAAGCTGGCTTCCGTCACCCAGGAAATTGAGCAGGTCTTTCGAGAAACCGTTAGCGCCTGGTCCGATCCCACAGGATCAGCCAAAGGGGCGCCAACCGTTGATGTTGAGGTCCGCCAAGATTTTACGGCCATGAAGTTGGGCCAGGATGATGCTGTGCTTAAAAGAATTGCCGCCGCTGCCAAGGCCGTGGGGATCGAGCTCAGTTATGAAAAAGCGGGTGGTGGGAGCGATGCCAATATTTTTAACGGACATGGCTTGGCGACCGCGATTGTGGCCACGGGGATGACCAATGTCCATTCAACCAATGAACAGGTTGAACTGCAGGATATGGTGGACCTGAGCCGGTTGCTGGTCGCCCTGCTCACCGAAACTTCCTGCTGATACGGGGAGAAAGCGGCTTTCAGCTCAGAAAGATTACCCCGGGATTTCCTGCTTCTACCCGGCCGATGACACGGCATTCTGGAACGTAGCCTGCCTGGTGGAGTGATTCAAGAAGCTGATCTGCTACTTCAGGAGTAAGGGCGAGGAGCAGGCCACCTGAGGTCTGAGGATCGTAGCCGATCAACTCGAGCGAGTCCATCTCCGGGAGCGAAGAACGAACCCACTGGCGGTAAAAGTCGCGGTTGCGATAGGCCCCTTCAGGGATGATGCCCATATCGGCAAAGTCTCGGGCTCCGGCAAAGAGCGGGAGGTTTTTGGCCTCAATATGCATGCTACACTGGGCCGCCTCCGCCATTTCACGAAGGTGGCCGAAGAGACCAAACCCGGTAATGTCGGTGCAGCCATGCACACCTGAGCGTAGGTTCGGATCGTTATTGAGCAGTTCCATGGGAAGGCGGTTGAGCGTTGCCAACAGCTCTACAAGCTGCGTCTCGGTTGCCCTGTCGGTGAGTTCACCCTTGATGGCGGTTGAGAGAATGCCGGTTCCCAGTGGTTTGGTCAAGAGAAGCAGGTCACCCGGCTGGGCGCCCCCGTTTTCCAGCACCTGATCAGGATGGACCAGGCCGGTGACGGAAAGTCCGTATTTGAGCTCTGTGTCTTCGATGGAGTGGCCGCCGACCAGCAGGGCACCGGCTTCACGGATTTTTTCCAGGCCACCCTCTATGACTCGGCGAAAGAGCTCGGGAGCCATGCTTTTCGTGGGGCAGGCCAGGATGTTCATGCACAACAGCGGTTTGCCCCCCATGGCGTAGACATCCGAGAGGCTGTTGGTCGCGGCAATACGGCCAAAGTCAAAGGGATCATCGACAATGGGAGTGAAAAAATCCACAGTCTGAATGAGCGCGGTCTCATCGTTGAGACGGTACACCCCCGCATCGTCGCTGGTTTTGGTGCCAACCAGCAGATTGGGATCCTGCGGTAGTTCGAGTCCGCATAATATTTGCCCCAGGTCCCCTGGGCCAAGTTTGGCAGCTCAACCAGCAGCTTTGACGGTACTGGTCAGTTTGATCGGCGTTTTGCTCATGGTTTGTGGAAAGCGCTGGATAACGTTAAATGGAATTGGATGTAGATGATTATTTCATGAGAATACCCGATATTTTCTTGAAAAAAAACGTGTAATCTGGTTGTAAATAATCTTCTTTGCGAGAAATGATTCGAATATTGTAAGGGCACAAGGATATGTTCTTTGTGCCTTTCCATTTTTGTCATTGAAGCAAAGGGGCGTGAAGGCGACCTTGTGCGCCAGTGCACATGTTTTTTACCTGACCCTTTGGACGTTCAGCGGCTTCGTTATTCGGTGGCCCTGCCCTTGTCCTGGATTCAGGATTGAGTAAATGAAGACGAAACCCTGCCTGCTTGTGCAAAGCAGACTGGTTTCGTGATAAACACCCCTTATACCATTAGGTTTCTTGCGGGCTTGTACCTTACAAAGCACCCTTACCATATCGCAGGCAGTAACTATGAACACGCACGTACCAGAAGTTGACAATTTGGCCAAACCCAAGCATGAATGCGGCATCTGTGGTGTTTTTGGCCACCAGGATGCAGCAAAACTGGTGTACTTTGGCCTGTACGCTTTGCAACATCGTGGCCAGGAAAGCGCAGGCATCGTCGCTGGAGACGGTGAAAAGGTCAACCTCCATAAAGCCATGGGCCTTGTGGCTGATGTGTTCAGTGAGTCGACCCTGCAACGTTTGACCGGTCATCTGGCCTCTGGCCATGTTCGCTACTCCACCACCGGTGAGTCCAATATCATCAATACCCAGCCGTTTATGGCAACCCACAAGGGCTTGCAAATCTCTGTGGCCCATAACGGTAACCTGGTGAATTCCATCGCTTTAAGGCGTCATCTTGAGCAGCAGGGGTCAATTTTTCAGACCACCATGGATTCTGAAATTGTGATTCATCTCATGGCACGCCATATGGATCGTGGCCTGCAGGAGGCGATCAAAACCACCTTCTCTTGTATTCAGGGGGCATATTCTCTGCTCCTGATGACACCCGATACCATGATCGCCATTCGTGATCCCAATGGATTTCGCCCGCTCTGTCTGGGAGTGCTGGATAACGGAGCCCATGTGGTTGCTTCGGAGACCTGTGCTCTTGACCTGATTGAGGCCGAGTATATTCGTGATATCGAGCCTGGAGAAGCATTGATTATCAACAAAGATGGCCTGACCTCTCTCTTTCCCTGGGCTCGCGCTCAGAAGAGTTATTGTATTTTCGAACACGTCTACTTTGCTCGCCCGGACAGTGATGTTTTTGGATTCAACGTCTATGCAGCTCGTAAACGCATGGGAGAGATCCTCGCCCGTGAGGCACAGATCGAGGCGGATTTTGTCATGCCTTTTCCCGACTCGGGCAACTATGCGGCCATTGGCTATTCCAACGCCTCGGGCATTCCTTTGGAAATGGGCATGATCCGTAACCACTATGTTGGGCGGACCTTCATTCAACCGACCCAGTCCATGCGGGATTTTTCCGTGCGGGTGAAGCTCAATCCGGTTCGCAAACTGCTCACCGGTAAACGGGTGATTATTGTTGAGGACTCCATTGTTCGAGGAACAACGGGCAGGAGTCGGGTGCAGTCGCTACGGCGGGCGGGTGCCGCTGAGGTTCACATGGTGGTCAGCTGTCCTCCAACCCGCTATGCATGCTACTATGGCATTGACTTTCCCTCAAGTTCCCAGCTGATTGCCGCAGGCAATACGGTTGAGGGGATCTGTGAATACCTCGGTCTGGATTCTCTGCACTACCTCAGTGTCGAAGGATTGGTTGAGGCAACCGGTCTGCCCAAAGAAGATTTTTGCCTTGCCTGCTTTACTGCAAAGTACCCCATCGAGCCTGATAAGGAATTTACCAAGGAAGCATTTTCTGGCTGCGGCTGTTAACAGCTTCCTCTGTCACGATATCTCGGCACCATGTGTAGTCCCTGCATTGCCATGATCCCCCTTGTTCAAGGGGGATCTCTAAATATCTGTTATTTTTCTGTTCTTTCTTGCTCATCCCTAAGGAATAGAGTATTTTTTATACCACATTTTCCTCTTTTGTTCACTGAATTCCGGCCAGCATCGGAGTAAGAGTAGCGCCGGAATCGGTGATTGAACCCTCGCCGGAGGATTGCATGGATCCCGTCGCGCTGTTACCCCCCTCGGATACCATCCCTGTAAACTGGGGCTGGTTTCAAGTGTTGTTGCTGTTGACCTTTCTGGTCCACATCCTGCTGATGAACGCCATGTTTGGTTCAGCCTTCATCGCCCTGAGCAGTTATTTCCAAAAGGACGGAGCTGGCAATCCCTGCAGTGAGTCCGTCTCCCATACGCTTCCCTTTGTTATCGCCTTCACCGTGAACTTTGGTGTGGCACCGCTCCTTTTTCTCCAGGTCTTGTACGGTCACCTCTTTTATACCAGCTCCATTCTTATGGCGACCTACTGGCTCTCGCTGGTGGGGCTCCTGATTGCGGGTTACGCTCTTTCGTATCTGCTGAAATACCGGTATTCCCAACTTGGCTGGCTGCGCCTGCCCATTCTTCTGGTTATTGTTGCTTTGTTTGCATCGATCGCTTTTGCCTTTGTGAATAACATCGGCATGATGCAAAACCCATCGATTTGGCCTCGATATTTTTCCGAGCCGCGGGGGCTCCTCTTAAATCTTCAGGATCCCATGCAGGTACCGCGTTATCTCCATTTTGTCTTTGCTTCGGTGGCTATTGGGGGACTGGCAATAGCCCTTTATTTTCACTGGCGGCAGAAACAGGGGGATTGGACCGGTATGGACTGGGTACGGACTGGGTGCCGCTGGTTCAGCTTTGCCACCATGGCAAACATTTTCGTCGGGCTTTGGTTTCTGCTAAAACTACCTTTGGGAACGCTGAATGTGGAAAGTTTGCCTGGTCAGGGCCTGATCGCAGCCCTTTCCTTAGGGGCTTTAGCCTCCATTCCGGCCATACGCGCGGGGTTGGCTGGTCGTGTTATTCCCACCCTTTGGTGGTCGCTGGCGACAGTGGTCTGCATGGTCCTGGCTCGGGATCTGTTGCGTCAGATGCTTCTGGCTCCATGGTTTTCACCCGTAGAGCTTACGGTGCAACCGGAGTTCACGCCGCTGTATCTTTTTATTGCAGTCTTCCTCGTTGGTCTGGGCGTGATCGCCTGGATGGTGCCCTTCACGTTGAGAAGCTGTAAAGGAGGGCAGGTATGAATTATCCTGTCTGGCAGCTTGCAAGCACGGCTGGCGGTTTGTGGATTATCCTCATCGCTGTCTTCCATGTCTACATTTCCCACTTTGCCGTTGGTGGTGGCCTGTTTCTAGTCTTTGCCGAGCGTAAGGCTGCACGCGAAAAAAGTCAGGCCATGCTTGAGTATGTTCGGGGGCATGCCAAGTTCTTTCTCCTGCTGACCATGGTGGCCGGTTCCATTACCGGCGTGGGCATCTGGTTCATTATCGCCTTATTGAACCCGGACGCCACTTCAATCCTGATTCACACCTTTGTCTTTGCCTGGGCCATGGAGTGGGTCTTTTTCCTTTTGGAGATAGTCTCCCTCTTCCTTTATGCCTATACCTTTGGTCGCATGGTGGGGTGGAAGCATCGGCTTCTGGGCTGGATTTATTTTTTCTCAGCCTGGATGTCGCTGTTTCTCATCAACGGCATCATTGATTTCATGTTGACTCCGGGGAGTTGGCCTCAGGATGGCAATGTTTTCTCCGGATTTTTTAATCCCAGTTTTTGGCCTTCTCTTGCCTTTCGCACCTTCTTAAGTCTAATTATTGCCGGACTTTTTGGTCTGGTTACCGCGACCTGGCTCAAAGAACGTGACCTGCGTAACTCCATGGTCCGTTTTTCTGCTCGTTGGCTTCTGGTCCCCTTCGCCCTGTTTGTGGCTTCAGCCTGGTGGTACCGTTTGGCGCTGCCGCTTGAGGTGCAGGAGTTGATTTTCACCCGCATGCCATCCATGCAGCCCTTTATCGGTGGCATGCTGTACGCGACGCCTGTTCTTTTTTTTGCGGGACTATTGTGTGTGTTTCATCTCCCCCCTTTGTTCAGTCGTCTGTTGGCCCTTGGACTGCTTGTGGTGGGGCAGCTCTATATTGGTTGTTTTGAATTTATCCGTGAAGGGGGGCGACGTCCCTTTATCATCTACGATGTGATGTATTCGACCTCGATTCTGACAAAGGATATGGATCGGATTCACGAGTTAGGGCTTCTTTCGCAGGCTAAATGGGTTGCGCATCGACAGATTGCTCCAGAGAATATTCACGAGGCAGGCCACGAGGTATACAATCTCCTCTGCCTTTCCTGCCATGCCATTGATGGTCCGGTGCGGGATATTAAAAAGTTGGCGGCTCCCTACACTCCCAGTGGCTTGGATGCCATGATCAGTGGGATGCATGTATTGCATCCGTCCATGCCACCCTTTGCCGGAACGGCCCAGGAGCGGAGTGCACTGGCGAGCTTCATTGCTGAAAAGCTGGTTGGCCGTCATGATTTGCCTCCCGTCCAGCTGCCGGAAAAGCATGTTGCCTTGCCTGATTTTAATGCGGACAACAATGCGTATCTGCTTTCAGTCTGGAGTCCTGTGGGGATGAATCATGTAGCTGAAATTGAGGGAGTGCTCTCGCTACTCCCACCCAAGATCGAGTTGCGTGCGCAGCTTCTAGAGCGTGGAGAATTACCGGAAATTATCAGCGAAGATGTATTGGTGAGTTACAAGCTTGAAGGGGCTGATGCCGGAACCCTCAACGGTGAGATGGAGTCCCGTGATGATTATTTTATTGCGGAGAATATTAACTATAATCCCACAGGGGCGGGTGGTTTTGCCCCCTATCCGGTGTTGGTTGTTACCGCCCGCGATACGGAAGGGACAATCCTGGCCACAACCAAGGTTGTCTTGCCTGTCTCCACCGAGATCGGTTGTTCCACCTGCCACGGCAGTTCTCCGGAACTAGGGCAACAGGCTGGGCTTGGGCGTGCGACCGCATGGAATATTCTTGCCATGCATGACCAGCTCAGTGGGACAGATCTTGCCGGGCGGGCGCACAAGGGAGAGATGATCCGCTGTCGGGATTGCCATGCAGACAGTCGCTTTGAGGCTCAAGGGGACGGGCGGTCGTTGAATCTCTCTGCGGCCATGCATGGATTTCATGCAAACTATTTACGGGGCAGAGGAGAGGAGGCCTGTGGTTTTTGTCATCCCTCAGGACTAACCGGTGCAACCCGAATGTTTCGTGATATTCATACTGCCTTTGGCCTTGATTGCACCAGTTGCCATGATGTGCTTGAAGATCAGGCGCTGGGATTGTTGAAAAAAGAATTCCAGGCAGGCAAAGAGCAGGCTCGTACCTTGATACAGCGGCTGCCTGCCCAGGCGGTCAGTTCTGTGGAGGCCATACGCCCCCGTGCCCCTTGGGGACAGCAACCTGATTGTTTGCATTGCCATGTTGGATTTGAGCAACCAGAGACGGACGCTCTTGTTCAGGCTTTTACAGAGAAGAGTGAGAGCTTGTATCATAATCGCACCGATGAAAGCGGACGCATTTTTTGCGCAACCTGTCATTCCAGCCCCCATGCGGTGTATCCGGCGGATAATCCGTATGGAGACATGCTCGACGTGCTTCAACCCCTGCAGTACCAGAAAAATCGATTTCCCCTGGCAGCCAATGAAAATTGCCAGCTCTGCCACACCATAGAGATGGAGGACGAGATGCACCATCCCAACTCATTGCGAGCATTTCGCAATGAATAACCAGGGAAAAAGAAAGCATACCGGAGCTCGGAGAGTTCTCTGGATATGGTGATACTTATCCTCCTCTGGTGCGGCTGGTGTTTGCTCCACAGTCTGCTTATCACAACCAGCGTACAGCAATGGGTCGCGCACAAGGGAGGTGTCTGGCAGGGGGGCTATCGACTTTTCTACGTTGGCGTATCCTGCGGGACGCTAGTGCCAGTCCTGTGGTACATGGCAACATGGCCCCAGGAACCGTTGGGCCCTTTTCCCTGGTGGGTACAGCTGTTGCAGTTGGTTTTGTTGCTCTACGCTGTTGTGCTGTTTATCGCTGGAGCCCGCTCATACAACATGAAGGATTTTCTTGGATTGCGCCAGTGGCAGGAATACAGGCAGGGAAGAGTGGTCGCGCCGCTGTCTCTATATACCGGAGGCATTCTCCGTTATCTGCGTCATCCCTGGTATAGCGGTGGAATTGCACTGTTGTGTGGGCTTCCGGGGGTAACCGATGTTACCCTCGTGACCCGACTGGTGCTGATTGGCTACTTCATTCTGGGGGCGCTGCTCGAGGAGCGAAAAATGAGGTTGCAGTTCGGTGATGCCTACAGGGATTACTGCCGTCGAACTCCGATGCTGATTCCCTGGAAACTCTAGTTATTTTTGCGACCGTACAAAAGCCCGCCAGCGGGCAAAGTTCTCTTCGTTGAACAGTTGTTCTTCTTTTTCGTTGAGGGTACGATTGGTGGGTTTGAGGTCTTTGGGATCTTTGATCATGCCAAAGGCCATGCTCGCTCCGGTGTGCATCCAGACATCGCCAAAGGGAAAAATGCGAAAGGCGGCCAGTAGTCCTGTTACGTCCTGTTGCGGCAAGGCCTGATCAAGAATGAACAGCTCCTCTCCTGTGATTACATCCAAGACGACCATGCCACTGTTTTCGATGAGTTCTTTGATCCAGAATAAAGAAAATCTGGCCTGTTGCATGTTCTCCAACAGTTTCTGCTCATCGCTGCCTTCTGGGTAGGGCTTGCGGTTGCGCATCTTACGGGCAAAACTGAATCCCCGTGGCCGGTACGTATAGATCAGGTAATCCTGAAAAAGATCGGTTTCGTATTCGCTTTCAAAGCTCAGGCCGAGTTTTTTGCCATTTTTGGTGGCCACTCCAAGGCGTTTGGCACAGGCTTTTATCGCAGTTTTGTCGGCCATGCGGGCAATATTGCGATGGAGTTTGGGCATCAGTTGCCACAGTCGATTGTATTCGCTGACGATTTCTTCAAGATTCTCTGGAATATGAGCAGGCACGGGATTCTCCTCAGGGCTCTTGGCAAGAAGGATTGGGAAGAGCTTTTTTACGTGTTGGTGGCTCTAGGCACGAGCAAGCGATTATCGCCTAGGCTAACAAGGCTGTCGTTCTAGCATAATCATCGGGGATTGCATAGGATATCCAACAGTTTCCCCTGCAGGCAGGGGATAATTTATGCTAAAAATTTGACTACTGCTTGTGCCGACGTGGGCAATAGATTATTCTCCCCGGAATTATTTGAGCGTGTGTAGCGGTGTTGTTGTGAGTTGTAAGCAGCGCGCATTTTCATTCTTGCTGCTAACCCGCATTTAATCTAACAACGGAAACCGGGCATTCCGCCCCGGTGGTATCAGGATGGAACGATGTTCAACAAAGAACTCGAAGTAACGCTTCATAAGGCATCGGCTGACCAGATGAAACAAAAGCCGGATCAGTCAAATTTGGGTTTTGGTCAGATCTTCACCGACCACATGTTCACCATGCGCTGGAATCGGCAAGACGGCTGGCATAAAGCGGCAATCGAGCCCTACGATAATTTCATCGTGGATCCGGCAGCCATGGTTTTTCATTACGGCCAGGCTATCTTTGAGGGCATGAAGGCCTACCGGGGTAAAGACGATCAAATCTTTCTCTTTCGTCCTGCAGATAATCTCAATCGTATGAATCAGTCTGCTGTCCGGATGTGTATGCCGCGTTTTCCCCAGGATCGAGTTCTCCAGGCCCTGCGTGCCATGGTTTACCTGGATCAGGAGTGGGTTCCCGGAACAGAAGGGGCAAGCCTCTACATTCGTCCCACCATGATTGCCTCTGAGCCTGCACTTGGATTGCGCCCAGCTGAGGAATACATCTTTTATATTATTTGTTGTCCGGTTGGTGCCTATTATGCAGAAGGATTCAGCCCAACAAAGATTTATGTAGAGGATGAATTTGTTCGCGCAGTTCCCGGGGGCGTGGGCAATGCTAAAACCGCTGGTAACTATGCTGCAAGCCTCAAGGCGCAGACCAAGGCCCATGATAAGGGGTACACCCAGGTACTGTGGCTTGATGCGATTGAGCATCGGTATGTGGAAGAGGTGGGGACTTCCAATATCTTTTTCTTAATCGATGATGAATTGATCACGCCTCCGCTTGAGGGCTCTATTCTTCCTGGTATCACCCGCGACTCCGTACTGCAACTGGCCCGCGATTGGGGCTACCAGGTCAGTGAGCGTCGCATCACCATTGACGAGGTGCTGGCTGCTGGAAAAGCTGGAACCCTTAAAGAAAGTTTTGGTACCGGAACCGCAGCTGTGATCTCCCCCGTGGGCGAATTTTGTTATAAGGAACAGTGCGTGCAAATTAACGATGGTGCTGCCGGTGTTTTGGCCAAACGGCTCTATGATGAGCTGCAGGCGATTCAGTTCGGTTACCAGGAAGACCCGCACAAATGGCGGGTCCGTGTTGGTTGATTTCCTGTCCTGAAAAAATCCCCTCTTTTGAAATTCCCTTTCATTTTAACGGGTTGCGGAGAAAAATTTTTCACGCAACCCGCCCTTGATTTTTCCTAAACCGAACCTATTGTTTTGCGCAGTCGAAAGGCTGCAAGCATCTATTCAATAGAGAAACAAGGTCAGAGTCGATACTGCTTCATGAGGAGGATATCGGCTTTACCATTTTATTATCATTTCACATCCAGAAACACACACAGGAGGAATGTACATGAAAATTCGTCCGTTGAATGACCGTATCCTGGTCAAACGATTGGAAGGAGAGGAGAAAACTGCTGGCGGTATTATCATCCCGGACTCTGCCAAGGAAAAACCGGCAGAGGGCGAGATTGTAGCCGTTGGCCCCGGTAAACAAAAAGAGACCGGTGAACGTGTAGCCATGGATGTGGCTGTCGGAGATCGTGTGCTCTTCTCCAAATACGGTGGAACCGAAGTTAAACTGGACGGCGAAGATTTTCTCATCATGCGCGAGGATGACATCCTTGGCGTTGTTCAGGCTTAATTCACGGTATTCAAACGTATATAAGGAGATAGAATAATGGCTGGTAAAGAACTCAAATACGGTGGCAAAGGCCGCGAGAAGATGCTGGCGGGCGTAAACGCCCTGGCAAACGCTGTAAAAGTTACCCTCGGTCCTAAAGGTCGTAACGTCCTGATCGAGAAATCTTTCGGTGCACCTGTAATCACCAAAGACGGTGTAACCGTGGCTAAAGAGATCGAGCTGGAAGACAAGTTCGAGAACATGGGCGCACAGATGGTTAAGGAAGTTGCTTCCAAGACCTCTGATGTTGCCGGTGACGGTACCACCACCGCCACTGTTCTGGCGCAGGCTATCTACACCGAGGGAGCAAAACTGGTAGCTGCCGGTTCCAACCCCATGGAGATCAAACGCGGTATCGATTGCGCCGTAGCTGCTGTTGTTGCAGAGCTTGGTAAAATCGCCAACCCCACCAAAGAGCAGAAAGAGATCGCTCAGGTCGGTACCATCTCCGCCAACAACGACGAGACCATCGGTAACATCATTGCCGAGGCCATGGACAAAGTTGGTAAAGAGGGTGTTATCACCGTAGAGGAAGCCAAATCCATGGAGACCTCTCTGGACGTGGTTGAGGGTATGCAGTTTGATCGCGGCTACCTCTCTCCCTACTTTGTGACCGATCCGGAGCGCATGGAAGTGAGCATGGATGAGCCCCTCATCCTCATCAACGAGAAAAAGATCTCCAACATGAAAGATCTGCTTCCCGTGCTCGAGGCTGTTGCCAAGATGGGCAAACCCCTGTTCATCATCGCTGAGGATGTAGACGGCGAAGCACTGGCTACCCTGGTTGTCAACAAACTGCGTGGCACCCTGAACGTTGCTGCTGTTAAAGCTCCGGGCTTTGGCGATCGTCGTAAAGCAATGCTCGAGGATATTGCCACTCTCACCGGTGGTCAGGTTATCACCGAGGATCTGGGCATCAAGCTGGAGAACGTTACTGTAAACGATCTGGGTACCGCTAAACGCATCGTTGTCGACAAAGACAACACCACCATTATCGATGGTGCTGGCGACAAAGAGGCATTGGCTGCCCGCGTTAAGCAGATTCGCGCTCAGATCGAGGACACCACCTCTGATTACGATCGTGAGAAACTCCAAGAGCGTCTGGCCAAGTTGATCGGCGGTGTTGCAGTCATCAATGTCGGTGCTGCCACCGAAGTTGAGATGAAAGAGAAAAAAGCCCGTGTTGAGGATGCACTCAACGCTACCCGCGCTGCCGTCGAAGAGGGCATCGTTCCTGGTGGTGGTGTTGCTTACCTCCGCTGCTTGAAAGTGCTCGACACCCTCGAGCTCGAAGGTGAGCAGGCTCTGGGGATCAATATTATTCGTCGCGCTCTTGAGGAGCCTGTTCGTCAGATCGCTGCTAACGCCGGTCGCGAGGGTTCTGTTATCGTTGAGCACGTGAAAAACCTGGAAGGCCCCATGGGCTTCAACGCAGGTGTTGAGAAATACGAAGACCTGATCGAGGCTGGTGTTATCGATCCTGCCAAGGTTACCCGTTCTGCATTGCAGAATGCGGCTTCTGTTTCCGGTCTGCTTCTGACCACTGAGTGCATGATCGCAGACCTGCCGCAGGATGACGCAGCAGGTGGCGGTATGCCTCCTGGCGGAATGGGCGGCATGGGCGGCATGGGGGGAATGGGCGGCATGATGTAATGTCCCCAGACTAACCTGCGCTCAGGCCCAGCTTATCTGATAAGCCCCCTGTTGAACTTTCGTTTGACAGGGGGCTTTTTTTGTTGAGTTGAGCAAGGGGAAGGAAGGTGAAAGAGACAAGATTTTTTTCTTGACCATTATTTGAAAATAGTGCATAATTGCTCGTCTCAAGCCCAGTAGCTTTTTCAAATACTGGCGATGTAGCTCAGATGGTTAGAGCATACGGCTCATATCCGTAGTGTCCGGGGTTCAATTCCCTGCATCGCCACCATTTAATAGGTTGAAACTGTTCAACCTCCATATAGAGACCTGGATTCAATCATTTGAGTCCAGGTCTTTTCTTTTTGTGCCTCTCCTCGTTTAAAAGTGACACTATTTTTGACACTAAAAGTGACACTACTCGACGGTACAGCCTCTTGGAGTTCTCCATGGAAGCGTACCTTATCAAGAACGCAATCGGTATTTATCAATTTCGCCGCTTTGTTCCTCAAGATTTAGTTGTTATAGTTGGAAAGCGTGAGTTGCGGCGTAGTCTTAAGACGCGTTGTTCTCGGCAAGCTGCGCATTTGTGCCGCATGTATGCGGTCGAATGCGAGAACTATTTTCGATTCTTGCGAGAGCAGATGAGTAAAAAAAGCGAATTTGACAGCTGGGCGGCTCTTTCTCATCCAAAACCACTGCCGCCGTATGCCGTTATCAAAAACAATCAGATAACCGTTGACCCACGGTTCCAGGAGCTCGAAGATCGTATAAAAGCTTCCCTCGCACAAAACGCCGACGCGGGCGCAATCGTTCAACCTCCGAGCGGTTCCGTTGAAACGGTTTTCATGAGTAAAATCTTTACTGAATACTTAAAGGATCGTACTGCGCATAAGTGGACGGATGCAGCGACGAGTGAGCCGTACGTGGATTCATGTAATTTGTGGTTGAAGATTGTCGGTGATCGAACATTGGCGTCGTACACGTATCGAGATGCGGAGGCGTTTCGAGATGGTTTGTTGAGGGTGCCGCCGCGTTGGTTGCGAGATGCCAAGCTGCGTTCGAAGTCCTTTAAGCAAGTGAGTTCGATGGCTGGTGAATGCATGCATCCGTCGACGGCTCGTGAGCATATGCGGCGTATCGCGAATTTTTTTGCATTTGCGATGGCTAGAGGTTTGACGGACAAGCAGATTTTCACGGATGTGTTCGTCCGAGTCGAGCATTCGTCGTATGAGTCGTTTACGCTCGAGGAGCTTCAAAAGCTTTTTTCATGGGAGAATTTTGGGCGCTTCCAGCGGCGAAACAAGCCGTCGCATTATTGGGTTCCGTTGATTGCGTTGCATAGTGGCATGCGCATGGGGGAGATTTTTTTTCTCACGGTTGAGAGTGTGAAAAAGAGTACTGACGGATTTTGGTACTTTGATATTGCTCAGAATGTGAAGAATGCGCATTCGATACGACCGGTGCCGATACACTCGAAACTGCTTGAACTTGGATTTTTGGAGTTTGTTGAGTCGAAGACGGAGCGTTTGTTTTCTGAGTACAAAGACCACAAAGGACAGGCTGGAGTGAAATTTACGGATGCGTTTGCGAGGTATCGTGCGAGCTGTTTTGATGCTGAGCCTCGTACGAAAGTATTTCACAGCTTTCGTCA
The DNA here is from genome assembly GCF_963664075.1 of uncultured Desulfobulbus sp. Taxonomy (NCBI): domain Bacteria; kingdom Pseudomonadati; phylum Thermodesulfobacteriota; class Desulfobulbia; order Desulfobulbales; family Desulfobulbaceae; genus Desulfobulbus; species uncultured Desulfobulbus sp. The sequence continues at coordinate 233,364 of NZ_OY760916.1, forward strand.
TACCGTCGCAGAGACTCTACAGATTGCGACGGCGAAGGCATTGAATCCGTTTATGTATTGTCGGTTGCTTGGTCACAAAACTGGTCAAATCACCGTCGACACGTACGGCGGTGATTATGACGTTCAGCAGTTGCATGAAATAATTGAGTTGCTCGAATTTAGCGACGTGCTGTCATCGATACCGAGATATTGTGATGTTAGTTGCTGAAAACGTTGATGGCGTTCGTCGACCAGCTTTTGAGGCGGAAAAGAGTGAGCGTCCTTTTACGTGTCCGATTTGCAGGAAGACTGTTGTCTTGAAAAAAGGGAGTATTCGAGAGCATCATTATGCGCATGAACCTGACTCCAATTGTGAATATGGCAAAGGCGAATCGCAGCTTCATTACAAAGTGAAGCGAGCGCTTTATCTTGCGCTGACGGAGCATCCGAATTGTCAAAAATGTGAGCTAGAGCGTGTTTTGAAAGGTGTGCGTCCAGATGTTAGCCTTGTGATTAACAATGCGTATGTCGCGATTGAGGTTCAGAAAAGTAATATTTCAATTGAGGATGTTGATCGGAGGATACGTGCGTATTCAAAATTGGGTATTCATTCGATATGGATTCTGCCAATCTCGTCTCCTAAAATGATGATGCATGCAGATGATGACGTTTATCGTTCGAAGAATTGGGAACGTCATTTACATCAGCTGCATAAAAATCGGTTGTATTATTGGCATTCGGATGCGTTGGTGATGCCGTATCATTACGGCGCATTTTACACGTACAAAGCACCAAAAGAGTGGTATGACGAGTATGGAAATGTGCAGTACGGTGGTGATACTTGGGAAGAAAAAAAGGCGCTGAAAAAGCCGATTCGTTTTCCTGGAAAGCCACTGCATTTGGCTGAAGATTTTGTACCGGTCGTGCTTGCATCAAATGCAAAGCTTTTTCTTGATCGAAATCAAGCATGGTGGTCGTCGTACTACGACACTTGGGATGCAATTATGCATGACCGATTATTTGATGCGGAAGCTCTAAAAGCTCCTAAATAGCAGATACAGACTACGCCCCAGTTCAGGACTGAACTGGGGTAACTGCTCTACCAATATCGACTGTTTCTCGGATTTAGCTTTGTTGTTCTTCAAGGCTGTCAATGAGTTCCATTAATTCTTGGAGCGATTTGCTTGAGAAATAGAGTCGTTTCTTTTTGTCTCCGCCGTTTTCTTTTACTGAAAGTTCGCTGAGAAATTTTGAAAGATCACGATAGATTTTGTCGAGATCTTCGCCGGCGGCTTTCTGTTCTTCTCGAATTTCACGAAATTGAAGATAGTACTTTCGTTTGAACGCGATAGCTTTCGAAGATTGCAGCTGTTGTTCAATTTTGAATTGTTTGAAAGCTGCCACGTACGGATACTCGAGGCTAAGCTTTCGTTTTGACTTTTTCGTGTGTTGTACGACGTGATTGAGAAAATCAACATACGAAAAATGTGCCCCGAAGAATTCAGTAAAAATGCGCTTCTGGTCGTTCTCGCTGAGTACTGAAAATCGCTGAAGAATTCGTGCGATTCGTTGTTGTCGATTTGCATCTTCAATGTTCACTGATTTGTCTTTTGCTGGTGAGCGTGGGCGGAGTGCTGGTGCTGAAGATTCCATGATGTGTTCCCGATAATGTTTTGTAAGACCGCGCTTTATGTACGTTCAAAGCGTAAATTACGGCGAGTATTCTCGCATTTTGTTGAAAGTATAGCTTGAAGAAAATTAGTAGTTTAAATGTCGATTTCTCCAGAGTAGGGGGACTAAAAAGCAAACTGCATTTTAGTCCCGGCGGTCATCGTATAATTTAATCAAACACTTATATTGCATCATGGCTTTACCGCAAAAAGTTGAGATTTCGCAGAAATTGTTGTTCGTTTTGATGTCATTTAAGAGAGGCTCGGTGCATCATCAGGTGCATCATGCGTTAGAGACGTTGACGCAACTTGGACAGAGCCGTCATCAAGCTAAGAGAGAAGCTCGTGCGTTGAATGCGAAGACTCCGCAGCAGATTGCGAAGCATACTGGGATCTATTCGATACGAACTCGGAGGGCGTACCAGAATAGTTGTGCGGCGTTTTTGAAGTACTGTCGTGATGCGAAGAATTTCGCTTCGGAAGCGGAACTTCGACCGACAAAGAATGCGCTCGAGATCACGCCGGAGCATGTCAAAAAGTACCTCTCGGAGCTTGCTGAAAGAGTGCCGAAATCGACGGTCATGGGAACGTGCGCAGCGCTGTCGAAGTTCGCGACTGGCCTCAGCAATCTGGATCAGATTGATCGCAATTGGGACGGCGTTTTTAAAGCGTCGAAGCAAGGTTTGAAGACGCACAAGCCGGAACCAAGAGCGTACATAAATCCGCTTGGATTGATTGACGAGCTGCATGGAGTGTCGAAAATTTTGGCTGAATTGCAGCTCTACAATGGTCTAAGAATTCATGAGATGTCGAAGCTGACAGCTGAAAATCTCGGATACAATTTTCTTCATTTGACGAATACAAAGGGCGGTCGATTTCGGACCACGATACCGGTACCGAAGGAAACCTTCGCAAGCATCAAGTCAATTATTGAGCTCACTGGTTCTTTTGAGCCGGATCTTCGACGCTATGCGCATGAGCTTCGGATTGCCGCCGAGAAATCTGGCCAGCCTGCAACCGGGTCGCATGGACTTCGTCACAACTATGCGCAATCGCGAATGTATGCGCTTGTTGATGGCGGCTTCACGTATGAAGAGGCCCGAAAAACGGTTGCGCAAGAGCTCGGTCACTCAAGACCCGGAATCGTCGAAACGTATTTGCGTCGATAACTCAGAGTTCGTATTTCATGGGGAGTTCGAGTACTTCGGTGTCGTCGATACAGGCGTATCGGAGTGTTTCGCGCATATTGCGGTGGTTGAGTGCTTTTTGGAGAATTTCGAGTGGTGCGCCGCCGTGTTTTCGTTGGCCGTAGACGAATGTCTTGCGCAATGTGTGTGTGCCGAAGTTTCCTTGTAGTCCGAGCCATTCAGCCCATTGTTTGATGAGCGCGTAACCGCTTTGGTATGTGAGTGCTTTACCGCGGTTGGTTCCTTGAAAAATTGGTTCGTCGGCGTGATAGGTCGGGTTGGCTGCAAGCAGTTTTTCAATTGCGTCGTGCATCGTTGTGTTGATGACGACAGCTCGTCGTTTTCCTGTTTTTTGTTCTTGAATTGTGAAGTGGTCGCCGACGGCGCGATTTTTGACATCGCTTACTTTTAAGCGAATGAGGTCGCTGAAGCGAAGGCCGCAGTTGATGCCGATGACAAAGAGCGCATAATTTCTCGGATGGTCCGAAAGGTGTTTTCGAAGTCGTGCGATGTCGTCTAGATCTTTGAACGGCTGAACATTCATGGGCGTACCTCTCAACTAGTATGTTTGTGTTTGTAGCTGTACAAACATACTAGTGAGAAGTTGGGCTGTCCGAATTTAGCAGTTTAGCGGGTTTTGCTGGGTGTTCGAACTAGTATTTTTTGGGTCAAAAAGTACTAGCTACTCCTGGACGAGGTCTGTGATTGGTTGTTCGAAGATCTCTTTTTTGATGACGACGCAAGAGACTTTTTGGCCGTTGATGATGGCGAGTCCAAGTGATGTGCGTTTCGTCATGGATGGTGGTTGAATGAGCCAGCCTCGGCTTTTCCATTGTGACACAATGTTTTGTGTATCATAGCCGTCGCCGAGTATTTTGGTGAGGCTTCGAAAGAGGATTGCGAGGTTTCCAGATTTTTGGAATTCGCCGTGATGTTCATGTGAGATGCCGTTGGTTACAAATTGTTCGCGATGTGCGGTAACATAGTCTCGGAGTTCTTGAAGCGCACGTTCTGGAAGGAGCGCGGCGCTTTTCATGATAAGCGCTTTTTGCCAGTGGTCGAAGATGGCGTTTCCAATGGCGTCAACGAAGTCTTTCGGCAAGAGTTGATGTTTGTAGAAAATTGAGCAGGCCGTGAGCGCCGCTGCGTAGTATGGCCATTGGCGGTCGATGAGCATGCGTTCTCCGCCGTTTGCTCGTTGAAGGAGTGCTTGTCGGCCTTTTTCAAAAGATTCTCGGAGTTCGGCAAGTTGGCCGTTGTTGAGAATGTCGGCGATTTTTTGGACGTACATGCGGCCCAAATGTCCGAAGTTCGATTCAAGTACCAATGGCACATTTTTGAGCACGTCTTTCAGTTGCTCGGTATCGGTGAAGCCTTCGAATGGGGGGTCGGCAATGGTGACAATTCGTGCGTTGCCGCCGTCGTAGCTGAACTTTGTTGCGAGGTCGACTTCGGACGTGATGAACACGACGGAGCGGACTTTGGTTGTTTCGCGAAGTGTGCCGTCTGGGTTGCATTTGGTTGCGGAGGCGGCATTGCCGACGGTATAGACGAGTTTGGTCACTTTTTCGTCAGATTCGCTTTGGGCGTCGTCGAAGCAGAGTGGCAAGTCTTGGTTGAAGTTGAGAAGTTGCATAATACCGGGAAGGCTTGCCGAGTTCATTTGACAGACAAGTGGTGCCGTACCTTCTGGAATGGACTGATAGAACGAGGACAAAATCATATGCGATGATCGCGTTTTGCCGGTTCCAGATTGTGAGGCAATGTTGACGACAAATGGAGGGACACCGACAAGATGCGGAAGAAGCGGCGAGACATATGCGAACGCGAAAGCCGTTAGAAAGCTCGGACAAACACGCATTGGTTCGAGGATTGCTTTGTACCAAGTGTCGAAGTCGCCTTTTTGCGTGTACGCTTGAGAGATTGCCGTGAGTGGACCACCCGGTTCGATCAGCTTGATAGTGTCGTCATACGGCACGAATGCGTATTTGTCGTTGTGTTGAATCCAGCATGTTGTTGAGGCCGTTTGTTGGAAGGCTTCACGAATTCGGTAAGCGCAATCTTGGAGGTAGTTGCAAAATTCTTGAAAGTCTTTTTGGCGGACTTCAATTGAGGTCTTACAGATGACTTCTTCGACAAGCTTGCCGGTCGTCATGATTGCGCCTCGTGCGACCGTAAGTTCGCTGTAGGTTCCAGACTCACGAAGAAGCCATTTGATGGTAACTCTTTCGAACTTCGTATGAACATCGCGTTCGCATCGCAAGACGTACACCGGCAACCGACAAATTTGGTGCTCGTACTCTTCGGTTTCGTCTTTCTTTGATTTCCTTACTTTCCTATAAACGCCGTCCTCTCGTAAGATGTATGGCTCTGGTATGAAGGCTCCGTCGCGTTCCCAAGGGGTGAGCGCGAAGATGCCATCATTGGCATACGCATCGGCAATCTCATCGAGTACGTCATTGAAGTCAACGGCTCGGCCTTGAGGTCTTGGCAAGTGCAAGAAGACGGTGCGTCCGTCTCCGAGAAGCCGTACGGCAAGTCTCCTTGCGCAGCGTTCGCCGATGCCGTCAAGATCTCGATCCGCCCAGAGGTGGACGATTTTGAAGTGTTCTGGGACTTGGAGTTCCGCGAAGTTTGAAACTCGGATGGCGGACCAGACGGTGTCATTCGCGCAACTTGCTGGAAGTTTTTGATGAACCGAGTGGGCGTTAATCGGTCCTTCAGCGATATGGAGTGTCTCAGATGAGCCGTTGTGGATGCAAATATGACATCCTTTTGAGTCGCCGAGGATTCTTTTCGGATTCTCTATTTCCGCATAGCCGTCGTACTCGTCATTGAGAAAGAATCGATGAATTCCGCGCTGTGTGTTGGTGGCATCGTCGATGCTCCAAAGTAGGCCGTCGAATTCTTGGTCAAGATCATGAATTTTGAGATTGCTGGATTCGCGGAGGGAGGGAACCTCACGAAAGTCAAGCCCTCTGGATTCGAAATAAATGTTAGCGAACAGCTTCGGTGAGCGTGCGCCATTCCACAGCTGCTGCCACATTGGCGTATACTTTGGCGGCAAATATCTTTTGGCGACAAGTGCTTGATATGCTCGATGCTCGCCGGTTGCGTCGCAGCGATAGCAGTGGACGACGACGCCGGTTTCCGTAACCGTCAGTTTACATGACGGATTCTGGTCTTCGTGATCATCACATGGACATTGAATGAGGTAGCCGTCTCCGGCTGGTTTGCCGTTGAAATCAGCGATGATTTTGTCGGCTTGTTCTTGAAAAGTTGATGTAACATTTGGTGGCTTTATGGTATCTATTGACATGCATATACCTCAATCGGTTCGAGGTTGATCTTACGGGCAAAGGATTTTTGCGGAATCCTTTGCCCGCTGTTTTTTTCATGATCGGACTTTTCGTCCGAGTGTCTTGCAAAGGTCGTCGAAGCGACCGTCTCGCCAAGTTTCCAAAAGACAATATTCAAGAAGTCTTGTCGGTTTGATACCGTTCGCGATTTTATCCTCTAGCCAAGTGATGAATTTCGGATCAGTGACAGAGAGCATAAATACGGCTGGATCGACGATTTTATTTTTCGTCTTGCGGCGTCGTATACCGTTGTGCGCATACGTGTGATTGAACTGAACTTTTTCACGGTTTTCGGCGTCAGAAGCGCTCATATCGGTCCTCCAGATTCGGTTGAAAGTTAATTAGATATTGGAATGAAGAAAAATTGTAACTACTCACACCCTCTAAAAAAAGCTCAAAGCCAAATAAATAACTTGACAGGTTTTTACCGGAATTTTTTCCAATAGCCAGGGATGTCAACAAAAATGCCCATCAACGCGCTTGGTCGTCTCTAAATCGTTCCATTATTGCGTTCCGATAGCAAACAGATGCGATAGCGCTCAATCGTTCAACTCAGGGGCACACAGGAGGCCGAAAAAAGCCATGGTATAGTAAACCCATGGGAACAGTAAACAAAATAAGGGTACGCGAAGAAGTCGATCTCCTCAAACAGGAATTTGAACAGCTTTGTTCCACCGGCAAAGTTTCCTCTGAGATACGGGTCCTGGTCAACAGCCTGCTGGTTGTTGTCGAGTTGATACTCTCTATCTTTCTTGAGAAGACAACGCGCAAGGGAAACAAAAACTCGAGCATTCCTTCTTCGCAAACCGAGAAAGACGAAACCGCTACCAAGCACTGCACCGCTACCGGCAGGGGGAAACAAGTCAATGGGCGGGTTGGTAATACACGCGTCAAAGAATCGGTCACCACTGCTCAGGTCGAGGTGTGTGATATCTGCGGAATGGTGCTGGATAGCGTTGCATGCCAGGGGCATGAACGTCGGACAAAAATCGACATCGTTTTTGAAAAAGTTGTCGAGCACATTGACGCAGAAATAAAGCAATGCCCCAATTGTGAAGCAACAGTCAAGGGGCGTTTTCCTGACGATATGCCGGGTAAGCTGCAGTACGGCAATGGGCTTAAAGCGTTTGCCATTCATTTGGTTATCAGCCAGATGGTCGCTTTAAACCGGGTTCAAAAACAGATAGCAGCCATGATCGGTAGCGTAATCTCCGAGGCCAGCCTGCTCAAATTTGTTTTGCGCTTGCACCAATCACTCGAAGCATGGGAATCCAGAGCTATTGATAGGCTACTGCAGGCTCCATCCCTGCATGTGGATGAAACCTCGTTTCGGGTTGAAGGGAAGAATCACTGGATTCACGTCTATTCTTCCGGCGAAACAACCCTGAAAGTACTGCATCGAAAGCGGGGCAAGGAGGCAATCGAAGGATTGAATATCATCCCTCGGTATGGCGGGGTGATCATCCATGATTGCTGGGCATCATATTTATCCTACGACCATTGCGGTCACGGACTTTGCGGCTCGCACCTTTTGCGAGAGTTGACGTTTGTCGTTGACTCTAACCAATACCGGTGGGCCCGCAATCTAAAAGCTGTGCTCCAGCAAACGTGTCGTACGGTGGCTCAACGTCCGGAAAAATGTCTTACCGAACGGGAGTATGCCAACCTGCAGAAGCGCTACCGTAATATCCTTACGCGTGGCAGCAAGGAGTTGCCCAAGATCCCTCCAAAAACCCAAGGGAAGCGCGGCAGGATAGCCAAATCCGATGCGCACAATCTTTGGGAGCGATTACAAAAGCATGAGGCGGCAGTTTTGCTTTTTGCCAAAGAACCACATGTACCGTTCACCAACAACAGAGCGGAAAGGGATCTTCGCATGGCTAAGGTAAAACAGAAAATATCCGGTTGTTTTCGACGTAAACAATATGCCCAGGCTTACTGCAGGATTTCAAGTTACCTGCAGACCATGGCAAGCCAGGGGATCAATCCTCTTGTCGCTATCCAGTTGGCACTGGCAGGAACTCTGCCTGATGCCGAAGAATAGGGGTGAGTAGTTACGAAAAATTTTTGAAAAAAAAATTATTTTTCAAATACAGAGAAGCCGGTGTATGACCGCATATACCGCAACGGTAAACGGGTGTATGGCCTCATATACCGGCTGAAGAACGATTATAAGAAAACCGCAGAAGAGCTCAAAGAGACACAAAAGAGACGCAAACGGGTGTATGGCTAGTGTATGGCCGGTGTATGACCAGGGAGAGCCATACACCGAACTAAGTTGCTGAAATGATTTTAAAAAAGCTCAAAAAGTCGTCCCAGGTGTATGGCTTCAAAAAAACATAAAAACTAGGGGGAGAAAAAAACCATGGAAAAAAGAGAGAAGCTTGCGCGCGACGGAATGTCTTTCTAAAGCCATACACCCCATATACCTAACTAACTTTAATAGTATATATATTATTATTATTGTTATATATTTTTAAGAACCGGACAGGTGTATGGCTAAAAAAAAGTCATACACCTGTCCATATACTGCATACACCTCTGGAACCTCTTTTCATACACCTTGTAAGCTTTTCCGACGACGCGGGCGCCCGCGACGACGCGGGCGCCCGCGACGACGTCGTCGTCGACGCGCCTCGGCGTTTTTAGGTGCGCACGCATGCACGGGCGCCTAAAAACGCCGCCGGGTCGTCGTCGTCGCGCGCGTACGTTTTTAGGCGCGTATGAGCGTACGCGTACACACGGAGAAGAGCCGCATTCGCTCTCTTTTCATGGTTTTTTTGGAAACGTGTTGGAAGGTTACAGCGATCTATGAAAAGGACTTTGTCTTTTCGAAACGAAAGCCAAAATCAACTGCGAGGAATTACCGAGTCGCCGTCTAATCCAATACATCTGGAATTTTTCACGGTCATTTCAGGCTTAAAGTGGCTATACTGGGAGCCATAAAAAGTGACACTATTTGTGACACTAACTGACATCCGTCGAGTGAGCAAAAGCTCACAAAAACAATGGATTGAGAGAGGTCTGGTGGCATGGTTCCAATTCCCTGCATCGCCACCATTTATAAGTCCTGAATTTTTCAGGCAATATATATAAAACCCTGCTTTCGTAAGAGAGCAGGGTTTTTCTGTTTTTAGAGCTCGTGTAAGCACTATGTAAGCAAATTTGGGCAATTGAAATCAATGAATTTCATGTGGTTTTAGACACATGGCTCTGGTTTAGGTGTCGCTTACTAGCCTCCAGGTAACGAATATAAAGATCAGTGTTCTTATGACTTCTAGCTCTTTCTTGCGGTATTACCAGTTTTGTGCTCTCATGATCTTGGCAGAAGGATTGGAATAGGCTGGCTCCCTCGAATGCGGGCATAGGAGTATCTCATGTGGAAACTGACTATTTGCTGCAACGTCCTGTTACTCTTTGTCTGCTGGATTCTTTCTCTGGTCGCCATCACGCCAGTGCACAATCTTTTGGTTGTCTATTCCGAAAATGTCATCGAGCTCCCAATGCTGACTGATCTCGCCATACGCTACAGGGCTCTCTCGGTATGCGTTCCGCTTGTCTGGGCGATTTTGGCCCTATTCCTTGTCCGTCGGCTCACGATCTGCCCGGAAGCAAAGAGGAATGGCTGGATCACTTTGCATCTCTCCTGTTCGCTCGTCCTCGGGCTGGGCATGTTGACGCTATTTATCCTTGCGGGCATACTGCCGGTGTTGAAAATTGGTGCATCTTTGGGGTGAGTGCGTAGCTTCTGGCTCCACGATTATTGCTCTCCTTCCAGACGTCGGAACTTGTAGACCACCGGCTGTTCGAAACAGTTTCCACCGTCGCTAACCTGGACCCTAACATAGAACTCATACCACCCCTGATTGACTATCGTACTGATCAATGCGCTTAAGCCGGTGATCGCGCCACCTCCCGCAAGGTACTTCATGTAGGGGGTAAAGACTTGATAATCTGGGCCATAGTTAGAGATCCTTGCACCGGGGGTGACCATGCCTTGAATCGCTGTCCGGACACGCAGAGTTGTGCCGCGTCGCATGTCTTGTGCAGCCAGATACATCACCAGTCGATCGATACGCATATCGTGAATCGGTTTGGTCCATTCAATGAGGGACATGACCTTGTTTTTCGAGGTCATGGGTTCCGAATTCTCAATGAGGACTCGACCATCGACCTCGCCTTCTTGTTCGATGTCGGGTGCCGCATTGCCTTTGAGAATAGGTCGGGTCCAATTGATCTGGGTGTTGCAGGTTGGGGAAAAACTCAGGACGGGCTTCCTGGCTGTTTCATATAAGACATATTGGGGCAATTTGGATTGGGCCACCACGGGAACCGCAAGCAAAACCGCGAACGTCAAAGAAAGAAGTCGGATCATTTTTTTACCCTCCATGAAAGTATTTTTACGGCAGATTATCACCATCAAGAACCTTCAACCTAGGGACTCAATATATAGAGGCTAGGTGGGCAGATCTTGCAGCACAGCAAGGGGGTATGCGATGCGTGGCTGCTATGGGGTCAAAAATCAAATTCACCAAAATCGAACTCATCCGGCATATTTTTCTTTTTTTTCCTTCCACAGACTGCATACGAGTCAGGGGCAGCCAAACTCGATAAATTGGTCCAGTAACTCACTGCTCTTCTTTGTATCGAGGCATGGCTGCTTTGTGGAGCAGTGCGAATTTGTTCTTGGACTTGTTTTTTGAGGTGTTCACATGCCTGCTTGTAATAGGTTACCCTGCAGTCATCAGGTGGAATTGGATCAAAGCTTTTTGAAGCAAGAAAAATGATGGTTTCTGCTTTTTGCTGGCAATCAGTTGCTGCGTTGAATTCAAGGGCAGAGCAGGGGGAAGCCAGTCCAGCCAAAAAGATAAAAATATTGAATAACAGTCTGGGCGCCATGGATTTTTCCTTATAGTAGTCAGAGGAGTTTGCTGATGGCTTAACGGTTTCCCGGGTAAGGGGCTTGACAGTAGGATGACTTCAGTGGTTTGTAATTCCAGTTACTGTCACAGACGCCACAGGAGAAGGATTTAGCTGTTCCCAGCGGACCTGGGATTACTCCCCAGTACGGCTTATTGATATTGGCGTTTTCCCTATACGGGATCGGACACCCATAGTTGCTTCCTCCGCCTGGTATCAAGCCACCAATGGTTGAGGGCAGTCCGCTGTTGTTTGGGACATTTTGGGGTTGTTTGGGTTTCTTAGTTTCTTGTTCTTCCCGCTCAAGAACAACGTCTTTTAAGGGGCGGTGCCTTTGGCAGACTGCGTTAAGGCTTTTGTTATAGTAGCAGTGGGTTAGTGAGGGGTTTTGCAGGAGTCGGTTTACAGCGTACTGTTTCCAGTCAGGATCATCGCACATTGAGCCATAGCATGTGATTGTCTTCTTCATTAATGTTTTTATTGCATTTAAGGCCCCCTGGTACTCAGCACTGTTTTTTATGGCTCGTGCGCTCTGGCGAATGGATTCTTTACCTGCCTGGCTTTGAGCCCTATTGTAATCCTCTTTCAGCTCCCTGATATCAGCCTGTAATTTTTTTAGGATCTGCGCTTCATCGGTGTGACGGAGATCGTCTTTCCCTATTGAGTGCTGCGACATTAAGGATGATGCGTGTACACTTGTGAAGGCGAGTGTGCTGAGCAGTGCCGCAATGAGTGAAACCTGACAAGATGACATCGTTCTAACCCTCCGATTGAGTATAATGATGGATCTTTGCGGTTGGGCGCCTGAGGTTAAAAAATTTCCCAGCTGTCTTCATCTAAAAAATAATCGTCGGATCTTTCAGGAGAGGAGAGTTGTTCAATGTGCTGGGATTTCGTTTTTTCAGGTATCTGCAAATCAGGTGACTGAGGTGAGGAGAGCTGGGGGGCTTCCTGATCAATGAATGCAATTGTTTCTGTGGTCAGTTGCTTTTCTATCCATTGTGCAGTCGCGGTTTGATCAGTCAATTCTTCCCAGTACTCACTGGCGAATACCTTCCTGTTTGGAGTGCCTATACGTATAACGCCAAGTTTACCGTTGCGATTTTTGAAGTAGACCCCCATGGTATGATACGTCCAGATTTGAACATCAGTTATGGTTGCTTGGTCACCTTTATGGGCAAGATACTCCCCTCTTTTGACAAGACCGTGTTGTACCTGTCCGGTTTTGTAGTAGAACATGTCATACCAGTGAGCAGATCGCCCTTGATAGATCACACTGTAGGCATGCCAGTCCGTGAGGAACTGAATCTGACGACCTACAAAGATAGGTTTCAGATCATGAAGATGACCATTGGTCACCCTGCTTTTGGGAAGACCTGCGCAGCTTGGCAGGGATAGTATTGCTAAAAGAAATAACGTGAGCAAAGCTGAGAGAGACGGTCTTTGGGGAAAAGATACATTGGGCATGGCAACGGTCTCCAATTTGAAGAGATGTGTCAAACGCGAGGTAATCTTGTTTTTTCTGAGGTTGGGGCTTCATGGGCTTAAGCATCTGTCGCAGCCCCCTCCTCAAATCAACCGCTTTCCCAGAGTTCCAGAAGATGTCTTTTGTCCTTTTGGGGACAAGTGCTGAACTGTACCCCGGAAGAAATAATATCTGTATAAAAATCGTGGCTCTCTATTACGTAGTGGCGGTAATTTTTCAGGTCACATCTTGTCCAGCCCGGATCGGTAATTTCCCGTTTTTTTGCAAGTGACCGCAGGAAGCTGGATTCCTGAATTTGGAGGTAATAGGAGACTTCATCGGTCGGTGCAATATTGGGGTAGCTTTTGAGACCTGAAAATCTGGTGTTGCTGAGATGCAGACCTTTTGAAAGTGGAGACAGCCAAGATAGTCTGACTCAACTGGTGGCTGCTCAAAACATTTGAAATAGATCCAGGCTTCATCTCGCTCACATGGCGAGAATTATTAGCTCGCAAAATTTCACTATATACTATAAACTGAACGTTCCATTAAAAAAATAGCATCCTCCTTTTTTGATATCTTCCTATATAATTGCATATCCTTAGATACCCAAAAAGTTTTTTGCTTATCACCTTAGGAGAAAGAGCATGAAACTTTTTATTGGTAGCCTTCCTTATAATATTGTTGAATCTGAACTTTCCGAGTTGTTTGGCCAGTTTGGCAGTGTCGTCAGTGCCAAGCTTATTACAGATCCCTTCTCTGGTGAATCCAAAGGGTTCGGTTTTGTAGAGATGTCTTCTCGCTCTGAAGGGCACAAAGCTATGGATGGGTTGAATGGCAAGGAATACAAGTACCGCAAGCTTGTCTGCAATGAGGCAAAGCCGCCCGTCAAGAGAGGTCGACGTCGTAGATAATTATTTTGTCTCTTTTTATTTTTTTCACTATGTCACTCTGCTTACGTGAGTGCCAGTTAGTGTCCTGATGAACACGTTCACGCTGACCTGCCAACGTTTTTGGTTTCTCTGGGCAGCCAGGTAAAGAGATGGACTTGAAAGAGACTGATATTGCCGCATAACTTTTGTTCATGCGGTGCATCACCACTGGTCCTCAAAACGGGCCAGCCATAGAACTGTGTGCTCTATGCGCACAATGACAAGGAGTAGTTATAATGGCAGAAGGAACTGTAAAATGGTTTAACGATTCAAAAGGATTTGGTTTTATAGAGCAAGACGGTGGTAAAGATGTGTTTGTGCATCATACTGCCATTCAGGGATCTGGCTTCAAATCCCTTGAAGAAGGTGCGCGCGTGAGCTTTGATGTGACAGACGGCCCAAAGGGCCCGTCGGCTCAAAATGTCGTGAAGCTCTGATTGTTACGACTTCGCCGAAGACAGCAAGCCCTGCGCCACGTGGGGTTTGTTGTTTACGTGTGCCAAAATTGCAGAACGTGGAAGAAATAAAATTTCTCAAAAGTTGATCAATTATTTGGATGGCAACGACTGTTCTGCCCCGTTTTGGTCGAGTTTTTTTTCCCTCAGTGACCCGACCTTGATAGTTTCAGCTGTAAACTGTGATCATCCAAGGTTCCAGTTTTCATCAAGGTCTTTTTGATGACTGCGGCAAGTGTTGCATATTTGTACGGCTTGCTGATTGCTGCTTGAAAGCCATAACTGGCTGGATCAGCCATAATCGGATCATTTGAATAGCCACTGCAGACGATTGCTTTTGCATCCCGATCATAGTTAAGCAGTTTCTGTACGGCATCTTTACCCCCCATGCCTCCCGGTATGGTGAGATCCATGATCACCAGGTTTATTGGTGTATTCTGTTCCTTGTGTTTTTTATACAGTTCCAGGGCTTCAACGCCGTCAGCTGCCGCCAGCGAAGCGTAGCCCATTTCCTCGAGCATCATTTTCCCTAAATCCCGAATCGCTTCTTCGTCATCCATGATCAGGATCGTTGCATTCATGGTACCGGGAACGATGTCCTTCGCCTGTGCTTCTGCCGTGGGTAACGCGTCGCTTGCCGGCAGATAGATGGTGAAGACTGTGCCTGTTTCAGCATGCGATTTAACAGTTATCTGCCCCTCATGTTTGGCAATGATGGAGTGACATATTGCCAGCCCAAGTCCATTGCCCTCTGTCTTGGTAGAAAAATAAGGGTCAAAAATTCTATCGATATTTTCCTGCGAGATTCCCTTGCCGCTATCAGCTATGGACAGCGCGACGTATTTTTGTCCGGGGGAAAGCTGGGCGTTTGCTTCTTCGCCTCCCGTAACATTTCGAGCTGCGATCACGATTGTGCCGCCATCGGCCATGGCTTCGCAGCCGTTGATCACAATATTTTGTATGACCTGGCTGATCTGCCCCTTGTCAACAGCTGCTGCCCAGAGTTCTTGCGAAATGTCGAACCGACTGGCCACGTTACGTCCGTGGAGAACAAAGTTCGCAGAATCCTTGATGAGGTTTTCCAAGGAGGAAACCGCTCTGATAGGGGCCCCTCCTTTGGAAAAAGTGAGGAGTTGTTGGGTGAGCCCCTGTGCTTGCAGCGATGCCTTCTGCATATTGCTT
The DNA here is from genome assembly GCF_963664075.1 of uncultured Desulfobulbus sp. Taxonomy (NCBI): domain Bacteria; kingdom Pseudomonadati; phylum Thermodesulfobacteriota; class Desulfobulbia; order Desulfobulbales; family Desulfobulbaceae; genus Desulfobulbus; species uncultured Desulfobulbus sp. The sequence continues at coordinate 248,513 of NZ_OY760916.1, forward strand.
AATCGTGTCCTGGCGTTTTCCGGAAGGGTATTATCCAGCAAGATGAGGTCGATATTGCCCAGGATGATTGCCAGGATGTTGTTGAAATCATGGGCTATACCCCCGGCCAGCACCCCTATGGATTCAAGTTTTCTCGATTTAAGTAACTCTTGTTCTGTTTTGATCTGTTGGCTGATGTCTCTGAAAACAAGGATTGCCCCGATAGTTTTCTGGTGGGCATCCTTGATTGGCGCGCCGTTGCTTGCAATGATCAGCTCCTGGCCCGTTTTGGTCTTCAGCTGTTCCTTCCTTTCTCCGGTCGTTGCCGAGATGGTTGTGGTAATGCGTGTGGCAATGTCATGGTCCGGCTTGCCGGTTTGTGGGTCATATACCTCGAAGACTTCTATCAGGTCCCGCCCCACGGCCATGGAGTGGTCCCAGCCAGTCAATTGTTCTGCAATCTTGTTGATAAGAACAATCCGTCCCTGCAGGTCCGTGGTAATTACACCTTCGCCGATGCTGATCAGCGTCACCGCCAATTGTTCTTTTTCGTTTGCCAGAGCATCTTCAGCGTTTTTTCTTTCTCTGTTCTCCCGTTCCAGTTCACTGATGGTCTGTTTGATAGCAACGCGCATGTCCTGAAAGCTGTGGGCAAGTATACCAACCTCATCGTTACTGTAGATCTGAATTTCCTGATCAAGGTCTCCTGCGGCCATGGCCTGAGCGGCTTTGGTGAGTCGAGTAATGGGTTTGGTGAATCTGGCGATTACCGGAATCAGAAGGAAAAGGATGAACAGAGTAACGCCCGTCATGATCGCGATGAGCAGGCTTCTGAATTTTTTGGCTTCAGCGTATTTTATGTCAAGTGGGACTGCATAGCCTATAACCCATTGCCATTCTGGAAAATGACGAAAAGTGTAATGTTTGATCTTGCCATGGAACGCGAGGTTGAAATCGCCCTGTTTTTCAGCCAGTAACCTGTTGGTAATTTCCTCCGCACCGGGGCCTGTAACTATTCCCGTCAGCGTCGGGTGAAGAACAATGTTGCCCTCGTAGTCAATAATAAAAGGGTAAATTCCCTCTTGTTTCCGGCTGTAATAGGCTCGCTGCAGTTCTTTGACTGTGGACCGCTTGAAATCGTCAATATATGCATCGATCAGCCCGGTTTTTTTGAGTCGTTCATGATGCTGCTGAAGTAGGGTGTGTATGGAATCGACTTTTTCGACGTAGAGTGCATTTTTACTGCTGTCGATGATGTCAGTCAGCGACGTGTCTGCAATCAGCAGGATGCTGACCGTTGAGCAGAGAAAAGCGCCGACAATGATGGAGAAGAGCTTGACACTGATGGAATTGATTTTCATAAAGTTCCATCCTTCCTAATCGTGCAACAATGTCGCCTTTTCAAGCAGTTCCAGGGGAAAGAGTATCCCCATATTTTTAGCTAACCGCATGTTCAGGAAAAGTCTGGAGTTCTTGTTTGTGGTCACCGGGATGTTTTTGACCGGAGTTCCTCGCAGTATGCTCAAGGCGGTATTTCCCGCCCACCAGCCTTGTTCCTCGGCGATTTTTACCTTTCCCAGGAGGGTGTACCGTGCGGTGTTATCGCCCGTGCTCCCTGTGGGGATCTTTGTATTTGCTTCTATGAAGGCTTGAGCGCGGGCTTCCTTCCAGCCAGGGAGCGGAGTGGGCGTCAGGAATATGAGCATATCCGCCGTCTTCTGCAGGCGAAGATAGGTCTCTTTCCAGTGGCGGAAGTCTGAGACAAGGGCGCCGTCAGCAAGGGAAATGTTCAGCGTATTTTTCAAGTGATTCAGCTCTTTTTCTTCCGAATATGTTTTCGCTCCAATATATCCTATGCGATCGCCTTTGGCGTAGAGGCGCAGGAGGTTGAGGGTTTCCAGGATTGGATTCACCTCGATCATGCCGGTGATGGTCTCAGGCGGGAAATTGTATATGTCTGCATTCCAGTTTAATCCGCAGAAAATCACAGGAGTTTTTCCGTTCTTAAGGTGGGGGGCTATCAGATACTTGGCGGCATTGTCATCGCTAGTGACGATAATGTCGGGTTTCCACTCATCAATAAGTGTTTTTGCAGTCAATGCCGAACGAGTTTTGAACTTCTCGGATTGATGCAGTTTTGTGTCCATGCGAAAGATTTTCAACTGCACTTCGCTACCGGAAGTATCATAGCCCCCCTCAGTTGTTCTGGTAATGTTCAATGCTTTGAGCAGCCCTTTTTCAATGCCATCGCTCCAGGCGTAGCCGGCATGGTAGGAGTTGACATACAGCAGTTTTTTTTGTTCTGCGCTGATGAGGTGACTGGCTTGAATGAGATCAATTGGAAATTTGATTCCCATTTTTTTGGCCAGTTGCATGTTCAAGTAGGGCTCAACCTGTTTGTTGGCGATGATGGGGATATCTTTCGGGGAAGTCCCTGAGAGGATTGTCAGAGCCGTCTGGGCGGCATATTTTCCCTGCTCCTCACCGCTTTTGGCATAGGTGAATAATGCGTAATGGATGAGGTATTTTTGCATCGCCGCCGTGGGGATGGTTGTGTTGTTCCGTATGAAATTGATCATGTCCAAGTGGTTGAACCCTGTCACGGAACGACATTCCTGAATAATCGCCATGTCGCTGTTTTTCTGGAGTTCCTGGTAGGCCTGCTTCAGTTGGGCAAAGGTGTTGACAAAGCGCGCGTCAAAGCTGGCTCCGAATCGTTGGACGATGTTGTTGTATTCTTTGCGTTCTGACACCGTGTCAGATGCCAGATACCCGATGCGTGTGCCGTTGGCATACTGTTGCAATGTGTCGAGAGTTTTTTCAAACAAGGCCACTTCCACCATGCCGGTCACATTATCGGCAGGAAAGCCATATATGGATGCGTCCCAGTTCAGGCCACAAAACACAAAGGGGAGCTCTGCGTTGAGGTAATACGGTGCAATCAGATATTTCGAGGCATTGTCATCCGAAGCAATAACGACATCCGGCTTCCAGGATTCGATCAGATCACGGGCCTTGCGGGCAGATGCTTGTTTGAAGGCTTCGCTCATATTGCGCTTCGTATCCATGCGGAATATTTTCAGTTCGATATCTTGTCTACCATCCAGCACAGAACGAATACCTGCTGTGATATCACTGCTCCAGATGTAGTCAGCGTGATACGAATCGACGTAGAGTACCTTTTTAGTGATCTGACCTGAGCATGTTGCTGGCCACTGCAGGAGCGGCAGAAAAAGGATGAGCAGAATCGTGAAGAAGTACTGAAAAGAGGGGGGAGGGGAGGGATTTTGAAGCAGTTGACGCATAGTGTCTCCTCGGCCAAGCAGCAGGCCAGGAGCGTATCTTGAATCACGCTCACTTGGAATGATTAGAGCTGTTTAATGGATCAGCGCGTATTCGGGCTTTTTTTTACAATCGTTCAGGGCCGGTGAACAACTGTATCATAGCATAAAAGAGTGATATCTATGGTGCATTTTTGACAACTTGCGTCTGTGCGTCTCCGCCTGGAGCAATGATCCGCAGGCGCGGCCAAGGCTGTGGCCCAGCGATTGAAGGCAGAAACAGTATGGGAAATGCTCACAGATTCATATGGTAATACTTCAAGGATGAACTCAGGGGGGATCTTTTGGGAGCACACCGCTGATATGAAGCTGAAAGACATGTCACGGGCATGGCTCGCTCCACAAATCCGATGAGAGCTGGATGCCTGTGGGAGCGGATCATGCCCGCGACAGAACGAACGTTGAACGTACCTATGGGCCATCAATTTGATTGCTGGCCCATAGCGAACGGGCGGTAAGGGGGCAAGTCTTTTTATGCCTCCCCCTCCTTACCCAAGGCATCAGAGGTTTACCCCTGAGGCTGAATGGTAATATCCGGGTACACGCCCTCCATTTTTCCAAACAGGTAGGGTTGAATATTATTGAGCGAGAGCTTGCGGTTGTTTTGGGCATGGCCCTTGATGTTGTTGTTATGCTGATGGTAGAAGGCTCCGTTGGATTCGAGAATATGATTAATCCTGTGTTTGAAACCTTCTACAAAGGCGCCTCCTTCACCCTCGAAATGCATGTTCCCTTGCTGAAGAGAGGTGTGGATCACACGGAGCTCCTCTAAGGGGATGCTGTTTTCTTCCAACTCCTGTGGATTGGTGATCAGGCCCCAGAGCAGGGTATCCGGCGGAATATCCAGCGGCTCTGCGCAGTCGATAATGGTGTGCGGCATGACGATGCAGCCCGTGCCAATGGTAATTTTACTCCCTGGTTTGCCATAGAGAAAGCTGTTAAAACCAACAAAGATGTTCTTTTCCATCTCCGTCTCGATCACCTTGGCTCCGTGCGCCATAACGTTGTTGCCCTGGAGGTTGGAGTTGATGATATAGCAGTTCTCCTGGGCATTAGCCCCGATGCCCATGATGCAGTTTTCCAGGTAGGCCCGTTGGGCAACCAGAACGTTTTCATCAATGGTCGTCTCGGCAAGGACCACCGCATACCGATCCAGGGAGGCCGTCTCCGGAACTGGAATGGGTGGGGCGGTGATGGCTGTATCAAAGACCGCATCAAAGGCTGCGCTTCGTGCCTCAATAAAATCAATCAGGGCTCCCTCGGGTTTGCCCCCGGGCTCCTGTTTGATGTAATGCTGTAACCGGTCCTGGGGATACTGGTAGAAGAAATTGAAGGTACCCGGGCTGTTGACCCATATGGTCCCCGGCTGCACGTTAAGATGGCTTATGCGGCCAGCCTGAATATAGGAGTAGGCACCAATGGCGCAGTTGCGCATGGTGGTCAGGTCAACGGTGGCAAAGGGGCTTAAAAAACAGCCTTCTGCCGGTGCCCCATGGATATTGGCGTAATCAAGGGAGAGCGTGTTTTTGATAAAGAACCGCTCCGGTGATTCCGGGTCGTGGGAATAGTTGTGGACCAGGGTCTTGACCAGGGCACTGGAAACGATATCGATGAATTCGTCCTGGCGCAGGTCAATGCTGAAGTTCTTAAACTGAAAGGTCGAGCCTTTGCGTTTGAGCTCATCCCCACGAATATCGGTTTTATAGAGCATCGCATTTTTAACCTGACATTTCCCCAGAAAATAACTGCCAGCAAGGCTGCTGTGGAGGAACTGCAGGCTCAGAGGGATATCGGTTGTTACTCCGTAAAAGGCATAAAAGCGGCTCATCTGCCGAAGATCCGCGTGCCCGGTGACAAAGGGGCTGACATCAAAATTCAGATCACGCAGGTTGATGTTGACCCGTTGAATGATCCTGTTAAATATTTTTTCCCGCTCAAGCATAACTCACCTGTATAGTCTTGGCTTCTTCGAGAGTCTTTTTTCACTCCCGCAGTGCCTGCATTCTTTATGGAGATTCGTTGGTTTTACGCTACACCCAGTGACTTCATCGCATGAAAGCTGGCAGTGAAAATATCCACCATTCGTAAAATACCGACGATTTCTTTGTCTCGGGTGACCAGAAGAGACTGGTGGGCGCCGGCAACCATTTTGTGCATGGCCAGGTCGAGCTTTTCAACTTCATCGACATATTCATCTGGAGTCGGCTTTTGCATAAAATCCTCAACCGGCTTTGTTGTTGCCTCTTTGAGTGTTTCTTCTGCAAAGACCTTGCACTTTATTCGATCATTCTCGCGGAGTTTATCAACGTAGGCTTCACTGAATTGATACATCTGCAACTGCGCGTAGAGCTCGGTATTTTCTTCCCTGGTCTCCATGGCCTGGAGGACGCGGAGTTGGCTGATTCGGCCAACAACCTTGTTGTCCTTGTCCAACACCAGGACCGCCCGGTGGTGATACTTTCCCTGGTCATAATTTTCCATGGCCTTTTCCAAAGCAAGCATGGCGCCGAGCAGGGTTGTGCCCAGAGGGACGGTGACATATTCCTCAAGTGGGACCATCAAATCTTTTACTGTATATGTTTCCATGAGTGTCTCCTTTTGGAATGCAGCCAGAATATATGAAGTCGATCGTTACAGCTTGTTACGCAATGAGGTGCATTATTGCATTGCTACTCTTTAGATTTACCTGAGATTTTGCAAAGAGTCACGGTTTTGTGCTTTTTGATAAAAGTTATGAGGAAATTGAAGTACATCAATTGATAGATGTTTTGGGGGGATCATTTTTGATGTTGGTAGTCATTTAAGGCTGTGCCACTTCTGAGCCAGTCTCCAGAATCCGAATCCTCTGCACCGCCGTCAGTGAAATCCCGCTCATAACCGCACCCACGATAAAGGGAATACGGTGATCGATCATCCAGACCATGCCGCCGAGGAAAGGAAGAAAGACGGCGGCAATGTGGTTGATGGTAAAGCCCACCGCAGCGCTAGGGGCGATATCCTGGGGATCCGCGATCTTTTGAAAGTAGGTGTTGATGGCGGTGGTGAAGTTAAAAAAGATGTGATCCAGGATGTACATGCAGACCACCACCACCTTGGAGTCGGTGAAGCCGTAGGTGAGAAAGACAAAGATCAGCCCCGCGTATTCCACCGAGAGTACGCGCCGCTCACCGAATTTGAGAATGGCCTTGCCGATCAGGGGATTGAGGAAGTAGTTGATCAGGTTATTGAGGATAAAGAGCAGTGTCACCGCCTGGACCGAGAAAGAAAAAACACCCACCAGCAGGTAGACGGAAAAGGCGACAAAGATCTGCCTGCGGGCCCCCGCCATGAAGGTGAGAAAATAGTAGAGGCTGTAGCGTCTGCGCACAATCATCTTCTTGTGCTGGGGGATGGCATTGGCGAGCAATGGCTTATGCAACAGCCCGTACACGCCCACCAGCGCAACCCCACCCCCGAGTATCAGATAAATCCAGCGGTAGTCGAGCAGCTTGCCCAGCACAAAAAGGAGCCCTGCGGTGATAATCGCGGCGGCAGCAGAGAGGCTGCGCAGCCGACTAAAGACCATGGGGGTAATTTCTTTTTTGAAGTTCTGCAGCACCAGCGACTGGTTCATGGTGGCATAGTAGTGAAAGCCGGTGCTCATGAGAAGCGTCGTCATCAATATGCCCGCATAGGAGGGAAACATCCCCGTTGCCGCCAGTCCCACCCCTAGCAGGATGACCGAGAGTGCGGCAATGGTGGGCTCGGCAAAAAGCAGCATCACGTAGACCGCCAGCAGCGAGAGAAAGCCTGGAATCTCCCGCACCGATTGCACTGCTCCCACCCGTTGGCCACTCAAGCCGGCCACTTCCACAGAAAAGTTGTTAAATAAAATCATCCATGTCTGCAGCCCGATGACCGAGCAGATGGTCAACATGATGAGATAACGAAATATTGGCTGCGATTCCTTTTCGAACATGTTCTGCCTTGGTTATGAAGCGGAGGGCTGCTTGAGAAAGAGGGTTGGCTTTGTCCTGGTGAACGTATCAACCTGCGATACACTAACCAGATCAAGGCGGCTGACAACTCTATCCATGAAAAACGAAATGATTTTATTCTCGATACAGAATCTTTCTTCCCGTATTTTGAATTTTTAAGTTTCTACAAAGACACTATAATTCACCTTGAATCCGTGATTCTTCATCGTCCCCTCGAAGTAGACTGGAGCATTGTCAAACTCAATGGATATCTTGGAAAACTCTCGACGGAGTGCAACCGGGATCAAGCTTTCCACCTGGGAACGGGATGAACCCCAGGAAGTGATCGATCAGGTGCACCAGCGTCAGGCGCAGCAGCTTTTCTATCAGGCCTGGGTACATAACCTGGGATCTATCATTGTGGCCTGTTGTGCAACGATTGCCGTATGGCGGGCGGTTGACCACGTGCATCTGCTGATCTGGTTGACCCTGTTTACCCTGATTTATATCTGCAGGTGGGGCATTGCCCTGCGTTTTGCCAAGGTTGCCCCGCAAGGGCCTGCGGTGAGAAACTGGGTGCGGCTGCAGTTTGGGACTATTGTCGCCAGCGCCGTTGCCTACGGGATTCCCGCTGTTTTTTTGTGGCCCGAGGGCTATCCGCTGGAACAGATGGCCTGGGTGATTACGGTCACCGCGATTACTGCCGCTTCTTCAGCTGCGATCGCAGGAAATTAACCAGGTTTTGTTGAACATCTTTCACAATGGACTGCAGGCCATCCAGGCAAAATTGGAGCTGGCTCCATTTCAGGGGGAGATTACCATTACCACAGAACTGACGGACACGAGTGTGCTTTTGCTGATTGGTGATAACGGAATCGGTATTCCTGAAAGTATTGTTGATCAAATTTTTCAAGATTTTTTTACGACCCGAGAAGTCGGCCAGGGAATGGGGCAGAGCGTTGGTGGTAGAATAGAGGTTCTTTTCAATTCCCCCTTAGGAAGTTGCCTATGAATCTGAGTACCATGAAAATTATCGGCCTGTTGACCCTGCTTTCTGCCTTTCCTCCCCTATCGACGGATATGTACCTGCCGGCTTTGCCCCTGTTGCAGAAACTCTGGAACCAGCCCCAGAATGTGGTGAACCTCACGCTGTCCGGTTTTTTTATCGGTTACTGCATCAGTTTGCTTTTGTACGGGCCGATTTCCGATCGCTTTGGGCGAAAACCACCGCTGATAGTTGGCGTGAGTTTGTATGTGATCGCCAGTGTTTTAAGTGGCTTTGTCAACGATATCACAAGCCTCATCGTTTTGCGGGTGCTGCAGGGTGTCGGTTCTTCCTCGGGAGTGGTTATTTCCATGGCCATCACCAAGGATCTGTTTACAGGCAGGGAACGACAGCGCATTCTAGCCTACATGGCCATCATTATGGCGCTGGCTCCCATGCTCGCTCCGGTGATTGGTGGCCAGATTATGACTTGGCTTTCCTGGCATTGGGTCTTTTTCGTCCAGGCGATGTTGGGCCTGGCAGCCCTGGGCGGGGTATTGCGTCTTCAAGAGCCGTTGCAAGAATACGCGCAGGGCAATGTGATGGTCTCCATGGGTAAAATATACCTGCGGCTGCTGGGAAATAAAAACTACGTCATTTTAGTCGTCCTTTTCTCCGTGGTTGTCCTCCCACACTTTTCTTTTATTGGATCCGCCGCCAACATCTACATCAAAGAATTTGGTATGTCAGAGCAGGTGTTCAGCTACTTTTTCGCCTTTAATGCCATGGCGATCATGGCTGGAGCTTTTTCCTGCTCCAAGATGCAGAAGAGGCTTGCTGCTCGTACCCTTTTGACCATCGGTTTTGCGGGAATTATCGTGAGCGGGGTTGTGATGATGTCCGATCTCATTCCTGGCCCCTGGGGGCTTGCCCTCCCCATGGCGATCGCCTCCTTTTGTTTTGGGCTGACGCGGCCCACCAGCAATCATCTTGTGCTGGAGCAGGTGCAGGAGGGGGCTGGTGCGGCCTCCTCGCTGATGGTGTTTCTCTTCTTTCTGATGGGGGCCATTGCCATGTGGTTCATCGCTCTGGACTGGAAAAACACCATCCATGTTATCGCTCTGATCGCACTTGTCAGTGGCGGGCTGGGGTTGGTGCTGTGGTTGTTGCTGCCAGGATTGAGAGGGAAGGAAGAGAAAGAAACCTGATGAGAAATCTGAGCTGGTTTTGAAGGTGTCCCGCAATCGTTCACGGATTTAGCTGTTTAAGCAGGCGGATTGTTATATCTCACCGTACAATCAAGGGTGAGGAGCATACCTTGAATCCATGGTGGGCGGTAAAACACTCCTTATCCACCATGGACTATACGAATTACTCAGACTCCATACTGACTTTCCAGACCTCCCACACCTTCCCGACTAGGTCAGGGCCCGGTTTGAGAGTGAGTTTTCCGGGTTTCCATCCAGACGGAGTCGCCTCAGCACCTTTACAGTTGCGCACATGCTGAAAGGCCTGAATCTGACGGATCGTTTCGGAAACATTTCTCCCAACCGGGGGCGTCAACACCTCGTAGCCTTGAATGTTTCCATCGGGATCAATAATAAATCGTCCTCGATTTTCCACGCCAGCATCTGGATCGTAGACACCATAGGCTTCTCCAACCTTGCCGCCTCCGTCGGAAAGCATGGGAAATGGGATCCCTTCTGAGACCATCTTGCATAATTCATGGTCGTCCCACATCTTATGGACAAAGACACTGTCCACACTCACCGAAAATACATCGACTTTCAGGTCCTGAAACTGCTGGTAATGATCGGCGACCGCCGATATTTCAGTCGCTCAGACGAAAGTGAAATCACCCGGATAGAAACAGAGGATAACCCATTTTCCGAGGTGATCTGAGAGTTTAACCGAGGTGAATTGCCCTTTATGATACGCAGGAGCGGTGAAATCCGGGGCAGGTTTGCCGACCTGAATCATTTTTTTTGCCTCCGTAACTGGTTGTTGAGGTGATTTTTCTTCGAGGTGACTCTCTTGACCGACCAATCCTCCGGTGGGACGAGCGCAACCTATTTCCGGGGATTCCGCCATATGTAACCTCCTGAGTTTAGATGGAGAGTGAAAGAAAAAACCTGTTAAACATGGTGGTGCAAAAGGTGATCCCTATTTATAAGGCCGGCAATTATTAGGGAACCCAGTAGGAAGCAAATGTGGTTTCAGTCCGGAAATCCGGAGTAGGGATCTGCGAGATGAAGATGGGGAGATTCGGACAGTCCTCGGCGAACTGGCCGAAGAGGAGGATTAATGTGCCCGCATGCGCTGCTGTTCCTGGCGAATATCGTGCTGAAGTTGGAGGCTGGCAAAGAAGTCGTCCTGCTCGCCAAAGTGGCGGGCAAGGAGTACGGCCTCTTTGATTTGGAGTTTCTCTTTCCCGCAGAGGAGCCGAGTCATGGCAACCTTGTCGATACCGGTGTCTTTGGCAACACGATAAATGGAGAGGTTCCTGGGGATAAAATACTGGTGCATCAACAGGCTTCCGGGGTGCTCTTGATTGGTTGTCTGTAGTGACATACTGCGCCCTCCTGTTTTGATGAGAGTGTATGGTGTACCAAGGAATCACCAAGTTTAATGCCAGTTTGCAGTTTGATAGGCTTGGTCAATGGAATAGTCGTGAGAAGGTTGGGCAATTTGATTTTTCGAGCAGAAAAGACGAAGAGCTTGTGGTTTTGGCTGGCCCGGACGAAGGGATGAAACGTCAGTTTTTGTTGCAACAGAACTGCTGTATTGTTGCGCAAATGCCTCGCATCTGCTCAACGTTCAGAACGTTTTTTTCGTCTCCAGAAAAGCCAGTTGTAGCGCAATTTAAGCCACAGACGGTTGAGATAGGTCATGGGGGGGGGAGAAATTTTAGGCTGGGGCTTGCCGTCTACATATCTGCCAAAGAGAAGATCAGCCAAATGAAGAACATCGGTAAAACGAGCAAACGTGCCACTGCAGCCACCACAGGTGGTGATAATGGTGCGCCCCTGTGCCTGTACAATGCGTTTATGCGTCCAGGTACTGGCCAGCTCTGGGTGGAGAGCTCCCACAGCGCCTCCCTCACCGCAGCATATGGTCCTTTTCTGTTCGTGGCGCATGGGGGTGATCGTATAGCCGCGTTGTGCAACCAGGGTGCGTGTGGCTTGCTGACTGTACTTATCCGCTCGCAGTGGGCAGGGATCATGAATCACCACCTCTTGGTGCACTGGTTGCTCATGGGAAAGAGAAAAGCCCTGTTCAGCCAGAACAGTAAACACGTTTTGGGTGGTTAGTTCCGGTGCATATCTGCGAAATACGGCTGTGCAGTTAGGGCAGGCGGTGAGTACGTTGGTGATCCCGTGGGAGCGCAACCTCTCTCGTATTGCCTGGAAGTTGGTGCTGAACACATCGTTACGTCCCAGGTCGTGGGATGGCTTGGTGCAGCAGGTGAGTACCAGGCCAAGGGTATTCTTGGGGGACTGAAGATGCGCTAAGAGCCGGAGGGTCACCGCAGGTCGTGTACCGGGAAGAGAGCAGCCAGGGAAAAATATGGTGGTGCAGCCTTGAGGTAATTTGAACAGAGAAAACAGTTGAGATGCGCCCAGGCGCTCATAGAAGAGTAGCGATTTGTAGGGGCTCAGGTTCAGAGGGGCCAGAGCAGTCCGGTGACGGCGCAGGTCCAGAAAAAAGCCGCAGGGATCAAGTTTTTGCGGGCAGAGAGTGGTGCAGAGCCCGCAGAGGCTACAGGCAAAACTTATCTGGCATTGGGCTGCATCATTAAACGCAAGCTGGTTGATGATCTTCAGGGGGGAACCATGTTCTTGAAGAAAAGCACAGTGGTGTATGCAGGCGCCGCAGTCAGTGCATTGGTTCCTAATCTGCTCTATGTGCTTTTGCAGATCGCCTGCAAGCAGAGCTTCTGGCAGGGGTGAGGCTGTGCTACTCATGGGAGCTTCCTTTCTTGGCACATCCCATTGGACCATGGATACTCCCACCGGGAAGAAATGCTTCCCGGTGGGCACAGGTGAGGCCTTGTTTACTTAGCTGACTCAATCGGATACTCAGCACCTTTCCACGCAAAAATACCACCGGGGTAACGGTAGACCTTGGTATACCCAAGCTTTTTTGCCCATATAGCACCGTTATGACTGCGGGTGCATTTAACAAAACCGCAGTAAATGACGATGGTTTTATTTTTATCCGGGCCCAGTAATTTTTCGTAGTCTTCTTTGCTTTTTCCGTCGGTTTCCTTGCTGTCCCATTCGTTCATATCAGGAATGGGAAAGAGAAACTGCTTGGCTCCTGGTACATGATTTTTCAGGTAAGAAGCCTCATAGGGCATGGTATCGATAATGAGCATATCGGTGCCCGCATCCATCATTGCTTTGAGTTCTGCCGTGGTGATAACGTCGTAACCACCCTGTTGAACTTCCCGGGTCAGTTTGACGGCTGCCTGCTCTTTACTGACTTCTTGCTGAAATTTATCTTCGCCAAATAACGAAGCCGAAGCTGCGGTGGTGAGGCCTATGAGCATCAGCCCGGCAAGCAGGCCTGCTGTCAACGTTTTACGAGTAAATGTCATTTTTTCCTCTCATCTGTTTACGACGGGGAGCCTGGATAGTTCCTTTACTCCGCTCCCTTGGTCTTTGTTTTGGTGTGAGCGGGCGGTGTCTTTCGCCCATGCCAATACAGCCCTAGCACGATCAACATCATTCCTGCATCACGGGCCAGCGCAAGTTTCAAGCCTTTATATGCCTGCTCCGGGTCTTCCGGACCAAAGCAGCCGCAGTCGATATCCAATCCCAGGTGAATGCCATAGCCAAGCACGGCCATGAACAGGACCAGCATAATGGTGATGGCAGTTAAGCTTCCGCGTTTATTTAATAGCAGTCCCACTCCGGCAATACACTCCGCCAGTGGAAGGATAATGGCAGTTGGCAGAAGCAGGGGATACGGCAGTATGCCAAAACCGTCTATAATCTGGGCGAAACGGTGTGGGGCTATAATTTTTACAGCTCCTGAATAGATAAAGATCAGTGCCAAAAAACAACGTAGTCCACGAAAAAGAACGTCGCGCTGGAACCACGAGTGAAAAGGAGGCTTGGGAGCTGGTTGCAGTCGGGACATGGCTGAGAGTCTGGAGAACCTGTGGGGGCCGCGGGCAGTGCTGCCACATAGAGATTGTATTCAGAGTGAAAATTACAAGTACTCTGAAATTTCCTTTTTTCCAAATAGGAAAAAATGATTTCATTGGGTTGTGAATTTGCTCATTCCAATAGTGGTGCCACTGCTCAAGGATAAAATAGGAGCTTGGCGGAGCTCCTGAGAGAAGTTGAAACGGTGAGGATACATTCGTGTCGGTTGTGGAATTTGAGGCAAAATGACCCGGAAGTGAGGCTGGATGGGGCATTGTAATACATCGATTTTACAGGTTGAATTAAAAATTAGTGAAAAATAAGTACGAAAAATTGATGCAATGTAAAGGAGTTGTTTTGTTTTAATTAATAGAGAAAAAAATACTCCTTTGGAATCGGATTTGAGCCCATATACTACGAAGAGGAGAACAGAAGTGTAATGAGCTTGTTATCACTATAAACAAGGCCCTCTTTCGGGAAGAACATGTAGAGGTCGTCCTGTCCGTTTTGCAGAACGCAACAGGGGGGCAGAGGAGGAAGTATGCAGTTAACGTCCGTTCGCACCAAAATTGCCGGGCTTGCCGGCGCATGTCTGATTGTCTCATCTGCGGTGTTGGTTGGGTATAGCCTCTACACCGCTCGATCAAGTCAGAAACATGTAAATGAGCGAGTCTCCAACTTGCTGGAAACTCGATCTTTGGATGGATTAAAAAGCTTAGCCAGTGATTATGCCGGAAAAATTAGAGCTGAATTTGATGTGGCTATGGATGCCGCCCGAACCATGGCGGATGTCTTTTCTCTTGCCAAGCAACGGGAAAATGGTGGCCTTGAGGTGGGGCGTGATCAGGTCAACGCTGTTTTGCTGAAAGTATTGCATGATAACCCAAACTTCAATGGTACTTATTCCTGCTGGGAGCCGGATGCCATTGATGGGCGAGACATGGATTTTCGCACCGGACGTGATGGAAATAACAAGCTCACCGGCCGGTTTACTCCTTACTGGAATCGTGATGATCGGGGCAACATTGCGGTTCAGCCTCTGGTTGAGTACGACACCCGCGATCGCCATCCCAATGGTGTGTTGAAAGGTGGCTGGTACATCAATCCCAAAGAGAATCATAATGAAAGCGTGCTTGGGCCCTTACCTTACATTGTCCAGGGCAAGCAGGTCTGGCTGGCCACCTTATCTGTGCCAATCATGGTGGATAATAAATTTTTTGGCGTTGCAGGTTCTGACTATAATCTTGATTTTGTCCAGGAACTTGCCCACAACGTGGACAAGGAACTCTTTGAGGGCCAGGGGGAAATTATTATTGTCTCAAATATGGGACTTATCGTTGCCCATAGTGAAAAAGCAGACTTGATTGGCAGCCCGCTCAAAAACGTTATTCCTGAAGGCGCGGAGCAGATGATTCGCGAAATTCAGGCAGGAAAAAATATTGCCAATCTCAATGAAAAAAATGGTCAGTTTGAGGTCTTTGCCCCGATTGAACTTGGTCGGACAGGGAAGCCCTGGTCTGTCTTGATCCGCATTAAGCAGGACACGGTTTTGGCCGATGCTATTGCTCTTGATCAGGATCTCTCCAATGCAGGCAGAACCTCCATGTATATGCTTACAAGTGCTGGAGGGTTGATCTGCGTTTTAGCGATTGCTCTGCTCTGGTATGCCTCTGGCGGTATTGTACGTCCGATTCGCCATACTGTCGATATGCTTAAGGATATCGCTGAGGGTGAGGGCGATCTGACTAAACGGCTTGATATCAAGGTGAAGGATGAAGTCGGTGAAATGGCCACCTGGTTCAATCTGTTCATGGATAAACTCCAGGATATGATTGCCCAGATTGTCGATGATGCCAGTTCGTTGAATAATGCCTCCGGTATTCTTTCTAATATTGCCGGAGAGATGAAAGAGGGATCAGAGGCCATGGCCGAGCGTTCCCGTACCGTGGCTGCTGGTGCCGAAGAGATGGATGTCTCCATGAGTGGTGTTGCCTCGGCCTGTGAAGAGGCGGCCACCAATGTCAATATGGTTTCCACTGCTACAGATGAGATGACCAACACCATCAGGGGGATTGCGCAAAAGGCGGAGAACTCCCGTGCTATTTCAGAATCTGCGGTTGCAAAAGCCGGAGAAGTGTCTGAAAAGCTGGGGCACCTTGGTAAAAGCACCCTGGAGATCAGCAAGGTCACCGAGGTGATTTCGGATATTTCTGATCAGATCAACCTCCTGGCTCTGAACGCAACCATTGAGGCTGCCCGCGCCGGTGATGCGGGTAAAGGCTTTGCCGTTGTTGCCTCCGAGGTAAAAGAACTTGCCAAACAGACCGCTGAGGCAACCCAGGTTGTTCAGTCTCAGATTGAAAATATTCAGCGCGCCACCGATGATACGGTGACCGAGGTTGGCCAGATTCTCGATATTTTTAATAACGTCAGCGAAAATGTTGCCTCGATTGCTGGAGAGGTGGAAGGACAGGCGACCACTACTCAGGAGATTGCCGATAATATCTCCCAGACATCTGCTGGTATTCAGGAGGTGAATCAAAATGTGAGTCAGGGCTCGGTGGTTATCGGGTCCATCACCAGCGAGATGACCGAAGTGAACGAGGCGGTGCAGAAAGCCTCGGTTTCCATTGGTCAGGTCAATGAAAAATCTGAGGAGCTCTCCGCTCTGTCCAGTAAACTGCAGGATTTGGTCGGCCGGTTCAAGGTCTGATCTATGCACTCTTCACCGGCACCACCGCTCTGGTGGTGCCGGAATTGTTCCGTTAGCTCTTCCCGCGTGCGCTTTGAGCTTCAAGGCTTTTCCTCTTTTTCCCAAAAATGCCCCTTTCACCTTGAGCTGTCCCCGGTCAGCTGATACGATCTATCTATATCATCCCGTTTTATCAGGATTTACCTCTCCCAATTAAAAATTACGGAATTGACCGCATGCATTGTCTCCTCGCGTTCCTGCGTCAATATATTGCAAGTCTTTTTGTTGCCTGTGCGCTTTGGGGAGTACTGGGCAGTGGAATGGTTGGTGGGGTGCAATCGGCCTATGCGAAAGAACCTCTGGAGCAGGTCCGCCTTCAACTGAAGTGGATGCACCAGTTTCAATTTGCGGGCTACTACGCAGCCAAAGAAAAAGGGTTCTTTCAGGATGCCGGTCTGGATGTAGAGTTGCTCGCCGCAGAACCGCAACTCAAGCCTGCACAGGTGCTCAAAGAACAAAAGGTCAATTATGCGGTGATGTCACCGGTGGTGTTGATCGAACGGCACCAGGGGAGACCTTTTGTCGTTTTGGCTTCAATTTTTCAACATTCTGCTTCCATTTTGATGGGCATTCGTGGGCAGGGAATCCGAACCCTCCAGGATCTGCGTGGTAAAAAAGTCATGTTTACTGCGGATAGAGATGCAGAAAATATGGCTATGCTGGTGAACAGCGGTGTGCCTCTGGCAAGCGTGCATGCGGTGCAGCACAGCTGGAATCTGGATGATCTTATCGAAGGGAAGGTTGCCGTACAGACCGCCTACCTCACCAACGAGCCCTATGCCCTGCAACAGCGTGGAGTGGAACCACTGGTTCTTAAACCCATAGACTATGGCATTGACTTTTATGGGGACTGCCTGGTCACAACCGAGGAGGAGGTTCGCGAGCATCCCGAACGTACAGAGCGTTTCCTGCAGGCCGTGCGCAAAGGATGGCGTTATGCCTTGGATCATCCCCAGGAGATCGCGCAGCTTATCTATGCCAAGTATTCACAGGAAAAGTCGTTGGACCAGCTGCTCTACGAAGCTCGGACCATGCGCGCATTGATTCAGCCCAATCTGGTTGATATTGGCTACATGAGTCGTGAGCGCTGGCATTTTATTGGAGATACCTATGTGCGTCTAGGCATGCTTTCCAAAGAGTATTCGCTCCATAATTTTCTCTATTCTGAAATCCGTCAGGAGTTGAATACCCAGCAACACCGGGTGCACAATCTTTTGGTGAACGGGTTATCCATAGCTTTGATTATTGGTTGCGCTGGGGCCGTTGTTCTTCTGTTTTTTACCAGGCGGCTTAACAGTGAAGTGGATAGGCGTACCCATGAGTTGAGTGTCAGTGAACAGAAATTCCGCTCATTTTTTGACCTTGCCAGCGTGGGCGTGGCGCAGGTCGATTCCTATAGCGGACGATTTTTGGAAGTCAATCAGCGTTACTGTGAGATCCTTGGTTACACAGAGGCTGAAATGCAGCAGTTCACCTTCCGTGATGTCACTGTGGCTGAAGATCTGGACCTCGATGTCGGGGAACGCCGGGAACTGATTGAGGGGAAGATTCGAGAGTTTACGGTGGAAAAACGCTACAAGAAGAAAGACGGATCTGTAGTTTGGGTCATCCTTTCCGTCTCTGCCCTCTGGCAGCAGGGAGATCGTGCCGATACCAGCCTGGCCATTATCCGTGATATCAGCAAACGCAAAAAGGCCGAGGAGGAGTTGGTCTTTGCGGCCAAGGTTTTTGAACAGTCCATTGAAGGGATTGTGGTTACGGATAGCCAGGGATCTATTCTCCAAGTGAATCAGGCATTTACTGCTATAACCGGCTACGAGGCCCGGGAGGTGGTTGGGGAAAATCCACGAATACTCAAATCAAATCATCACCCTCTATCGTTCTATGAATCCATGTGGCAGACGCTGCTCGAAAAAGGGCATTGGGCCGGTGAAATCTGGAACCGACGTAAAGACGGCGAGATCTATCCGGAGTGGCTCACTATTAACGCGGTTTATGACCACAAAGGGCGAATTACCAATTTTGTCTCCATTTTTCATGATATCACGGAGTTGAAACATCAACAGGAAGCCCTTGAACACCAGGCGCAGCATGACGCCCTGACCGGTCTCCCCAATCGGTTTCTTTTAAATGATCGTTTACAGGAAGCCTTAAAGCGTATGGGCCGGAATAAGAACCGGGTAGCGCTGATCTTTCTTGATCTGGATAATTTTAAACATATTAATGACGGTTTTGGTCACACCACGGGAGATGATCTGCTGGTGGAACTAGCCACCCGACTTAAAGAGGCGTTACGTGCAGGTGATACCCTTTCTCGGCAGGGAGGGGATGAATTCTTGGTTTTGGTGAACGATGTCGAAGAGGTCGATGACGTCAGCACTGTTGCCCTGCGTTTACTTGCATGTTTTGAACAACCCTTTTTTCATGAGGGGGTCGAGTTTTTTGTGACAGCCTCCATGGGAATTACAATTGCCCCGGAAGATGGAGAGAGTGCTGAGGTGTTGATTAAAAATGCCGATATGGCCATGTACCGGGCGAAGAATCTGGGAAGGAATAATTTCCAGTATTTTACTCCGGAGCTGGATTCCAAGGCGCATCGGCGTATCTCCTTGGAGGCCAAGCTGCGTAAGGCTATTGAGGCCGAAGAATTTGAGCTGCATTACCAGCCCCAGGTGCACTGTGCCACCAATACCATTATCGGGGCCGAAGCCTTGGTTCGTTGGCGTTCTGAGGGGCAACTCATATCGCCGGCGGAGTTTATTCCTCTGGCTGAGGAGTCGGGACTGATCCTTCCCCTGGGCGCCTGGGTGGTGCGGACGGCAGCCCGTCAGGCCAGGCAATGGCAGGATCAGGGGTATGGGCTTGATATCTCAGTTAATATTTCTTCTCGTCAGTTTGTGGGCCAGGAGTTGACCAACCTTTTGCGGGAAGTGCTGCTGACCACGGGGCTGCAGGGGGGGCGGCTCTATTTTGAGATTACCGAATCCATCCTCATGGAAAATATCGTTAAGGCCCAAGCGACTCTTGAGGAGCTGCGACCGCTGGGGGGTAAGTTTTATCTGGATGATTTTGGAACCGGTTATTCATCGCTTTCCTATCTGAAACGTTTGCCCCTTGATGGTCTCAAGATTGATCGTTCTTTTGTCAAGGATCTGGAAAACGACAATGACAACCAGGCCATTGCCAAGGCCATTGTTTCGCTGGCGCAAACCCTGAATCTTGCTATCGTGGCTGAAGGCGTGGAGACGAGAGAACAGCTGGCTTTACTCCAGGCAATGAGTACAGAGACCATTATTCAGGGGTATCTGGCCAGTCGTCCCCTGCCTGCTCACGAGTTTACGGCATTGCTGGCGAGGGAGGAAGGATTGCTTCCGGTTGAAAATACCTAAGCTCGTATTGTCTTCTTTTTCAAGTGGATCGGGGAGCCTCCCCGGTTGAGAAACAGAAGAAAAGAGCCCTTGTTCTTTTGGGAGTTGCTGGGCATAGTTCCCTGCAGAATTATAGGTCCATACATTTGCCCCCATTGAGAGGGGATTTTGTTCAACAACAGAGTGAGGCTTTTATGAAATCAGCGGTGCTTGTCGGTGTGTTTTGTCTCGGGTTTGCGGCCTGGAGCTGTGCTACTTCCAATCAGGCGACCCATTCTGCCAAGGCGGTGCAGGAATCTGGTGCTGCCAGTGTGCATGCCAACGGTAGTGCCGCCCATGTCCTGGTGGGCTCCGGGCAGGTGACTTCTGCGGTTTCCGCAGTCCCCATGGCAGCAAGTGGTGCCTCGCTGACCACTGTGGGCAAGGGCTCGACCTCAGCGGCCACCAGTTTAGAAAAGGCAGCCTCTGCACCTGTGCAGGAGCTGCCGCTGACCAAGGAATCCTTGATCACCGTTCCACCGGATCAGGCTCTCGCCAAACCCTAAATCTGGGAGTCACATCGCATGCTGCGAAAAATCGTTTATGGAGCTGTGCTGTCCCTTTCTCTGCTGTGCAGCTCTCTTGTCTGGAGCGCCTCTGGATCCTCCGGTTTCAGCGTTTCCAGTACCGATAAGGGCGAGGTGTTGCAGTACAGTCCGGAGCAGATTGTCCACTTCGCTAAAAAGGTTGAAGAGGTCATGGCTCGGAAAGGGGCTTATGTAGCTATTCTGGCTCGTAAGGGGCGTCCCGCCTCGGAGATGCCCGAAGGAATGGTCTATACCCATACCGCCTTTGCTGTCTACTCCACCATTACCACTCAGGACGGGCGGCAGGTTCCAGGATATGCCATCTACAATTTGTACCAGCGGGCAGAACAGCCCGATGTCAGTGATTTGGTAACAGATTTTCCACCGGATTTCTTTGCAGGAGTGGCGGAGCTGGAGGCGGGGCTGATTATTCCCTCGCCAAGACTGCAGCAGCGTTTACTGGCAACGATTACCTCGCCGGTTTACGGCAGGCTCCATGATCCGCATTATTCCGTGATTGCCAATCCTTTTACTCTGGGGCGGCAGAACTGCACGGAGTTTGTCCTTGATGTGCTCAATGCAGCCATCTATCAAACGGATGATATCAAGCAGATTAAGATGAACGAGCGGGCCTATTTCCACGCTCAACCGGTCAATGTGAACCCGTTTAAGCTGCTCTTGGGTTCAGTCTTCAGTAGTGAGGTCAGCCTGTCTGATCAACCCGGTGATGCGGTCACCGCCACTTTTACCAAGATCGGAGAGTATCTGCTCAAGTATGATAAGGGGGCAGAGGTGCTGACGGTCTTACCGTAAGCGATCACGGGGCACCGAATCTGCGGTGTTATCAGCCTGCTAGGTACCGGTGTATGCGGCACAGGCCGATTCCTAGCATCTCCGGCACCCCGCAACCGCTTAAACTTTCGATGAGTGGAAAAGACAAAAGGCCCTGTTGCTTTGAGATGCAACAGGGCCTTTTGTCTTTCGGGGAGTGCAAGAAATTACATCTTGCGGTACATCTCCAGCACCCGTTCTTTCGTCATGATCTGCTGCCAGTCTTTGCCAAAGCAATTCTCCCACAGCGGCGCAAGACCAAGAGCCACATTGGCCATGGTGTCCATGGCTTTATCATCAAGTCCTGCAGTGAGATTGCGCGGCAGTTTAATGTCGTGCTTGGCCATCATCTCGCGGAATTCTTTAACGCCTTCCGGGTAGACCTCGTCCAGGTAATCAAAGGTAATGCAGCAGCCAATGCCGTGATGGGTCCCCAGGACAAAGGCAAGTCCGTAAGAGAGGGCGTGACAGGCGCCGACCTGGGAATAAGCGATGGACATACCACCGAAGTAGGAGGCCATCATCAGCTTGTCGTCTTTTTCCGGATGGTCGTCCAGAAAGACCTGGCGGCAGAGTTCTATGGACTTCTCGCCGTAGGCACGGGAGAACTCATTGAGATAGGTGCCGTGCAGGGATTCTACATCGTGGATGTAGCAGTCCATACCGGTGTAGAACCATTGATCTTTGGGAACGCCGGCGAGGAGTTCCGGATCAAGCAGGATCTGGTCATAGAGGGTATAATCGGAGTTGATACCCAGCTTTTTCTCCGGCCCGGTGAGAACGGTGGTGCGGGAGATTTCAGCACCGGTTCCCGCCAGGGTGGGAACAGCCGCATGCCAGACCGCCGGGTTCTTGATCAGATCCCAGCCCTGGTAGTCAGCGGCTCCACCGGGGTTGGTGAGCATGAGCGAAATCGCCTTGGCGATATCCATGGTGGCACCACCACCCAGGCCAATGACACCATCGGGCAGGCGGCCGTTAAAGGAACGGACTTCGGCGACCAGCTTGTCGATGTAGCTGGTTTTGGGTTCGTCGTCGACGTTGACCAGAAGAATCAGGTCACCCTTCTCCATAGGCAGGCGACTTTCCAGAGCCTTTCCCTTGAACACATCGTCTAAAACGAAGACCATGTACGAATCCGAAGTGACCCGTTTGGTTTTGAGGATGTCGCCCAACTGATTGAAAGAGCCACGGCCAAAAATGATATTGGGGACTATTTTGAAATTTCTATACATCGGATAAGCTACCTTGTAAGAGGAATTGGACGCAGGGAGTGAAGTTGCGCAAACACCCGGCGATTATGGACTTGTGGGGATTTGATACAATCAGGGAATTGCACGACTGAATGCCTCGTTGACACTGTATTACAAGTGAGTACCAAACATCTTTCTCTACCAGAAAAAGGTAATAATCTCAACCAGGATATGGCCTGCATAGCTCATGCTGACAGGTCGATTATACAAGGATAGATGCGGAATATGAAGGGGATAGATACACTTTCTCAGGAATTGTATGCTGATATACCCATGGCTACACTTTACCATTACACGACCTTTACCGGGTTGCTGGGGATTGTGGGGACACGCACCATCTGGGCCAGCGATGTTCGCTATATGAATGATTCTGCTGAGCTGCGTCACACTGCAGACCTGATCAAGGCAGAGGTGCAGGAACGTATTCATGGGGGGCATGCCAATGGTAACCTCCTTGCCCAGTTTGCCGACTGGGTGGAGCATCGCATTACCAACGGTCATATGCTTTTTGGCGCTTCATTTCGCTCCCATGGGAACCTGCTGAGCCAGTGGCGAGGGTATAGTGCACCGGGTAAGGGGGTCAGTCTGGGATTTTGTCCAGATCATATTTTGCGTTGCGCCCGTAAACAGGAGTTCATGATCGGTAAATGTATCTATGAACCCCATCGTCAACGGGCCTTGATCAAGCAGGTACTGGATGCGGTGGAGCAGCTGGCCGAAAAAAAGGCTGCTGCCACCTCCTCGGCAAGCAAACGTTCAGCCCTCTATCGGAGCGCCTTTGCCTCTATTGAAATCGATCTGTTGCGAATTGCTGCCATTCTCAAGCACCCCTCATTTCGAGAGGAAAAGGAATGGCGTATTGTTTCGCCAGTGATTGCCAATACCGCAGAGGCGCCTATTCTGTTTCGGGAAGGACATGCCATGCTCGTTCCCTACATTGAATTTTCTCTGGAGCTTGCAGGAGAGCCGCCAGTTATGGATCATCTCTATCTGGGGCCGACGGTGAATATGAATATCTCTATGAACTCTCTTAAGATGTTTCTGGAGCAGCATGGTATTGTGCCTCGGCGGGGAATTGACTATTGCCAGATTCCTTTCCGGCAACGCTAGTTCGAAAGGTATCAGGCAATTTTAGCCTGTGCTATCCAGGCCCTGGTGCCCAGCGAGGTACAGGAAAGACTGGCCACTTCCCCCGCCAACTCAAGGCTGAGAGCAAATTCCCCCCGTTCTAAGAGATGATGGCAAAAGGCACCGTGGAAAACATCGCCTGCCCCGAGGGTGTCCATGGGCTTGATCGGCATAACAGGTATCTTGAAGGTGTTTGTATCACTGAACGCAAGAATGTCCTTGCCGCCCCGGGTGATGGCAATGTGGTTGATACCTGCCTGACTGAGTGCCTGCACAACCTCCTCGGAGCTGCTGCAGTCTGGTGGAAAAAAGTTATCCGAGCAGATGGCGAAATCGATCAGGGGTAAGAGTGCTTCCATACCTTCTTTCCAGCTCCCGCCATCAAGGACGATGGGAATGCGCATCAGTCGTGCCCACCGAGCCAGTTGTATGGCCTGAGGGAGGTAGTAGCCGTCCAGCATGAGTACGTCGGCATACTCCAGCGTTGTTTCGTTGACAGCATCATGGCGTAGTTTGCGCAGATCTGTATTCGAGTACACCACAGCGCGATAGCCAGTGGAGAGATCAACCATGATTGAAGCCAAGACCGGAGGGCGTTTGGGTTGATCAGTACAGTCGATCAGATTGACCTTGTAATCCAGGATGTCCTGTTTCGCCACCTGGGCCAGGGAGTGGTGCCCAATGCCAGTAATCAGTAAGGCATCGTTTTCAAAAGCGGCAAAGGCCACAGCCGCATTGGTTGCCGGTCCACCGGCGTAGGCTATTTGTCGTTCTGCTTTGAGTTTCTCATTTTCGTTGAGGTAGTGAGATACGTAATAAACGATATCGGTGGTTGCCAATCCAAGGAAGATGCCTTTGTGCATATAATTTTATGTGTTGCCTGGAGGTAATTTGTTGTGTGGTATGGTTATTGTCCCATTGCCTATTTTTCTTTTCAACCTGAATCTGTTAAAAAACCGTAGTCTCATTAAAAAGATGCGTTGTTCAGGGGGCCCCCCGCCGTCACGGATTCAAGAGATACACATCATGATAGCGGCTGGGCGAGTAAAAGAACAGGATGAAGAGAAAATCCTGAATCAGTCTCGACTCATCTCCAGAGCAAAACGTACAGCTACACTCAAACCGTGTAGGTCAACTGGTTTCATTAAGAGGTCACAGGCACCGGCCTCACGGGCAATGTCGTAATTGAGCCGATCTGAGTAGCCCGTGCAGAGGATCACGGGAATTTGAGGATGCTGATTGCGAATCTGTTCCGTCAAATCCAGCCCTGTCATCTTGGGCATGGTTTGATCGGTGATGACCAGATTGATGGGGGGATTGGAGGTTTCAATAAGATTCAAAACCTCTAAAGGATGCGCCGTGGTGGTGATGGTGTATCCCAGATGTCCCAGCATCATTCGGCAGGTCTCTCTGATTTCTTTTTCGTCGTCCACCACAAGAATATGTTCATTGCCAAGGGGCAGGGCAGTTTCGCTCGCAAGTAGGTTCCCGTTTCCGTTATGGTCAACAATGGGTAACTGAACGGTGAAGACAGTCCCGCGATCTGGCTCGGATTGAACCGTAATCTCACCGCCCAGCTCGCGAACGATGCCGTGGACCACGCTGAGGCCCATTCCAGTCCCTTCGCCAGGTTGCTTCGTTGTAAAAAAAGGCGTGAAAATGCGTTGTAGTGTTTCGTTCTCCATCCCCTGCCCGGTATCCTTGACTACCAGAATTGCCCAGGTTGTGTCATCGGGTTCGTTTTTGCCAAGCTGATTGCCGTTTTGCTCATAGAGTCGGATGGTCAGCTTGCCTCCTGTATTTTTCATGGCATAAAAGGCGTTGGCACAAAGGTTCATCACAATCTGCTGGATCTGTACTGGGGCCGCCACGACCTTGGCTTTTTCCGCTTCAATATTTTGAATAATTTCAATGGTTGCGGGCAGGGTGGCGCGCATCAGTCTGAGGCTTTCCAGGATGATAGGAGCCAATACTATTGGAGAGAGTTCTTCAGCAGATTGGCGGCTGAATGTCAAAATCTGTTGCACCAGATCGGCAGCCCGTTTCCCTCCCTGACGAATATGGGTCAGGTTACTATGGAGATCACTCCCTGGAGAGGCCTGTAAAAGCGCCATGTCGGTAAAACCAATGATACCGCCTAAAATATTGTTAAAGTCATGGGCGATACCACCAGCCAGGGTGCCAATAGCTTCCATCTTTTGCGCCTGGCGCATGCGGGTATCAATCTCGACCTCATGGGTAATATCCCGTTGCACCAGGACAATATGCGTGATGATTCCCTGGGGATCACGCACCGGTGAAATTGTGGCTGCAGCGACAAAGAGGCTGCTGTTTTTTCGTTGATTGACAATTCGTCCACGCCAGACTTCGCCTAAAGTGACAACATCTTCCAGCTTTTGCTCAAAGTGAGCATCCTGCTCCTTGGCCCAGAGGATGTTGATCGGATTCCCAATGCATTCTCCGCGGCTGTAGCCGGTCATTTCGCCAACGGAAATATTGACATATTCTATGGTGCCGTCGGCAGCGGCAATCAAAACCGCTTCCTTGACCTGATCTACAGCCATGGCTAGACGCCGTTGCCAGGCCAGCGCTCGAAGCTCATCGGTGATATCCCGGAGGAGAACGATGCATTGAGGATGAGCGCTTATGGTGGAGGCTGCAGCAGTCAGGGATATGTCATGTATCTCTCCCTGGGCGGTGCAGAGAATAGCGTGTTTGAGGCAGATTCGTTTTTCGGGAAGAGGGTTTTGTATTTTGCTGAGGACAGCTTCTCGGCAATCATCATGGAGGTAGTCACCAAGGGGGTGGTCGATTAACGCACTTTGTTCTTCCTGGCCCAAAAGACGAGTGGCCTCCAGGTTGGCGTAGATCATATTTTGATTGGCATCAAGAACCACCACCCCCATAGGAACCAAATCCAAAAGTTGGGCCAGCTGTTCCTCCATGGCTCGCCTTTCCTGCTCCTGTTTGCGTGCATCTACAATGCCGCAGAGAAAAAAACTGAGCAGGCCGACAGCCACCACGGCAACACTTGTAACCAGGAGCCATTGCGAGCGAAATTCCGCCATGGCCCCAAGAACTTCTTTTTCGGGAGTCACCAGCAAAATTGTCCAGGATTTACCATTGGAGAGACGGACCGGGTAGAGCACCGCGTACATGGGGGCCAGGGATTCGGCCTGAGGCAGGAGTGAGGTGCTGAGCTTGATCAGCTGGTTTGTCCCCTTACTCATTGCACGACTGAGTTGTTGGAGCTCTTTTTTTTCTCCATGTAGGCTTTCGGCTGGTCTGCCTAAGAGATCGGGCTTGGGCCCATGAAGAATACGGCCAGTCTGACTAAAAAGGAGGACATAGCTATTTTGGTGAACAATGATGTGCCCCAGGGCCTGTTCCGCGATTTTTTGATAGGGGAAGGGAAAAGCTAAGCAGCCATAAAAAGAATCTTGTTCAACCATGGGAACCACCAGAGCCAGCCTGGGCGGCTCATTTTGGGGGCTGCTAAACTCACCGATTTCAACAAAACTTTGATGCCGCAGACTGGGACAAAATTCGCTTGGTATCTGGAAGCTTGTTTGGGCTGGGTGCACAAACAGGGGCTGCCCCGAAGGATCGAGGCTGAGAATACCGTTCAGATCTTCTGGATGAAAGGAATAAAATTCGCGCAAAAGCCCTTTGCCGCTTTCATCAAGTTGCTGGACCGATGGCTGCTGACTCAGATACATCAGCGCCTTTTCATAGGTGGAAAAATAGCTTTGGAATTCCGTTGCGGCTTGACGGGCCAGAATAACCTGCTGATTGCGAAAATTTTCTATGGTCTTGGAGCGTACCGCAAGGTAGGGCAGGTAAAAAAGACCGGCCACAAGAAGAGTCGCTGTGAGTGCCAGGACAATAGGCTGAATGTTAATGCGGTGGCTCATGGGGAAACACGGAAAAAGGTTAAGGCGCGGGCTGGATCACATGAAGGGAAAGGCATGCAGCGAGTGTCGTCTTTCCTAACGGGTCAAGATAACTATAGCAAATTCTCAGCATATCCATAAAATAAAATAAAAAAATTAAGAGGTTCTGAACGATGTTGCTCGGTTTCCTCTCAAGCCTTTGCCAGTAAAGGCTTTTGCCTCAATTTGCCCTTTATTCAGAATATCAGAAAGTTCGGTTCATTCGAGTACGCCAACTGTGGAGCCCGCTGTGTTCTTGTATCAATCCAACCGCTTAGAATATCTTTTTGCAGCGCTGGCCCATAATCTGGCCCAGCCGGTGGAAGATCCCCTGGAACCTGAGATTATCGTCGTCCAGAACCAGGGGATGGCCCAGTGGGTTAGTCGGCAGCTGGCTCTCCATAATGGTATTGCAGCCAATCTTCAGTTCCCTTTGCCCGGGCGCTGCATCTGGGACCTCTATGATCGACTCAGTGCAGAGATCGCCAGCGATGATCTTTTTCAGGCATCTCTCCTCCGCTGGCGTATCTTCGCTCTCCTGCCCCAGCTGCTGGGTGAGCCCGGGTTTGCTGCACCTGCGGCTTACCTTGCAGATGATTCAGAGCAGAATCGGCTCTATCAGCTCAGTGGGAAAATAGCTGATGTTTTTGATCAGTATCAGGTCTACCGGCCAGACCTGCTTGAGTTATGGCAGGCTGGAGAAGAAGACCACTGGCAGGCCGTCCTCTGGAGGACGCTTGCCCAGATTGGTGAGGCCGAGCGGGTGGCGCTTGCCTCCTGGTGGCGGCAGCAACTTGAACAAGGGGCACCTGAACGGGGGCTGCTTCCCGGGCGGCTGCACCTCTTTGGGCTCAATGCACTGGCACCAGTTTATCTGGAGATTTTTGCCCAGGTGGGGCAGCTTTTTCCACTGCACCTCTACCACCTCAGCCCCTGCCAGCAGTACTGGGGAGACCTGGTCTCGGGCCGACAGCAGGCTGCGATGCGCGCCAAAGGGAAGTCGGTCGGTGAAGAGTGGTATCATGAGGTGGGGCATCCGCTCCTCAGTTCTCTGGGGCGGACCGGGCAGGAGTTTTTTCAGCAGCTCCAGCAGTATCAGATGGAGGAGGTCGATCTCTACCATCCCGCTGAAGAAGACTATCTGCTCGCGGTTCTCCAAAACGACATCCTCAGCCTGGAGGATCGAAGCCAGAATCCTGAGTTTCGTTATCACTGTGCAACCGATGATCGTTCCATCCAACTGCACTGCTGTTTTTCCCCCCTGCGTGAAATACAGGTCCTCCATGACCGATTGCTTGATCTTCTGGCAGCGCAGCCCGATCTGACTCCCGGTGATATTTTAGTGAGCGCGCCCAATATCGAGCGCTACAGCGAGGCCATTGCCGGTGTTTTTGGTGAGACGCTGCCGGAACATCGCATTCCCTGGTCACTTGCCGACCAATCTTTTGTCCGCGAGCAGCCTGCGGTTCGCTGTTTTCTTGAGCTGCTGCAACTCCTTGAGTCGCGCTGTACCGCACCCGAGGTCATGGCGCTCTGTGAACATCCCCTGGTGTTGGCCCGGTTTGGCCTGGAGAGTGCGCAACTCTCTCAACTCAACCGTTGGGTACAATCTGCAGGGATTCGTTGGGGGCTTGATGGTGCCCATCGAGAGGAATTGGAGGTCAACGCAGGGGAGATGCACAGTTGGCAGTTTGGGCTGGATCGTCTGCTACTGGGGTATTGCATGGGAACTGTTGCCGGGAATGTTGAGGGGCTGCTGCCCTATGGAGAAATCGCCATGGGGGAAGCGGAGGCGCTGGGTGGCTTTGGGCAGCTGATCTCTACCCTGGGGCACTGGCAGCATGCAGTACGCAAGGCTCGTCCCCCTGAACAGTGGTGTGCGGATCTCCTCTTGCTGCTGGCTGATTTTTTTGCCACTGAGGGAGAGGATCCTGGTCTTGCTCTGTTGCGAGAAACCATCATCAAAATGGGCAATGATTTTCGCCTGGCAGAATTTTCTGCACAGCTACCCTATGCAGTGCTCCGCTCCCATCTCCAGGAGCAGTTTTCCCAAACAAGTGGCGGCCAACCCTTTCTCAGTGGCCGGGTCACCTTCTGCAACATGGTGCCCATGCGTTCGGTTCCTTTTCGAGTCATCTGCCTGCTGGGGATGGGAGACCAGGAGTTTCCGCGCAGTCAACGTCCGCCAAGTTTTGACCTGATGGCCAATTCGCCCCGCCTTGGAGATCGCAACCGGCGTAACGATGACCGCTATCTTTTTTTGGAGGCACTTCTCTCGGCCCGAGATGTTTTGTACCTTTCCTGGGTCGGGCGTTCCCTGCGCGATGAAAGCCAGATTCCCCCCTCTGTGGTCATCTCTGAACTCTGTGACTATATCGATGCCAGTGCGACAGGGGGAGAAGCAATCGGTACTCCACTCTCCGAACAGTTGACCACCGAGCATCCCATGCATCCCTTCAGTCGCCGCTGTTACACAGGAACTCCAAATTTGGGAAGTTATAACCCCGCCTGGCTTCCAGCCTTATCCATAGAGGATCCTCCACCATTCTGGACAACCAGATTTACCCAGACTGTCCCCGAAGAGGTGGAGCTTGACCAGCTGATCAGGTTCTGGCGGCATCCCACCCGCTTTTTCCTGGAACAGGGACTTGGAATGCGCTTGCGCACGGAGGATGTTGCGCTCACCGAAACCGAGCCGTTCACCCTCAATGGGCTGGAACAATATCTGCTGCGGCAGGAGACCATAGTCTCCCGCATGCAGGAGCGAGATCCACAGCAATGGGCAGAGGGACTGCAGGGGAGTGGGCGTCTCCCCCAGGCCGGGTTTGGCCGGGTGCTGTTTACCGCTATTGATCAGGAGGCCGAAGAGTTTGCAGAGATCCTGACCCCGCTGATGCAGGAGCCCCAGGAACCGCTGGAGATAGATCTGGTTCTTGACTCCTTTCGGCTGCGGGGCTGGCTGCGAGATCTCTATGGGGGCACCCGGGTGAGCTGGCGATCAGGCCGCTTACGAGGGGGGGATCTCATGGAGTGGTGGATCAATCATCTCTGTCTGAACCTGCTAGCCGCAGGTATTGAGGAAAGAACCTCGTATTATGTTTCCTGGGAAAAGGTGAAAAAACAAAAAGTTGTTACCATCAACAGACTGATGCCGGTGCAGCAGCCCCTGGACATCCTGCAGCGCCTCCTCACCCTTTGTGCGCACGGTTGGTGCCGTCCCCTGTTGTTCTTCCCCGAGACCAGCCTGGCCTGGGCAGCGGCAAAGGAGGGGGCGGAGTTGGAGGCCGCACGAAAACAATGGGAAGGCAATTATATGCTGCCAGGGGAAGGCGATGAAGCTGCCTATGGCTATCTTTATCGCTCTTTTGAGGATATTCTCGGGGAAGAGTTTGCGGAGTTGACAGAGATCTATAGCCAGATACTTGCCCATATGGAGGTGGTCGATGCAGCCGCTTAGACCGCTTCAGTTACCCCTTGGGGGCTGCCTGCTGCTTGAAGCCAGCGCCGGTACCGGCAAGACCTTTACCTTGGCCCTGCTTTTTCTGCGGATTTTACTGGAGCAGGGGAGAGGGGTTGATCAGATCCTGGTGGTGACCTTTACCCGCGCTGCGACCAGTGAACTGCGCGATCGTATCCGCAGGCGGATTCGCGAGGCCTTGGCTGTGGTTGATGGGCAAGTCTGTGAAGATCCACTGCTCGAGGAACTTCTGGCACCGTTTGAGCAAGAACTGGCTCGACAGCGGCTGCTTGATGCCCTGGTGCGTATGGATGAGGCCGCCATTTATACCATTCACGGCTATTGCCAGCGGATGCTGCAGGAACACGCCTTTGAATCCGGCAGTGGTTTTGTTATCGAGCTCATGGAAAATGATTTGAGCCTGCGCCAGGAAATTATTGAAGATTTCTGGCGGAATCGATTTTATCCAGCAGGTGAAAGCCAGGCCGCCTGGGCCCTTGCTACCTTTGGTGATCCAGCGGGCCTGCTCAAGGCGCTGGATAAGGCCGCCACCACCAGCTGTATCCTGCTGCCGGAGGTTGATGCCGAGGCGATGGAGATGCTTCGCCAGCAAACTGAAGAGGCCTTTGGGGCTGTCCAGCAGATTCTTGGTTCGTCACTGAGTGAAGTGGAGGAAATTCTTCTCACAGATGACTGTCTCTTGCGTAACGAAAAGGCCTACAGAGCCGATCAGGTTGCCTTGCTGGTTGCGGCCCTGGAAGAGCTTGCCGCCTGCAGCTCCCTGCCCAGCGCCTTACCTCCAGGTGCAGAAAGGCTTGCCCCCTCCGTCATGGCGACCCATCTCAAGAAAAAATGTCAGGACCCACCGGCGCATCCGCTGTTTCATGCTTTTGAGAGGTTGTATACGCTCAAGACAGAGCTTGATGCGAATACACAGTTTCTGGTGCTTCGCGAGGCGCGGGCGTATCTCCAGCACACCCTGGTTGAGCGCAAGGCAGGTTTGGGCCTGGTTGCCTTTGATGATCTGCTCTCCCAGCTAGATGCGGCCCTGAGCCGTCCGGAGAGTGGCCAGCAGCTTGCAATCCAACTCCGTCAACGCTATCCCGTGGCCCTGGTCGATGAATTTCAGGATACCGATCCGGTGCAGTATCGGGTCTTTTCAAAAATTTACCGGAGAGAGCAGGGAACACTCTGCATGATCGGAGACCCGAAGCAGGCGATTTACTCCTTTCGCGGGGCGGATATCTTCACCTATATGCGCGCCCGTGAAGAGACCGATCCCGCGAGTCGCTACACCATGGAGACCAACTACCGTTCGACGCCTGCCATGGTTGAAGCGGTGAACGCAGTTTTTGGGCTGCGAAGCGATGCCTTTGTCTTTAGCGATGCCATCACCTTTCTGCCGGTCCAGGCTGCGCCCACGCCAGGGGCCTCACTGCTGATCGATGGTGCGACCGTTCTCCCCCTGCAGGGGCTGCTCTTGGATCGGCCCGAGTTGTACACCGCCAAAAAGCCGGCAATCAGCAAAGAGCGGGCGCAGCAGGCGGCAGTACAATTTTGCAGTGATCAGATCACCCGTCTTCTGGAGCTGAGTCGTGAGGGCAGGGCAACCTACAAGGGCAGAGCGCTGGCCACAGCTGACATTGCCATTCTGGTGCGGACCCACCGTGAAGCCGAGGCCATGCAGGCCGGTTTAGCCGCCCGTGGCATCAACGCGCTCAGTCTGGGGCAGGATTCGGTGTTTGCCAGTGATGAAGCGCGGCAGCTGGATCAGGTGCTGGCGGCCCTTGTTGATGGCGGTGATGCGGGGCGTATTCGGACCTGTTTGGCAACGGATCTTTTTGGCTGCAGCGCGGAAGAAATTCACGCCTTTCAAGAAGATGATCAGGCATGGAGCCAGCGGATGGCGAGCTTACAGTTCTACCGCCAGCTCTGGCAGGAGCAGGGGATCATGCCCATGTTCCAGCATCTTCTGGTCCAGGAGGGGGTGACTAACCGTTTAACCGGACGGCTGGGAGGAGAGCGGAGCCTGACCAACTACCTCCATCTGGCTGAGCTCCTCCAGGAAAGCCCGGCAGGAGTTCACGGTGCAGCCGCTCTCTTGCGCTGGTATCGCCACCAGCTGGAGCATCCCGATGCAGGGAGCGAGGCACAGCTGGTACGCCTGGAAAATGATGAAGACCTGATTCGGATCGTCACCGTGCATCGGGCCAAGGGCCTTGAGTTCCCTCTGGTCTTTTTGCCCTTTCTCTGGAATGGGCGTCCGCTTGCCAAGGATGCGCCGGTGCAGTTCCATGATCGGCAAACAAAGGCGTTGGTGATCGATCTGAGAAAGGATGCAGAGCACCGGACCCTTGCCGAGGAGGAACGCCTGGCCGAAGAGTTGCGGCTCTTGTATGTGGCCCTGACCCGTTCAAAATCCTGCTGTTATTTTTGCTGGGGAAAAATCAGTTCCATGGAGCTCAGCGGCCTGGCCTTTCTCCTCCACGGGGGAAGTCAACCCCCTGATGAGGCCGCCATGTGTACCGATCTGGAAAAGATCAACGAGAATGCGCCGCTGCTTGCGCTCTCCTCCATGCCGGAGCATTTCGTAGGGACCAGGCTCTCGCTGGAAGAGGAGGATGTTTCCCTGGCACCACTTCATTTTGGAGGACGGATTCTCCCCGGCTGGACCATGACCAGCTATTCCCGTTTGAGCAGTGAGGGCAAGGCGCATCTTGATCTCACTGAATGGGAAGAACCTCGCAGTGTACAACCGCCTCCAGCAGAGGATTTTCGTTCTCCCTTCAGTTTTCCCCGAGGAGCAGCGGCCGGAACCTGCCTGCACGCGCTTTTTGAGCATCTCGACTTTCAAACACCTGTCCAGGACCAGGAAGCCTTGATTGTGAAAACACTGGAGCAGGGAGGTTTTGATCTTCGTTGGCAGGAGGGGCTTCAATCTTGGCTGAGCGATATACTGGCGGTGGAACTTCCAGGAGCCTGCCCTCTGCGGCAACTCACCGCGAAGGCACGCATCAACGAGCTGAATTTTCTTTTTCCCCTGGAACAGGTGCAGGTGGCCCGCTTTAATGACCTGTTGCATCAAGTCGGATTCACGCCCCTGGCGCTCTCTGCCTCCACTCTTCAAGGCTTGATGAAGGGGTTCATCGATCTGGTTTTTCGTCATCAGGGGCGCTATTGTATTGTTGATTATAAATCAAACTATTTAGGCGCAAGTCTTGGCGACTATGGCCCCGATTCTCTCTTGGCCTGCATGGAAAGTCATCAGTATCACTTGCAATTACTTATCTATACTATAGCTTTACACCGTTTTCTCAAGACCCGGGTGCGTGCGTACGACTATGATGAACATATTGGGCATGTGTACTATCTCTTCCTACGCGGCATGAGCCCGGATGGGCCACCGGAAAGCGGCGTCTATTCCTACCGGCCGACGCGGGAGCTTGTGGAAGCACTTGATCGCTGTTGCCAGGGAGGAGAATGATGGCTGTTGACTGGCGTGAACTCGAACGGTCCTCTGGTCTACGCGCGATTGATCTCCAGGTCGGCCGACTCATGGAACGACTGGAACCACAGAAATCTTCCGCCGTACCCCTGCTGGCAAGCCTTGCTAGTTGGGCTGCAGGGCAGGGACATACCTGCCTGCCGCTGTCTGAGGTTTCCTCGCTGCTTGCTGAGCTGGGGATTTCCGTAGAGTGGGCGGATGACGAGGAGTCCCTAGAGCAACAACTGGAGAACTCTTCTCTGGTGGGGGAAGGAACTGCACACCTGCCCCTGATTCTCGAACATGACGGGAAACTCTTTCTTTACCGCTATCATCGCTGTGAGTTGATTATTGCTGAGTTCCTGAGAGAGCGCTCTCAACAGGTCCTGCCTCTGGAGCAATACGATCAGGAAAGAGCGCGTCTTCTTTTAGATCAGCTTTTTCCGATACACTCGACTGCCATCGATTGGCAGCGGGCTGCAGCGGCTCTTGCCCTTTCGAAATCGCTGGTGGTGATCTCAGGCGGGCCGGGGACAGGAAAGACCTACACCGTGGCCCGCATTCTCGCCTTGGTCCAAGAGTTGGCCTGCCAGCCCCTGCGCATGGCCCTGGTGGCCCCAACGGGTAAGGCGGCGCTTCGCTTGCAGGAGTCCATTGGCCAGGCCAAATCTGAGCTTGCCCTGGGGGGAGAGACAAGACTGGATCTCAAAGCGCAGACCTTACACCGTCTTTTAGGGTTTCAGGTGCGGGATGGATCTTTTCGCTTTCATCGGCATAATCCTCTGCATCTCGATCTTCTGGTGGTTGATGAGGCCTCGATGATCGACGTCAGCCTGATGGCAGCACTTTTGGAGGCACTGCCCGCCCGCTGTCGCCTGCTGCTCTTAGGTGATCGGGATCAGCTGGCCTCTGTAGAGGCAGGCAATCTCTTTGCCGATATCTGCGGACCGGGAGGTGTGGCCTGGTCTCTTGTCCAGGTGGAAAGGCTGGTGCCACTGCTGGGGGAGGGGATTCCGCAGGCAACAAGTGTCCCCCGGCCCCTGGACGATTCTCTGGTACTGTTGCAGAAAAGCAGGCGCTTTGCTGAAAATTCTGGCATTGGGGCTCTGGCCCAGGCCGTCAACCGTGGTAGCCAGGAAGACGTTCGCGAAATTTTTGAATCGCGCTGGCCGGATGTACGCTGGTCGGCGAGTACGGCTTCCGGAAAGGGGACAGCCCATCGCGATATCCTGCTCCAATTTCTTGAGCCGTTTTTCGCTGCCGACTCTCCCAAAACAAGGCTGGAGGCGCTAACACAAGGGCGGATCCTCTGTGGGCTTCGCGAGGGGACGTCCGGTGTGGCCGGAGTGAACCAACTGG
This sequence comes from uncultured Desulfobulbus sp., assembly GCF_963664075.1. Taxonomy (NCBI): domain Bacteria; kingdom Pseudomonadati; phylum Thermodesulfobacteriota; class Desulfobulbia; order Desulfobulbales; family Desulfobulbaceae; genus Desulfobulbus; species uncultured Desulfobulbus sp. Next base: position 284,057 of record NZ_OY760916.1, read on the forward strand.
TGGAGCAGCAGCTGCGCAGGCAACAGTTCATTAGCCCTGAAGCTCAGGTGTATGCGGGGCTACCCATTTTGATCAGTCGCAACGATTACGCCCTGGGGCTATTCAATGGTGATACCGGTGTCCTCTGGCCCGATGACCAGGGGGGGCTGCGTGGTTGGTTTGAACAGGAAGATGGAACACTGCGTTCCGTGTCCCTGGCCCAATTGCCTGCTTGGCAGACATCCTACGCCATGACAGTGCACAAATCACAAGGCTCGGAATTTAATCAGGTCCTGCTGCTCCTGCCCCAGGAGGATGCGCCGGTATTGACCCGAGAACTGCTCTATACAGGTATAACCCGGGCGAAGCAGCAGCTGATTCTCTGCTCCCCCCTGGAACTTTTCTTGCGAACCACCGGCAGGCAGGTTATTCGTTATTCTGGGTTATCTCATAAGATTACAACACCCTCCCCACAATCAAACCAGGAGTAGAGGATGGATATCAGAAAATTGGATGTGTTTCGTAAGGTGGTTGAACTGAAAAGTTTTACCAAGGCTGCAGAGGCTGCCCTCCTCTCTCAACCCACAGTCAGTGAACACATTCGAAATCTGGAAGAAGAACTGGGGCTGAAACTGGTTGACCGACTCGGGCGCGAGGTCGAGCCCACTCCGGTTGGCATGGTACTCTACCGTTATGCGGTGCGCATGACCCAGCTGCAACAGGAGGCCTTGCAGGCGGTCGCCCGCTATAATGGGGACCTCAGCGGCGAGTTGCGCATTGGTGCGTCCACTATTCCCGGCGCCTATATTCTTCCCGGGGTGATCGGGTCTTTCTGTAGCCGCTATCGTGAGGTCAAGCCGGTGATGCAGATGAACAGCTCCCGTGCTGTGGCAGCACTGATCGTTGAGGGAAGTATTGATCTGGGCATGGTCGGGGCCATCTGGAACGAGCGTGGACTCGAGTGGACTGCGGCCTTCTCCGATACTCTGGTCCTTGCTGTCGCTCCCCTCCATCCCCTGGCAGAGGCAAAAAATGTCACCGTTATTGATATGGCCAAACTCCCCTTTATTCAGCGGGAACAGGGCTCCGGAACCCGGCGGGTTGTCGCCAAGATGTTTGAGCAGAATGGCATTCGTGAATCTGAGTTGAAGGAAGTGGCCGTTCTGGGATCGAATGAGGCTGTGCGGGAGGCTGTCAAGGCCGGGCTGGGAGTGGCGATTATTTCCTCACGTTCGGTGGCCCAGGATGTGAAATGCGGTACCCTGGTCGCCATTGATATTGACGATGAGGCGGCTCGGCGTCCTATCTATCTGTTGCAGCGTAAAAACCGTGAACTTTCACCGGTGGCAACGGCCTTTGTCGAGCATCTGCGTCAGGCGGCTGCTCAGGAGGAATCGGTTCAGCTGGGCTGAACCGATTCCTGATCAAGGCAGAGTCTTCATTACGTCAGTAACGAATTGGTGTCTTGCTCTTGGCTTGCCTCCAGACGTGCGTCAAGATCCTGGTGCCATTGGGTTTGTTGCTGCAGCCAGTCAAAAAAGCGTTGCTGTTGACTGTTGGCCTCTGTCAGGCCCTGCAAATTTTTTCCAGTGAGCATCATTTTTAGCCGCAGCCGTTGCATGCCAATTATATCCCGCAGGGACTGCAGGGCAGTATGGTTCTGCTCTGCCTCTGCCCAAAAGGCATCGATGCCCTCATCTGCCTGGCTACTTGTCTCCTTTGTATCGAGGGCCAGCTCTACCTCCTGCATGGGGCGCACCTCACCTTCCTCGGTGAGAAAAATCCCTTCAGCCCCGATAACCCCTGAGACAGAGCCGTCTTCACGCCGAAGCTGATAGCCGGTCCCCGCATGGGTCAGGGCAATGGCGCCGACCCCTGCCTCTTTAAGGGAGAGGAGTTGTTCCGCCCCCGTTTCATCTCTACTCCAGATGGAGAGTTGGTTGAAGATGGGATCGTTTTCATCGATCCAGAGATTGGCATCGCTGTCCAGCTCGGCCAGTTCTCCAAAGCCGGAACCGCTTTCCGGTCCAAAGAGCTCTGATCCGTCGTTAATCGTGCCATCACCGTTTTGGTCAAAGGCGAGAAAGCCACAGCCGCTCCCCGGAGAGGCAAGATCCTCAAGCTCTCCATCACAGTCGATGTCAAAAAGAAAGCTGGTGTCGGAGAGCAAGGGAGAGTCCAGATCGAACTGGAGTACGAGGGGGTCGATAAAGAGGACATCGGTTGCAAAAGAACTGGTGGTCACCGCCACGGTGTCCTGCTGAAGCGAGAGGCCCATATCAAAACTGATCTCTCGACCATCCTCTGTTTGCACATTCCCCTGGGCAGAGAAGAGTAGAGAGCTTGCCTCGCTATACACCCTGCCACTGGTAAAAAAGAGGGTTGATTGTTCCGTGGGCATGAAGGGGGTTCCCTGTAGTGCTTCAAGAACGGTGTTGCTCGTCAAAGAGCTTTGCAGGGCCTGAATGCGGACCGATTGCCCGGTGAGGTGTTCGGTCATCTGTTTAAGCACAACTGTTTCGGGTTGACTGGAGACGCCTGATTCTTCTGAGGCAGGCGCGGTTCCTTCTGTCTGGCAGATTTCAGAATGGCAGTTAATGGTTGTCTGTTGAGAACTGGTAAGCATGGAGGCCAGGTGAATGCCAAATCCATCAGATTGCCCGGTTAATGCTCCGCTTGTGCTTGTCAGTCCACTGAATCGTTGTTCCACTTCCTTGTAGGTTTGCGACGCATCCATGCTGAGGGCGGCCGCTGTGATGTACATTGTTCCTCCGTTGGTTATCAAAAAAAGTATAAAGGACTCTTGCGCCCCGTCTTTCCTGGACAGGGCTCTGCTCGAAGCCTTCTCTTATTGGTGCCTGGTCTTTTCTGTTTTTCCATGTGGCACCAGAGTCTTTATCGGTTTTTTAGAGGCAAGAGTTAAGCGTCCTGTTTGACATTCGATGGAAGTGCTCCTATTGGTGTTATTATTGGAATCCTTGAGCATTCATCCACTGTCATGGATTGAGGTGCTCATCAATGCTCGTCTACTGTAGGGAGGAATTGAGATGACAACCCCGCTCAAAGCTATGGTACTTGCTTCATTGGCCGCCGACTCTCTGGCTCTTGGGGCCCACTGGATGTATGATACATCCCAGATTGATCAAAAGTTTGGACGGGTAGAGGAACTTAGTGCACCGGATGAGAGCTCTTTTCATAAGAGGAAGGAGCGGGGCGACTTTACCCACTACGGTGACCAGACCATGGTGTTGTTGGAATCCATCGCTGATTTTGGTGGGTTTTCTCAAAAAGATTTTTTCGAAAAATGGCAGGCATTGTTTGCGGACTATTCCGGCTACCTGGATAAGGCCACCAAAACCACCCTGGAAAATAGAGCACAAGGGCTGTCCCTTGACCAGTGCGGATCGAAATCCTCAGATCTTGGTGGTGCCGCCCGTATTGCTCCGCTTGTTTACCGCTACTCGGGGGATTTGGATGGCTTGCTTTCCGCTGTGCGTGAGCAAACCCTGCTCACCCATAACAATCCGGCGACCCTGGCAGGTGCAGAATTTCTTGCCCGTGTTGTTGTGCAGGTGCTTGCAGGGGCAACCCCGGCTGCAGCCGTGGAAGCGGCGCTTGAGGAAGGCGTCAATGATCTGGATCTTGATATTCGGCTTCGCAGCGCCCTTGATTCTGCAAACAAAGAAAGCCGCACGGTGATCAAGCAGTATGGCCAGATGTGCGGTATTGCCGCAGCACTTCCTGGAGCTGTGCATCTTATCTTGCGTTACCCCGATGATCTTAAAACGGCGCTGGTTGAAAATGTTATGGCCGGTGGCGATTCTGCTGCCCGTGGTTTGGTGGTGGGCATGATCCTCGGGGCGACTTTGGGCTGGGAGGCTATTCCGCAGAGCTGGCTTACCTCCATGCGGGCAAGCAAGGATATCGAGGAGTTATTGGAAAGGATTGATGGTCAAATCTGAAAGAAAGTGGATATGATCAGCTATCGTGAGGGGAAAAATATTTTTTCCCTCACCCTGTCATATTTTATCAGTAGCTCTTTACATACTGCCACGCAGTGACCTAAAAACGACTGGTTTGCCTGAGAGGAATTCGTCATTGACGGGATGGGAATTACCAGATAGTAAAGAGTCATATTTCCTTTTTGGGAACAGAGTAATCTTTCCAAGAGACATTTTTTCCCTTTACCATGAATTCTCATCACAAATGCGTTTATAGTTCCTAAGCGTTTCTTCATGTTGAGTTTGAGCAACCAGATCGTATGGCAGAAAAAAAGCACCAGCAGCAACTCCACCATTTCGAGCAAATCTGTAAAGATGCAGGGCTCAAACTGACCCATCAGCGTCTGGTCATCTACACGGAGCTGATTAAGTCGCACGATCACCCCTCTGCAGAGGCCCTGTACAAACGGTTGGAGAAATCGCTGCCATCGCTTTCCCTGGACACGGTCTACCGTACCCTGGCTACCTTTGAAAAACTTGGTCTGGTGCATCGTCTGGAAACTGTTTCCAGCCAGGCCCGTTATGAAGCTCTTGGATTACGACATCACCATTTTCTCTGTGATGAGTGTCTTCAGGTCTTTGATTTTTTCTGGCCCGCCTTTGATACCGTACCTTTACCGGGGGAGCTCAATGAGCTCGGTGAGGTCGACCGCACCAGCGTGGTGGTGCACGGCATCTGTTCTCGCTGTCAGGCCAAGAAAAAGTCCTGAATTATGCTTTCGCGATGATTTCCACCGAGAAACTAGCTCGGAATTTTTCCTTACCCCTTCGATTTCCTTACAATAAATAATTTGTTTAAAAAGTGATTTTTGTTGCAGTTAGTACTTTACTCCTAAAAGAGAATGATTATCCTGTGCAGCATTGACAGGTTACCCTCGCAAGCAAATTAAGAGGGACGACTTCTCCAGTGTTTTATTCGTGAGCCGTTTGTAACAGTTCAAAAAATAATTGAGCAGTACTGAGACAACATCCCAATTAAAGGAGACAAATCATGGCCCAAATTACCCTGAAAGGAAATGCTATCGACACTATCGGCGAACTCCCCGCAGTTGGATCTGCAGCACCGGATTTCTCTCTGGTTACAACGGAGCTTGCCGATGTGGGACTGGCTAACTATAAAGGGAAAAAAGTAGTGCTCAATATCTTCCCCAGTGTGGATACACCGGTGTGTGCGGCTTCGGTTCGTAATTTTAACAAGGTTGCCGGTGAAAACGAGAACACTGTCGTTCTTTGCATCTCCGCTGATCTGCCCTTTGCACACACTCGTTTCTGTGAAACCGATGGCCTGAAAAACGTTGAGTCGCTTTCGGTTTTTCGCTCACCTGATTTTGGCAAAGAGTATGGTGTCACCATTACCACCGGTCCTCTGGCTGGGCTGCTTTCCCGTGCCATTGTCGTCCTGGATGCCGAGGGTAAAGTCACCTATACCGAGCAGGTTCCGGAGATTACCCAGGAGCCGAATTATGATGCGGCTCTGGCGGCTATCAAATAATTATTCTTCATTTTCAGTAGTTTCCAAGCCTCGGCCGATTTTCGGTCGAGGCTTTTTTTTTCTGCTCTGAGTCTTTCCCGATATTGATGGATTCGTTAGAAATAGATAAGAATATTGACAGGATTATTATTTTTTCGTAGTTTTGTTGTGTGTATAAATAATTTTCCTTGAGGGTCTGTATGTTGATCGATGCCACCAGTCTCGCTATAATTAACCAACTCAAAGACGGCCGTGCTTCCTACAAGAAGATCGCTGAAGAACTCTCTCTGGCAGAGGGGACGGTGCGCTCACGGGTGAAAAAGCTCATGGATGAGGGGGTGCTCTCCATCTCCGGGTTGGTCAATCCCGAAGCCTTGCCCGATCAGCAGATTATTATGGTTGGCGTCAGGGTCAAGGGGATGGATCTGGTTAAAAAAGGAGAGGAGTTCAGCAAGCTCAAATCAGTCATTTCCGTCTGTGTGGTTACCGGCCAGTTTGATTTGATCGTCACAGCCATGCTCAGTAAGGATTTTGGCCTGCTTGAATTTTTTACCAAAGAGGTGGCCACCATCGACAATGTTCGCTCGGTTGAGACTTTTGTCGCTTATAAAAGCTTTAATCTGAAGGTACCGCTGACCAGTCAACCCATGCTGGGCAGTGAAGATCAGGATCGCTGTTCCCGTACAGTGAAGAAAAACAGTTGTTTACCTGTAAAGGCCGAAGGGTAAAAGGAGAAAAATTCATGAAAACCACACCGCTGCACTCCTGGCACGTTGAGCACAACGCCAACATGGCCGCCTTTGGCGGATATGACATGCCGCTCTGGTATCCGGCAGGAGCCAAGGCTGAACACCTGGCTGTGATCAACGCAGCCGGTCTCTTTGATACCACCCACATGGCTGTGCTGACCCTGAAGGGACCTAAGGTCCATGCCTTGCTTCAGGCCTGTTTTTCAAAAGATCTGGATCGGTGTATCGGGCCGCAGAAGGGACCGCTGGCGAGCGGACGCTGCGTCTATGGCGTATTTCTTGATGAGAATGGTGGTGTTATTGACGATGCCATCGTCTACCAGTGTAGTGGCGATAACTATATGATCGTGGTTAACGCCTCCATGGGCGGGCCCATTGCCAGCCATCTTCAGTCTCAGAATCAGTTTGGTGATGCGGCGCAGGTAATCGATTGGACTGACAAGATCGGAAAAATCGATATTCAGGGGCCCAAAGCCACTGCCATTCTCAGCCGGTTGCTTCAGGGTGCTGACCAGGTCTTTGAAAAAATGGTCTATTTTTCATTCAAAGGCAGTTTTGCACCTGAAGAACTGCCCTCGACCAGTGTTACCCTCAAAGACGGTACCCCGCTGATGGTCTCCCGCACCGGCTATACCGGCGAGTTTGGCTTTGAGCTCTTTATCGCCCCGGAACATGTGGAGCGTCTTTGGGACGAACTCCTGGCCGTTGGTGCAGAAGAGGGGATCATTGCCTGTGGGCTGGCAGCCCGTGACTCCCTACGTGCCGGTGCCGGTCTGCCCCTCTCTCACCAGGATATCGGCCCCTGGCTGTTTGCAGAAAATCCCTGGCTTTTTGTGCTCCCCCTGGATGAGAGTGGTTCCTCATTCACCAAAAACTGTCTTGGATTTTCCGCCCTGCAAGCGGCTCAAGAGGTGGAGTTTACCCAGCCCTTTGCCGGTTTTGATCCCCGCAAAATTACTCTGAACGACAAGGCCCATGTGACTACGGTTGATGGAGAGAAGATCGGCACAATCTTGACCTGTACCACCGACATGGCCATTGATCGTGTGGATGGCACCATTATCAGTCTGGCAACCCCGGTTGAATCCGGGCGGCCGGAATCCTTCACGCCACGAGGACTCTGTTGCGGCTTTGTTCGTCTCAAGAAAAAAATGGCTATCGGCAGTGAGGTTATCCTCACCGATGGCAAACGTAAACTCAAGGTCGAGGTCCGCGACGATATACGCCCCGACCGCACCGCTCGCAAACCCATGAAGACCATGCTCAACGCATAAAGGAGAATAGCCATGAAAGAAATCGATGAATTGTTGCTGCCTGAGGACCTCGGCTACACCGATGATCACGAATGGGCCCAAAAAACGGGAGAGACCTTCCGTATCGGTGTCTCTGATTACGCGCAGGATCAGTTGGGCGATATCGTTTTTGTTGAGCTGCCCGAAGTCGGCGACAGCTTTGCAAAGGGAGATGAGTGCGGCACCCTGGAGTCGGTTAAAGCCGTTTCCGAGCTCTATACGCCCCTCTCTGGTGAGGTCGTGGCAGTCAACGAGGCCCTGACAGACAACCCCGAGCTGATCAATGAGGATCCCTACGGTGCCTGGATTCTTGAGATCAAACCCAGTAACCCCGCTGAGTTTGATGCACTGCACAAGGCTGCCGCGTACCTGGCAATGCTCAAAGAATAACAAAGGTGACCTATGCGCTATTTGCCCCATACTCCTGAAGATATCAGTGATATGCTCACGGCGATCGGTGTGGACAGCCTTGACGGGCTTTTTGCCTCTGTGCCTGAGCCGTGTCGCATGACCAATGCCTGGGACCTGCCCGCTGCCAAAAGCGAGTGGCAACTCAACGATCATATGCGTGCGCTTGCCTCTTCAATGGCAATCGGCGAGGAGGGAAAGGTCCTGATCGGTGCAGGCAGTTACCGCCACTACATCCCCGAGACCATTCGCGCCCTGGCAAGCCGTTCTGAGTTCCTCACCGCCTACACGCCCTATCAGCCGGAGATGGCGCAGGGGACCCTGCAGGGCATTTTTGAATACCAGACGCTGACCGCGCGTCTTCTTGGTGTGGATGTGGTCAATGCCTCCATGTACGACGGTGCCTCAGCCCTGGCCGAGGCCCTGCTCATGGGCTTGCGCATCGCCAAAAAGAAGAAAAAGGTGGCGATCTCCAAGGCGATTCATCCCCATTATCGGGCGGTGGTCAAGGCCTACCTGCGTCCCACCAGCTATGAGATTGTCGAACTCGAACTGGGTGCTGATGGACGGACTGATCTTGGCAGCCTCAATAACCAGAGCGATATTGCCGCTGTGGCCCTGCAGTCACCCAACTTTTTTGGGGTGATTGAAGAGCTTGAGCAGGCCGCGACCACCATTCACGATGCGGGCTCCCTCTTTGTGGCCTGTTTTTCTGAGCCGCTTGCCTATGGGCTTATGAAAAATCCTGGGGATTGCGGTGCGGATATCGTCTGTGGTGAAGGCCAGAGTTTTGGTATTGCACCTTCCTTTGGCGGACCGGGGCTTGGCATGTTTGGCTGTAAACAGGCCTACACCAGAAATTTGCCCGGACGACTGGTGGGGGAGACCAAAGACCTGGACGGCAAACGCGGCTACGTGCTGACCCTTGCCACCCGCGAACAGCATATTCGTCGTGAAAAGGCGACCTCGAATATCTGCTCCAACCAGGGTGTCTGTGCCATGACCGCTGCAATGTATATGGCCTCTCTGGGCGGAACCGGACTGCGCAAGCTTTCCCGGGTGAACTATGATAAGAGCGAGTACCTCAAAGGACAACTGCTTGCCGCCGGTGGCAGCCTGGTCTTTGCGGCCCCCACCTTCAATGAGTTTGTGGTCAGGTTGCCCGGTGATTTTGCTGCCAAACGCAAAAAGCTGCTGGAAAAAGGTATTGTCGCCGGTTTGGAACTCGAAGGCTTGTATCCTGAACTGGCCGGTGCCTACCTCTTCTGCGTCACCGAAACCATTGATAAAGCAACCATGGATACCATCGTCGCGGAGGTGGCAGCATGAGCGAGCAACAGCCAACAGGAGCAGCCAACACTGTTCTCGGAACCGGTGGCCTGATCTTCAACGAGCCTCTTCTCTGGGAAAAGGGAAAAAAGGGGCGCATGGGCATGTCGGTGCCGGAGAGCGACGTCCCTTCAGCAACGCTTGCGGACAATCTCTTGGGGAGTGAAGTTGATTTTCCGGACCTGAGCGAGGTCGATGTGGTCCGCCACTATACCCGGCTCTCCCAATGGAACTTCGGCGTGGACAGCGGCATGTACCCCCTTGGTTCCTGCACCATGAAATACAACCCCAAGACCAATGAGCGCCAGGCGGCAACGCCGGCCATTGCGACAGCCCACCCCATGCTGGAAGAGAGCTTGAGCCAGGGGACCTTGCAGCTCTTGTTTGAGCTGCAGCAGTTTCTGGCCACCATCACCGGACTGGATGCAGTCTCCCTGCAACCGGCAGCCGGTGCCCATGGTGAGTTGACCGGTATGCTCATCTTTCATGCCTATCATCAGCACAAGGGGCATCAGCGCCATAAGATTCTGATTCCGGATACCGCCCACGGAACCAATCCCGCTTCGGCCGCGCTCTGTGGATATAAGGCGGTTGCGGTCAAATCCGGGGCCGATGGTATGCTCGATCCTGAACTGGTTGCCTCGCTCATGGATGAGGATACCGCCGGGATCATGCTCACCAACCCCAATACGCTCGGCCTTTTTGAAGAGCGGGTGCGGGAAATTGCCGACATTGTCCATGCCCAGGGTGGATTGGTCTATGGGGATGGCGCCAATATGAACGCGGTGATGGGGGTAATGGATGCCAAGAAATGCGGCATCGATGTGCTTCACCTCAACCTGCACAAGACCTTCTCGACCCCCCACGGTGGCGGTGGTCCCGGTGCCGGTCCCGTCTGCGTGACCAAAGAGCTGGAACCTTTCCTGCCCGTACCCCGGGTGGTTGCGACAGAAGAAGGCTACGCACTGGAAGAGAATCTGCCCCTCTCCGTTGGGCGGGTCCATGCCTTCCACGGCAATTTTGGGGTGTTGGTCAAGGCCTACAGCTATATTCTCTCCATGGGCGCGGATGGGCTGAAGCAGGCGAGCCAGCTGGCGGTACTCAACGCCAACTACATCAAAGAGCAGCTCAAGGGGGTGTTGCATCTGCCCTATGATCGTCCCTGTATGCATGAGTGCGTCTTTTCCGATCAGAACCAGCAGGCGGATAAGATTTCCACCTTGGATATGGCCAAACGACTCATCGATTACGGCTATCATCCGCCAACCATCTACTTCCCCCTGGTTGTCCATGGGGCCATGATGATCGAACCCACCGAGAGTGAGTGCAAGGAAGACATCGATCAGTTCATTGCCACCCTCAAGACCATCGTCCAGGAGGCCAAAGAGCAGCCTGAGTTGCTCCAACAGGCTCCCCAGCGGACCAAGGTGCGCCGGCTCGATGAGGTCCAGGCGGCCCGTTGCCCCTGCCTGATCGGTCTGCCTCTGGCTGAGGATTGAGGGTTCATGACTGATCGTGTCGGGTTTGTCGACCTGGGGCTGAGGCCCTACAAGGAGGTGCATAAGCTCCAGGTCCAACTGGCCAAGGCGCTGCACGAGGGATTGCTCCAGCAGGAGCAGTTCCTCTGTGTGGAGCATCCGGCCGTTTTCACCATGGGGCGCAACGCCAGCCGTGTCCACCTGGGCGTCACCGGTTCCTTTCTGGCGGAGCGCTCCATCGCGGTTGTACCCATTGAACGTGGTGGTGAGGTCACCTTCCACGGTCCGGGGCAGCTGGTGCTCTACCCGATTCTGCGTTTGAAAAAGCGATATCTTCGCGTCAGTGCATACGTTGAGCTGCTGGAAGAGCTCATGCTGCGTCTGGCTGCGGACTTTGGGGTAGAGGCTGGCCGGGATGCACGAAATCACGGCGTCTGGATCGGCAATAACAAGTTGGGCAGTATCGGAATCGCCATTCGCCATGGGGTTAGCTTTCATGGGCTGGCGCTGAATGTGAACCTTGATCTCACCCCCTTTGCCTGGATCAATCCTTGCGGCCTATCCGGGGTGCAGATGACCTCCTTGGCTGTACAGGGAGCGGAAAACTGTTCCATGGCAGCAGTCAAAAAACGGTTACAGCATCATCTTGCATTACTCTTTTCTCTGGAGCTGGAAGAGCACAGCGTGCAGCAGCTCGCCTCCCTGCTCAAGGAGCCTGTTCTCCCATGACTCGTCAAGCAAAGCCTCGCTGGCTCAAGCGAAAACTTCCCTCAGGGCCTGAATACGAGCGCATTCGCCACCTCATCAAAAAACAGTGTCTGAGCACGGTCTGTCAGGAGGCCATGTGCCCCAATCAGTTTGAATGCTTTGGCAAGGGGGCAGCCACCTTCATGATTCTGGGGGATCACTGCAGCCGTAACTGCCGTTTCTGTGCAGTGGCAACTGGGCCTGAAGGGGAGCCGGATCCCGATGAACCTAGGCGGGTGGCAGAGGCGGTCCAGACCATGGGGCTGAACTACTGCGTGCTCACCTCGGTGACCCGCGATGACCTGGAAGACGGTGGGGCGGCCCATTTTGCAGCGACCATTCAGGCGATTCGCGAACTCAATCCAACAACGCTCATCGAGCTACTGATTCCCGATTTTCAGGGAAACAGAGAGGCGCTGCAACAGGTGCTTGCGGCACGTCCCGAGGTGCTCAATCATAACCTGGAGACCGTGGCCTCGCTCTACCCGAGAGTGCGGCCCCAGGCCAATTACCGGCAGAGTCTTGAGCTCTTGCGTCAATCAAAAGCCCTGGCCCCGGAGGTCGTCACCAAGTGCGGCATCATGGTGGGACTTGGCGAGAGCAGGGAAGAGCTTGTGCAGCTGATGGAAGACCTGCGCGAAGTTGGCTGTGATATTCTGACCATCGGCCAGTATTTGCAGCCTTCAAAAGAACATCTTGAGGTTGAACGGTATCTGCCTCCGGAAGAATTTGCTGAACTGGAGCATGATGCGCTTTCCCTGGGCTTTGGTAGCGTTGCCGCTGCACCCTTTGTTCGCAGTTCGTATCAGGCAGAGAGTTTGTTTCGGCGTGTCCGCGAACTGGAACGGAATCCGTGAGCCTGCGGAGCAGAGTTGACACCGCCAGGAGAATGCAGCATTATAAAGGCCTTGTTTTTTTCAGGGCCTTCTTGGGCTCTGAGCAATTTTCTGTCTTAATTCGTGTCGTTTATCGGTGATAAGAAGCTGTCACGGATTGAGGCTTTTCCTAGCGCAAACGAGCTGTAGCCCATGATAAAAAGAAAAAATACCGTGCTGCAGGTGGCCCAGTTTCTGGCATTGGTGGCCAGCCTGCTGATTGCTGCCCAGATAGGTTTTAGCCTCTACCAAGGCGCACCTCTCTGCCTCAATGATGGCTGCAAGGTGGTGGAGCGCTTGACCCGGGTCTCCCCGCTTGTCTTCAACGGGGCGGGCCTGCTTTTTTTTCAGATAGTGTACTGGGGCATCGCAGCCGCCCGGGGGAGTAAACGGCGAGTACCTGTCTTTATCAACAATATCCTTTTAGCCGGGCTTGCGGCCGAAGGAGTACTGGTCAGTTTTCAGTACCTGATCGCCCAGACCTTCTGCACCTACTGCATCGGCATCTTTTGTTTTATTGTTTTGTTGAATCTGCTTTTAGGCGCCCGGCAGCTGGTAGCAGGCGTTCTCATCTTTGCTGCCGCAAGCCTTTCCTTTGCGTCCCTGGAGCTGCATCAGCCGAGCAGCAACCAGGCATCCTTCTCTGACGGTGTTCTGGCCGAGCGACCAGGCAGTCTGACGACCCCCACCTATCATCTCTATTTCTCCTCGACCTGCCCGCACTGTGAGAAGGTCATCGAAGCGCTGAAGACCAATGCTCGGATCAGCGTTGCCTTTCACCCGGTGGATGAGGCTGTGCGCAAGGTTGATCTTCCCCAGCTGCGCTACCGGAAAAATCACTCAGTGGCGGCCAACAAGGGGCTGCTCAGTGCATTGGGAATTAAAGAGATTCCGGTGCTGATGGCTGAAACGGAGACTGGGCTGATGATCCTTAAGGGCGAAAGTCAAATCTTCAGCTATCTGCAGAGCCTGGTTCCAACAGCGGTTCAACCTCTCAGCCCCTTATCTGGTATGAGTGGCGTCAGCAGTACAGGGACAAATTCGCTTATTCCAGGTGTGAAGGATGATAGCTGCGGTGTCAGTGAGGATTGTACTGAACCGGCGGGGGGAGAGTCGGTTATGCCATAAGGAACAGGGAAACCTGATCGGGTTACCCCAGGGCGAACCTTTATGATTTAAGGGGCTGGACACTTTGTAGAGTGTCCAGCCCCTTTTTTTTTTGCGTGACATCTGCAAATCTCGAGTGTGCGCGAAGTCGTGGCCGTGAAACAGATGTGTTGTTTCGCAATAGAAGTGTTTGTTTTGATTTATTTTACCTATTTGACACATTGGCATTGCCGTGATAACAAACACCTTTTGTGCTGAATAATACCTGAATCACGGATTCAGGTATTAGGCTAACTATAAGAGATTTCATCAAAGAAACGAATCTGGCGGTTACGAGTATGCAAGAGAAACAAGAGACGGAGTTACGTATTGGGGTCTATGTGTGTCACTGTGGGTTGAATATAGCCGGGGTGGTGGATTGTGCCGCCGTTGCCGATTATGCAGGGACCCTGCCTGATGTGGTTTTGTCTCGCCATAACGCCTATACCTGTTCGGAGCCTGGCCAGAATCAGATCAAAGAGGACATTGCCGAGCATAAGCTCAACCGGGTGGTGGTGGCTTCCTGTTCACCCCGGTTGCATGAACCCACTTTCCGGCAATGCATTGCCGAGGCGGGTTTAAATCCCTACCTGCTGGACATGGCCAATCTGCGCGAGCACTGCGCCTGGGTTCATGGGCACGATAAGGAGGGGGCAACACATAAGGCCTGTGATCTTGTCCACGCTTCGGTTGCCCGCGCGCGTCTGTTGCAGGTCTGTCATGAGGCGCAGATTCCCGTGACTCCTAAAACCCTGGTGATCGGTGGCGGCGTTGCGGGTATTCAGGCTGCCCTTGATCTGGCCAATGCCGGGACAAAAGTTATTCTGGTGGAGAAGAAACCCAGTATTGGCGGCATCATGGCGGCGTTGGATAAGACCTTTCCGACCATGGACTGTTCTATCTGCATTTTAGGGCCCAAGATGACGGATGTGGGGCGTCATCCCAACATTACCCTGTTGACACTGAGCGAAGTAAAAGAAATTAAAGGGTTTGTGGGGAATTTTTCCGTCAAGGTCCTCAAAAAAGCGCGCTATGTCCGTGAGGATATGTGCACGGCCTGTGGTGAATGTGCCAAGGTCTGCCCCGTCGTCCTTCCCGATGAGTTTGATCAGGGCCTCTCCTCGAGGCGGGCCATTTACTCTCCCTTTCCCCAGGCTGTTCCTTCCTCCTATCTCATCGAAATGGATAAGTGCCTTGGGCATAATCCCACCGTCTGTGGCAAATGTGTCGAGCAGTGCGCAAAACAGTGCATTGATTTTCATATGAGCGATGAAGAGTTGAGCTTTGAGGTGGGCACCATTATCATGGCCACCGGGATGGACATCTACGATCCCACCCGGCTTGATGAGTATGGTTACACCCGGTTTGACAACGTGCTCACCAGTATGGAGTTTGAGCGGTTGATCAATGCCGGTGGCCCCACCAGTGGGGCGGTGATTCGCATGACGGATCGCAAAAGACCGCGCTCCATCGGCTTTGTCCAATGTGTTGGCTCGCGCTCCTTGCAGAAAGGTGGGGCCTACTGCTCCAACGTCTGTTGCATGAACACCATCAAATGCGCCTTTATGATCAAGGAGCATTATCCGGAGGTCGAGGTCAAGGTTTTCTATATCGATATTCGTGCCTTTGGCAAAGGCTTTGAAGATCAGTACCGCCGCACCAAACGCATGGGCGTCCAGTACATCCGTGGTTTACCAGGAACTGTCGAAGAAGATCCTGTCACCCGTAACCTGATTGTCCATGCAGAGAATCCCAACACCCGGGAGGTCGACCATCATGAGCTGGATATGCTGGTGCTGGCAGTCGGCGTCCGGCCACCTGAGGGGCTGAAAAAGTTACAGGAGATGTTGGCCCTGCAGCGTAACCCCGATGGTTTTTTTCTCGAGGCCCATCCCAAACTGCAACCCGTTGATGCGGCCACGCGCGGAATATTTTTTGCGGGGTGTAGTGAGGGGCCAAAGGATGTCAAAGACAGCGTGACCCAGGCCTCGGCAGCGGCCATGCGTGCCAGCATCCTGATGAACCAGGGGAAACTCACTGTGGAAGGGATCACTGCTGAGGTGAATCCGGAGCTCTGCTCCTCCTGCGGTTTGTGCGCCAAGGTCTGTCCCTACAACGCGATCACCGTGGATAGAATCGGCAAAACCGGGGCCCATGTGACCACCGCTGCCTGTGCCGGTTGTGGTACCTGTTCCGCCGAGTGCCCCGAAGGTGCCATTGAGATGCATCATTTCACAGATGATCAGATTCTAGAGCAGATCCATGCAGTACTGGGAGAAAAACCAGAAGAACGTATTCTTGTGTTTGCCTGTAACTGGTGCTCCTATGCAGGTGCTGATTTTGCCGGTGTCTCACGGCTGGAATACCCCACCACTACCCGCTTGATTCGCACCATGTGCTCAGGCAGGGTCAACGAGAAATTTCTCTGGGATGCCTTTGCCCAAGGGGTGCCGGCAATATTGATCTCAGGCTGCCACCTCAGTGATTGCCATTACATTAACGCCAACCACTGGACCGAAAAACGGGTGCAGCGTATGTGGCGCAAAATGGAGAAATTCGGGATCCGTAAAGAGCGGCTCCAGCTGGAGTGGATCAGCGCTGCCGAGGGAATCAGATTCCAGGAAGCCATGATCGAGATGGAGCGTATTCGGCAGACGGTGGATGCAGAGGAGATTGCATCCACCCAGGAAGCCCTGCAGGGGATGCGTGGACTGGCGACGGTGGAGGTCATCTCCTAACAGGCGTCCCTTTGTCCTTGTGTGTTGCAAAAAGGTTAGAGGGGAAAGGGCATTGAGCCCTTTCCCCTCTTGTATTTCCTCTCCTGGATTACACAGTCATCGCCTGATCCAGATCCCAGAACAGATCCTCCGCATCTTCCAGCCCGATACTGAGTCGAATCATATCCGTGGTCACCCCCGCCTCTTTCAGTTCTTCCTCAGAGAGCTGTGAGTGGGTGGTGCTGGCCGGATGAATGGCCAGGCTTTTGGCATCGCCGATATTGGCCACATGGCTGAAGAGCTGGAGGTTGTCGATAAAGCGCTGTCCAGCCTCACGCCCCCCCTTAATGCCAAAGGTGAGGATGGCGCCAGCCCCATGCTCCAGATATTGTTTGACCTGCTCGTAGCTGGGGTGCGTTTTCAGGCCGGGGTAGCTGACCCAGGCGACCTGCTTATGTTCACTTAAAAATTCTGCCACAGCCTGGGCGTTGTCCACATGCCGCTGCATGCGCAGGCTCAGGGTTTCGATGCCCTGGACGGTGAGCCAGCTGTTAAAGGGTGAGGCGGAGACACCAAGATCACGCTGCATCTGGACCCGGGCCTTAAGAATAAAGGCAGGCGCTCCCAGACTGCTGTAGACTAGTCCGTGGTAAGACGGGTCGGGCTCGGTTAAATTGGCAAAGCGGCCGGAGCTCCAGTCAAAGTTGCCGCCATCGATGATGATGCCTCCCAGGCTGGTGCCATGGCCATTGAGAAACTTGGTGGTACTGTGGGTGAGGATGTTGGCCCCTAAGTCCAGAGGCCTGCAGAGAAAGGGCGTGGCCACGGTGTTGTCGATCATCAGGGGAATGTTTTCCGCTTTGGCAAGCGCACTCACTTCTGCAAAGGGAAAGACGATCAATCCTGGATTCCCCAGGGTCTCTCCATAGATCAGTTTGGTGTTGGGGCGAATGGCACGGGCAAAGGAGTCTGGATCGGTGGGGTCGGCAAAGCTGACTTCAATCCCTAAGCGGGGCAGGGTATAGCGCAACTGGTTATAGGTACCACCATAAAGACTGTTGCTGGAAACAATGTGGTCGCCCGCCTGGCAGAGCGTAAGAAAGGCTAGGGTTTGGGCACCATGACCACTGCTGGCGGCAAGTCCGGCAATTCCCCCTTCAAGCGAGGCAACCCGTTGTTCAAGCACGTCGCTTGTCGGGTTCATGATACGGGTATAGATGTTCCCAAACTCCTTGAGGGCAAAGAGGTTGGCCGCCTGTTCGCTACTTGCAAATTGATAGGAGGTCGTCTGGTAGAGGGGAAGCGCTCTGCTGCCTGTGGTGGGGTCCGCCGTCTGTCCGGCATGGAGTTGGCGGGTAGAAAATCCAAAGGTACGCTGTTGTTTGCCCATGTGTAGTACTCCTTAGGTCTTGCTGCAAATGATGTGATCTGAAGCACGATAAGCATCAACCGATAGATGGCAAAACCTTGCAGGTAAATTTTTCTATTCTTGGGGAATGAACCACGTCGTGGGATTTGGACTTCTGGGGGCTCGTTACACTTATTCACTGTTAAAACAAGTGACGAGCCTACTGCTGATCTCCCCGGGAGAGTCAAAGAAAAAATCAGCGCCAACACTTTCCAGCTCATCCCTGGTGCCGTAGCCGTAGGTCACCGCAGCCGTACGCAAGCAGTGCGCCTGTCCTCCCTCAAGATCATACCTGCGATCGCCAATCATCATGGTTTCCTCGGGGACTACGCCTGTTTGCTCAAGGATATGGGCAATCAGTGAAGGCTTGTCGGTGAAGCGTCCGTCCAGTTCAGCGCCAAAGCAGAGGCTGAAATAGTGATCCAGCTTAAAGTGCTGCAAAATACGCTCGGCAAATATGCGCGGCTTGGCTGTGGCCAGAAAGAGTTGAAATCCCCGTTGTTGTAACTGCTCAAGCATAGCAGGAATCCCCTCATAGACTGCATTTTCATACAACCCCGTGGCGCTGAATCGTTCTCGGTAGAGGTGCAGGGCCTCTTGAATACGCTCAGTGTCGTTTGTTTGCAGAAGTTCTGCAAAGGAGTGGACAAGGGGAGGGCCAATGCACCATTCCAGGCTGTCTGCATGGGGCGGTTCTTCTCCCAACGCCTCCAGTGCGTGCTGGATCGAGCGGGTAATGCCGACCTTGGGATCTGTGAGGGTACCATCAAGGTCGAAGAGCAGGTTGGTTAATGGTGCATGCATTTTTTTCTGTTACGCAATCTTATCTGCTGAGTGATCGATTTTAAATTGAATCAGTGAACGACCAGCGATCACCCTCTATCAGGGATTCAGTTCCATCTGGGGCTGCCAGTCAAGCCAGGATTCGTCCACGGTTTGAGCGAGGGGGAAATGCTGATCGGGGTAGGCCGGAGGCCCCATGGTCTCCTTCTCCGGGGTTGCCAGGCCAATACCGCCTGCCAAAAGTGATTCAACCGATTCGGTACGTACGGTCATGCCGCTAAGCACTCCCCCACTCACCTTAATGCCGCTGGCATCCCAGAAACGGGTATGGGTATGAATGATCCGATTATAGGGTGCTTGAATGTTCACATCAAGCCACACTTTCTGGGCAGAGGGGGAAAGTTGGTAGCCGATGACCTCACCCACTTGCACCTGGCGGTAATACACAGGGCTGCCTTTTTTCAGAGAGCCCAGGCTGTCGGTTTCCAAAACAATATTCAGACCGGTTTGAGGGCGTTCCCTGTCCTGAGAGAGAGGGCGCACCGTGAATTCAGTCACCTTTGCACCCATTCCCCGTTTGAGATCAATATAGGCACCACTGAGCAGAGTGTCAGAGTGCTTGATGCCGGTGATGTTGATTTGAGCCCGGACCAGCCGTAGACGTGAATTGCGCCGAAAAAGAGTTGCCATGGAAGGATCCACGCAGGCCTCGGCCTCCACCGCGCCACTTTCAGGCTCCAGACGAAGTTTACACAATCGACCAACCTTGATCCCTTGATGGCGAATTACCGTACTTTCGCTGATTCCTTCGCCATCTGGAAAATGGAGCTGCAGTCGGAGGCTATCAGCGTCCTGGGCTTCTTGGAGGGAGCTGTAGAACGGAAAATATTGATGAGCTTTGGCAGCATGTTGTATGCCAGATGAAATTACACCGATACCACCGCTTACAAGCGCATGGAAAGGCGCAGTCTCCAGAGAGACCCCAGTGAGGGATGCGTTGACCCTGATGGGGGAAAGGGCATAAAAACGCGACGTGGACTGTATTAAATCCTCATAGTCTTTTTTGATCAAAAGATGAATCTCGGTATCCCGTCGGTTAGCTGCCAACTCAAAACCAAGCACTTCCCCTATTTCAATGTTGTTGAAAAGCACTGGAGCGCCTTTGTTGAGGCGTGGCGCGGTGTGAGCGAGCAGATGCAGGCGAAGGCCGGGCAATTCCATTTCAGGAATGGTTTTAATTGCATCCCTATAGGAGGGGTAAAGTGTAAAGGGGGTGGGGGGCTCAGCGATGGCTGCAACCGTTCTGCCCGGTGGTGTCATAAAGGCGATGCCCCCTGCCAGCAGAGACTGGGCCGAACCCAACTCCATTGTAATCTGGCTGAGACTTGCATCGAGTTGGAAGCCGCTGTGCTTCCAGAAGATACTTCGTTTGCTGACTAGGAGATCGTGGGGCGCATATATGATCAGGTGTAAAAAGACCTGCTTGCCCCCTGGAGAGAGCGAGACCTCTGTGACCTCACCCACGCTGATTTCTTTATATAAAACCTGAGCTCCTGCTTTGATGCCACCACTTTTGGCTGCCACCAGGGTAAAGCTGGTGCCAGGGCGAGTGATAGCCGTCTGGACAGGCGCAGGTTCTTCGATGAAGCTCGTCCTCTTGCCCCCCTGCCCAATTTCAAAGGTAATGTACGGACCGGTGAGCAGGGTGTCGAGGTTCTTGACGCCGCTAAGCTGGACCTGAGGCCGGGCAGCCCAAAATTTGGTGTTTTCCCGGAGCGCAGGCTCCATGCGTGGATCAAGCTGGAGCTGGGCCGAGACAATTTGAAGGGAATCGCTGTTGATATCAACGCTCTTGACTACGCCGACTTTGAGACCGCGGTACATCACTTTGGTTTTGCCGGCTACGATACCTTCGCCACTATTGAGTTGGAGTAAGGCCTCAATGCCGTATTCTGCCTCTTCAAAATCTTTGTAGAGTGAAAACATTGCGCCATTGGTGGCCTGGGGTGTGTCGACCAGGGGCGGAGGCGTTTCGCAGCTCAGTCCGCCGTAGATGAGTGAAGCCAGTGATTCCACATTGACGGTAAGCCCGGTTTGCACGTCTCCGGTCAGGCTGAGTCCACTGGCGTTCCAGAAGCGAGTACCGGTATGAACCAGGTGGGAAAAACGAGCTTCGATAAAGGCGTTGAGTTGGATCTTTCCATTTTTTTTAAGGAGGTAATCCTCCACGTAACCTATCTGCAAGTTTTTGGTGTAAATGTTTGAACCACGCTGCAGCGAATAAAGGGTGTCTGTTTCGAGGATGATGTGTAGCCCAGGGAGACTGAGATCAACAGGGGGCTCCTCTTCGAGACCTGTAAATGAGGTGGACGAGCTCGTTGAGCTCCCTTTTCGCATACCGATATATGAGCCCCCAAACAGGGTGTCAAGCCCGCTGATCTTACCGGCTGAGACTTCAGGTTTAACGATCCAGAACGCCGTGTCCTTGACCAGGGAGCCTCGGACCTGACTGTCCATGGTGATAACCAGGCTTACCCCCTGCATGTTGGGGTCGATGTGGATCTTCTGTACAGTGCCTACAGGGATGCCACGAACAATCACCTTGGTTTTGCCCGGAGTGATGCCTGTGGCATCTTCGAAGTGAACAGTGATTTCAACCCCGGCATCACGGATTGAGGTGTAGAGGAGCCAACCACCTATGCAAAGAGCAACAAAGGGTAAAATCCAGATGGGGGAGAGGCTGCGACGTTTACGAAGAATGGGTTGTTCCATATAATTATTTCGATTCGGCAGCCTGAGCTGCATCCCAAAGAAGACGTGGGTCAAAGCTCAAGGCTGCAAGCATAGTGGAGAGAACCACGCCGGTGAAATACAGAGAGGCGGGGGCTGCGGAGATAGAGGAAAGAAAACCAAACTGTGCCAGCGAGCAGAGCAGGGTGATGACGAATATATCAAGCATGGACCATCGTCCGATGAACTCGATAAAGCGAAACATAATGGCCTTGTGTCGTAACCAGCTACGCCAGCGAAAATGGATGGAGAGCAGGATAATGGCAAGGCCTATGATTTTAAAAAGTGGGACCAGTATTGAAGCGATAAAAATCACAAGTCCAATGCCATACGACCCATCCTGGAAAAAATAGATGATTCCGTCCAAAATGGTGGAACGCTCGGGGATACCAAAGGTATCGACCTCCATAATGGGCAGCAGATTAGCTGGCAGAGTAAGAATAACCGCCGTAAGGAGGAGGGCCCATGTACGGGCAATACTGTTTTGTTTGCGTGGGTGTAAGGTGTGGCCACAACGGGGACACCCTCTATGGCTACTGGTTTGCTGATACGCTGCGGGCAAGAGTTTATAACAAGACGAGCAGAGCAGGTAATCCTCAGGGATAGAGGAAAGGGGGACGCTGATGCGAGCAGAGGTCTTGGTTTCCATCAGCTTCCAAAAACGTTGGGGATCAATAGCATTTTGTGCTGCAACAGTGGTGACAACCAGCCCAACGAGACAGAAAAAACCACCGTTTAAAGACACCGATGCCATATGTGACATCTTGATAATGGTAATGAGCACGCCCACCAAAAAGACATCGAGCATGGCCCATTCACTTAAGTGATGATAGATGCGAAACAGTGGCGTGAGGTATGGATTTTTACTTCCCTGGAGTAACCCAAAGGTTACCAGGAGCAGTGAGACAAGCAGCAGTAGTGGAAAGACGATGGTAGTTAAGGCAACGACAGAGCCCACTACGAGTTGAGAGTTGGAAAACATATGCAGACAAGACTGCAAAATCGAACTTTGACTGTGGATCCCCAGGATGGAAAAAGTGAGTAGAGGAAGCAAGTTAGCTGGGAGAAAGAAGACCAGGCCGGTGATGCTTAAAGCCAACCCTTTTTGAAGTGAGTGGTTTGTATGGCGGCGGAGTTGGCGGGCACAGCGAGGGCACAGGGCTCTCTGCCCCTGTTGTAATTTGGGCAGAGAGAGGATTTTGCTGCAACTTGGGCAGACCATGACGCCCCTTGGCGCGAAAGAGGTGGTGGAAGGGGACATGAAAATCAAAAAGCTGGCGAGGGTGAGCCGAGGAGCTTCTCCTGATCCGTTTTCTGAAAAATCGTCATATAGTGCAGGGTGTCATTCTCTGGCATGGGGCGAGAAAAATAATATCCCTGAACCTCGTTACAACCGATTTGACGTAGCCAGGTGATCTGGTCGCTGGTTTCGACTCCTTCGGCCACCACATTGAGCTCCATCTGTTTGGACATGGCGGTGATAGTGGAAACGATGCTTCGGCTGTTGGTGTCAGCGGCATTTATGAAGCGCTTGTCAATTTTCAGCGTTGAGACCGGCATCTCACTGAGGTAACTCAGGGAGGAGTAACCGGTTCCAAAATCATCAATGGAAAAACGAATGCCCCGTTCGCGGAATCGGTGCATGGTTTCCAAAGAGTGCTGCACATCTTTCATGGCGGTGGTTTCCGTGATCTCAAATTCAATCAGCCGATGGTTAATGCGATGAGCTCCAAGGATCGTATCAATGGTTTCAACAATATTTTTTTGGTTAAAAGTACGTGGGGACATGTTGACACTTATCGGTAGGCGGAGCAGGTTATGTTCTTTGATTTTGGTGAGAAATATACACACTTCATCGAGAACATACAAACTCATCTCGTCGATAAGCCCAGATTCCTCCGCCACGGGAATAAACTGATCCGGGGTGACGATGGTACTGTTTTTACGCCAGCGCACCAGTGCTTCAAAAGATGTGGGTTGCTCGCTGATGAGGTTAATTTTAGGCTGGTAAAACACCGTGAACTCGTGTTGCTTGAGGCCGCTTCGTATCGCGTTCTCGATGCGGATACGGTTCAGCAGTTTTTCGTTCATCTCCTGGGTGAACATGACAAATTTATTTTTCCCTTCGCTTTTTGCCTTATACATGGCCATGTCTGCATTTTTGATCAGTTCCTGTGAGCTGCGACCATCCTCAGGATAGAGGGCAATGCCGATACTCGCATTGACGTAGATAGTGTTAGGATGCAGTTTGACTGGCTTTTTCAGTGAGGCCAGGATGCGACTCGCCAGGTTGAAAACAGCGGCCTCGTTATCGATGCTTTCACTGAGCAAAATGAACTCGTCGCCGCCTAGACGCGAAAGGGTATCTTCGCTGCGTATCGTTCCCGAAAGTCGTTCCGCGACCTCGATTAAGACCTGATCCCCCTTGTCATGTCCCATGGAGTCATTGATGTTTTTGAAGTTATCCAGATCGATGAAAAAGACGGCCAGGGCTCGTTGTTCGCGTCCGGCACGGGCAATGGCTTTGGTTAAGCGGTGCTCCAGAGCAGCTCGGTTGGGGAGCTTGGTTAGCGCGTCGCTGTAGGCGAGGATAGAAATTTGCTTTTCCTTACGTTTGAGTTCTGTGATGTCGTGAAAAAAGGCAAAGTAATGGGTGATTTCTTGGCGCTCATTGCGAATAACACTGACTGAAAGCCATTGGGGACAGGTCGAACCATTTTTCTTCCGATTCCAGATCTCTCCGGACCAGGACCCGGTTTGCGGAAGTTTTTCCCACATAGCTTTAAAAGAATGTTCCACTTGTGGGGTTGAAGCAAGAAGCGAGGGGTGTTGGCCAATAATTTCCGATGCCGGATAGCCCGTAATCAGGGAAAATGAATTGTTAGTTGTGAGAATGCGCCCTTGGGGGTCGGTGATATAGATACCTTCAATGGCGTTGTCAAAGATGTTCTTGAAAAGCAGGAGGTATTTTTCCGCACTTTTACGTGTTGTATTTTCGTTTTCCAGCTTGTGTTCTGCTTCCTGGCGAATGCTGACTTCCTGTTGCAGTTGACGCTGAATAGATTCATTGGATTCCTGTTCTTGGGCAAGCATGAGCTGCTGATTGTTCAGTGCGCTGAGCATCTGTCTGCAGGAATTGAGAATGCGACCACATTCCTCTGAGCCATGATGCTGGTTCCCTTTATTAAACAGTTCCTGTTCCGGTCGTTCTAAAAGGTCTGCCAGATGTTGTAGGGGGTGGCTCATACGTTGTGCCAGCAGGTAACTGATCGCCAACGCCAGTAAGCCCAAAGGAAGAAGAGTCAGGCTGCCCTGCTGAATAAACCGACTCATTGGCATGTCAAACTGTGAGCTGGGAATGGCCACCCCGGCAATGAGATTGAGCTCGGTGATTGGGCTCAAAAAAAGGATGCGTTCGCCCAGAGGATCCCCTGGGTTCCAGTGCAGAGTGCCCTTTTGCTGCTTTGCGATCTGCCTGCCAAGGGCGCTAAGTTGTTGAGCTGAGGATGTGCTTTTAGGTGTTAAGGGAAGGGTGAGGGGCAGCTGCCCTTGGGGAGTTACTATAAAAGGTTGTGCGGAAAGTGAACCGGCACTGAGGTGGGCAAGGGTGCGTGAGAGTTCGTCAAAGGGGACTGTGTGCTCCAGGGTCTTGGTCGGGCAAAAGGCAATAATCGACCATTGCCATGGAGAAAATAATGAAGTGCAGTAGACTGAGGGGGCCTGTCCTTCAGCAAATGTATGGATGAGCGCATTGTTTTTGGCTCCGCGCAAACGAAGGTGCAGCTCACTGTTCAAGTGGCTTTGCAGGCGTGTCGTATCGGGATGAACCAGGATCTTTCCCTGGTTATCAAGTAAGAGAAGTTGGCTGACAGCACCATGTTGCTGAGCATTCAAACTCTCTTTGGCCAGCCACTGCGCTTCATCCAAAGAAAGGGCTCCTGAACGACTTTTCTCGTAAAGCGATGTGATAATTCGCAGACTGGTTGTGGTACTGGTTCTGAGGGTTTGGGCAAGTGAAGCGTTGGCAGCGCTTAAGGTAGACTGGATAACGGAGTCGACGGCAATACGAGCCTGTTGTTCCAGCGCTTGGCGAGCTTGTTTGGCGTTGAGATAGCCACCAAATCCGACTGCTGCCAATAGCGGAATCAGGAGAAACAGGGTATAGCTGCTGAAAATTCTGGTTCGTATGGTCATAGCTAATCCGACCACTGCAAATCATAGCGGCAACGCTTAAGAGCAATGCTCTTCAAGGCTGGGTGGTTGCAGGGGCCTCCGGGGTTCGGAGAATAAACCCTGGATTCGTGACAGCGGGTTCTACTCAACAGTGAGCGATGTTAAGACATCCTTTCAGCTGTTCAGGAACCCTATGCTGGGTACGGATTCAGGTAAACATCCACTAGATATGCATGATTGCTCAAATAATAGAAAAAAAAACAGCATTAGTCCAATGCATTTCTCTTTCGCAGGTGAGAAGGAAAGCAGAATTGAACCCCTTTGAGGGGAAATCTGCATGCGGGATATTTTTCTTGTTCGGCCGGATCCCTTGCGCTGCCGCATTTTTAGGAAATTACCAACAGTTGGAGGGCGTGTGAGTATCGATAAAGAAAAAAAGACAGCGCCTGGGCACCTCTCTTTAATGAGCATTTGCCAAATGCCCAATATCCGCCGGTTCATTTTGTTTCGTGTTTTGTTTAACGCCAGGTTTTACTACCCGGTTTTTACCATTCTTTTTCTTGATTACGGATTGAGCCTGGAACAATTTGCCCTGCTCAATACTGTCTGGGCAGTGACTATTTTTCTGGCAGAGGTGCCCTCGGGAGCGCTTGCGGATCTTTTAGGTCGTAAACAGCTGTTGGTGATCACATCCGCCCTTATGGTTCTGGAAATGGCCCTGATTGCCCTGGTACCCCTGGGCTATCCACGATGGATATTTATAGCCTTTCTGGCCAACCGTATTATCAGTGGCCTGGCTGAGGCCATGGCCAGTGGCGCCGATGAGGCACTTGCCTATGATACTCTGGCAGGGCTGGGGCTTGCGAAACAATGGCCACGGGTGCTCGAGGTGCAGATGAAGGCGCAGAACCTAGGGTATATATTTGCAATGACCCTTGGGGCTGCGGTGTACGACCCCGGTTTGGTGAGTCGTGTTTGGGGCTGGTTTGGAGGGGGGGAGGTGAGCCAGCAGGTGACCATGCGCTTTCCTCTTTTTTTTACGCTAATTTTTGCCTGTTTAGCCCTGCTCATCACATTGCAGCTGGAAGAGCCTGACAATGGTCGTGCACATGAAGCAACCATAGGCTTTTGGGCGCTGGCGCGTCAAACGCTGCATGCGGGGCAGTGGATCGTCCAGACGCCTCTGGCGTTGGCAGTTATTCTGTTTGGGATGACCTTCGACCATACACTGCGAATGATCGTGACACTTACCAGTCAGTACTATCGCTTGATTGGTTTGCCAGAGGCCAGTTTTGGTCTTTTGGGTTCGCTGGTCGCCGTGATTGGTCTCTTTGTGCCCCAGCTTGCCCGCTGGATGAGCGAGCGCTTTTCACCGGGGGAAAATGCCGTTATTCTGGCTGTCGCCATGATTGGCTCTCTTTTTGTGCTTGACCTTTTTCTTCCCTATCTGGGGATTCTCCCCATGGTTTTTATCTTTGTAGGGTTGATGCTAACCAGCTTTTTTACAAGTCATTATCTTAACGAGCTGGCAACTTCCCGTCAGCGGGCAACGGTGCTGAGCTTTAAAGGGATGGCTTTTAATGCGGCATATGGGTTTATCGGAGTGGTTTTTGCCGCTTTAGTGCAGCATTTTCGTGCGGAAGAGGCAAGTGTTCATGCAGGTGAGGTTGAAGGGGTGTTGGAAGATGTGGCCTTTCAGGCAAGTATGGGGTGTCTGCCATGGTACCTTATCATTGGCCTGGTGATTGTAAGTTGCCTCTGTCTGCCGAGGCTCCATCGAGCAAAATCCAGGCAGACAGAGTGAAGCTCATGGTCTGTTAACGACTTTCCGGAACACCTAATTTCTTGAGGATCAGAGCAAGTGGGCAGAATTTACTGACCCCAAATTGAAACAGATTTGCCCCAACAAAAGCGGTGAAAAAAAGCCAGTACTTGCTTATAAAAAGGGGAGAGCTGTCAACCCCCAGTGCTAGGCTGAGCAGGATAAATGAGCCAGCGAGAACATGGATCCAATCGGTAATGATCATAAGGGGCTCCTTAGATGGTTGGGCAATAGATTTGCTGTAGGTTGTTCATCAAAGCGACAATGCGCTCGTCACTTATTTTGTTATAGATAAAGTTTGCCTCTTTGCGAGAGCAGATTACCCCCTGATTGCGAAGTACACTCAAATGTTGGGAAAGGTTGCCATCGGTGGTTTGTATGGCCTGCTGCAACTCGGTCACGGAATGTTCCCCTTTTCGCAGGCAACAGAGAATCTCCAGCCGTATTGGATGGGCGATGGCTTTAAGTAGGGTGGCAATAGTGTTAATTTCGTCTTTGTTCATTAAAGCAGGGGGGAGAGTGGTTAAGTATTTAAGGAAATAGTTAAGTTCTCCGGACTGTTTTGTCAAAGCTTTGTTGGTGAAAAGTGATAGCAGAGTAAAAAAACAAAAAACAAAACCTGGCCTAAATAAATTCATCATGTTTCGAGGCTCGGAGCGTCGTTCTCGGGGATTTTTACGTGAACGACAAAAGTTGCACACGGGGGTAAGCTCACCTTGATTTATCGAAGAGCTAAAGGTCGAGAATTATATCATTGGGCGATTTGTGCGAAAAGCTAGCAGGAGGATTGTGAGGTTGCAGGAAAAATGGAAAATAATTGAAGGGTTTGCTCTATTTTATTGATAGCGTGGAACGAAAAATACCAGTAATGAATATTTTTTGCAAAAAACGCATTTTTCTCTGCGAATTTGTACGCTAAAGGTTTTCTTTTTTTGTCAAACTCAGGTACATAATTAAGTTCGGGGTTTCGTCAGGGACTCAGAGTTGCACCGATAATGGGATCTAAGGGCGATTGATCCTGTTTCGTTATGGCAACTCTCGGTACGAGACTCCTAGAAAGTGTCTGTCCAGATTTTTTTTTAGATGGGCACGAGAAAGGTGTTCATCCAGTTCGAGTTGAGTAACCGCTCTCTTTGGATGAACTTTAGGAACAAGCGGTTTTTGTGGAGGGGGAAGTTTTATGAGTGCAATGGAAGACAAAATTACCAGTTTATTGGCCGAAGGAAAAGTATTCCAGCCACCGGAAAAGGGCCGTGACCAGGCCTGGATCAAGTCGATGGAGGAATACAAGAAGGCCTACGCCCACTCCATGGAAGATCCGGAAGGATTTTGGGCCGAGCGGGCGGAAGAGCTGGTTACCTGGGACAAGAAATGGGACCAGGTGCTTGAGTACGACCTGAATGTGCCCGAGGTGAAATGGTTCCAGGGCGGTAAGCTCAATGTCTCTGCCAACTGTCTGGATCGCCATCTCACCGATGGTCGCCGCAATAAGGCAGCCATTATCTGGCAGGGCGAGCCGGAAGAGGATGTGCGCGTCTACACCTATCAGATGCTGCACGACGAAGTCTGCCGTTTTGCCAATGTTCTCAAGAAAAAAGGCGTTAAAAAAGGTGATCGGGTCGCCATTTACCTGCCCATGGTTCCGGAGCTGGCGATTTCACTTTTGGCCTGCGCGCGTCTTGGTGCGGTGCATTCTGTGGTCTTTGGTGGTTTTTCCGCCGTTGCCCTGCAGAGCCGTATCGAAGATTGCCATGCCAAGGTCTTGATTACCGCGGATGCTGTTCTTCGTAGCGGCAAGGCGATTCCGCTCAAACCCAATGCGGATGAGGCATTGGAGACCTGCCCCAGCGTGGAGAGCTGTATTGTTGTCCGTCGTGCCGGTATTGATATCAATATGCAGGACGGCCGTGATTGCTGGTGGCATAAAGAGATCACCGAGCTGGATATCACCTCCGAGTGTGAGCCGGAGTCCATGGATGCCGAGGATATGCTCTTTATCCTCTACACCTCTGGCTCCACGGGTAAGCCCAAAGGGGTCGTTCACACCACCGGTGGGTATCTGACCTATGCCATGCATACCTCTCAGTGGGTTTTTGATATCAAGGATGACGATGTCTACTGGTGTACCGCCGATATTGGCTGGATCACTGGGCATAGTTACATCCTCTATGGTCCGCTGGGACTGGGCGCAACCACCGTCATGTTTGAGGGCGTGCCTTCCTATCCGGGACCGGACCGGTTCTGGAAAATTGTGGAGAAATTCAAGGTTAATATCTTCTATACAGCACCGACCGCTATTCGCGCGCTGATGCGTGAGGGGGTTGAGCCAACCAAGAAATGGGATCTCTCCAGCCTGCGTATTCTTGGCTCCGTTGGTGAGCCTATCAACCCCGAAGCCTGGATGTGGTATCACATCAATGTGGGCAAAGAGAAGCTGCCCATTGTTGATACCTGGTGGCAGACGGAGACCGGCGGCATCATGATCTCGGCGCTGCCTTATGTCACTCCGCTCAAGCCGGGCTCTGCAACCCTGCCCCTGCCGGGTATTGACGCAGCTATTTTTAATGAGGAGGGCAAAGAGGCCAGCCCCAATGAGGGCGGGCATCTGGTTATTCGCAAGCCTTGGCCTGGTATGCTCCGTGGCGTTTTCGGTAACCCCGAACGTTATAAAAAAGCCTACTTCAACCGTTACGAAGATACCTACGATCCTGAGGACGGTGCCCGCGTTGACGAGGACGGCTACTTCTGGATTATGGGCCGCCTTGATGACGTGATCAACGTTTCCGGTCATCGTCTGGGAACAGCCGAAATCGAGTCTGCCCTGGTTGCCCATGAGGCAGTTGCTGAGGCTGCGGCCGTTGGTATGCCCCATCCGGTGAAAGGTCAGGCCATCTTTGCCTATGTTACCTTGATGTCCTGGGCTGAGGAAACTGAGGAGTTGCGCGCCGAGCTGCGTCAGCACGTACGCAAAGAGATCGGTCCGATCGCCTCTCCGGATGTTATTCAGTGGGCTCCGGGCCTGCCGAAGACCCGTTCCGGTAAAATCATGCGCCGCATTCTGCGTAAGATTGCTGCCAACGATTTTCAAGACTTTGGTGATACCTCAACCCTTGCTGATCCTTCTGTTGTCGATCAGCTGGTTGAGAGTAAAAAAGAGATGGGCTGATTGTCGAAAAACAAAGCCTATTCCTGTAAAGGTGCTCGCCTTTACAGGGGAGTGAAGAACAACAGGCGGGGTGCGTAGCACTCCGCCTGTTTTGTTTGTGGGGAGGGTTGTGTCCTTTTTGCTTTGCAACCAGAGAATTCATGGTATCATGCAAAACTTTGCGGGACGCTAGGCCGCATCATCACTGATTCTGCAGCCAGGGCTTATGATCGAGCCTTTTGGGCTCTGTCTTTTTTGCCCCACATCGTGGACATTTCCCTGATGCAATTGCTGGCCTCGCTTACGCAAACAGATTTTTCTGCTTCTTCATAAGCTTCCCATCTGTAACTTCTCTTGTGCTTGTTGAAGAAACGATACTAACCCACGCCATTAGAACACAATGACCGGTAACGATATTCGCAAAAGTTTTTTGGAATTTTTTGAGAGCAAGGGCCATACACGGGTCACTGCCTCTTCCCTTGTCCCCCATGATGACCCCACCCTGCTTTTTGTCAATTCGGGCATGGTCCAGTTTAAAAAAGTCTTCATGGGCGAGGAGAAACGTCCTTATACCAGGGCGACCACGGCGCAGTCCAGTGTTCGTGCCGGTGGTAAACACAACGACCTGGAAAACGTTGGCTACACTGCCCGCCATCATACCTTTTTTGAAATGCTGGGGAACTTCTCCTTCGGCGACTACTTCAAGAAAGAAGCCATCGCCTTTGCCTGGGAATTTCTCACCAAAAAACTTGGTATTGATCCCAGCAAACTCTGGGTTTCCGTCTACAATGACGATGACGAAGCCTACCAGCTTTGGGAGCAGGTAGAAGATCTGCCCAAGGGTCGCATCGTCCGCATGGGGGAAAAAGACAACTTTTGGCAGATGGGTGACACCGGTCCCTGTGGCCCCTGTTCCGAGATTCATATCGATCAGGGCGCCGAGGTCGGCTGTGGCCGGCCTGACTGTGTACTTGGTTGTGACTGTGATCGCTATCTTGAGTTGTGGAACCTGGTGTTCATGCAGTTTTACCGCGACGAAGAGGGCAACATGACACCCCTACCCAAGCCTTCCATTGATACCGGTATGGGGCTTGAGCGCGTTGCCGCAGTTCTCCAGGGCAAATTTAACAACTTTGATTGCGATCTCTTCACGCCGATCATTGACTATGTGGCTGGCCAGGCCGGGAAAAAATACCACGACAATGACGGAGATGATGTCTCCATGCGGGTTATTGCCGATCATGCCCGTGCGACCACCTTCTTGGTGGCCGATGGTGTCCTGCCCTCCAATGAAGGCCGCGGCTACGTCCTGCGCCGCATCATGCGCCGGGCCATCCGTTACGGCCGTGCCCTGGGACTGAGCTCTTTCTTCCCGGGAGTCTGTGAACTGGTGACCAATGAGATGGTGGAAGCCTATCCCCATCTAGAAAATACCCGTGAACTGCTGGCAAAGGTAGTAACTAACGAGGAAGCCCGCTTTGGCGAGACCCTGGATCATGGCCTCAATAAGCTGGACCAGGAGATCCGTCGCCTCAAAAAAGAGAGCGGCGATGCTGCGGTCATTGCCGGTGATTTTATCTTCAAACTCTACGATACCTACGGTTTTCCCGTGGATATCGTTCGGGATATTGCCATTGAAAAAGGCGTCTCCTTTGATGAGCCTGGCTTTAACACCGCCATGGAACAGCAGCGTGAGCAGTCTCGCAAATCCTGGAAGGGCAGCGATGTCGATCACCTGGATGCTGGTATTGTCGAGCTGGGCAGCCAAAATAAAAAGGCTGAGTTCATTGGCTACGGTGCAACCCAGGGTGTTTCAACCGTTGATGCCATGGTCGGCGCAGCTGGTACGCTGGTGGAAACAGCCCAAGTGGGCGATACACTGCGAGTTTTCTGTGCCCAGACGCCCTTTTATGCGGAATCCGGTGGTCAGATCGGTGATCAGGGCGATATCGTCTGGCCTGAGGGCCGTTTTGCCGTCTCCCGAACCTTTGCCCCCATTGATGGTCTCATCCTCCATGAAGGCGAGGTGGTGCAGGGAGAGCTCAAAGTCGGCACCCAGGTAGAGCTGCAGGTTGCTGAACGCCGCAATGATACCGCGCTGAATCATACGGCCACCCATCTGCTGCA
Source organism: uncultured Desulfobulbus sp. (assembly GCF_963664075.1). Classification (NCBI taxonomy): domain Bacteria; kingdom Pseudomonadati; phylum Thermodesulfobacteriota; class Desulfobulbia; order Desulfobulbales; family Desulfobulbaceae; genus Desulfobulbus; species uncultured Desulfobulbus sp. The sequence continues at coordinate 316,497 of NZ_OY760916.1, forward strand.
GGCTGCCATGAAAAAGGTCCTGGGCGATCATGTCAAACAGGCCGGTTCTGCTGTGGACCATAATCGACTCCGTTTTGACTTTACCCACTTCTCTCCGCTCACCCATGGCGAGATCTGCACCATCGAGCAGCTGGTCAACGCAGAGATACGGAAAAATATCGAGGTCAGCACCGTCCTCCTTGGCCGTGAACAGGCCATTGAAGAGGGGGCAACCGCGCTCTTTGGTGAAAAATACGGCGATGAAGTCCGCGTGGTCAGCATCGGCGGGTTCAGTAAAGAACTCTGCGGTGGTACCCACGCCAAGCGCACCGGTGATATCGGCCTGTTCAAGATCGTGGTCGAGACCGGTATTGCTGCTGGTGTCCGTCGTATCGAAGCGGTTACCGGTCCTGGCGCTGTTCATTGGGTGCAGGAGCTTGCGCGGCAAACTTCTGAGATCAGCTCTGTTATTTCCGGTCCCATTGAAGGCGCAGTTGATAAGATCCAAGGACTGCTCAAACGGCAAAAAGAGCTGGAACGTCAGATCGCCAACCTCAATGCCTCCATGGCGCTTTCTGATCTGGACCAACTGCTCTCCTCGGCCATTGATATTGACGGGATGCAGGTCATTGCCAGTCGGGTACCACTGGACTCACCGAAAACTCTGCGAGAAATAGGGGACAAGGTCCGCGACAAGCTGGCAAGCGGCATTATTGTTCTCGGCGGTGAATTTGATGGTAAGGCCGCGCTTTTGGCCATGGTCAGTAAAGATTTGACCGGTCGAATCAAGGCTGGCGAGCTGGTGAGCCGGGTTGCAGCCGTTGTCGGTGGTAAGGGCGGTGGACGTCCGGATATGGCCCAGGCTGGCGGCCCCATGCCTGATAAACTTGATGAGGCCATCTCCAGTGTGTCTTCGATCATCAAAGGTTTGGGAGGCATCTGAGTTCAGTCGTCGTTCATCATGAAAAGTCTTTCAAATCAGCAACGTATTGTTATTACCGGCGTTGGGCTGACTGCCCCCGGTGCGTCTAATCTCGAGGAATTTCGGGCCAATCTCTTGGCTGGTAAAAGCGGTGTTTCCTCCCTGGATCTTCGCTTCATGGGCGTGCATCCTGCGGGGCTTTGTACCTTTGCCGAAACCCGGTATCGTAAAAAACGTGAAAATAAACGCGGTACTCGGGCGGGCTGTATCGGTGTTTACTGTGCCAATGAGGCCCTGGTGGATGCAGGTATCGATTTCTCCTCCTACGACAAGGCTCGAACCGGCGTCTATATTGGCCTCACCGAGCATGGAACCGTGGAGACCGAAAACGAGGTCTATAATATCTCCAAGTACGACTACAACGTCGATTACTGGACCCATCACCACAATCCGCGCACCGTGGTCAACAATCCGGCTGGCGAAATTACCATGAACCTTGGGATCACCGGTCCCCATTACGCCATTGGTGCCGCCTGTGCCGCAGGTAATGCCGCCCTGATTCAAGGGGTGCAGATGCTCCGGCTTGGGGAGGTTGACCTGGCGCTTTGCGGCGGACTGTCGGAGAGTGTCGGTTCTTTTGGTATCTTTGCTTCGTTTCGTTCCCAGGGTGCCCTTGCCGAACATGAAGATCCGACCAAGGCAAGCCGCCCCTTTGACCAGGATCGCAACGGGATCGTCATCTCCGAAGGTGGCTGTATCTTCACCCTGGAGCGGCTGGAGACTGCCCTTGAGCGGGGGGCCAAGATCTATGGTGAAATCACCGGCTATGCCATGAACTCCGATGCTCGTGATTTTGTGCTGCCCTACGGCCCGCGCCAGAAACAGTGCATGCAGGCTGCGCTTGAAAAAGCAGGCCTGCGACCGGATCAGGTCTCCATCCTCAATGCCCATGCCACAGGCACCAAACAGGGGGATGTGGAGGAGTGTAACGCCATTCGTGAGACCTTTGAGGGGTGTGAACACACCTATATTAACAATACCAAATCAGCCATAGGCCACGCCATGGGGGCGGCCGGTGTGCTTGAGTTGGCGGGAAATCTCCCTTCCTTTGAGGATAATATGGTCCATCCGACCATTAACGTGGATAACCTCGATCCGGATTGTGCAATCCCTGGCCTGGTGACCAATAGTGCCAAACAACTGGATCAGGTGGATGTTATTCTCAATAACTCCTTTGGTATGCTGGGCATAAATTCGGTGGTCATTGTCGAGAGATTTATAGCGAACTAAGGGTATCTGTGGTATTTCTCACACCCTTGCCGTTTTCTCTGGCTTTCAAAAGGCGGGCTGCCTATGTACCGAAAAGGCATATAGGGGTACCTAAACGTCTTATTCTACGACGTGTTTCTGCGCTGTTGCTGCAATTTTTTGACCTGAACCCTTCCGTTTTCATGCATTCAGGAGGCAGTGATGGTGACCGCAAACTCAGCAGTCCGCGATGACAGATATATATTTACAATAAAGGATACAAAGTATGACCCGTGACGAAATCAAGGACGTGATCCTTGAAATCATAGCAGATATTGACGATGAAGCTGATTTTGACTCCCTGGATGCAGATGCACCTCTGCGCGATCAGCTTGATCTTGACTCCATGGACTTTCTTGACATTGTCATGGAGTTGCGCAAGCGCTACAAACTACAGATTCCCGAAGAGGAATACCCGGAGCTTGCCACATTGACCAGTTGTGTCAATTACCTCGAGCCGAAACTCCAAGACGTTTAATTCATTCACTAGGCGCTCCCTCACGCTTTGCGTTGAAGGGGCGCCTTTTCTTTGTATCACATCATGGCTGCGTATCAGCTCATCATCATAGGCGGTGGCCTTTCAGGACTGGCAGCAGGAATCCGTGCCGCTCGTTTTGGCTACAAAACCCTGATTCTTGAACAGCACAGTCTACCCGGCGGGCTCAATTCCTACTACACTCGGCAGGGGCGTCTTTTTGAGACTGGCCTCCATGCCATGACCAATTACGCCGAACCACGCGATAAACGAGCTCCTCTCAATCGCCTGTTCCGTCAGTTGCGCCTTTCCCGCAAGCAGTTCACCTTTCACCAGCAGATAGCCTCCGAAATCCATTTTCCGGATCGTCGTCTTCGTTTCAGCAATGATCCGGAGATGTTGGAAGAAGCCATTGGCCAGGCCTTTCCTGCACGGATAGATGCTTTTCGATTTCTCAAAAGCCGCATCGCCGACTATGACCCCTTTACGGTTGTTCCCTGGCGATCGACCCGTGGGTTTCTCCACGAAATTCTCCAGGAGCCAGCCCTGGAGGATATGCTGCTCCTGCCACTGATGGTCTATGGCAACGCCGAAGAAGAAGACATGGATCTGGGCCAGTTTGTGATCATGTTTCGGGCGGTGTTTGAGGATGGTTTTTTTCGTCCCAGTGGTACCATGCGCGAATTTATCTCCCTGCTGGTTGAGCAGTATAAGGAGTTTGGGGGAGAGCTGCGCTATCGGGCTCCGGTTTCGCGGATCGTGATTGAAGAGGGAGCGGTGCGCGGAGTAGCTCTGGAAAGTGGTGAGATTCTGGAAGCGGAAACTGTGCTTTCCACCGCCGGCATGCCGGAAACGATCCGCCTCTCCGATTGGAGTGCTGATCCCGAAGAGTACAGCGGTCGGATGAGCTTCATGGAGACCATATCCGTGTTGCCCCGCCGTACTTCCACGGAACTTGGAGCAGATCGGACCATTATCTTCTACAACAGTCGGAATACGCTAACCTATCGTCGGCCTGCAGAGTACCTTGATACCTCCTGGGGGGTTATCTGTTTTCCGGAACATTTTTCTGGGCTGCCTCTCGAGGAGACCGCGCAGATTCGAGTGACCAATGCCGCAAGCTATCCCTTGTGGAATTCGCTGGGACGAGAAGAGTACACCACCCAGAAAGCGTACTGGACCCGGGCTGCCGTAACCGCCAGTGAGGAAATTATTGGGAATTATCAACCGTCCATTGTATATCAGGACAGTTTTACCCCACTCACCATCGAGCGTTTCACCCGTAAAGCCGAAGGGGCCGTGTACGGAAGCAGTCGTAAGATAAAAGATGGTTTGACGCCTTGGCCTAATCTTTTTGTCGCGGGAACCGACCAGGGCTACCTCGGGATTGTCGGGGCCATGCTCAGCGGCATTACCGTGGTGAATCAGCACATTCTAGGTTAAACCATTGGTAGAAGACACCCTAAATTTCTGAATCGAACATTTGGAGAACGATGCAATTTACGCCTTTGGACACCCTGCAACCGCAGTATGACGTTATCGTAATCGGCTCGGGCCTTGGTGGGCTGACCAGCGCCAACCGGCTGGCGGCAGCTGGCCATTCCGTGCTTTTGCTGGAGCACCATATTCAACTCGGTGGCTTGGCAACCTGGTTCAAGCGGGGCGGACATATCTTTGACGTTTCTTTGCATGGATTTCCCTATGGTATGGTCAAGACCTGCAAAAAATACTGGGGCAAAGCCATTCGGGACTCCATTGTCCAGTTGAAAAATATCGTTTTTGACAACCCCCAGTTTTCCCTCACCACTACCTTCAGCAAAAAGGACTTTGTCCGTATTCTCCAGGAACACTTCGGCATAGAGAAGCAGGTCGTCGAGGGCTTCTTTGCCACGGTTGATGGCATGAACTTTTATGACGATCAATCGATGACCACCCGTGAACTCTTTGATCAGTTCTTTCCTGGGCGAACTGATGTGCATCGTCTCTTGATGGAGCCTATCACCTACGCCAATGGTTCTACTCTGGATGAACCGGCCATCACCTATGGCATTGTTTTTTCCAACTTCATGAACCGTGGGGTTTTCACCTTTGAGGGCGGCACCGACAAGCTGATTCATATGATGAGCCAGGAGTTGCTGGAAAAAGGGGTGGATATCTGCACTGGCGCCAAGGTGGAGCGTGTCCTGGTTGAGGGGGGCGTGACCTCCGGTGTGGTGGTCAAAGGCCGCACCATTGCAGCTCGGGCCGTGGTCTCCAACGCCGGTATCACCAACACCATAGATAACCTGGTCGGCCGTGAGCAGTTTGCCACTGAATATGTGGAAAAATTTAATCAGGTCCAGGTCAATAACTCCAGCTGCCAGGTCTACTTCGGTCTTCGCAAGGGCGAAGTCATTGATGACATCGGTGATCTGCTCTTTACCTCGACCTCAGAAGAATTTTCCTCGGAAGAGATGCGGGGAATGGAGACCAAGAGCCGCACCTTCTCGGTCTACTATCCCAAGACCAGGCCTGACGCAGCACCGGATTACACCATCGTCGCCTCGATGAACGCCAACTATGATGACTGGGCAAGGCTGGACAAGGAAGCCTATGCCAGAGCCAAAGAGGCAATGATAGAGCGTTGCCTGGTGGATTTGGAACGCTATATTCCAGGCGTACGCGACAAGATCGATACCATTGAATCAGCCACCCCCAAGACCTTCAACCGCTATACCCTCCACACCAAAGGAACCTCCTTTGGCACCAAGTTTGAAGGGCTTGATGTCTCCCGTTCTCTCCATAAAGAGCTGGCTGGACTCTTTCACGTGGGCTCGGTGGGCATTATCATGAGTGGTTGGCTGGGGGCTATCAATTATGGCGTCATCGTGGCCAATGATGTGGACAGCTACTTGAGGAGTTGAAATATGGGCAACTTTGAAGGGAAAAAAGCGGTTGTTACCGGGGCAACCCGTGGCATCGGTCGGGCCATTACCGAGGCCCTGCTTGCCCAGGGGGCAAGAGTCCATGGTGTCTATGGCGGGAACCAGGCAGCGGCAGAAGCCATGCAGGCTGACTGCAGCCAGTTTGCTGGTCGTTTGACGCTCTCCCAACTTGATGTCAGCGATTACGTGGCAGTGGCAACCTTTTTTACAGAGCTGGAAGCAGAGTGGGAAACCCTGGATATCCTGGTCAACAACGCCGGAATCCGTCGTGATGCGGTCCTGCCCATGATGAAAGAGGATGACTGGCGACGGGTGATTGATGTCAATCTCACCGGCGGCTACACCATGTCCAAGTTTGCCGTGCCCATGATGCTCTCCCAAAAGTACGGACGTATTCTCTTTGTAACTTCCCCCATGGGACATCTGGGATTTGCCGGCCAGGCCAACTACTCTGCCTCCAAGGCAGGGCAGGTCGGCCTGATGAAGTCACTCTCTAAAGAGGTGGCGAAGCGTAAAATCACAGTCAACTGCGTTTCTCCCGGTTTTATCGCCACCGACTTTATTGAGGATCTTCAGGAAGCACAGGTCAAAGCCTACAAGAAGATGGTCCCTGCCAATCGTTTTGGTCAGCCGTCTGAGGTGGCCGATGCAGCCCTTTTTCTTCTGAGTGATCAGGCAGCCTATATTAATGGCGCTGTCCTTGAGATAACCGGCGGACTCTAAACCATGACTGATCCACTGATTCTTGAACGGTTGCCTCATCGTCCTCCCTTTCTCTGGTTGGACCGGGTGGTGGAGCTGAGCAACGAGCAGATTCGCGCCGAAAAATTCCTTCCACAAGATCTGGACGTGTTTCAGGGGCATTATCCTAGCTACCCCATAATGCCGGGCGTGCTGCTTTGTGAGGCGGTTTTTCAGGCGGGGGCTCTATTTTTAAGCCAGAGCCTCGGGAACGGTGAGGATGTCCCCGCTGCCGGAGTGCCGGTCTTGACCCGTATATTAGGCGCCAAGTTTAAACGGGAAGTGCGCCCCGGTGATACCCTGGATATAACCGCTAAACTCATCGAGCGGCTGGGGCCTGCCTGGATTATGAAGGGAGCGGTGCGGGTCGGTGGTAAAGTGGCGGTTCAGGTTGAATTTGCCTGTGCCCGCAAGGAGGCCTAATGGATTTTCTTGGGCTTGCAGGGAAAACAGTGGTGGTCTTTGGTTTGGCCAATAAAAAATCTGTGGCCTGCGCCATTGCCAGAAATCTCGTCGAAGCCGGTGCCCATGTCGTCCATGTGGTGCGCAGTGAACAACGCGCGGAAACTGCCAGAAAACTCTTTCCCGATTCACCGGTGTTCTGCTGTGATGTGGAGGATGAGGCCAATATCATCAAGGTCCGCGATGCCATCGGCGAGCAGACTAAAGAACCTCTCGCAGGTATAGTCCATTCCATAGCCTTTGCAAATTATTCTGAAGGGATACGCCCCTTTCACGAGACACCCCAGCGGGATTTTCTTCAGGCGATCAATATCTCCTGCTTTTCTTTTATTGCCATTGCCAACCACTTTAAATCACTGCTCGCTGCGGATGGCTCCATGGTGACCATCTCCATCTCCACCACGAAAATGGCGGCAGAGAATTATGGCTACATGGCCCCGATTAAGGCCGCGCTTGAATCATCGCTTTGTTTTCTCTCTAAAAGTTTCTCTGCTTTTTCCCAGGTGCGTTTCAATGCTGTCTGCCCGGGACTGCTGAAAACGTCGGCCTCGGCAGGCATTCCCGGCTATGTGGACAGTTATTTGTATGCCGAGCAGGCCACCCTCAGAAAAAAAGCGGTGCAAACCCAAGAAGCCGCCGATGTGGCCACATTTCTCCTTTCTTCCCGTTCATCAGGCATGACCGGGCAGTGTCTGGTGGTCGATGCGGGGATGGGGATGAACTATTTTGATCATGAGATCGTCAGCAAGGTGATGCGCTGACCTTATTCGGACTTGAAGGAATCCCGATGCAACTGCCCCCACAACTTGCCCGTTTGGGGCGAATGGTCGTGCATGCCAAGGATGTGTTTTTTTCTCCTACCACACCCCTGTATGTAAAAGGTGTTCTCGCCTTGGGCGTTCTCTACGCCCTGTCGCCCTATGATCTCCTCCCGGATTGGATGCCGTTGATCGGTGTTGTTGATGATCTGGCGCTGGTTGCCCTGTTAATCAGCTGGGCAAATCGTTTTTCCACCCATAATAGAACGTAAGTAGGGCTTGGTCGATTCGAGCTCTACAAAGAGAGGATTATGCGTTACAGCAGGGTTTGTCTGCACGAATTTGGCTATGCCTTACCCCCGATCGAGTTGCGCTCGGCAGCGATTGAAGCCCAGCTGCAATCGGTGTACGAGCGCCTCAAACTGCCTGCGGGACGACTCGAGCTGATGACGGGTATCGGCTCGCGAAGGTTGTGGGAGCCTGGCACTCGACCCAGCCAGGGAGCTACGGCTGCTGGTGAGGATGCACTCTCGCGGGCGGGGATCAATCGGGATGATATCGGTTGTTTGCTCTTTACCTCAGTGAGTCGGGATATGATGGAACCGGCCACCGCCTCCTTTGTCCACCGTAACCTGCAGCTGCCATCCTCTTGCCTCCTTTTTGATATTTCCAACGCCTGCCTGGGTTTTTTGGACGGCATGGTGATGCTCGCGAACATGATAGAGCTGGGACAGGTCCGCTCGGGCCTGATTGTTGCCGGCGAGACGGCTGAAGATCTGGTCCATTCCACCATCCGTCACATCCTCACTGACACGAGTCTGACCCGTAAATCGATCAAGCCGCTCTTTGCCTCACTTACCATTGGTTCGGGTGCAGTCGCCCTGGTGATGACCGCGCGTGACTATAAGGATACCGGCCATTTTCTAGTTGGTGGCGGAGTAGCGGCCAATACAGACCATAATGACCTCTGCCAGGGCGGGCAAAATTCGGAGCAGGGGACGCTGATGTCCACCGATTCTGAGTTGCTCCTGGAAAAAGGGATTGAGACCGCAGCGGCCTGCTGGCAGTCTTTCCATGCGGAACTCGGCTGGGAAAAGGATTCCATCGATCAGTTTTTCTGTCACCAGGTGGGACGTGCTCATGCCCAGTTGCTGTTTTCAACCTTGGCGCTTAATCAAAGTAAAAACTACGAGACCCTGCCGATCCTAGGTAATGTTGGGTCGGTCTCCGCACCAATCACCATGGCCATGGGGATTGAACAGGGAGCACTGCAACCTGGGCAACGGGCAGCACTGTTAGGGATCGGTTCCGGTATCAACTCGTTGATGCTGGGCATTGATTGGTAGCAAAGGGAGCGAGAAGAACTATGAACCTGAAACAACTTGCCCAGTATCCCTTTCAACCGAACTATCTTGATATTCGTGGGCACCGCCTTGCCTATCTGGATGAAGGTGAAGGGCTTGCCCTGGTCATGGTCCATGGCAATCCTTCCTGGTCCTATCTCTACCGTAATCTGGTCACCCAGCTGCAAGATCGTTACCGCTGTATTGTTCCCGATCATATGGGCTGCGGATTTTCCGATAAACCGCTGAACTACCCCTACCGTCTGGAAAATCACATTGAAAACCTTGAATTCCTGCTGGATCATTTAGGCGTTAAGCGTTGCGTGTTGCTGGTCCACGACTGGGGAGGCGCTATTGGCATGGGCTGGGCTGGGCGTTATCCTGAGCGGGTGGCCGGTTGCGTGGTGATGAATACGGCCGCCTTTCCCTCGCCACATATTCCGCTGCGTATAGATATCTGCCGCTGGCCGTTTCTGGGAGAATTTCTGGTGCGCGGTCTCAATGGGTTCGCCGGGGCTGCCATCGTTATGGCCGTGAAAAAACGCATGTCCCGGTCTGTTGCCCGCTCTTTTCTCGCCCCGTACAACAACTGGCACAACCGCATTGCAGTGCATCGTTTTGTCAAAGACATCCCCATGCACCCAAGTCATCCATCCTGGTCGACCCTGACCCAGATCGAGGAAAATCTTGTAAAGTTACGGCACCATCCCATGCTGCTCTGTTGGGGAGGCGGTGATTTCTGCTTTCACGATTGGTTTTATAAGCAGTGGCAGGCTCGTTTCCCTGGGGCGGAGGCGCATTATTTTCAGGATGCCGGTCATTATCTCCTTGAGGATGGTTTTGAGCAGATAGCTCCCCGCATCGAGGCTTTTCTTGCATCCCTGCCTGCCTCTGGAGAGATCAATGACTGATTGCAATATCGTTTCGGCTCTCTATCAGTCGGCGCAAAAACAAGGTGAAGATATAGCTTTAACCGCCTTGGAAGAGGGCCATTGGCGTCAATGGAGCTTTGAGCAGATTGCAGAAGCCAGTCGAGGATACGCCGGAGCCCTGTACATGCGAGGCGTTCGTCGTGGGGACCGGGTAATGCTTATGGTGCGCCCCTCCATGGAGTTTGTCTGCCTCACCTTCGGACTTTTTCAGCTCGGAGCGGTTATCATCCTTATCGATCCAGGCATGGGCTATAAAAATCTGCTGCGCTGCATTGGCTCGGTCAAACCAGACATATTGGTAGGGATTTCCAAGGCCATCCTCTTCAGCCGCTTCTTTCCTGGTCCCTTTGGTTCCGTGCGCAAGCGCATTTTGGTGGGGAAGGGAGGGCTTTTTGTACGGAATCCCCTGCAGCCTGTTATTCATCCAGAGTTGCCTGCATTTATCGCCACCAATGAGGACCTGGCCGCCATCATCTTCACCACAGGTTCCACCGGACCGCCCAAGGGCGTGGAATACACCCACGGAATATTTCATACCCAGTTGCGTCTGATTCGCGATTATTTTGGTATCGGTGCCGGGGATATCGATCAACCGGGTTTTCCTCTCTTTGGCCTGTTTGCCACAGCCCTCGGCGCCCAGGCGGTCATCCCAGACATGGACCCGACCCGTCCTGCCCAGGTGGACCCTGAAAAATTTGTGGCGACGATTCAGGCTCATAAGGTGACCTACTCCTTCGGCTCTCCAGCAATCTGGAATGTAGTCAGTCGTTATTGCCTGGAGAAGGGCATCGTGCTGCCGGTGCGTAAGGTACTCATGGCAGGAGCGCCGGTGCCCGGAGAACTGGTTGAGCGGGTCCAGAAGATTTTGCCTGCTGAAGGACAGATTTACACCCCCTATGGGGCTACCGAAAGTCTGCCGGTTGCGGCCATTGAAGGACGGGAGATTGTTGAATCCACCTGGTCCCAGACCCGGATTGGACGAGGTGCCTGCGTGGGACGATCCCTGCCGGAAATGAAGCTTACCATTATTGAGCCGGTGGATGGTGTCATTGAAAACTGGGGAATAGTCAAGGAATGTGCGGCTGGACAGATCGGTGAGATCGTTGTTCGCGGCCCTGTGGTAACCCGCGCCTATGCCGGCAATGAAAAAGAAACCCTTTCTGCCAAAATTCCTGATAGTCAAGGTTTCTGGCACCGTATGGGGGATATGGGTTACCTGGATCAAGAGGGACGACTGTGGTTCTGTGGACGTAAGGCACACCGGGTCTCCACCGACAAGGGGATGCTGTATACCATTTGCTGCGAGGCCATCTTCAACGAGCATCCCCTGGTGCGACGTTCTGCCCTGGTTGGGCTCGGGAATTGGGGGAACCAGACACCTGTTTTAGTCGTCGAACTTTTTAAGAAAACGAAAGACGAAGAAAAACTGTTTAAGGAGTTACGGGAACTGGCCTTAGCCAATCCCTTGACAGTAGATATTGACCGCTTTCTGATCCATTCATCCTTCCCTGTCGATATTCGACATAACGCGAAGATTTTTCGTGAGAAATTAGCTGATTGGGCGGGAAAGCGGGTACAGCTCCCCTGCGGCTGATAGATAATGACGGTACTTTCCGGGTGAAAGATGCGATTAATGGAGAGAGGATGAACGGACAGAAGGTCGCAGTTACAGGTGGTGGCGGTTTCATTGGTAAAGCACTGGTGAGATCCTTGCTCGCGCAAGGGGCAGACGTGACCGTTCTGGGCCGTAATCCCTATCCGGAGTTAGAAAAGCAAGGTGTATACTGCCAGCAAGGCGATATTCAGGATCTGGAATTTCTCAAAAAGGCCTTTTGTGGATGCACCACTGTCTTCCATGTTGCCGCTAAGGCGGGGATCTGGGGGCCAAAGAAAGAATATTTTGCTATCAATACACAAGGAACGCTCAATGTTTTGCAAGCTTGCAAGGTAAACGGCGTTCCCAATCTGGTCTATACCTCAACCCCCTCGGTTGTTTTTGACCAACGGGATATCAATTGCGGTGATGAATCACTTCAATATGGCAGCAAACCTCTCTGTCACTATGCCGCCTCAAAGATTGCGGCTGAGAAGGCTGTTCTTGCGGCAAACTCAGACCAATTACGTACTCTCGCCATTCGGCCGCATCTTGTCTGGGGGCCCGGTGATCAGAATCTGATTCCCCGCCTTGTCGAACGCGGGCAAGCAAAAGAATTAAAAATCGTTGGTTCTGGTACCAATAAGGTGGATATCGCCTATATAGATAATGTGGTCCACGCCCATATTCTGGCTGCGAAAAATCTCGCGGGGGAGGCTACAGGTGCTGGCCAAGCATTTTTTATAGGGCAAAAGGAACCTGTCATGTTGTGGAAGTGGATTAATGAGCTCTTTCTTCAGCTTAATATCGAGCCCATCGACAAACGGGTTCCTTTCCCAATCGCCTATATGGCAGGTGCTCTTTTGGAACTCTTGGGGACCTTGAGGAAGAAAAATGAGGAGCCCAAAATGACCCGTTTCCTGGCTAACCAGTTGGCCCACTCCCATTGGTTTTCCCATCGCAAGGCTGAAAAGATCCTTGGCTATAATGAGTTAGTTTCCTCGCGCGAAGGCATGGTCAGACTGATATCCTGGTTACAAAATCGTTAGTCAGTGTCGTCGCTTTCTCTCCTCTGTGTTTCCTGTATTTAACTGTTGGCATCAGGGCGGAGATACGCTATTTTTGCGTCGGCTCCCTTGCTCAAAAAGATACCTGTCAGCAAGGGATGCGAGGGAGTAAATCTGGTTCTAGCTATGCCTAAAAGAGATGAAAAAGAAGCATAACTGAAAAAACCTATAAATATTATTTAAAAAGATTTGACAGCTCTTGCAAATTTCAGTAGTTATCCACAGCGGAAGATGAACCGCCATTCACTTGATTTGGCGGGTAATTGCCATATTATCAGTAATGAGGGGAAGTTAAATGATTTCGATTGATGTCACGCTGTTAATGCACATTGTCAACATGATTGTGTTGATGTTTGTCCTCAATGCAATTCTGTACAAACCGGTTCTGGGAATTCTGGAAAAAAGGGCACAGAAGATCGAATCGCTTAACGGCGAAGTTGCTCAATATGAGCAGAATGCCCAACAGCGGCAAGCAGAGCTTGACCAAAAAATGCGTGAGGCGAGCACTAAAGCCAAAAAGGCGCTTGATGGCGCTCGTGCTCAGGCTCAGGCCGCTGGTGCTGAGAAGTTGGCGGCTATCCGTACAGAATCTGATGAGATGAAAGGCAAGCAACTGGCTGATCTGCGTTCGCAGATTGATGGTGCCAGAAAAGAGCTTGAGGGAAATGCCGCGGGGTTCGCCCAGGCAATGGCAGGAAAGATACTTGGAAGGAGTCTGGACGCATGAGAGCTTGTATCACAACAGTTTTACGGCCGGCATTGCTGGCTATCCTGATCGGTGTTGCGCCGGTGGGGCTTGCCTTTGCAAGCAACGCTGCTGCTGACGCCCATCAGGAAGTGACGGCGGATGCCCACGCGGCAGCGCCTGCAGCTGCAGGGCACGAAGCAGCTGTTGAAGAGCACGGCGCTACAACTGACGCCCATGGTGCAGTAGTCGAAGGACACGCTGCAGCTACAGATGCTCACGGCGCAGCCGGTCACGGAGAAGCACACGGAAGCAATTCACTTTCTCCCGAAAAATTGAAGGACCTGTTCTGGCGGGCAGTGAACTTTCTCGCACTGATCGTTTTGCTGGTCAAGTTCGGTGCTAAACCGATCGTTTCCGGCTTGAGTGGGCGTCAGCAGCAGATTCGGGAAGAACTTGAGACCCTGACCGCACGCCGCGACGAGGCAGAGGAATCCTTCAAGGAATTCTCCACCAAACTCGCTGGTATGGAGCGCGAGATGGACGTCATTGTCGAGAAGGCAATCGCGCAAGCTGAGGTCGAAAAAGAACGTATTCTGGCTGAAGCAGAGAAAGCAGCTGATGATATCAAGCGCAACGCTGAAGCGGCTGTCGCTGCCGAATTGGAAGATGCCAAGCGGACCTTGCGTGAAGAAGTCGCTGAGCAGGCTGCAGCCATGGCTGAGGAGTTGATCGTTAAAAATCTGACCCCTGCGGATCAGGTTGCGATCACTGAACAGTATCTTGAAAGAGTGGGTGCGGTACAGTGAGACAAACTATATTAGCTCGTCGATACGCGAAAGCGCTTTTTTCGCTGGGAAAAGAGCAAAATAAAACAGGTGAATACAGCGAGGTTCTCGCCGTAATCTCTGGGTTGTATAATGATTCAGATGCGGCTGTGGGCGATGCGTTGAGCAATCCGCTCTATCCGTTGGATGTTCGGCAGAAAGCCATGGCAAAAATCGCTGAGATCGTTGAGGCCGATGCGATTCTGACCAGCTTTTTGAATCTGCTGATTGAAAAGAAACGTGCCGATATTCTGCCTGATATCGCCCATGAGCTCAAAGTCATGGTTGATAAAGATCAGAACATCAGTCACGGTTCCATCATTTCCGCCATTGATCTTGACCAGACCTTGCTGGATAAGATTCAGGCAACGTTGGAAAAACTAACAGGTAATAAGGTTATACTTGAAACCCAGGTCGATCCGTCCATTATAGGCGGGATTATTGCCAAAGTTGGTGATTTGGTGCTGGACGGAAGTATAAAGACGCAACTTAATGGATTAAAGGAATCTATCAAGGGGAGAGAATAATCAATGCAGATTAAAGCCGAAGAAATCAGCCAGATTATAAAAGATCAGATCGCTGGCTTTGAGAACGACGTCGACCTGAAGGAAACCGGAACTGTACTTTCTGTTGGTGACGGTATTGCACGTGTATATGGTGTTGAAAACTGTCAGGCCATGGAGCTGCTTGAGTTCCCCGGCGGTATTTTTGGACTGGCACTCAACCTTGAGGAAGACAACGTTGGTTGCGCTATCCTCGGTGACGTTCGCGACATTAAAGAAGGTGACATCGTCAAACGTACCGGTCGTATCGCTGAGGTACCCGTTGGTCCTGAGATGGAAGGCCGCGTTGTTGACGGTATCGGCCAGGCCATTGACGGTAAAGGCCCGATCGATGCTAAAGAGAGCCGCAAAATTGAGGTTCTTGCCCCTGGTGTTATTGCACGTAAAGGTGTTCACGAGCCGTGCTACACCGGTGCCAAAGCTGTTGACGCTATGACCCCGGTTGGTAAGGGACAGCGTGAGCTGGTTATTGGTGACCGCCAGATTGGTAAGACTGCTCTCTGCGTTGACGCCATCATCGCTCAGAAAAACACCGATGTACACTGTATCTACGTTGCTATCGGACAGAAAAAATCCACCGTTGCCCTGGTTGTTGAAGCCCTGCGTAAACACGGTGCCATGGAATACACCACCGTTGTTGCCGCCTGTGCCTCCGATCCTGCACCTATGCAGTATGTATCTGCATTTGCCGGTTGCGCCATGGGTGAGTACTTCCGTGACAAAGGTGAGCATGCACTGATCATCTACGATGACCTCTCCAAACAGGCTGTTGCTTATCGTGAGCTCTCCCTGCTGCTCCGTCGTCCTCCGGGACGTGAGGCCTACCCTGGTGATATTTTCTTCAACCACTCCCGTCTGCTTGAGCGCGCTGCGAAAGTAAGTGACGAGCTGGGTGCTGGTTCGCTCACCGCTCTGCCGATCATTGAGACCCAGGCCGGTGACGTTTCCGCCTTTATTCCGACCAACGTTATCTCCATTACCGACGGTCAGGTATACCTTGAGCCGAACCTGTTCTTCGCTGGTGTTCGCCCCGCGATCAACGTTGGTCTCTCCGTATCCCGCGTTGGTGGTTCCGCGCAGGTTAAAGCCATGAAACAGGTTGCAGGTACCCTGCGCCTTGACCTGGCTCAGTATCGTGAGCTCGCAGCCTTCGCAAGCTTCGGTTCTGATCTTGATTCTGCAACCCAGGCTCAGCTGACCCGTGGTGAGCGTCTGGTTGAGATCCTTAAACAGCCTCAGTACCAACCGCTGCCCATGGAAAAACAGGTAACCATCATTTTTGCTGGTACCAAAGGTTTCCTTGATAAATTCCCGGTAGATACCTTGGCTGATTACGAGCAGGAAATGTACAGCTACATCGAGACCAACGAGCCTTCTATCTTCACTGAGCTTGCCGAAAAACAGGTAATCACTCCTGAGCTCGAAGAGAAAATGAAGAAAACTCTGGCAACCTTCGGTGAAACTTTCAAGGCAACCAAGGGCCTGAACTGAGCACAAGGGTAAATTCTTATGCCTGGATTAAAGGACGTTAAAGATAAAATTACCGGCGTGAAGAAAACCGCGCAGATTACCAAGGCCATGAACATGGTGGCCTCGGCTAAATTGCGCGGTGCCCAGGAGAAGATGGAACGCTTCCGTCCCTATGCTGGAAAATTCGCCGAAGCTATGAGCGACTTGTCCGGCGGTATGGAAAGCGCTGACCTTCCTCTGATGGAAGTCCGCGAGGTTAAATCGGTTGAGATCGTTGTTGTGACCTCTGACCGTGGCTTGTGCGGTAGCTTCAACGCCAATATTATAAAAACAGCTGAAAAGCTGAAAAAGAAATACGAAGCTGAAGGCAAGAAAGTCAGCTTTGTAACTGTGGGAAAAAAAGGACAGCAGGTTCTGAAAAAATCAGGGGCTGTGCGTAAATCCTTTAACGATATCATGGGTTCGTTCCAGATGTACAATGCCCGTGAGATCTCCCAGGACATCACCGAGGCCTTCCTTGCCGGTGAGAGTGATCAGGTGGACATCGTCTACGGTAAATTCATCTCCGTTGGTATTCAACGCCCGGAAGTTGAAGAGCTGCTGCCGATCAAACCCCTGGCCTCTGAGGAGGATGCACCTCAGGAAACAACTGGCGCAACAGGATCCTACACCTACGAGCCGGATCCCAATGAGATTATGGAAGTCCTGCTTCCTCTCTATCTCAATGTTCAAATCTACCATGCCATGCTGGAAGTTGGTGCCTCTGAACATGCTGCTCGAATGACAGCCATGGACAATGCGACCAAAGCTTGTAAAGACATGATCACTGATTTGACACAGTTGTACAACAAAGCCCGCCAGGCTGCCGTTACCGGCGAATTGATGGATATCGTTGGTGGTGCTGAGGCGTTGAAATAATATTCATACCGAATGGTATTTTAAAGTTTAGAGGAGGCCATTTCACATGGGTGAGTCACGAGTAGGAAAAATCATACAGGTTATTGGACCTGTTGTTGACGTTGAGTTCGAGCCGGGCAACCTGCCCGACATCATGAATGCCCTTTATATTACTAACCCCGCCATCAACGATGACGCGGATAACTTGGTCTGCGAAGTTGCCCAGCATCTTGGTGACAACTGTGTTCGTACCGTTGCCATGGATCAGACCGATGGTCTGGTACGCGGCATGGACGCACGCGACACTGGCGCACCTATCACCATTCCGGTTGGTGCGGCATCTCTTGGCCGTATTATGAACGTCGTTGGTCGTCCTGTTGATGGTATGGGTGAGATCTCTTCTGAGAAAACCATGCCCATTCACCGTCCGGCACCTGCGTTCACTGAGCAGGATACCGAGGTAAACGTACTTGAGACCGGTATTAAGGTTATCGATCTGCTGGTACCGTTCCCCCGCGGTGGTAAAATGGGTCTGTTCGGCGGTGCTGGTTGTGGTAAGACCGTTATCATGATGGAGATGGTTAACAACATCGCCATGCAGCATGGTGGTATCTCCGTTTTCTGCGGAGTTGGTGAGCGTACCCGTGAGGGCAACGATCTCTACAACGAGATGAAAGAGTCCGGCGTACTGCCGAAAGCTGCTCTGGTTTACGGCCAGATGACAGAGCCTCCAGGAGCTCGTTCTCGTGTTGCTCTGACCGGTCTGACAGCAGCTGAGTACTTCCGTGATGAGGAAGGTCAGGACGTTCTTTTCTTCGTTGATAATATCTTCCGCTTTACCCAGGCTGGTTCTGAGGTATCTGCGCTTCTTGGTCGTATTCCTTCTGCGGTTGGCTATCAGCCGACTCTGGCCACCGACCTCGGTGCCCTTCAGGAGCGTATTACCTCCACCACCAAAGGTTCCATTACCGCTGTACAGTGCGTATACGTACCGGCCGATGACTTGACTGATCCGGCGCCTGCAACCACCTTTGCTCACTTGGACGGTACCGTTGTACTTTCCCGTCAGATTTCTGAGCTTGGTATCTACCCTGCGGTTGATCCGCTTGACTCTACCTCTCGTATTCTCGATCCCAACGTTGTTGGTGAAGAGCATTACCTGACTGCTCGTGGTGTACAGGTTGCTCTCCAGAAATACAAAGAGCTCCAGGACATCATCGCCATTCTTGGTATGGACGAGCTTTCCGAGGAAGATCAGCTGACTGTTGCCCGTGCCCGTAAGGTACAGCGCTTCCTGTCTCAGCCCTTCCATGTTGCCGAGGTATTTACCGGTTTCCCCGGAAAATACGTTAAAGTTGAAGACACCGTACGCAGCTTTAAAGAGATCCTCGAAGGCAAGCATGACGATCTGCCTGAGACCGCGTTCTACATGGTTGGTAGCATCGAAGAGGCAGTTGAGAAGGCCGCTAAGCAGAAAGCTAACGCTTGATCCTTTACCCTTTAATCAGAGGTACGAGCAATGGCGCAAATTCAATTAGAAGTTGTAACCCCAAGCGGAGCGGTTGTCAGTGAGGATGTCGACATCGTCACTGCGCCCGGTGTGGGTGGTGAGTTTGGTGTACTTGCCAATCATGCTCCTTTTTTAAGTACTATTAAAACCGGTACACTGACCTTTAAAAAGGACCGTGTAGCGAAATATCTGATGGTGACCGGCGGTTTTACCGAGGTATCCAATAACAAAATCACCTTCCTTGTTGAGGGAGCTGAGTTTGGTAATGATATCGATGTAGAACGTGCCATGCAGGCCAAAGAGCGTGCTGAAAAGCGCCTCAACCAGGCTCAGCAGGCCACAGAGAAAGTCAATCGTGTTCGTGCTGAAGCTGCCCTCCAACGGGCGATGGCACGACTGAGAACAGCAGAGTTGTCTCGTAGTTGATTCTCAACACCGCGATAGATGAAAAAACCGCCTCGTTTGAGGCGGTTTTTTTTTTGCCCTGTAGAAAACCTGTTTTTTTTATGGCTACCCAGCCTAGTAAGTATGCTTGCTAATTCTTCAGGAGCTCTCTTGAACCTATCTGAGATAATGAACCATCTTATACTTTACTCATATTTATGTGTAGACGGTCATTCATGACAGCGTCGCCTATGAGAGTGAGGATGGTTGTGAGGTGAATGACGTAACGCCCTTTGCTGAGATTTATCTTTGCAAAGAGGTAGCGAACGAAAAAGTGAGAGATAACTAATGAGGACTGCTAATACAGACGTACTGCAGCCTGATGGTGATCGACGTAAGCAACAATACCGTTAGCTAACTGCCGGGCAAGCCGCTGTAAATGAGCGCTGTTTTTGAGCAATCTGGCCTCACTTGGGTTAGAAATAAAGGTAAGTTCCGCCAGGATAGCAGGCATTTCAGCGCCAATAAGCACATAAAACGGAGCCTGTTTTACCCCCAAATTTTTCGGGCGATACGTGTGTGAAAAGCCTTTGATTAAATTATTTTGAACAAACCGTGCCAGGCGTGATGACTCATCAATCTTAGAGTTATTCATGAGTGAGGCCAGAATATCCTGTAACTCACCAAAGGAATGGGTTGATGAGGCATTTTCGAGCGCTGCGACACGCATTGCATCGGCATCAGTAGCCAAGTTGAGAAAGTAGGTCTCTATACCTGAGTTACTTTGATCAGTATGTGCGTTGATATGGATGGAGACAAAGAGATCTGCCTTTTGATGGTTGGCAATTTCAATTCTTTGTTCCAAGGGGATATACACATCCTCGGTGCGTGTCAACAGAACCTGGTAATGAAAATCTTCTCGAAGGATCGTTGCCAGTTTTTGGGCAATTTGCAGTACGATGTCCTTTTCCTTCAGGCCATGTGCCATGGCTCCTGGATCCTTCCCGCCATGCCCGGGATCAATGACTATGGTTTTGATTCCCAGGCCCAACTGCTGTGTTAAGGAGAGCGGTTCTTGCTGTAATTTGATGTGAGGATGAGGTCCAGTAGGACCATATTTTTTCATGTCAGCAAGAAGCGGAATAATAGCCTGATCAAGGTCATTTTCAGCAACAGTCTTTTCAGCCTGAACGTTGCTTTCTTTTTTAGGCAATGTCATGTTTGAATCGTCTTTTAGGCTTTTCTCCTGCCCATATAAGTCGACTACCAGGCGAAAGGGATTATGTAAAGTGAAGGTTTTATACTCCTTGTATGCATTAAGCCCTAGCTGAAACACAACTTCTCCACGATGAGTGTCCTCTATCTGAACCTGGTGCAACAAGCCTTTGCTGAATTTTTGTACCTGTTTCACCCCAGAAGCGAGGGCTGAGGGGGTAAGGTGTATAGTGATACTTTCATCGGTCTGTTTGACCTGGTAATCGAGCTGTGGCTCTGCGCTGATTACAACGCGTGCATAGTTATCAGAAATCCAGAATGATGTTTTTGTGATGTGAGCAAGGGGAGGGGGGGCTTTGGGTACTCTCTGACTCAGGGATTGATCTTCATCCGCAGTTACAGCGGGTTGAGACAAAACTTGTTTGGATTGATTTTTTGTTGAGACCTGAGGGGCGTTTTTGGATGAGAAAACCTGCTCTGACCTGGAAACACCCTTTTTTTGCGAGAGAAGATCCGCTTGATGCTGGGCATCATCACTCCGTTGGTGGTGCGGATACAGGTGTACGAGTTGGAGAAATTTAGCTTCTGCTTGTCTCCTGTAGCTTTCACTCTTGAACCGGACTGCCATCAACTGGTAGGTGCGGGCCTGCAGATAGAGGCTTTCCTGGCCAAGCTCTGTCTCTGGGGTTTTCTGAAAAAGCTCCCCGAATTGTGCAGCTATTTGTTCCCAGGACGTTGAATTATCTTGGTGGGGGGTACTTATAAGGAGGCGAGCAAGTTTTTTTTGGGTCGAATCGAACAGTTGCTCTAATGGTTGATTAGGCTGTTCTTTGATGGCAGCGATCGCGGTGACATGAGAATGAGCTTGGCTCTGTAGTGGAGTAACCAGGAGCCATAGACTAGAAAGAAATGCAATGAGGCAAGTCGAACGCAAATATTTCACGGTTCAAGGATATGTACACGCATTAATCGCATTGTATTCTCAAAAGAAAGAGCACTGAAGAATAAAATTCGTTTCTCTACCATGGCACTATAGCCGATTTTATTTGCAGAGTAAAAGAAATTGTACTTTTCGAGATGGTGAAGAATAAAAAATTGAATCCATCCTGTTTAAAAGGGGTTGAGTGATTAAAAAAATTTAACCAACTTCCTCAATTGAGGCCAGGGAGTGGTTTTGAGCCCGTTTGGTTGAAGCGTACTTCAGCCTTATTTTTGCTATGGGATTGACAAAACTACCTAGGTCTTATTCTTTCTGGGCGAGTGCAACCGCTTGGTAAAGAAGTTCCAAGGCCTCTCGAGGAGTCAGGTCATCTGGTTGTAATGCACTGAGAAAATCGACAGTAGGGGATGAGGAAGGAGCAAACAAAGCCATCTGTTGTGGTTGAGGAACAACTTTTTTCCCTTTGGCTGATTGAGCAATTTTGGGTTCCCCTTGAGGTGTAAACTCCCCAAGCTCGATATTTTTCAGAATTTCATTGGCTCGTTTAATAACATGGTCTGGCACGCCGGCAAGTGAGGCCACCTGTATACCGTAACTCCGATTGGTGGCACCTTGAACCAACTTATGTAAAAAGATAATGGTGTCGTTCCACTCTTTAACTGCTATGGAATAGTTTTTAATTTTAGGGTTGGTCGCAGCCAGATCGGTCAGTTCATGGTAATGGGTTGCAAACAGGGTTTTTACCCCAAGCTTATCCTTTTGAGCCAGCTCTTCGGCTACAGCCCATGCAATGGAAAGACCATCATAGGTTGAGGTACCACGGCCGATCTCGTCGAGAATGACCAGGCTGTTCGTGGTCGCATTATTGAGAATGTTAGCCGTTTCGTTCATTTCCACCATAAAGGTGGACTGGCCACGGCGCAGATCATCCATGGCGCCGACACGGGTGAAAATTCTATCGACTAGGCAGAGTTCCGCAGATTCTGCGGGGACGAAAGAACCAATATGAGCCATGAGCACGATCAGGGCTGTCTGCCGCAGGACCGTCGATTTTCCAGCCATATTGGGGCCCGTAATAATCAGAACTTCCTGAGTTTCCTGGTCTAGATGGACGTCGTTGGGCACAAACCGACCTGGGGGTAGGCTGCGCTCTATCACTGGATGGCGTCCCTCTTGAATATCAAGACTTCGACTCTGGTTCCATCGTGGACGGCAGTAGCGATGTTTCACCGCAAGCTCGGAAAAATTGGTGAGAACATCAATCTGAGCCAGAGTCTCTGCGGTTTGCAGCAGGCGGTGATCCTGATGAGTCAATTTTTTTCGCACTTCGCTAAAGAGCTCATATTCCAACTCAAGACGGCGATCGTGGGCGGTTATAATTGAATTTTCCAGCTCTTTGAGTTCGGGGGTAATAAATCGCTCTGCATTGACTAGGGTCTGTTTGCGAATATAGTCATCCGGTAAATGAGCGGCCTGGGCACGACTGACCTCAAAAAAGTAACCAAAGACTTTATTGTAACCAACTTTGAGTTTGCTGATGCCCGAACGTTCGCGTTCTTTGCTTTCCAGATCAAGGATCATCTTTTTGCCGTCACGCAACAGCAAAAGCAGATGATCGAGTTCTTCGTTATACCCCTCGCAGATCAGTTTTCCTTCCCGTAGGCTGATTGGCGCATCATCTCGTATAGCACTCTC
This sequence comes from uncultured Desulfobulbus sp., assembly GCF_963664075.1. Taxonomy (NCBI): domain Bacteria; kingdom Pseudomonadati; phylum Thermodesulfobacteriota; class Desulfobulbia; order Desulfobulbales; family Desulfobulbaceae; genus Desulfobulbus; species uncultured Desulfobulbus sp. The sequence continues at coordinate 339,188 of NZ_OY760916.1, forward strand.
AATTAATTCGTGCAGATCAGCCAGGATATCGAAGGATTGAGCCATGTGTATCAGCAACGGTGAAGAGCATTGCTGGAGCAATTCGTGGAGCCTTGGCAATCCCGCTAGAGAGGATTTGATCGCAGCCATATCCCGTGCATTACCATGGCCCAGGACTAACCGGCTGCAAAGACGTTCCAGGTCGTAGACCTCAGAGAGAAGTTGTTGTAGGTTTCTGCGAGTTTCTCCATTGTGGATCAGTTCTTCGACACTATCCAGGCGGGCTTCGATGGCCTGTTGATCCTGGAGAGGAAAAAGAAGCCAGCGGCGCAGGAGTCGGGCTCCCATGGGAGTCTTTGTTGTGTCAATTGCCGCCAAAAGCGAGCCTAGGCGTTGTCCCCCCACAAGGGTCTCGGTGAGTTCGAGGTTGCGCCTTGAGGAGTCATCAATGATGAGGTAGCCGCTTTGATGTAAAGGTGTGAGCTGCTTGATGTGTGCAAGCTGAGTCTTTTGCGTCTCCTGCAGATACTGGAGCAGGGCTCCGGCTGCATTAATGGCAACGGTGAACTGATCACAACCAAAGCCCGCCAGATTGGTGGTCTGGAAATGTTCCGTGAGGGATGTCGTCGCAGCTTCTGTTTCAAATTGGAAATCGGGACGAGGGGTGAGGCAGAGTTGTCCCAGCTCACTGCAGAGTTGTTCGGTGAGTGGAGCAAGTAGCTTGCCCTCATCATGGGAGAATAAAAGTTCTGCAGGGCGTAGGCGGGTGAATGTATCGATCAGTGCTGCAGGGTTATTCTGGGGGTAATTGATTTCAGCGAGTTGAAAGCGCCCGGTGGAAATATCGACAAAGGCAACACCGGCTAACAGCTCTTTGTTCGATTTTTTGCTCACAACGAGGGCGCTGACATAACAGTCAGCTTTAGCGTCAAGCAGTTGGTCATCTGTGGTCACCCCGGGAGAGACCACTCGAATCACTTCTCGCTTAACGATGCCTTTGGTCGCCTTGGGATCTTCCACCTGTTCACAAATGGCGACCCGGTAGCCGGCTTTGACCATTTTACCCAGGTAGCCACTGACGGCGTGGAAGGGAACTCCGCACATGGGGATTTTATTCGCGTCATCCTTATGACTGCGTGAGGTCAGGGTGATGCCCAGGACCTTGGAGGCTAGCTCTGCATCCTCAAAGAACATTTCGTAAAAATCACCCATGCGGTAGAAAAGAATTGTGCCGGGATACTGTTCTTTGATCTCCAGGTATTGCTGGAGCATGGGGGTCAGCTTAGGTGTACTCATAGAGATTATTTAAGTGAGAAGCTCTTGAAAATCAGGCACAAGGAGATCATAGGTGGTCTCAATGTGCTGGGGAATAGTGCGGATATCTGCACAAACGGTGATGAAATTGTGATCGTCCTCCCACCGCGGGACAATATGAAAATGGAGATGATCAGCGATACCAGCGCCTGCGACCTTGCCCAAGTTGAGGCCCACATTGAGGCCATGGGGCTGGAGGTGGCGTCGCAGGATGGTGCAGCTCTGACTGAGCATGTCCATAAGCGCTAATTGTTCGTTGGTGCTGAGTTCGGTCAGATCAGCAAGGTGACGTTGTGGCGCGACCAGAAGATGGCCGTTAGCGTAAGGAAATCGATTTAAAAGCACCACCCGCAGTTCATCGCGAAAGAGGAGCAGCTGTTCTTTGTTGCAGCTTTCCTGGCCAGGTGGCTCAAAGAGGCAACCGCTGATTTTTTGTGCCTGGCCAGCAACATGTTGCATCCGCCAGGGCGTCCACAGGGTTTTCATGGGAGCTGCGGAATTTGGTGAATGGTGGCGTGGAGAGTCTCACCGACCTCAAGGATCGCATAGGTTCCCGGCGCGCCGAAGCGGCTGGTTGCTTGGAAGGAGCCTGGATTGATCATGAGGATATCTCCGTACCTCTGGATGGAGGGTTGGTGGGTGTGGCCATAGATCATGCAGTCTGCCTCGGGAAAGAGATCAAACAGTCTGTCTTCAATGTCCATGCCCAGGCCTGCACCATGAGTCAGCCCGATGGTGAATTGTCCCAGTTGAAAACTTTGGCTTGCTGGGTAGAGCCTGCGCACAGGTTCCCCGCACATATTGCCATGCACAGCCTTGATCTCAACTCCCTGAAATGCATCAAGAATTGAGGGGTTGGTCATGTCGCCTGCGTGAATGATCAGGTCGCAACCGGAGAAACATTGACGAACCTGGCGCTTAAATCTGCTGTCCGGGCGAGTGATATGGGTATCGGAGAGAATGCCTGCGCGTACTAACATAGAATTTCCAGCGTGAGTGTAAGAAAACAAAGTTCACAATGTAAGAAAAATAGGTGAGGAAGACAAGAGGGAAGGGAGAAATGCGTGAGAAAGTGGTTTTGGATGCAGGAAGCTGTTGAAAAATGAGGGGACTTCACGTAACATACTCCCCCTTCAAATGAACCGATTAATAATGATTTAAGGATACGTCTATGTATACAGCTTCAGATTTGCGCAAAGGCTTGAAAATTCAAATTGATGGTGAGCCTTATATCATCACCGATTTTGATTTTTCCAAGCCGGGAAAAGGTCAGGCTCTCTATCGCACCAAGATGCGGAATATGATAACTGGTACCCAGTTTACCCAAACGTATCGCTCCAATGATAAGTTTGAAAAGCCGAACCTCGAAGAGCGGACCATGCAGTTTTTGTATGCCCAGGATGGCGAGTACCATTTCATGGACACCTCTTCCTACGAGCAGATCTTTTTGACTGAAGAGCAGTTGGGAGATAATCTGAGTTTTCTCATCGATAATATGGAAGTTGAGGTCCTCTTTTTTGGAGAGCGGCCTATTGATATCAGTCTGCCGACCTTTGTTAACCTGGAAGTCACCGTTGCTGATCCTTGGGCCAAGGGAGATACCTCAGGCTCTGATACTAAACCTGTTACCGTGGAGACAGGGTTCCAGTTGCAGGTACCACCCTTTGTTGAGCAGGGAGATAAAATTCAGATTGATACTCGTACCGGCTCTTATATCACCCGCGTTAAAGAATAAAATTCCATGCTTTCCGTTGAAGGCCTGCGGCAGCGCTCCAGGTTGCTGCAGGCCATTCGCTCGTTTTTTTACGAGCGGGCCTACATCGAAGTTGATACTCCGGTTCGTCTTCCGGTGCTGATTCCCGAATCCAATATCCTCCCCTATACCAGTGAAGACTGGTTCCTGCAAACATCTCCCGAGCTGTGCATGAAACGGTTACTGGCTCGAGGCTGTGACCAAATTTTTCAGATCTGTCATTGTTTTCGAAAAGAAGAGCAGGGCCGGCTGCACCAGAGTGAATTTACCATGCTGGAATGGTATCATAAAAGGTGGAGCTACCTTGAATTGATGCAGGAATGTGAGCAGTTTGTCTGTTCTCTTGCAAAAATAATAGCGGATTTTCGGGGTGTTGCTGAAAAGGGAACTGCGGTTCTTGCCCAAGATACGGTCATTGACCTGACCCCACCTTGGGAATATTTAAGCGTAGCTGAGGCCTTTGCACGCTATGCCCAAAGATCTGTGGAGGATGTTCTGGTTGCCGACTGCTTTGATGAAGTGCTGGTGACGGATGTAGAGCCCATGCTGGGAAAGAGTAAACCCACCTTTCTTTACGATTATCCGGCAGTTTTGGGATCGCTTGCTCGCAAAAAACACGCAGCTCCTCATCTGGCCGAGCGGTTCGAGCTCTACATCGGAGGGATAGAATTGGCCAATGGGTTTTCCGAACTCACTGATGCCAAGGAGCAGCGGCAACGATTTGTGGCAGAAATCAAAAGCATGGGGGGGGGCGGTCGTAGGGCTCTCATTCCTGAAAATTTTTTGGTGGATCTCCCTCAAATGGGAGAATGTGCAGGGGTTGCTTTAGGACTTGACCGGCTGTTTATGTTGTTCATGGGGGAAAAAAATCTTCAGCAGTCAGGGACATTTATTTACGAAAGCCTGTAGCAATCCTTTGTATTTTTTTTGTTTTCATATATCATGGACCATGTTTTGGAAATTAGTATTAGCAGGAACTCGTATTGTTTCTCTGGAAGGCAGAAGTATCGCCGTCAATGATCCCGCAAACACGGCTCCTGTATCTATTCCAATTCTATCAGAGCTAATATAAGGGGTTTTGTACACCTTGTGACCAAAGACGACCGGCTTGCCAAAGTTAAAACGGCATTGATCAAAGTTTTTGGGGTACCATAGGCACCATTGACTGCTTTGTTGGCTTAAGTGGCGTCCTGGTTCCAGACCAGCGTGTACGTAGATGGCATGTTTGTCTTGCCAGAGTAAAGGAAGGCTGTTGAAAAAGGCAAAATGTTCACGGGGGACTTTCTCCTCTCTTTCTTGTCGGGAGGAGGAGGGGGTTAAACCATAGCTCGATAAGGTCTCCAGACCACCAACCTTGAAAAAAAGATCGGACGCCTGACCAGAAAGGTACTGGAGAAAGAGAAAGTCGTGGTTACCCATCAAGGCAATGACCCGTATGGATTTATTTTTGCGCCATTGAAGAATAGTCTCTACAACTTTTTTAGAGTCTGGTCCTCGATCGACATAGTCTCCCAGAAGGACGACAGTTGAAGCACGCTCAGAAATTTTAAGAAAAAGAGCTGACAAGGCATGAACGCAGCCATGTATATCGCCGATGGCGCAGGTCGTCGTGTCAGAGCTTTGCATGGTTACTTATTATTAATTCATCAATAGTATAGGTTATGGATAGTAAACAGCGTCAGTTGCTCAAGAAATACGTCGATTTGGTTATCTATCACTGGCGACTTATCAGCCTCAGTCTTTTAATTGGAGTAGCTCTGGGGTTAACGTATTATCTCAAAATGCCTAAGGTGTACCAGAGCACAGCCCTGCTCAGCTATGAGGCACAACAGATTAATCCAGCCAAAATGGATCCTGAACAGGGGCGAATACTACTGCAGGACTCGCTGGCGACTCTAAGTGAGTTGGTCACCAGTCGTAATAGCCTTGAAAAAGTTATAATTCAATATTCTTTGTACGAAGGCGCTCGAAAAAAGTTACCAATCGAGGATGTCATTGAAATGATGCGGAGGAATATTCAAATTACTCCGTCTAAAAAGGGTGATGTCTTCAGTGTTTCCTTTGAAGGGCCGTCTCCGCAACAGGTTGTGCGGGTGACGAACCAGCTTGCTTCCTTATTTATCGAGGAAAATTTAAAATATCGCGAGGAGCGAGCAACAGAAACCTCTAAATATACAAAAAATGAGTTGGCGCTGTCAAAAAATGTTCTTGATCAGAAAGAAAGACAGATGCGAGACTACAAACTCCAATATTTTAATGAAATGCCTGCTCAGCGCCAGAGCAATTTCAGCCAACTGCAAGCGCTGCTGAATCAGCAACAGGGACTGCAAAATTCTATCCAAGAACTTGAGCGAACAAAGATAATGGCTCAGGAGCAGGCAAGCATGCAAGCGCGCATTGCCAATTTTGCGGCCCAAAATACTACAGCTGTAAAAGCGGAGACTGATTATGACCGGTTGCAGAATTTAAAAAATCATTTAGCCGAAATTTCAGGTAAATACACGGATAAACACCCCGAGATTAAGCGTACTCATCTGTTAATTAAACAGTTAGAGGATAAAATCGCCTCGAGCAATGGCAGCGGTGGGGGGGCTGGAGCATCATCAAAAACGACCTTAGCAGCCAGTCTTGAGCGTAAACGGCTTCTGACACAAATAGAACAAATAGACATTAATATCAAACAGTTGCGTGAACAGCTCGCGACTATACCAGGGCAGGTTGCAAAGTATCAAAAGTGGATTGAAGAGGCACCAGTGCGAGAGGCCGAGTGGAGTGCGCTTACTCGTGATTACGATGAATTACGACGACACTATGATCAATTGGTCGCACAGAATTTACAAGCCCAATCTGTCGAAAATATAGAGAAAAGCCAAAAGGGAAGTCGGTTTAAAGTTGTTGATTCTGCAAGGCTTGCTGAAAAACCGTTCAAACCCAATTTTAGCAAAGTTATTGGAATTGCCTTTGCTCTAGGTCTGGGGTTGAGTCTGGGACTGGTGTTTGCTATGGATTTTTTTGATACGTCATTTAAGGATGCGGCTGAAATAGAAGAATTTATCGGTGTGCCAGTCGTTTGTGCCATCCCGTTGGTGGAGAAGGACAGTGAAGTCAAACGTCAGAGATTTTACTTCCGCCTGAGCCTGGCTGTCGTCGTACTTTTTGCTCTTGGTGTTGCTGCAGCTCTGAGCATTATGTGGATGAAAGGTCTTATTGTTGTCTAATTCATTGAGCGGGATGTAGCTACATGTATACCAAGTATTACGGACTTGCCAAAAAGCCCTTTTCTTTAACCCCTGATCCTCATGCGGTCTATATGAGTGAGACGCATCAGGAAGGGTTGGCGATTCTTAAATATGGCATATTGAGTAAGAAGTGTTTTCTGGTGCTCACTGCTGATGTTGGCTCTGGGAAAACAACACTGTTGCAGGCGTTGGTCGCCAGCCTTGAACAGGATGTTCATCTGAGCGTACTCAATAATCCCATACTCTATCGGGACGAATTCTTTTCCTATTTGGCTCAGCAGCTTAAGCTTGAATGGGACGGCAACAAGGCGCTCTTCCTTATTGAGTTTGGAAAACTGCTTAAAACCTGTTACGCGAAGGGAGAACGGGTTGTTTTAATTTTTGATGAAGCTCATGTTCTTCCAGTAGATCTTTTGGAAGAAATTCGGCTGCTTTCCAACCTGGAAGAAAAGGGGCAAGATGTGTTGTCCATATTTCTTGTGGGACAACCGGAATTGAACGAGCGAATGAGTGATGACAGGCTGCTCCCCCTACGCCAGCGAATAGGTTTACGCTTCCATTTAAGCCGATTTACCTTGGAGGAGACTCGCCAGTACATTACCTTCCGATTACGGCATGCGGGAGCGAGGCATTTTAATTTGTTTTCAGAGGAAGCGGTTACACGTATTTATCAATACAGTCATGGTACGCCCCGGCTCATCAATATTATCTGTGACCATGCCTTGCTCACCGGATTCTCTGAGAATAAACCAACAATTGGTCCTGAGTTGATAGAGGAAAGCGTAGAAGATTTACATTTTCCCGGGGAGGAAACCCCCCTGCCAGTTGCTATTTCGCGCAAGAGAAAACTATGGCCAAAGCTTCTTCTGATGATGATGCTTGCTAGTCTCATCGCTGGTGGTGTCTTTTGGTGGCAGTTTTACCGATAAATGACAGGTGCTCTCTTAAAGTGGTGAGCGGTTATCTCGGGAAATTTTTTATATTGAGTGGAGGTCTGAGTGGGAAAAGTGTTTGACGCCCTTAAGCGTGCAGATGAATCAAATGATTCAGTGAAAGTCGAAAGCGAGATAGTCGTTGAGCCTGTAGCTGAGCCTGCAACAGAAGAAGATATTTATATTCCACCACCGTCATCAATGGAAAAAAAACCGGCGAAAGGTACGGGAAAATGGGATGATCGCCTGGTGCTATCAGCAACCACTACCGGCCCTATTGCAGAGAGCATTCGAGCTCTCCGCACTCGGATTTTATTTCCAAACGATGGGCCTGTGCCACGGAGCATCCTGGTGACCAGCGCCGCACCTGGTGAAGGAAAGAGCTTTATCTGCGCAAACCTTGGCATTTCTCTGGCTCAAGGGATGGATCACTATTGTCTTCTTGTCGATGGCGACCTGCGCCGTCCAACACAGCATACACTGTTTGGGTTGAGTAATACCTCTGGGCTTTCTGATTATCTGCAACGGAAAAAGCAAATTCCCGAATTGTTGGTTCCTTCAGGAGTGGATAAACTCTCTGTCTTGCAGGCAGGGCCTCGATCGATAAATCCCGCTGAATTAATGAGTTCTGCCACCATGATAGATTTAGTGGATGAAATCAGTAAACGGTATGACGATCGTATCGTTTTGCTGGATAGCCCGCCGCTCCATTCTGCCAGTGAAACATCTGTGCTGGCCCAGCATGTTGACGGGGTTGTGCTGGTTGTTCGCTACGGCGAATCGCGGAGAGAATATGTTAAAGCGCTTGCCGATACCATCGGTCGGGAAAAAATTCTTGGTGTTGTTTTCAACGCGTATAAAGCGACAGTCTTGGACTCAAAAATTTTTGGTTACTATGAATATCAACAGTCGTATTATGTCGATCGGATAAAATAAGAGGCTTTGAGGAAAGCAGCCTGAAAATCACACTTTGATAACGGGATCCTAATTGTTTTCAGCTTTGTTCATTTTTTCTGTGGCTATATTTCATTTTTATTGATATCATTTCGCACTTTGTTCATTGTAATAAAGTGTGAAAAAGCCCTGATGGCCGAATGTATCGTTTTTAAAGAGCAAATGATCTGACCACAACGAGGACTTGGACATGCAATCAAAAATTAAGCTGACAGGCAAAGAGGCCCTACAGCGACTTCTTGACGGTAACAAACGCTTTATAAGCGGAAAATTAGAACATCCCAACCATTGTGAAGAATCGAGACGAGGTCTCGTAAACGGTCAGGATCCGGTAGCTGTTGTCTTAACCTGCGCCGATAGTCGAGTACCACCGGTTGATGTTTTTGACCAGGGACTTGGTGATGTTTTTGTTGTTCGTGTTGCCGGTAATATCATCAACGACCAAATTCTGGGCAGCATTGAATATGCAGTCGCCCATCTTCATACTCCGCTTGTCATGGTTATGGGCCATTCTTCCTGCGGCGCAGTCAGTGCGGTTGCCCAGGGCGTGAAACTGAGTGGTCATATAGCCAGCCTTACACCTTCTATTGATGCGGCCTTAAAACGTACCAAGGGGTGTGAGGGAGATTGGACCAATAACGCAGCGAAAGCACTTGCTATTTCCACGGCCAAAAAAATTGCCGAATCAGAGCCGATCGTCGCTGATTTGGTTGAGGAGGGAAGGGTGCTGGTTGTCGCTACCTACTATGACCTGGAGACCGGTGAGGTCACCTTGCTCAGCTGAATCCCGCCGTATTTTATGATCCCTACGCCTGTTCTTCCTTAGCGGAAAAGCAGGCGTTTTTTTTGGGTAGGCATAAAACATTTGCGCGTTATCGTCATGTTGTGCTAATTATGCCTCTGAAATTAATAGCGTTTTTATGCGGTTATCCGCACTGCTTTGAGAGGTGAGATGGGCTTTTCCATAGATGAAATCATCCTCCGCCTGGAAAAAGAGGTACGTACATACCAGGTACCTGTGGTTGACTTGATTGCAACGCAAACTAAAGATCCGTTCAAGGTTCTGGTTGCCACAATACTCTCTGCCCGTACCAAAGATGAGGTCACAGCTGCCGCGGCCAGGCGGCTTTTTCAACGTGCCCAAACTGTAGGTGAACTGAGTGAACTCTCGGTCACCGAGTTGGAAAAACTGATTTATCCTGTCGGTTTTTTTAGAAATAAGGCCAAATATCTTCACGATCTTCCTGCCGTTCTTCTCGAAAATTTTTCCGGCGTAGTGCCGGATTCAATAGACTCCTTGCTCAAACTCCCCGGTGTTGGCAGAAAAACGGCCAACCTTGTTGTTGCTGTGGCTTTTAATAAGCCCGCCATCTGTGTTGATACCCATGTTCATCGTATTATGAATATTTGGGGATACGTGCAGACAAATACGCCCCTGCAAACAGAAATGGCCCTGCGGGAAAAGTTGCCAGAAAAATATTGGATACGTATCAATGGCCTCCTTGTTGCGTTTGGACAGGGAACCTGCAAGCCCCAGCGTCCCCATTGCGATCAGTGTATTCTTGCTGATCTTTGTCCACAAATTGGGGTTACTCCTCGCCAGATGCGTAAAAAGGTGCAAGAGCCGGCGGGCCTTCTTTGTGTTTCCTGGAATGTGAACGGTTTAAGGGCGGTAATTAAAAATGGGTTTGTCGAGGTAGTGGACAGGTTAAAGCCAGATATATTGGCTTTACAGGAGATAAAGGCCCAGCCCGAGCAGGTACCGGAGGAAGTACGTGAATTACCCGGTTATCACGGGTACTGGTTTCCCGCACAAAAAAAAGGGTATTCTGGTACAGCCATATTTTCCAAGCAGGCCCCACAGAACGTTTCCTATGGGCTTGGACAAACTTCGTTTGACGATGAAGGGCGTGTTCTTACGGTTGAGTATGCTGATTTTTTTCTGGTGAATGTGTATTCGCCGAATGCACAACCTGAGTTAAAGCGAATCGCATTTAAGAAGGAATTTAATCAGGCTTTGCTTGCCTACATGGATGTGCTCAAAAATCAAAAAACAGTTCTTGTCTGCGGTGATCTCAATGTTGCCCATAAGGAAATTGATCTGGCCAATCCCAAAGCAAATATGAAAAATCCAGGTTTTTCTGAGGAAGAGCGGGCCTGGATGGATGCTGTCGTTGAAAGTGGCTATGTGGATACTTTTCGTGAGTTCAACCAGGAGCCGGGGCAGTATAGCTGGTGGAGTTATCGATTTAATGCCCGAACGAAAAATATAGGCTGGAGAATTGATTACTTTCTAGTTGACGGAGACAGCCGTACAAGAATTGTTGATGCAGCTATACACAGTGATATCACCGGGTCAGATCACTGCCCTGTGTCCATTATTTTTCGTTAACCGTGAATACGAGTAGAAAGGCATGAAACCATATACAATAGTCATTGCCGACGATCACACGCTCATACGTCAGGGGTTGAAAACTATCATTGCCAATGAGTCATCATTGCGCATAGTTGGCGAGGCAAGCAATGGGCTTGAGCTTTTGGATTTTTTACGGCTAACCAGGGCCGATATGGTCATTCTGGATATTGCTATGCCCTATCTCAATGGGCTAGAAGCTATGGAAACCATACGCAAGCTTCAACCAGATATTGGTATTTTGATGCTGACTATGCACACCAATTCCCAGTATTTTTATCAGGCGATATCTTCAGGTGCCCATGGCTATCTAATGAAAGAAGATTCTGAAACAGAACTTCTTTGCGCCATAGAAACTATTCGTCAGGGGAAATCATACATTTCGCCCCGGCTGTCTGCTGAGGTAACCGATGAGGTTATGCATGCCTTTCGTCACCAGGGTAAGGTGCCGCTTGTGGTGCTCAGTGAACGTGAAAAGCAGGTCTTGCATTTGGTTGTGCAAGGGCATTCAAGTAAAACCATTGGCCAAATGCTCGATCTTAGCCCTCGGACCATCGATCATCATCGCGCGAGTCTTTTGAAAAAATTTCAAATGAAAAATACAGTTGATCTGGTCAACTATGTAGTACGTAATTCCTTTATTCTTCCAGATTTATAATGGGTGTAAAAGAAAATGCTTATGTCTTGAACTCGTGCATTTCTAAGCAGAAGGGCAAACGTACTTTTTGAATGGATGGATGCTTCAGCGTAAAGATTCTTCAATTCACCCGTTGTCTATCCATAATTGGCAATGTGTCGTAAGTAGAACGCATTATCAATTATCGCCTTGAAGTGCCTTGGTTTTGCCCAGTTTATATTGCTTTGAAAAAAACAGTTTTTTTCCTTAATCCTTCCTTGTATTCCCTCCTTTTAAAGATCTTGATTTATTGATGAAAGTTATAGTGATTGCGTAAAAATACCTAATGATGAATAGGTAAGGCCGACAATTGTTATTTTTGTTTCCTTGCTGTTTATTGGATTATTCCGTGTTGGGCAGTCTGTAGTTGCTGGCCAAGAGCCAATCCATGTGAACAAACGTGAGGGGACTCCATGAACAAAAATGATCTTATCGAATCCATCGCTCAATCAGCTCAAATTAGTAAAATTGCTGCTGAACGTGGCCTCAATGGCCTGTTGGCCACATTGTCGACTGCAATGAAAGAAGGGAAGCGAGTGACATTGGTGGGATTTGGAAGTTTTTCAGTTGTAGATCGTGCACCACGTATTGGCAGAAATCCTAAGACCGGTGAGACTGTGCCCATTCCTTCACGTCGAGTGGTGAAGTTCCGTCCTGGAAAAGAGTTGTCCGGTAAAGTGCAGTAAGCAGAAAGCCCCTTCAAATGTCAGGTATACGGAAACGATCAACGCAGGGTCACTTCAAATATTCCACGATGAGATGGAGACAGCTGAAAAAAAAACGTACTTATCGAGTGAATACATATGTACCCGAATCCGTGAGCCTTCATCTGTGCGGCCTGCCGAAACGGATTCAGGTATGTATGCTCGTTGAGGTGATCTCCGTCAAGCCCCCTCACGACTGATGAGAGGGAGCGTGCAGTGTTGCTCGTTTCCGTCCGACCCAAAGTATTCCCCCTGCCAGGATCATCAAGCTGCTCAGAAGTTGTCCCATGGACAGGTGCCAGAAGATAAATCCCAATTGAGCATCCGGCTCTCGGAAAAATTCGACCAAAAAACGACAGCAGCCGTAACCGGAGAGAAAGAGGGCGAGGATAGTTCCATGTGGCCAAGCTTTGCGGCTTGTCGCCCAGGGGAGGGCCTTGGTCGACCACAAGAGAAGAAAAAGGACGATGCCTTCCAAGAAGGCCTCGTAGAGTTGTGAAGGATGGCGGGGGAAGGGGCCACCATCGGGAAAAGCCATGCCCCATGGAGCAGAGGTGACTCGGCCATAAAGTTCTCCGTTAATGAAGTTCCCTAAACGTCCGAAGAAAAGGCCAATTGGGACAGTGGCTACATACAGGTCGGCAGCCTTCCAGAAATCGAGCTGTCGTCTTTTGCAGTACCAAATTCCAGCTAGCAGAACCCCTATACAACCACCGTGAAATGACATGCCGCCAGACCAGGTGGCAAGAATATCTTCGGGGTGATGCAGGTAAAACCATGGATTGTAAAAGATAACGTATCCCAGTCTTCCCCCGAGAATTACTCCTAAAATCAAGGCGAGATTGAGGTTGTCGACATGCGCAAGGAGCTGTTTCCACTGAAATCTTTTTGCCTGGACAAGCACCAGCCAGTAGGCAGCGCTGAATCCTAAAACGTACATCAGTCCATACCAGCGAATGGCCAGTGGGCCGATGGAAAGAAGTACAGGGTCAATGTGTGGGTATTGGAGCATGATGGATGTTTAAAGGTGACCGAGTCGTTTGAGATGGACCTGAAGAACAGAAAGTGCCGCTGGGGTAACTCCTGAAATGCGCGAAGCCTGACCCAGGGAGCGTGGCTGTACCTTGGTGAGTTTTTCGACGACCTCGTTGGAGAGCCCTGGAAGGCCTTTATAAACGAGATCCTCAGGGAGCTTCATGCGTTCAAGCTTTTTGAAGCGCGCTATCTGTTCTTCCTGCCTTTTGATGTAACCCTCATATTTCACCTGGAGTCCGATTTCATCTTGGAACGAATGCGCCTCCTCTGTAAAAATTATCCCTTGGTTAATCAGCTGATCGAGTTCAATGAGTGCTGATAGAGTAATTTCGGGGCGGCGTAACAGATCTGCAAAACTCATAGCCTGTGAGATCGAAGTCGAGTTGTGACGAGTGAGGAACTCGTTGACCTCTGGTAAGGGTTTGACTCGAGTTTCATGGAGTTTTTCGATGGTGGCCTCCATACAGGCAGTTTTCTTCTGAAATTCTTGCCAGCACTTTTCTTCTACCAAGCCTATCTCGTAACCGATACGGCGCAGGCGAATATCTGCGTTGTCTTCCCGTAAAAGCAGCCGATATTCGGCGCGCGAAGTAAAAAGACGGTAGGGCTCCTTGGTCCCAAGGGTTACCAGATCGTCAATAAGTACCCCCAGGTAGGCCTGGGAACGGTCCAGGATAATGGGTGATTGATCACGCACATAGCGAACGCTATTAATTGCGGCCATGAGTCCCTGACCAGCCGCCTCTTCATAACCCGAGGTGCCGTTGATCTGCCCTGCCAGAAAAAGCCCTTCCACCTTTTTTGTTTCCAGGTTCGGTTTCAGCTCTCGCGGGTCAATGTAATCGTATTCAATTGCATAGCCAGGGCGAATAATGCGAGCCTTTTCAAGCCCTGGAATAGAGTGCACCATGGCTTTTTGGGTGGCAAGTGGAAGGCTGGTGGGGATACCATTTGGGTATACCTCAATAGTGTCAAGTCCCTCCGGCTCCAGAAAAATCTGATGACGAATTTTTTCAGGAAACCGCATGACCTTATCTTCGATGGACGGGCAGTAGCGAGCTCCAACTCCTTCGATGATTCCGGCATACATGGGTGACTGACCAATGGAACCACGAATAATTTCATGGGTCCGCTCGTTGGTGTAGGTGATGTAACAGGGACGTTGTTCCAACGGGGGGATCCCCTTGGAACTAAAAGAAAACATGGCGGGGGGAGTGTCGCTGTATTGGGCCTCCAGTTTCGAGTAGTCGATCGTGTTGCCATCCAAACGAGGGACAGTGCCTGTTTTCATGCGTCCGACTGCAAAACCAGTTGCTTTAAACCACTGGGCGAGTTTGGTTGAAGGTGCATCCCCCATGCGGCCTGAAGGGAAGTTTTTGAGGCCAACATGAATCAAGCCATTTAAAAAGGTGCCGGTGGCGACCACAATGGCGTTGACGCGAATTTCCTCATCCAGAGAGGTGCGCAAACCAACCACCTTGCCGTCTTCAACCAGAATTTCATCGACCATGGCTTGACGAATAGAGAGGTTGGACTGGTTCTCCAACACATGTTTCATGCGTAAGCGGTACAGCAGTCGGTCGGCCTGAGCCCTAGATGAACGAACCGCCGGACCTTTACTGGTGTTCAGTCGCCTGAATTGAATACCGGTGGCATCGATACATTTTGCCATCTCACCGCCGAGGGCATCTATTTCTTTTACCAGGTGGCCTTTGGCGAGTCCTCCAATGGCAGGGTTGCAGGACATAGCCCCAATAGTGTCTGCATTGATGATGCAGACCAGGGTGCGGCATCCCATGCGAGCGGCAGCAAGGGCCGCTTCACAGCCAGCATGTCCGGCGCCAATCACGGCAATATCAAAATCATTCATACGATCACAAAAAACATTCAGGTTGGTTGACTGGCCATCAGGGGCCTTGACGTAGGCGAGTTATACTACTCGTTGGACGCCATTTTTTGCAAGAACAGGAGAAAAAGAAAAAACAGTTCGCTGCCAATTACAAAAAAGATGTGTTGTTCAGTGTCCACCCGCCGTCAGGGATTCAGGAGATTTTTATGGATACAAGGATACCTGAAATGTCGCTCATATGGAAATAATTTGACAGAATTGCTTCTCTATGATTAGAATAGACTCCTTTTTACGGGTAAAAGACGGCCTGCTGCCGCCAGGTTACCCCATACCCCTATTCTTGCAAGGCCCTGTAGAGGCCGAAAACCTATCAGGAAAGTGTGGAAAGCACGAAAAGAAAGGGGCTTACACTTGCCGTTTTATCCACGAATATTTGCAATAAAGGAAAAAGATTATGAGCAAAATGACCTTTCAGCCCAGCAACACCAAGCGCTCTCGTACCCACGGTTTTCGCGTACGTATGAAAACTAAAAACGGGCAGGCCGTTATTCGCAGAAGACGTGCCAGAGGGCGTAAACAGCTGGCTTGCTGATCCGATTGGATCGGAATACTCTCCCCAAAAAACATCTTTTACGAACAACAGGGGAGTTTCAGTGCGTCTATCGGGCCGGAAAACGCTTTCGTGGGCAAGGCTTTGCTGTCATTGTACTGGCAAATACACTCCCATGGAATCGACTGGGAATAAGTGTCCAACGCAAGGTCGGAAATGCGGTACGGCGAAATCGAATCAAGCGACTGGTTCGCGAGGTTTTTCGATGCAATCGTGCGCAGTTCCCCTTACGTAGCGACATTGTAGTGACCATCCGGCCCAATTTTTCATTTGATAGCCTGGAAAGTGTCCAGAGAGCACTGCTAGCAATTACCAGCGATCAAAATCGGGTGGAAGGCGATGTCCGCAGATGATCATCAGTCAAGAACCCCTCGACCAGGGGCGAAGAGGCAAGACACCTGGCACAGGTTTCCCCGGATGGCTTTGATCGCTCTTTTTAAAGGTTATCAGTACGTTATATCCCCCCTCTTTCCTCCTGTCTGCCGTTTTGTTCCCAGTTGTTCCCAATATGCTATCGAAGCCGTGAGCAAATATGGTGTTTTTCGCGGGACGCTTCTGGCAGCCTGGCGTATTTTACGTTGTCATCCCTTCTCTCGAGGCGGTTACGATCCTGTCAAATGAAGTTCGTGGCCCAGTCATTCTTTCGTCAGTGCCTCATGGTGCGAGGCATTTTTAGGTAGATAAGATTATGGATCTTCAGAGAGCCTTTTTGGCCATTGTCCTCTCCTTTTTTATTTTATTTGGGTATCAGTACTTCTTTGTCAAGCCCATCCCGCAGGCTGAACAATCAACTCAGCAGATCGCGCAAAAGGCTGCGGTTGAGGGCACAGGAACAAAGGTGCCAGCTGCTGCCCCAGCGCAAGTATCGAATATCCCAACCGTACCGGTTGACCCCAAAGCCCGTGAAATATCGATTGATACACCGCTGTATACTGCAATCGTTAATGAGCAGGGGGGCGGCCTGCAGAGTTTTGTCCTCAAAAACTATCGCAATACCCATGATAAAGATTCCGGGCCTATGCAGCTGGTTACCGGCGAAAACCCTGCTGATCTGCCAGTTCTCTTCTCTCTTGATAATGGGGCCGCAGCCTATCTTCCGATTTTTCATGCCGATGCAACCAGTGTGAAGGTGACTGGAGTAACTGATACCACAAGCTTGGCGATGTCAGCTACCACCCCCGAGGGCGTACGTATCGAGCGCAACCTGACCTTTCGTGGCGACAGCTATCTCGTCGATGTTGCATATACCCTGGTGAATACCACTGATAAGACCGTTCAGGTTTCACCTGCCCTGTCTCTTGCCAATAAACCTTTTGAGCATGCCAGCCAAACCAGCCGCTATCTCTTTTCGGGCCCTGCTGCCTACATCAATAAAGAGCTTATCGAAACAAAGGCTAAGAAACTCAAAGATGGTCCCCTGGTTTTACAGGGCCAGGTCAGTTGGACCGGCTACGTCGACAACTATTTCATGACCTCAGTTGCCCCGACTACTGCCGGTGCTCACAGTGTGACCCTGCAGGGCTCCGAGGCTCATGTTCGATCTGTTATCTCAGAAGGCATTGCTTCGCTTGCCAGTGGTGAGAGTAAAACCTATGGGTACACGCTCTATTTTGGTCCAAAGAAACTTAAAGTCCTCCAGGCATGTGGGTACGACCTGGCGGAGGCCGTCAATTTTGGTTGGTTTGATTTTCTAGCCAAACCCATGCTCTGGATGCTGAATTTCCTACACAAGTTCCTTGGTAACTACGGATTTTCGATCATCTTCCTGACTATTCTCATCAAGCTTATTTTCTGGCCTATTACCCAGAAGGGTATGAAGTCCATGAAAAATATGCAGAAACTGCAACCTAAAATAGCCAAGCTCAAAGAGCGGTTTAAAGATGACCCGGCTAAAATGAATCAGGAAATGATGGCCATGTATAAAACATACAAGGTCAATCCTCTGGGCGGCTGTTTGCCGATGTTGATTCAGATTCCCTTTTTCTTTGCCCTTTACCGCGTGCTGATGGCTGCAATTGAGTTACGCCATGCTCCATTCATGCTTTGGATTACTGACCTCTCAGCTCCTGACCGGCTCATGATCGGTTTTGACATTCCTTATTTGCATGGGATTCCAGTGTTGACCCTGCTGATGGGGGCTTCCATGTATCTCCAGCAGAAAATGACCCCGACAACCGCTGACCCGAGCCAAGCGAAAATTATGCAATTTTTGCCGATCGTCTTTACTTTTATGTTCCTCAACTTTGCTTCCGGTTTGGTTCTCTACTGGTTTGTCAACAACCTGTTGTCGATTCTCCAGCAGACTCTGATTAACCGGCAAGTTAAAGCCTGAACCTCTGACGTCGATGGGGACATATGGGAAAAGGAAAAGATTTTTTCGGAAAAGACATAGCAGAAGTTATTGAGCAGGCTTGCAGGGAACTTGGCGCTTCACGCGAGGATCTTGATATTGAGGTTCTTGAGACCGGTTCTGCAGGTATTTTCGGACTGTGCAAAAAAAAAGCACACATTCGGGTGCAGCGCAAGGCTTTGTCCCAAGAGGTCGAAGAGAAGCACAATGAGCCCGCTCCTCAAAAACAGAAAGTGGCGGTGAAAGCGGATACCATAGAGAAGGTAGAGCCCGCTGCTGTGAACAATGATCTTCAGGATCAGGAAGAGCAAAAAACGAAGAATGCAACTGAGCAGGTGGTTGCGGCTGCCCCAGAAGTGGTTTCCACGCAGACGCAGGAGTCCGATCCCGAGCCTTCTCCAGAGGCAGAGCCTCCGGTAAATCTTGAGCCTCCCTCTGCTGAAGGATTAGCTGCCATTGAAGCTGATTTACGCCATTTGCTTGAATTGATGGGATTACCCTCAGAGGTGAAAGTTCATTTCGAGGAAAATACGGTTCAATGCCATATCACCGGTCCCCATGAGGAACAGGTCATTGGTTCAGAAGGGCGGACGCTTGATAGCCTCCAGTATCTACTGCGTAAAATGGTTTCCAGCCACCTGCCCGATCGAATTATGCTGGCACTCAATGCCGGTGATTTTCGAGAACGACGTGCTGAAGAGCTGAAAGTTCGTGCGGTTGAACTCGCAGCCAAGGTCAAGGAAGATGGCAAAACACAGTCGATCCCTGCCTTGAATCCCTCTGAGAGACGGGTCGTGCATATGATCCTTCAGGAAGACAAAGGGGTGCGCAGCCGCTCTGTCGGTGAAGGGCTTTTTAAAAAAGTACTGATCTACAAGCCTGGAAAAGGTCGGCGTTCTTCCTCGAAAAAACGTCGCGGAGGCCACGGTGGCCGTTCATCCAACGACTGATACCATAGCGGCTATTGCCACCGCTCCAGGAACTGGAGGGATTGGGATTATTCGAATTTCCGGTTCGAACGCTCTTTCCCTCCTTGGTAAACTCTTCCTCCCTCACAAGCCGCGTACTCACTTTAGCAGCCATCACCTCTACTATGGATCTGTTCGTGGTGTACAGGGCCAGGTTCTTGATGAGGCCCTGGCTGTATATATGCGCGGCCCTCATACCTACACCTGTGAAGATGTCGTCGAGCTGCACTGTCATGGCTCCTATGTGGTCTTGCAGGAGGTATTACAGGCTGTTTTTGCGCAGGGAGCCCGACCAGCTGACGAAGGAGAGTTTACCAAACGAGCCTTTTTGGGGGGGCGTATTGATCTGACCCAGGCAGAGGCCGTTGTTGATCTTTTGCAGGCTCAAACGCATAAAAGTGCCCAACTTGCTGTGAATCAACTGCAGGGCGCATTATTGGAGCAGCTCGAGCAAATTCGCTCTCAGCTGGTGCAAATCCTAGCCCTTCTTGAAGTTGCTATTGATTTTCCCGACGACGATGTGGAAATTGTTCAGCATGAGCAGGTCTTGGCGCAACTCCGTGATGTGGTGATCAAACCACTTGAGCAGCTTCTAGCCATGGCTGATCAGGGGCAAATCGTCCGGGAAGGCATCAAGGTTGTTCTGGCTGGTCAGCCCAATGTAGGCAAATCAAGCTTGCTGAATGCCCTGCTTAAAGAAGAACGGGCATTGGTCACAGCAGTCCCAGGAACAACCCGAGACACCATAGAGGAAAGCTTTGCTATTCGTGGCATACCGGTTCACCTCATTGATACTGCAGGTATTCGTCAGCATGAGGATCCTGTCGAAGCATTGGGGATTGAGCGGGCCAGACAAAAGATGGATCAAGCGGATCTGGTTCTTTTCCTGGTCGATGCAACAGCCGGTATGGGAAGCACGGATCAAGAGTTGTACAAGTCGATCAGCGATAAACCCCATGTGGTCGTTGTCAATAAAGCGGATCTTGCTGAAGAAGAGCAAGTCAATGCACTCGTGCAATATTTTGCAGGTGTTCCCGTTGTCGCTATTTCAGCGAAGCATCAACAGGGCATTGGAGAGCTGCAGGAGACCGTTTACGGATGTGTCGTTGGTGATAAAGCAGAACTCTGCGAGCAAATGACCTGCGCACCCAATACCCGGCATAGGGCAATTCTTGCAAAATCATTGACCGCCTGTCGTCATCTGGAAGAGGCCATCCTGGTGGGGGCACCGGTTGACCTTCTTGCTGTGGAGGTGCAAAGTGGCCTTGATTATCTCGGCGATATCACTGGTCTGACAACCCCCAATGATGTCCTAGACCTGGTCTTTAGTCAATTTTGTATTGGTAAATAAACGCGCAGCGTCAGAACCACTTCTTTTTGCATAAAAAAACGCTCACCGAGAACTCTCGGTGAGCGTTTTTTTTATTGGATGATGCTCAAAAACGTCATTCGCCAAAGCTGTCGATAAAGAGCTTGTTGATGGCCTCAATGCCGTCATCGCTTAAGTAGCGGGTCCCGGAGCCAACGAAGGTATTGTAGCAAATTTTGGGAGTATCTTCCTGCCATTCACCTTCTTTCCAGCTAAACCATTTGGACTGATTCTGGTCATAGACGTGTAACGGCCGGTTGAACAGTTTGGCCAGTTCAACAGCCCAGCCAGTGCCCCCTTTTACCGAGTTGTCCTCGAGAATGGTCCCAACAACAAAGACCTGATGTCCCTTATTGACCATGTGGAAAATAGTCTGCAGGACTTTACGGATTTTCTCCGTTTCATAATAGGTTCTATTCATCATCCGGGAGGCCAGCTCCATGCTGATATCTCCACGGGCAAGATCGTCTTCACTGAGAGTTATCGAATTTTTATCCCTGTAAAGCCGATGACCATCAAAGGTGAAAACAGTTTCCTGAACCCCATATTTTTCTGCATTCTCACCAAAAAGCGACTCAGCGCCTTTCAAGCCGCCGTGATACAACGTGCAGTCTTGTGCATTCATAATTTTTTCCTGTGTAGACGTTTTTTAAGGTGGGGCGATTGAGCCCGATTATGTTTGGACGTGCCGAGGCCTCATCGCATGGCTGTTCAGTTGTGCACAACAAAAAGTGGTCCGCGCAGCTTTTCACAAGAATGGAAAAATTGCAACACATCTGAAGGGGATAGTCCATTTTCTTTGGGAAAAAGAAGCGCTGTTTCCATGAAAGGGCATGAAAACACGAATCCAAGCCTGGCCTTATTCTACCTGTAGTGGACCTGAGGGGCTATCGCCCAGGTATGTTGAGCAACAGCAATTATTTACTCGCCTTGAAAAAAATTCTGAGCGGGGCTGGATATCCCTCTATAGTACGCGTGGGGTTATCCTTGTCAATGAAATCCTCATAGGATTCAAACTCCATCCATTCTGTTTTCCGTTGTTCTGCGCTGCTCATCGCATGGCTGTGAAAACATTCAACCTGATCAAAACCTGCACGGGTAAGCCAGTTGTGCAGGCAGCTGGCCGTGGGCACAAACCAGGTGCCGGGCACCTTCGCATAGGTCTGTTCAGGGAAAAGTGCCACCGGCTCCTCGCCGGGTATGGCTTGGGATTCGATAAACAAAGTACCTCCGGGTTTCAGGGCGGAATGGAGTTCCTGCAGGGCGGCGATAGGTGATGGGCGATGATAGAGGATCCCCATACAAAAGATGACATCAAAGCTCTCTGGAAAAAGCGGTAAATGCTCTATGCCCAAAAGTTCAGTCCGCAGGTTGTCGCAGCCAGCAAAGGTATTGAGCAGGTTGAAAGCAAAATAATGATGCACATAAGGCTCAAATCCCAGGACAAGAGCGGGATTGTGAGGCTGCATGCGAAACATGTAGTAGCCATTGTTGGAACCGATGTCAGCAATTAGCTTTCCTGAAAGGTCAGGGAGATGGGGTTGTATGCGGCTCCACTTGCGTTCGCTGCGCCATTCGGCATCTATTTCTATGTCAAAGACAGAAAACGGCCCTTTGCGCCACGGCATGAACCCTTTGAGGATTTCGTAGACTTTTCGCTGCTCATCGGGACTTATGTCGGTTGCCTGACCGATACGGACAACATCCCCGCTAAAATCGGTGAGCGTTGCCCGAAGGTGGGCGACTTCTTCCATGGGAGAACGGTAGCGAAGAAATCCTTTTTTATCCTGGCTGATCCAGCGTTTTTTTTGATCCAGCAGTTCCGCTATACGATCAAGTCGGGCTTGGGGGAAAAAATCAAAAAGTTGCATTACGTTTGACCGCGACAAAAGAGGTGAAGTTGAACCAGGTGAAATAGGGCTCAACCTCGCTAAAGCCCGCATCCTTGAGTAGTGCTTTGTTCTCCTCCAGGGAAAAAGGAATGAGAACATTTTCAAGTGCCTCTCGTTTTGCTGCAATTTCCAGCTCAGAGTAGCCCTGCTTACGTTTAAACTGGTGGTAGATATCTATGAAGTCACGGTTGAGCTTCGTCGCATGGGAAATCGTCTTTTCACTGAGAAAAAACATCCCATTCTCAGGGAGAGCTTCAAAAATACGACTGACAAAAGCACGCCTGGTTAAGGGGCGAAGAAACTGCATAGTGTAGTTACAGATAATCGCTGCCGCATCTGGAAGCGGGCAGGTGGTGATGTCTGCCTCTTTAAAAGTGATCACGGAGCTTTTGCTGAACATAGCACTTTTTTTCTGAGCTTTTTCAAGCATAGCCGGGGCGTTATCAATGCCCACATAGCAAAATTGCTCGGCTGGTAATTGACGGCTGAGCTCAAGCAGCGTTGTTCCAGTGGAGCATCCCAGGTCATAGATAGTTGTCCGGGACTGAGACCTCCTGGCAAGCAGCTGTGCCATGCCCCCGATAACACTACGATAGTGCGGGACTGAGCGATCAAGCATGTCGTCAAAAACTTCTGCGACCCGGTCATTGAAGGTGAAATCTTCACCAAGGCTACCGGCAGCAAACAGCGTATCTTCACTCATGGAAATCTACTCTCAGGCAAATCCGTTTGGGTTGCTTGACTGCCAGCGCCAACTGTCAGCACACATTTCCTCAAGCCCGAACTTCGCCTGCCAGCCCAGCTCTTCCCTGGCTTTGCTGGGGTCGGCATAACACTGGGCAATATCACCAGGACGGCGGGCGACTATGGTATAGGGCACAGGTTTGCCACAGGCTTTGGAAAAGGCCGCAACCATTTCCAAAACAGAATAGCCACGCCCTGTTCCAAGATTATAGATAGCCACTCCCGGATTTTGATTAAGTTTTTCAAGAGCGCTCAGGTGACCTTTGGCTAAATCGACCACATGAATAAAGTCACGCACACCCGTTCCGTCAGCTGTTGGATAGTCATTGCCGAAAACAGAAAGTTTGTTCAGCTTTCCAATGGCCACTTGAGCGATATAGGGCATGAGATTATTGGGGATACCGTTGGGATCTTCCCCTATTACTCCGCTGGGATGGGCTCCCACAGGGTTAAAGTAGCGTAGTAGGATAACATTCCATTCGGGATTGGCGCGGTGAACATCTTGAAGTATTGCTTCTGTCATCAGTTTTGTCTGCCCATACGGGTTGGTGCAGGAGAGAGGAAAGTCTTCTTTGATAGGGACAGAGGCCGGATCACCATAGACGGTGGCCGATGAGGAGAAAACAATGTTGCCAATACCGCTTTCGCGCATCACCTGACAGAGGTTCAGCGTCGATATCAGGTTGTTTTGGTAGTAGCGCAAGGGCTCAGCAACTGACTCCCCTACGGCTTTGAGGCCAGCAAAGTGAATAACCGCACTGGCACCCTCCATTTGCTTGAAGGTCAGGCGGAGGCGCTCAAGGTCGCAAAGATCGACCTCATGAAATTGGATAGTTTTTTGGGTGAGTTGCTCCACACGGTTGAGGGCTTCCCGGGAGGCGTTGCAGAGATTGTCGATGACGCTTACTTCGTGTCCTGCATTGAGTAACTCAAGGCAGGTGTGACTTCCGATATATCCGGCACCACCGGTAACAATAACATGCATGTCGTGGACTCCTGTTTGCAAGGTTGACATAAAAGTTGTCAAAACATGTGGGTTGCTGGGAAGAGGTACGTGGGGAGCCTCAGCAGGCTCGAAATACAAAACGATTCGCTGGACCATGATCGCTTAGGATCGACTTCCCTGAGAAAGTTTGCTATCTTTTACCCGTGTTCCCGGTGTTTGTCCCGCAAAAATCTGCGAAATGCTTTTCAGGGAGGGTCTTCGTGATCTCTGGAAGCCTGAGGAGCCCAAACATCATATACCAACCATAGCAGGAGGCAGTATGCCCTACGTCAGTATTCGTGTTGCAGGAGAGCTCACTAAAGAACAGAAACAAAAGATTTCCAAAGGTGTGACCGATGTCATCTCTGAGGCTGCTAATAAACCCAAAGAGGCGATTCTTATCTTCATTGATGAGAATTCCCGTGAAAACATCGCCAAAGGCGGCGTTTTAATGGAGGATATGTAAGCTGTGGAGCAGGGGCAGGCCGCCGAGCGTTTGCAGGAGTTGCGTCAGCAGCTACGTTTGCATGCGCATCGTTATTATGTGTTGGATGATCCGCTTATTTCAGATGGCGAATATGATCAAATGTTTCGGGAGCTGCTTGAACTTGAAGCTCTGTATGCCGATTTGGTCACCGAAGACTCGCCAAGCCATCGTGTTGGCGGCTTGCCTGTCGCAGCATTTAAACAGGCTGAGCATGCTTTTCCTATGCTCAGCCTGGATAATATTTTCAACAGCGAAGAACTCTACAGTTATGAAGAAAAACTGTTTCGTTATCTCCATTCTGTCGAGCAACTGAGCTATATCTGTGAACCCAAACTCGATGGTCTGGCGGTCGAGTTAGTGTATCAGCAGGGGGTGTTTATTCTCGGGGCTACTCGGGGAGATGGCTTTGTCGGTGAAGATGTAACGGCTCAGTTGCGGACGGTGGCATCGATTCCCTTACGTCTCCAGGGAGACGCCCTTCCTGAACAGTTGATTGTGCGAGGTGAGGTCTTCCTAGGGAAACAAGGGTTTAGCCAGCTTAATCAGCAACGGCAAGAAGCTGGTGAACCTTTGTTTGCCAACCCCCGCAATGCGGCCGCAGGCTCCCTGCGGCAGCTCGATCCCAAGATAACGGCTCAGCGGCCCTTACAGTTTTATGTGTACGGTGTAGCCAGCCCGGAGGTCTTGGCGACAACCGGTCAGGAGGCGACGTTGCGCGCGTTGGGAAAACTGGGGTTTCCTGTTAACCCGCTTATCCAGTGCTGCCAGAATATTGCCGAGGTAGAGGCGCAATATCAACGTTTGCTCGAACTACGCCATGATCTGGCCTACGAAATCGATGGTATGGTGGTCAAGTTGGATGATCTTGCCTTGCAGGATCGTTTAGGTGCGACTGCCAGAGCCCCCCGATGGGCAGTTGCCTGGAAATTTCCTGCGGTTCAGGCCACCACCATAATTGATACCGTGGAATTTCAAGTTGGCCGAACCGGGGCGGTAACGCCGGTTGCCCATCTGCAGCCCGTGGAGGTAAACGGGGTCGTGGTCCGACGGGCGACGCTGCACAATAAAGGGGAGATTCTGCGTAAAGATCTGCGCATCGGTGACAAGGTTTTAGTACAACGGGCTGGTGATGTCATCCCAGAAGTTGTTAAAGCGGTGGTGGACCTACGCGATGGGACAGAAAAGCACATCGAATTTCCAGTTAATTGTCCAGAGTGTGCGCATCTCCTGGTCGAGAAAGAAGAGGAGGCTGTGGTTCGTTGTGTGAACCCGTGCTGCCCTGCGCAACAGTTACAGAAGCTTATCTTTTTTGCAGGCAAGAATGGGCTTGATCTTGAAGGATTGGGCAAGAAAAATGTTGAGCAGCTCATAGCCAACGGGTTGGTCCGGGGGCCTGCTGATTTTTTCAGGCTTGATGCAGCCGTTCTTGCTGAGCTTGATGGATGGGGAGAAAAATCTGCCCACAAGGTTGTAGACGCAGTCGTCGCAAAAAAAGAACTCTCCTTAGATCGGTTGATTACCGCACTTGGTATTCGCCACGTCGGGGAAGTCACTGCTACGCTTCTGGGAGAACATTTTACGGATTTACCTGCCCTTGTTCATGCCAGCAGAGAGCAGTTGCTACATATTGAGGGCATTGGTGAGCAAACTGCCGAGTCCATTTTTATGTTTTTTCGCGATCCAGCCACACTTGAGCTCCTCCAGGATTTGGCGCAGGCTGGCGTAGCTATTGAGCCCAAAAAGGTTGTCGAAAATAATGAGGGTCCCTTTGAGGGGCGTGTCTTTGTCTTTACCGGCACCCTGAGTCAACTTTCCCGGGAAGAGGCGAAGCAACTGGCTAAACGATATGGGGCAAAGGTTGCCTCAGCTCTTTCTGGGCGAGTCACCGATGTTGTTGTTGGCGCAAAGGCAGGCTCCAAACAGAAAAAAGCAGAGGATTTGGGGCTGAACATTCTTGAAGAATCACAGTTTCTTCAACTTGTGGAGCAGGGAAGATGAACTCGAGATATTGCATTCGTGCCAAGGTATACGGTCGCGTTCAAGGAGTTGCCTTTCGAGCCTACACCAGGCAGAGTGCTGTGGAACTGGGGGTTTTGGGTTGGGTGCGGAATTGCTCTGATGGAACTGTTGAAGTGCTGGCTGAGGGGCAGCAGGCTGATGTGGAGCAGTTTCTTAACTGGCTCCAGGTCGGTTCTCCCTTTTCCCAGGTGAGTAAAGTCGAGTATAATGAAGAAAGCAAACCGGACAAGTTCAGCTCTTTTGAGATCCGTTATTCAAGATAAAGGGTGTCTTTCAGGAGTGAGTTCGGCCGAAAACTCCTGAAGTATATTCTTTCAATTTATGAATCTAAACAATTATAGTTATAACAACGAATGAAAAAACTCCAAATTCCCGCAGGTGACCCTGCTGGGCGTATCGTCTGTCAACAGTGTGGGAATACATCAGATTTTGTCGAAGTCGCCGAAAATGTCCTGGTGACCACGTACTATAAGCAAAATTCCGATGGTTCCTTTACGCCCGAGGATAACTCAACCGAAATATTTGGAGAGGTCAAATTCCTCTGTGGAAAATGTGGGACGGACCTGACTCGCTATCATGCGCATTTTCTTGAGATGTCATTTTAGTCAAGATGGCTGAGTGAGGCCTTTTCCTGTCTCTGGCTTTGCTGGAAGAGTAGGGTGAGGCAGGAGAGTTGGGGAGGAACGTCAGACTAGTCTCTGTTGAGCAGGATTTTGCCCCAATAGCGGATTTAAAGGATAAGGCAATAAAAAAAGGCTGCCCATTGGGAGGGCAGCCTTTTTTGGTACAAATCGAACCCGCTATAGGATCAGACGCAACCGGTAGGTTTCGGCAGACCGGCCATCTTACAGGCGCCTTTACCAGGGCCAGACGGGAACAGCTCGTAGATGCGTTTCAGCGGGAAACCGGTGGTTTTGGAAAGGATACGAACCATGGGAGCAATACCATTTTTCTTGTAGTACTCCTGGAGGGCGTCGATAACTTTCTGGTGCTCATCGGTGATATCGGCGATACCTTCTACGTTTTTTACGTAGTCTACCCAGTTCTCGTCCCACTCCTCAGCACCTTTCAACAGGAAGCCGTCTTCGTCTACCTCGTAGCTCTTACCTTTGTGCTCAATACTTGCCATGTGTTCCTCCTTGGCCGAAGTGTTTATTATTGATGAGTAATTAAATCCTATTCTAAAAAATCACAAGTTAATTACTATAGGGGGGGGGCTTTGTCAAGCAAACAGCCTTATTTTTTTGAATGAGGTCTCAGGCATTTTTTGCAGTGGTATCAACGCATTTTTCTCTGGTAACTTGCTGACAAATTGAACATAATGCCAGCTTCAAAAATGTATACATTCAAAAGAGCGTTTGTGGAGATTCATTTATCATGCTGAATATCATACGAAAAAATGCCCAGTCCGTTGTCATTCAGGCTGTGGTCGTCATCATCGCCCTCGTTTTTATTTTTTGGGGGGTGGGTGGAAAACTGCGAAATTCTTCAAACGCCATGGCGGTTGTCAATGGCAAAGAGATAGGTTTTCGGGATTTCAAGCAGAGTTATGATCGTGCAGCCGACCAGTACCAGCAGCAGTTCGGGGGACAACTACCGGAAAACTTCCTGAAAAGCATTCATCTCAAAGAGCAGGTTGCCCAACAGTTGGTGCAGCAAGAATTGTTGCGCCAGGGGGCAGAAAAAGCCGGAATTCATATCAGTAAAGAGGCGACCCAGCGTAAGATTAAAATGATCTCGGCGTTTACTCGAAATGGTCATTTTGATATGGATCAGTACCAATCGGTCCTCGAGCAGAATCGACTTTCTCCCACAACCTTTGAAAGCAGCGTTTCCAATGATCTTCTGATAAATAGAACCACAGAGCTTATCGGTGATTTTGCCGAGATACCTGCCGCTGAAATGCAGCATTGGTTTGATTATCTGGATCAAGAGCTAAAACTGAACTACGCAGTCGTCAGCCCAAAGGATTATCAGGCCCAAGTCGAGGTGAATGATACGAGCCTGAACGAGTGGTACGGCGCGCATAAACTCTCCTATAAAACAGCCCCTAAGGTAAAACTGGCCTATCTGAGTTTTAGTTATGATGAGCTTGCACAACCTGCGTCTTTAAGCGAGGAGAGCTTGCAAAGCTATTACGATAACCACCTCAAAGAGTACCAGGTGCCAGAAAAGCGAAGAGCTCGGCACATTCTTTTTAAGGTGGCAGAAGATGCCGATGTGCAGGCCAGGGCAGCCAAAAAAGCTGCAGCAGAGAAGGTGCTCAAAGAAATACAGTCGGGTGCAGATTTTGCCGAAATGGCAAATAAATATTCGGAAGACAGCTCCAAAGATCGTGGAGGAGACTTGGGATTTTTTGGTCGTGGCGAAATGGTCCCTACCTTTGAGCAGGCTGCATTTTCCCTGAAATCTGGTGAGATGAGTGGTGTGGTTACCTCGCCTTTTGGGTACCATCTTATTAAGGTTGATGAAATCCAACCAGCTAACACGCGCGGCTTTGCCGAAGTCAAAGATTCTATTCGTAAAAAACTTTCTCAAAAGGATGCACACGCGCTGGCCTTTAAAAAAGCATCGACCACCTATGAGGCTATTATTCGGGCCGGAAGCCTTGCCAAATACAGCCAACAGGAGCATGTTGCGATTAGCAATACTGAATTCTTTGCCCAGGCCTCTCCTCCGGAGATGGCCATGGTAAAAGATGCGAAATTTTTGCAGGCTGCCTTTGCTTTACGAAAAGGGGAGCTCAGCTCCATTGTTGAGACCAGTTCCGGCTATGCTATCATTTTTGCAGAAGATGTGAAAGAGCCCGAGGTACCCGAGCTGGTTGCAGTACGGGATCAGGTCGAAAAGGATTATGTTCAGGAGAAAAGTACAGAGCTTGCGCGTAAGGCTGCTGAAGACGCTCTTGCGGCGTTAAAAGAACAAGGGAGTTGGCCTGAAGGGCTAGAAAAGAAAGAGTCGCAATATACCAAGCGTATCGGGAGCTCTGATCTCCCGGAGGTTATCCGTAAGGATGCCTTTACCCGTCTCGGTCTGGAACGTTTTCCGGAAGTCATCTTATCTCAGGGCGATGTTTTTTATCTCTATCAGATCATCGACTCTCGCATTGGTAAAAGTGAACTGGATGCGGGCAAACGTAAAAATCTTGAGCAGCAGTTTTTGGAGGCGCAAAAAAATATTTTGCTGACATCCTGGCTGGGGCAGCTGCGCAAGGATGCAAAAATCTGGATCAATACCCAGATGTTGCAGTAACCTTTTATTTGTATTTTTCATCTTTATTAAGGACACGCCCTTTTTAAGGGCGTGTCCTTTTTTCCGCTTCTGTGCTTTAATACCTCTGTTCGGGTACACAGAAGCTCTTTTTTTTTGAAAATGCTCGCAATTACAGCGAGATTATGACTAACTTCAGTGCAATCAGGTATTTTGAAAGAATCTTCCCCCCTTTCCCCCCGACCAACTCAGACATCCAAGAATACAGTTGACATGCAAGCTGTTAAGGCCCTTCCTGCCGCTGAACAGCTCTTGCTCCAACTCGTTTCCGTTATCTATGAACCTGTTTCCGCAAGCTTTCTGGCTCGTTGTCTTAATAGTCTGGTTCCCAGTTTTCTTGGGGATCGCAAACCAAGCAGCGAAGAGGTCAGCGAAATGGTGGCCCGTTTGCGACGCAAAGGATTTCTCAGTAGCAAAAACCAGTGCCCAAAAATTTTGGCTGAAGCGCTGACCCGTCAGGCCATTCGCCTTAAGCGATTTGGGCGTATGGCCTCCCTGGTTGAGCGGGCGGCTCCGGTGGATTACACCCATGGAAAATGGTCCACGCGCTGCTGGCGGGCGTTCCGCCAGTTTCGTATTGGTGTATACGGACAAAACTTCGATAAAATGGATGAGGCCCTGATTTTCTGGGAGCATGAGGGGCATAAGCATCTCAAAAGTGAGCCTCCATCAGTGCTTGTGGCTGCCCGTGCCTTTGGCCCCAAGTGGTTTGCTTCTCTGCCCGGTTCCTTCCAGTTTTTTTTGCTGGATGAGGTCATTCGTTATTCGTTGGAACGGCTTCAGTATTTTCCACGGGTGATAGACTACCTGGCCAACGAGAAAGCTCAAACCGTTTCCCCGGATGAACGGGTTCCGTTTCGGCGTCTTTTGGCATCCATTTATCTTTTACAGGGCGAATTTTCCCCGTTGCAGCAGTTGTTGGCAGCATACAGCGATTCCTTTCAAGGGTCAGGATTTGCTGGCACCGTCGCCTTTTTACATGGAGATACAGAAGCGGCACTCAAGCTATTTGATGAGGATTTAGAGCACCTCAAACAGTTTGCAGGCGATCAACCGTTTTTTTTCTTTGGCATCACGGGGCTCTTTTGTGTTTTCGCGTTGTTAGCCCGTGATGAGGAGGGGGATCGCCAAAGAGTGCAAATGGCCGTGAATACGGTACTCAGACGCTGTAATGGCTGTCCAGAAGAGGTCCCCTACCGCTTCATCGACGCTGTTTTGTATGCATCAAACGAGAATATGCCAGATATGCTGGCCCTGACCCAGGACCTGGTGGAAGATAAACGGAGTTTGAGCTCGCTTGTGGCGCTGCTTTGTCTTCACTGGATGGGAATTGAAATTCCTGTGGAATTTCAGGAAAAATTGAAAGATCTCTACAACCAAGCACGTGCCAATGGCTATCTTTGGGTTGCCATGGAGTCTGCCGAGCTGCTGGCGACATTGGATCCGACCCAGGAAAAAGCCGCCCAGGCTGCCCAAAATCTTTCCGATACCCTGCAAAGCCGCTATCTGACCCATATCATTGCCCCAAACGCCACTTGGAAACAGAGCCTGCAGGAGCTGATTGATCTTTCCACTAAGATCCGCGAGCCCGAGCGGCTGACTCGCCTGAGCTGGATGGTGGAATACGTTGATGGAATACTTGAACTCCACCCCAAGGAACAGAAAAAGACCAGTGGTGGAGGCTGGACCAAAGGGCGCACCATTGCCTTTCAGCGATTGGTGCGTCATGCCATGGACTACCTCACAGAGCAGGACCGTGAGATCAGCGCGGCCCTCTACCAGTCTGGAGAGAGCAGTAAAAATGGGGGGTACGTCTTTAACCCCGAACTTTCGATGCCTGCATTGGTCGGGCATCCCCATGTTTTTTTGAAACGTTCTCCGCAGACACCGGTGGAGATAGTGTCCGGTGAGCCGGAGCTGGTGGTTGAACGAAAAGGGGACTCTCTCTTTATTCACTTCTCGCAGGATATTGGCGAGGGGAGCGTCGCGGTCTGGCGGGAAACGCCGACCCGTTTTCGAATCATTAAGATAAGTGATGAGCATCGCCAGGTCGCTGAAATTACCGGCCGTGATGGCCTGCTGGTACCCATTGCCGCCAGTAAGAAGGTCTTGGATGCTATCGGGAATATCGCTTCTTTTATGACGGTGCATTCGGCAATCGAGGTACCTGGTGAAGGTGTCCCGGCCGAGCAGGTCGAGAGTGACCCCTCTATTTACGTCCATATCATTCCTTATGGTAGTGGCTTTCGTATTGAGTTCTTTGTACGGCCCTTCAAGCATGGTGGCCCTTACCTCAAACCTGGTGCCGGAGTGGCCAATCTTATGGCCGAGATCGATGGGCGTCGCTACCGGACCAAACGTGACCTGCGTCTTGAAGAGGATAAGGCGCGCGAAATCGAAGAAAGCTGCCCGATGCTTGATCTGGCGATAGATTTTGAGCAGGAGAACAAGCGAGAATGGCATTTGCTGGATCCGGAAGAGTGCCTCCAGGTGCTCATCGAGCTGGAAGAGATCAAAGATAAGGTTATCCTTGAGTGGCCCGAAGGTGAAAAACTCGCTGTGCGGCGTCAGGCTGGCGTTAATCAGCTGAACTTGAATATTCGCACCAGTCAGCAGGATTGGTTCTCGCTGACCGGACAGCTTGAGATCGATCAGGATGAGGTTATTGAACTTAAAACTCTGCTGGACAAGGTGCGGGAGTCGCGCAGCCGTTTCATTCCCATGGGAGAGGGACAGTTTCTGGCTTTGACCCAGGAGTTTCGGAACCGTCTTGAAGAACTCATTCTCTACGGGAACAGTCAGCCCGGCGACGACAATGAGGTGAAAATTCACCCCCTGGCAGCCATTGCCCTGGAAGAACTCACCCATCAGGCCCAGACGAATGCCGACAAGGGGTGGCGGGAGCGGCTCCAGTCCATAGCCGATGTCCAGGACATGAACCCTAAAGAGCCTTCGACCTTGAAGGCCGAGCTCCGTGATTACCAGAAGGAAGGCTTTACCTGGATGAGTCGACTGGCTCATCTTGGTGTCGGTGCCTGTCTGGCTGATGACATGGGCTTGGGTAAAACCCTGCAGTCGATCACGGTGGTGCTGAGCCTGGCCCATTTAGGGCCCTCTTTGGTTATCGCCCCGACTTCCGTCTGCATGAACTGGGAAACCGAGGTTCGGCGATTTGCCCCCACACTTAAGTTTCACATGTTTTCTGAGTCCAACCGCGATGAGATTATCCCCACCTTGGGGAAATTTGATTTGCTCGTTTGTTCCTACACCCTCTTGCAGCAGGAAATTGATCTGCTCAGCCAGGTGAAATGGCAGTCTGTGGTGCTTGACGAGGCCCAAGCCATTAAAAATGCAGCGACCAAGCGCTCTAAGGCGGCCATGCAGCTGGACAGCCGTTTTCGGCTTATCACCACGGGAACGCCCATCGAGAATCACCTGGGCGAGCTGTGGAACCTTTTTAACTTTATCAATCCAGGGCTTCTGGGAACCTATAAACAGTTTAACCGCCGTTTTGGTATTCCCATTGAGAAGTATCATGACCGAGAAGCACGGCGGACGCTGAAAAAGCTTATCCGTCCCTTTATGCTCAGGCGTATCAAGTCGCAGGTACTTGAAGAGTTGCCTCCGAGAACTGAGATTACACTCAGGGTGGAGATGCAGCCGGAAGAGTTGCAGTTTTATGAAGCTCTCCGCCAGCAGGCCATTGAGAATATTGAAGGCAGCAGTGAAAAGACCGGGCGCCATTTGCGCATTCTGGCAGAGATTATGCGTTTGCGTCGCGCCTGCTGCAACCCGCGCCTTATTAATGATCAGGTCGAGATTTCCTCGACTAAACTCCAGGTGTTCGCCGAAACAGTTGATGAACTGCTGGGGGGAGGGCACAAGGCGCTGGTTTTCAGTCAGTTTACGGGGCATCTGGCTCTTATTCGAGAGTACCTTGATAGCAAAAACATTGCGTACAAGTATTTGGATGGAACAACACCTGCCAAAGAACGGCAGAGTCAGGTGGAGCGTTTTCAGCAAGGGGAAGGGGATCTCTTCTTGATTAGTCTCAAAGCCGGTGGTTTAGGCCTGAACCTGACGGCAGCTGATTACGTTATCCACATGGATCCCTGGTGGAACCCGGCTGTGGAAGATCAGGCAGCGGATCGTGCCCATCGTATTGGGCAGAAACGGCCGGTGACGGTCTACCGGTTAGTGACTGCGGGCACCATTGAAGAGAAAATCGTGCGCCTGCATCAGGAAAAACGTGATTTGGCAAACTCCCTGCTTGAAGGGGCAGATATGAGTACTCGTATCAGTGCCGAAGAGTTGCTGGAATTGATTCGTTCCAGTTAAGCAAAGGTCGGCAGGGGAAACTGAACAATACCTGCATTTTGTAAAAAACTGGTTTCATTAGAAAGACGCGTTGTTCCATGCCTACCCGCCGTCACAGATTCAGAGGGATGATAAGCAAAGAGCCAGGCCCAGCCGATTGTGCTGGAGTCTGGCTCTTTGTTTTTCTACGTCATCCTAAGGGGGAAAGAGTGTTTTATCTTTCCCCCTTACCCAGCCCCTTCAAGGGGGCCATGGTCCCCACCAGCTTAGCCGGGAGTTTAGGAAGCCCGCTGATCAATGAAACCAGTACCGCTGCAGAGTAGGGGATGGCCTGAATGGCAAGCACCGCTGCCCAGACCTGAATGTCCAACATATCACCATCTTCCCTGAGTTGTACACCGACCACAGAAAGAGCTAGGGCTATTGCAAAAAGCAGTTCTTCACGGGCATCGCCCAGTGATTTTAAAAAGGCGTTGGCCTGTGCCTTTTTAGGGGTTCTGAAAAAACCGATTTTTCGAGTGATGAACCCGGTCAGCATGGCCCGGGCGATGGTGTGGGACAGAGCCAGGCCGGCGAGTCCAGCAGCCAAGCTTTGAAGCCGGGTTGCAACGACACGACTGCGATACAAAAAAAACATCTTAAAGCTCTTAAAGAAAAAAAGCACGATGGGTAAAAAGGCAAAGATGATATGCGGCGGTGAGAGATATTGGGGGAAAATGATCATGCCGCAGGACCAAAGTAATGCCATAATATTAAAGAGCATGTTGATCCCGTCGGCAAACCAGGGCAGCCATCCCGCTAGAAAATGGTAGCGTTGACCTCCGGTGAGCTTGGTTTTCTTGAACCCAAACATGGCCATCATATGATGGCGAAGGATAAGCACCGAACCATAAGCCCAACGAAAACGCTGTTTTTTAAAGTCAAGAAAGGTGTCGGGCATCAGCCCTTTGCCGAAGCTATAAGGAATGTAGTTAGCGGCATATCCTTTCTCAAAAATGCGGAGGCCCAATTCCGCATCTTCGGTGATACACCATTCACCCCAGCCGCCGACCTCATCAAGAACTGTGCGTCGGACCATGGTCATCGTCCCGTGTTGGATGATGGCATTGCGTTCGTTACGGGTGACCATGCCAATCTGGAAGAAACCACGGTATTCGGCGAAGCACATGGCTTTAAAAGTGTTCTCATCTCCGTCCCGATAATCCTGCGGCGCCTGGACAATGGCCATGTTGGGGTCAGCAAACTGGGGAGTGAGGGCTCTGAGCCAATTGGATTCGACAATATAATCGCTGTCAATCACCGCGACGACTTCTGCGAGAGGATCTGTGCGTTCAAGGGCGTAGTTCAGTGCTCCGGCTTTGAATCCGGAAAGCGGTGCCACATGAAAGAAACGGAATTTTGGTCCCAGGATTTGACAATGTGCTTCA
Organism: uncultured Desulfobulbus sp.; assembly: GCF_963664075.1. Classification (NCBI taxonomy): domain Bacteria; kingdom Pseudomonadati; phylum Thermodesulfobacteriota; class Desulfobulbia; order Desulfobulbales; family Desulfobulbaceae; genus Desulfobulbus; species uncultured Desulfobulbus sp. Next base: position 374,474 of record NZ_OY760916.1, read on the forward strand.
ACCGGCTGCCAGACGGCCGGGTCTTTCGTGTTATTGTCAATAATGAGGACTTCAAAATCAGGGTAATCCAGCTGTGCAAGCGCATCGAGAGTCTGAATCATCATGTCTGGCGGTTCGTTGTAGGCCGGAACATGGATGGAGACCTTCGGTAAATCTGCATCGTCTACCTCATGAGTTGGCTGAGGCAAGCGACTGAAATTCTTGGTCCAGAGTGATTCGGCCCACTCGTGGGCCTCTGCTAAAATAACAAGGATAGCACCGGTAGCCGCCAGAAGCAGAACCACTCCCACCACCAAAGAGGAGAGGGTCATGTACTGGCGTTGAAAATCATAGACGACCCAGACAGCAAAGGTGGTAATGGCATAGGCTATAAAGGCAAGAAACCCGCGGCCCTTATGGAGCAGCCCTTTGCTGTCACGGAAGAGTAGAGCCAGGACGAGAACTGAAAGCACAATACTGATGGCTGCCAGTTCCCGCCATTGGGGAATGGGAATAACTGGGGCGGTAAACTCAAATTTAGGTTGGCGGGCATCGTTGTAGACGCCCCAACTCGATCCAGCCTCACCTTCCAGGTTCTTTTTCCAAACCTGATCAAAGGCCTCCATGATGTAGTAGGTGTAGTGATTTTTTTCGGCCACATCAAGAAAGCGGCGAAGAAATTTGGCCTGGTTGGTGGGGCTGGCAACCGCACCCTGGCGGATGCGGCCTCCACTGGGCCAGCCAACTTCTCCGATAATGATCTGTTTGCCTGGGTATTTTTCTTTAAGTTCGTTGTAGCGTCGTATGCAGTAATCAACAGCCTGATCCACCGGAATACCTTCCCAGTAAGGCAAGAGATGGACGGCTATGAAATCGACCTGTTCCACCAGCTTGGGATATTTAAGCCAGATATGCCAGGGCTCGGCGATACTCACAGGTGCCCAGACCTTTTTCTTTACCCGCTGAATATGGGCAAGGACCTGATCAAGAGGCAAGTCAGCACGAAGCAGGACCTCATTGCCCACAAGGACTCGAACAACGTTGCGATAGTTAGCTCGGTAAATCTCAATAAGTTTGTCGATCTCTTGAGTGTTCGCTTTCTCATTGGGAGTGATCCAGGCTCCCAGCGTGACATTCAGTCCTCTGGCTGCAGCCAAACGAGGGATCTCTGCCAGCGTTCCCTGAACCGTGTATGAACGGACTGCATGTACATCATCGGCGAGCAGTTCCAGGTCACGGTCGATCTCTTCCACACTGGGAAAGATCGGTTTCATCGGAGACTGCCCTTGATGGAAGGGGGAAAAAGAAAAGCCCTGAATTTTATTGGGCCAAGAAGGTTCAATGTTGGGTTCATTGACCAGCTTCCAAAGAAGAAAGGCCAAGCAGCCCATGATGATAGTGATAACGATACCGGATCGATTCATAGAGAAATTTGCAGCAGAGTAAAGTGGGCGAACAAGATGTAATCAGCACCTTGATGGTGAGTCATCATCCCATGTGTAATATTTGAGCCTCAGGGGGGCGTCGTCTTTGTTACAAAAAATGTTCCCATATACCATAGGTGAAAGTAAAGAGTGCAATTGATTATATGTCAATTGAGAAAAATATACACAGAAACAGGTGTGGTGAGCGTAGTTACACTAGGGGCCTGTGAGATACTCTCTGAAGATTATTGGGCTCGTGAGCTTTGTGCTGCAGATGCCTGGTTGAGTGCCAGTTGGTGGAGAATTTTCCAGGAATGGATGTCGTGCTGAAGGAGGTGAAGCAGGTAATTATGCAACCCCTGCAGCGCTTCCAGGATGCCCAATGAGGGCAGCTGCAAACGTGGCAGGCGTTCAGTTGGGGTTGATTGGACTCGGGCGAGGGTTCGCAAAGTCTGGACCGAAAGACGTGGAATGGGTGAGGGCTGGGGGTGACAGTGGCTACACAGCAGGGTACCGTTGCCCGCGAGCAACAGGTACGAGCGTGGTGAAATGACTGGCTGATGACAGCGGCCGCAGGTGTTTAAGTTGGGTTGGTACCCCAGGATCCTCAGAAGGTGTATCTGTGAAAAAACCGAAATTTTCAACGGAGTTGGTGTTTGGCTGAACTGGGTAAGTGTCCAGCTGAGCAGGTGATACAGTTCGGGATCTGGGTCCTGTTCTTGGGTAAATTTTAAAATAAGTTCGATGAAATGGCATGCGGCCACATAACGACGGCTTTCCTGCCGGAGTGGTAAGTGGCTTTCAATAAGTTCCGCTTCCTGGAGAAAATATAATCCTGATGTTCGAGGTGTCTGGTAAAAGAGACGCAGGAGCGAATACGGTTCAAGTTTATTGACGAACCGTTGTTTACTTTTATAGGCTCCTTTTGCAATGGATGCAATTCGGCCTCGATCCTGGGTATAGAGGGTGACCAGTTTATCTGCCTCTCCATACCTGGAGACATCAAGGACATATCCGTCTGTTATCTGAGGGAAATCACGGCCCATGGACAGGAGGGGGGAGGCGCAGTGTCGCCCGTCCCTGGTGAAAGACCGGTGGGGGGAGCACGGTGCCATTGTATTGTAATTCTGCGCAATTTGCGCCCCAAAAAACCAGTTGCATTGATTGATGCGCTTCCCACTGAATTGTGGCCCCCTTCATGTACGCATGTGCGCTGGGTGGTTGATCATCGAGAATGACTTGTACCTGGCAGTCTTTATAAAAGACGGCTTGTAGGTTCAAGCGATTTTGAGCCCGAATACCACTAGTGGTCGGATCAGCAGGGTGAAAGTTAGAGTTGACCGAATGGGGTAAAACAAGGGTTTTGTCGGTGAGATAACTGAAGGGGTTCCAGTTAAAATATAAACAGAATCCGGTAAATGAGATTACAATACAAGCTAAAAGACAGGTCGCTGCCATGGCAGAGGAGACACGCGCCTGTTTAGCCATTTTATTGGGTTCAAGAGCTGGCTGCGCCTGCCCCCTCTTTGTGGAGGAATGCAGTAGCGCCTTTTGAGAAGACCGTTCTTGAAGAAACTGTTGGCCCAGGGCTTCTCCATCAAGTCCGAGATGGTTTGCATATATCCGGATAAGCCCTTTGGTATAGGCATCAGCAGGCAGCTTGTTGTAGCGAGAGGTTTCAATTGCCCGAAGGTTGGCGCGGGAAATACGGGTTTTATCCATCACATCCTCAAAAGACAGTTTGAGGTGCTGGCGCATACATTTAAGCTGTTCTCCCACCGTGCTGGTGACAATGGCAGCATGTCGATCAGAATTCATGCGACAAGTCTTGGTGACGGAATGGTGAGAAACCAGGATTAGAGAATTTTGATGTACGCCTTCTCACGAATGGATTGCATCCATTCTTTAAACCGCTTTTCCATGGCCTGCTGAGAGAGTTTTTCTTTAATTGTATCTTTTACTTCTTCGTAGGGAGCCTTGGGGATGATTTTTCCTTTTTCGGTGGAGACGACTTTAAAAAATAGGTAACTATTTCCCGTTGCGACAATAGGGCTGATTTCCCCTGCTTTGAGCGGGCTGACAGCGTCCCGAATGTAGGGGGCGAGTTCATTGAGTTGGAACAACCCCAGATCTCCGCCGTCTACAGCATTGGGAAGATCTGAATAGGTGCTGGCCAGGGCTTTGAAGTCTTTCCCTGTCTGGGCCAAATCATACACCTCTTGGACTTTTTTTCTGGCCTGCTCTTGTGTTTGGGTGACGCCATTGGCGAGAGGTTGCCCCCAGATAAACCCAATTTGGCGCAGATAGTAACCGCCCGCGGACTGTTCGACGTAATGGGTATCATAGTAATCAAGAATTTGCTCTTCAGGAATGACGACTTTTGTCCGTACCTCGTAATTTACCAGACGAGAGCTGAGGATTTGGTCACGTAACTCCTCACGGTACTGCTTTTCGCTCATCCCCATGGAGCCTAGCTCCTTGCGAAATTGCTCGAGAGTCGTCTGATTATTGGAAAGAATGCGTTGCAGAGCTCCTTCCACTTCCTGGTCGCTGACTTGTATTTGCAACTTTTGGGCTTCCTGAACCATAAGCTTTTTTTCAATCAACTTATCAATGACTGACAGGCGGGCACGATACAGGGCTTCGTTAAGTCGTTCTGGCGAGGAATCCTCAGTGACCTTCTTGAAAAAAGAGGCTCCCAGTTCATTAACCTCAGAGAGGGTAATAGTGTCATTGTTGACGATGGCAACGCTGCGATCAACAATTTGCGCAGTTGCTGAGGTCAGGGAGAAGGCAAAGATGGCAAGGGCACAAAAAAAGAAAACTCGTTGAATCATAATCTCGCTTGTGTGGGCAGGGAAAATAGTTGGTTATTGGCGACAGCGAATTGATCGAGGCGCCATCTGTTCATGATAAGATGAGGTCGAATGAACTTACCCAATCATTTTCAAGTTCATGGGGGCAGTGGCTATAATGTACCTGTGAAAAGGTTGGGGGGGTTGAGATTTAAAAGTATCTTATTTATATTTTCAAAATACCACAAATATCTAACCGGAAGCCAGTAAAGGTGCAACGGTTTTCCGGTCGCTTCCATGGACCTAAGCCTGATACGGCTGAGCAGGCAATATCACAAGGAGGATGTTGTGCAGCAATTTTTTCAAGAGCTTTCCAGAGCCTACCGTGTGGCGTTTCTTTTTTTCTTTGTATTTCTCACCACCGGTACCTGTTCTGCGGCGGTCAATGTTCCGCTTTTTACCCTGCCCACAGCCAAGGATGGTGCTCTTATTTCCAGTGGGAGCTATGCGGGGCAAACGCTCCTGATTACTTTTTTTGCTCCTTGGTGCGGTCCGTGTTTGCAGGAAATCCCTGCCCTGAAAGCGGTGCAGGCTGAATTTAGTGAACAGGGGTTTTCCGTGCTGGCCTTGGCTGTCGATGAAGGCGGGCCCGGAACCGTAGCCCGTCTGATGGAAAAAGCGGGGATTAATTATCCGGTACTGTTAGCCGATGATCCTACTCGGCGTCAATTTGGAGGCATCCCAACCATCCCCACTTCTTTTCTGGTCAATAAACAAGGGCATGTGGTGAAAAAATATGGAGGGCTGGTCCCGCAGCGGTTGTTGGAAAGAGATATAGAATCAGTGCTTTAATCCTCTTAGTCCCTTCGACATTCTCGCGATTTGCTGTTGACATTCTTGTTTCTATTTCTTACCTTCCACAGCAGGAAAGAGGCAAAAGGTTTGGTTTTAAACCCCTAACATAAAAAGGAGACCGCCATGAAAAAAATCGTTATCACCCTGATGGCTGCTGCATTCGCACTGAGCGTAGGTACTGCATTTGCTGCTAAAGTAAAATGCACCGTAGACGGCGTTGAAGGCGATAAAGTTACCATGACCTGCGACAAAGCAGACAAGCTGAAAGCAGGCGACAAAGTAACTGTTAAAGCTAAAAAAGCCCTCGAGGGTTGCTGATTACCCGTAGTGCTTTTTAGCTGAGTTTGAAGAGCGGGTCGATACATCAATCGGCCCGCTCTTTTTTTTACCTGAACCTGTGACAAATATTTTGGGCAAGCCAGTCGCAGAGCTCAATGAGCGCATACCTGTTGCCATCTGCGTTGTAATTCGGCATAGTGGCGACCATCGTCTCAACCCCCACTTATTTCTCAATAACCAGTAGAGAACGTGTAATGGATCCGCAAACCTTACCAGAGCAGGAACGCAAGCTGTATAATGCCATCAAAAAACAGTACAAAATCGCCTTTGAAGGCTTGAAAATCGGAGAGTATTCTCTCCATCTTCTGCGTATGACCGATCTGGAAGAGATTCTGGATGGCAAGGATCCGCTTAAAGATGTGACCACTTTTCCCTTCTGGATTCGTCTCTGGGAAGCAGCTATTGTCCTCTCTCAATTTATTGCCGGAACCCCCTGCAAACCGGGAACCAAACTGCTGGAACTTGGGGCTGGACTTGGCGCACCAGGGCTGACCGCTGCCAAGGTCGGCTATGATGTGACCCTCTCAGATTATGAGGATATTATCCTGGATTTCGAGCGCATCAACGCTGCTGCCAGCCGTCTGGACAACGTCGAATGTCTCATGCTGGACTGGCTCAAACCCGATACCACCCAGCGTTATGATGTTATCCTTGGCGCCGAAATTCTTTTTCGCGAAGAGTTCTTTCAACCACTTTTGAATGTGCTTGAGAAAACGTTGAAACCTGGCGGGGTTATTTATCTGGCCCATGACAGTAACCGTCAGAGTTTGAAGCCGTTTTTGCAGATGGCGGAAAAGGATTACAAGATTGCCGCCTCTCAGAAACGGCTCAAAAGCTTTGAGGGCGATAAAACTGTTATCCTCAACCGTCTGCAGCCTCGCCACTGATCGTGCCCCACAAAAATCGGCAAACAAGCCAGATGTACCCAGTGAACCTGCAGCTTGAGGACAAGCTTTGCGTGGTCGTCGGCGGCGGCGTGGTTGCAGCTCGCAAGGTTCGGGGGCTTGTTGCGGCCGGTGGCCGTATACGCATCGTCAGCCCTGTCTTGGGTGAACAGCTACAAGCCTGCACGCAGAAGGAATATTTCGAGTGGCGGCAGAAGAAATTTGAGTCTGCCGACTTAGACGGTGCCTTCCTCGTCTTTGCAGCTACGGACAACCCGAACGTCCAGCAGGCCATCGTCGCTGCTGCCCATAGTCGAGGGCTGCTGGTGAATGTGGCCGATGGTCCGGAGCTCTGTGATTTTCAGATACCGGCCGTGGTGCGACGGGGTGATTTGAGCATCAGTATAGCCACCGGTGGGAAAACACCGGCGGTTGCGGCCCTGGTCCGCAGGCACCTTGAACAGGTTGTCGGCGAAGAATACGCTCTGCTCACCGAGCTGGTTGGGGTAATCCGCCAGGATATCACCTCGCTTGCTATCAGTGATGGAGAGAAAAAGATTCTGTTTCAAAAGATTCTTCAGGAAGATATAGTCACCTGGCTTCGAGAACGGCAATGGCACAAGGTGCAGGAACGTCTTGAAGCGGTGATTGGTCGGCCCTTGGGTCGAGATCTGGAGGTACTGATCAAGGAGAATCCATGAGTTTTTTGCTCTTTCAATCCAGTGTTGCGGTCTATTTTCTCTGTTTTGCCGCTTACTTGGTCTTTTTTATAACGCACAAACCCCCCATTCGCCGGGTTGGGCGAACAATCTTTCTTGTCGCCTTTTTGATTCATACGGTCAATATTCTTGCCCGCTCCATCGAGGCGGGGCACACCCCCATAACCAGCCATCATGAAACCGTTTCCTTCTTCGCCTGGTCGGTGAGCTGTTGTTACCTCTCTTTCCGCTGGCGCTATACCGTAAAAAATCTCGGTGTTTTCGCAAGTTTCCTGGTGTTGGCACTTATGGTTGTGGCTGGGTTGTCTTCGCGGGCCATCATGCCTCTGCCCCCGGCACTGCAATCCTGGTGGCTACCGGTCCATGCCTCTATAACCATCTTGGCCGATGGCTTTCTTGCCCTGGCCTGTATCGGCGGCATCATGTATTTACTCCAGGAGCGGGAGATCAAGAAAAAACGTTTTGGTCTTTTCTACTCGCGTCTTCCTTCTCTTGAGGCCCTGGATAAGCTCAATCATCATTGTCTCAGCGTCGGGTTCCCCCTGTTTACTGTGGGCCTGATCACCGGCTCGCTGTGGGCAAAACAGGCATGGGGAGCGTATTGGCACTGGGATCCCAAGGAAACCTGGTCGCTTATCACCTGGTTTCTCTATGCCGCAGCTCTGCACCAACGTTTTACCGTGGGCTGGCGAGGAAGGCGTGTCGCTCTTTTGAGCATCCTTGGTTTTCTCTCTATTTTGTTTACCCTTTGGGGTGTTTCCTTTCTGTTAGAAGGAGTCCATACCTATGTCTCGTGACGCCATTGTGCTGCTGGGCGTCAATCATAAAACCACGCCACTTGCAGTCCGCGAAAAACTGGCACTCACCTCCGGCTATGAAGCCCCGCTCCAGGCTCTGGCCGAACTCAAGGAGTTGCAAGAATTTTATCTCCTCTCCACCTGTAACCGGGTTGAGGTTCTCTTTACCTGTCGTAATGTCCAGCAGGCGACGAAACGGGTTCAGGAGGTTCTTTTTGGAGAGGCTATCACCGCCGAAGAGCTTGAACAGCACGCCTACCAGTATGTCAATCATGAGGCAGTCGAGCATCTTTTTCTGGTGGCCGCCAGCCTGGACTCGATGATTGTTGGTGAGGCGCAGATTTTAGGTCAGCTCAAGGAGGCCTATCGTCACGCCACCGAGGCTGATTCCACCGGTTTTATTCTCAATAAACTGCTGCATAAATCTTTTTCCGTGGCAAAACGGGTGCGCACGGAAACCCGGATTGGTGCCAGTGCGGTCTCCATCAGCTATGCAGCTGTGGAGCTGGGACGAAAAATTTTTGGTGATCTCCAGGGCAAAAAGGTCATGCTGGTGGGTGCTGGTGAGATGGCAGAGCTGGCGGCCGAGCATCTGGTCGGGCAAGGGGTCTCCGAAGTTGTGGTCGCTAATCGGACCTTGCAGCGCGCGGTGAACCTTGCCCGCTGCTACAACGGGCACGCTGTTTCCCTTGAGGAGTTGCTGGATCAGTTGCAACTCGTTGACATTATAATCAGCTCCACGGGATCACCAGACTTGATACTCAGGCGAGAGGATGTACGTTCGGTGATGCGTGGCCGGCGCAATCGGCCGTTGTTTTTCATCGATATCGCCGTGCCTCGTGATCTCGACCCGGCAATTAACGAGCTTGATAACGTCTATCTCTACGATATTGATGATCTCAACAATGTGGTTGAGATGAACAAGTCAGAGCGGGACAAGGAGGCGGTGAAGGCGCAGCGGATTGTTGATGAGGAAAAAATAAAATTTTCCAAGTGGCTTGCCAATATGGAATCCACTCCAACCATCATTCAACTGCGCAAGACCATTGAAGAACAGGTTCGAGGAGAGGTTGAAAAATCTCTGGGCCGCTGGGACGACATGGAGCCTGCCACCCGTCAGAAACTGGAAAAGATGGTCGCCGGTATCACCGGAAAACTGGCCTATCCGCCGCTCCATTTTCTGAAAACGGAAAACCATTGTATTGCCTTGCCCGAGCGGATCAAAACCATCCGTGAGCTTTACCAAATGGACAACGGAGATTCCCCGCAGGAGGGGCAGTGATTGTCGTTCTCGTAAAAAGCCTCGAGAACGACATTTCGTTCTTCGTAAGCTGCTGATTTCAAGACATGTTACTTTAGGTTTCTGACTTTTTACGAGGCCATTATGATTGTCGTTTCCGTAAAAAGCTCCGAGAACGACGTTCCGAGCTTCGTAACATGCTGATTTCACGACGGGTGATTTTTAACGTTTTAACTTTTTACGAGGTTGTCATGATTCAGAGTGACCGAGAATTTTTTCTGGAAGAAGAATGGGTTCTTGTTCGCAATTCCGGTGAAATTCCTGAGGTTGCCCTCCACGCCAGTTTTCATTACCTCAGTGAGGATGCAGAAGGACCTCAGCTGGTTCTAACAGTGGAGGAGAAGGCTGTGCTCCACCAGGCTGCCTTGGCACGCTATGAAGAGATCATTCTGCGGGACCTGGATCCAAAGAATCGCGATCTTCGACTCTTTCGCGGTATCCGTCGCGCCAATCACAACTGGTACCGATATGCCCGCTTTTGTGACCACATAGGCCATGAGTATCAGGAATTCATGGGGCTGGCTGGCCAATCTTTGCTCGACTACCTGAATCAGGAGGTTTCGGAGGTCAAGTCTGGCCAACGGCAGCCCTCGGTCAACTGCAACAGTGAGGCGTTGTTGACTTTTGCCCTGGCTCTGGGAAAAGAAGCCGAACACCTGCCAAACGGCTGGGAAGGCGTCTGTGAGGTCGCGAGTTCCAACACCTGATCAAGGTACAAAAGGAGGATGCTCTATGGGGGCTCCGGGGAGAACATTACGCGTTGGGGTACTCGGTGCCGGGAAACATGGAAGCCGCTATGCCCGTCACATCCTCAGCGATGTTGAGGGGCTGGCTCTTTCGGGGATCAGCCGCAGGAGCGAGGCTGGTCAGCAACTTGCCAAAGAGCTTGGTTGCCCATGGTATCCCAGGTGGCAGGACTTGATCGCTGCACCTGATGTCGACTGTCTTGTCGCTGCGCTGCCCCCAACCTTGAATCGGGAAGTGGCAATGGCCTGTGCCGAGGCGGGCAAGCCGCTTCTCCTGGAAAAACCCATGGCCGTGACCGTCAAGGATGCGGCAATTATAGCGCATGCCTTTGCCAGTCGAAGACTCGGTCTCACCATTGGCCAGACACTTCGCTACAACCAGGTCGTCAATGCTCTTAAAGATCGGCTAGGTATGATCGGCAAGCTTGCAAGTTTCTCGATCAACCAACGTTTGGAACCGGCAACGCTTGACTGGCTGGATCAGGCAGAACATGCTGGCGCCGGGGTCAGTTTTCATACTGCAGTCCATATCTTTGATGCCCTTCACTATATCACCGGGCAGTCCATCGTCCGAGTCCTGGCCAGAACGCGCTGCCTGCACACTCAGAGCATGGAAGATCACCTGGTGGCCTTACTCGAACTGGAAGATGGGAGCCTGGGAGTGCTCGACAGTTCCAAAATCGGGCCAGCTCGATCGGGACAATTTGAATTTATCGGAGAGGAAGGGCTGCTTCAAGGAGATCAGGTGCATCACCAGATGGCATTTATTCAGGGCATGCAGACACAGCCACTCGATTGTGGAGAGCCGGTGAGTACGATCATCCCGTTGTTGCAGGATTGGTATCGATTTCTCTGCGGGGAAGGGGAAAATCCAATTGCACCTGAGGCGGGGGAGGCCGCCATCCGTGTCTCTGCGGCCTGTCTGCAATCGGCCGCCTCTGGGCAGTGGCAGCCGGTATACCCGAATTCGTGACGGCGGGTGGTCACTGAACAACGAAACTGTCGCACTGATGAATATGCACGGATTCAGGGGATAAAAAAAGGGAGACAGGGAAACTGCCTCCCTTTTTACTTCAATGAATTGTCTGTATTTAATGTTTAAAAGAGCGCTGCCCGGTATACATCATGGCCACCTGGGGATCAGCCTCGTTGCAGGCCTGAATGGATTCAAAATCCCGAATTGAGCCTCCAGCCTGAAGAATGGCGGTTACGCCCTCACGGATACCAACATCGGCAGCGTCACGGAAGGGGAAGAAGGCATCGGAGATCATTACCGAGCCTGGAAGCCCTGCGCGGTCAGCTTTGACCTTGGCATCAATGGCCTCTTTTTCCGCCTTGTCCCGTTTGCCCTGGGCGATCTGCAGAACCAGGTCAGCGTAGGGAAGACCGTGGGCATCAAAGCAGGTGACATCTGCATACTTGGTGTAGGCTTTCTGGATGGCAATCTCAGCGACGCCCACGCGATCCTGCTCACCTGCACCAATGGCGGTTGTACACCCATCCTTGACGTAGATAACCGAGTTGGAGGTCACTCCGTGCTCGACGGCCCAGCCAAAGAGCATATCGTCAATTTCACGCTGGGTGGGTTGACGCTCACAGGCGTAGTCCACACCTTTGTAGGTACTGACGGCGGGTTTGAGATCTGAAGCTGAGCGAATGGAGTTCACTGCCGACTGCTGGACTACGATGCCACCGTCGATCAATGATTTGAAATCGACAAAGCGAAATTTCTCAAAATCGCCAAGACGGGTGATGCCGGGCATGCGAATGACGCGCAGGTTTTTGCGGCGGGCCAGAATTTCAAGGACTCCATCCTCAAAGTCGGGGGCACAGACAACCTCAAGGTAGTTTTGCGACATCAGTTCTGCGGTTTCTTTGTCAATGGCCTGAGTGGTCACAACGGCCCCGCCAAAGGCCGCGATACGATCGCAACGGTTGGCACGGTTATAGGCATCGGCCAGGCTGGTACCAATGGCTGCACCACATGGATTGTTATGCTTGAGGATGGCCGCAGCGGGTTTATCAATCATGTATTTGATGATATTGAGGCCATTGTCCACATCGGTAAGGTTGATCTTGCCCGGATGTTTTCCTACCTGCAACATATCTTCCACGGTAATGGAACTGACCAGTCCGTTTCCTGGCTCGATAAACTGGCATTCGCCCAACAGCAGATTTCCGTTGACCAGCTCGTAGAGAGCGGCCTCCTGGTCCGGATTTTCTCCATAACGAAGACCACGCTCATCAACAGTGCCGTCTTCCATGGGGATCTTCCAGGTCTTTTTACGATAAACCAAGCTCTGATCACCAAAGGTGATGGTCATATCCATGGGAAAGGAATCGCCGCGCAGGGTAGAATACATTTTTTTCAGGTCTGTCATCGAATTGTTTACTCCATAATAAAATCAGCCGACATATCTTGTCGGAGAGAAAAATTTCCAGGGTTAGGGGTGGTAACTGAGAGGCGGGATCACACTACCAGATGCCAGCCTGCGGTTGACTAAAACCGCATGGGCTCCAACCGTAACGCCTGCACCGAGATGGCAATTCTTAAGCACAGCACCTGTCTCAATTGTGCAGCCATTTTCAAGCGTCGTTCCCTCACTGAGGCGTACGTTGGGTTCAAGGTGGCAATCCTGTCCAAGGACGCAATCAGCAGAAACCAAGGTCGTCTCTGGTGATTCCAGGGAAACCCCGGACATCATCAGCGTATGGTTGTGTCGCTGTTGCAAAATTTTTTGTGCCTGGGCCAACTCGACGCGCGAGTTAACGCCGAGAACATCAAGAGGTTCAGGGTGAACAAAGCTCTGGATAGCAGCACCTGTCTCTTTGGCCAGCGCGACAATGTCGGTCAGATAGACCTCCCCTTGGGCATTGTTGGTCCCGACCTGGGCAAGTGCTGAAAAAAGAAATGAGCGATTGACCAAATAAATACCTGCATTAATTTCATCAACCTGCAGTTGTGACTCGGTGGCATCTTTTTGCTCGACAATCCCCGTGATTTGCCCGTCCGGATCACGTAAAATTCGGCCATACCCAAAGGGATTTTCCACCCGTGTGGTCATCAGGGTCAGTGTCGACTTCTGCTGCTGATGCACCTTGATCATTTCTTCAAGGGTTTCAGCGCGAATCAGAGGGGTATCTCCACAGAGGATTAAAACTGCGTCCTTGTCGGCACAGCTCGGTTCTGCGCAGAGAACCGCATGGCCTGTGCCGAGCTGCTCCTCCTGCACCACAGTGTCAACCGCATAGGGGACAAGAATTTGCTCAACAGCTTTGCGTTGGTGGCCGATAATGACGGCACATGTATCTATACCAGCGGTCTTGACACTATCAAGGACGTGATGGAGCATGGGCCGAAAAAAAACAGGGTGCAACACTTTGGCCACAGCGGATTTCATACGGGTACCTTTACCCGCAGCAAGGACAACGGCGATAATTGATGGTGGCATGGAACAATCCTGATGATATCGTAAAAGTGAGCGTAAACACATCACTGTAGAAAAAAACGAGCAGTTTGACAAGCGTCCCTCCATGCGATTGCACGGGCAAAAGCCTCTTCGTTGGGGACGCCAGGGGAGAAAAGAGGGAAAAATTCGTCAAAGCCGTGCAAGAATTTGTCAATATAGTATTGTATGAACGAAATTCTTGCTGGAATCAATAAAAAATAGCCATGATTTTGTTGTTTTTGTCGATCTTGACAAAAACAACGCTTTCTTTCAAACTCTTCTCTGTCCAGGAATTTTTTCTGTAGTTGACTTCAGCCAGAAAATTACGAAGAGTCGAATCTAAACCCACGAGAAATATTACCAATGCGACCACAAGATCATGAGGTGCTGATACTCGACGGTGCCTGCGGAACAAATCTCCAGGAAATGATTATCCCATATTCTGCATGGGAGGGAAAAGAGGGATGTAATGAGCTCTTAAATCTCACTGCACCTGATGTCATAACCGCTTTGCACAAAAGTTTTGTTGATGCCGGAGCCATGGTCATTGAGACCAATACCTTCGGTGCCAGCCGTATCGTCCTTGAAGAATATGGATTGGAGAACAAGGTCAAAGAACTTAATGTTGCCGGGGTAGAGGCTGCAAGAAAAGCGATTAACGGTAAGGAAAACACCTACATCGCCGGCTCCATCGGACCGGGAACCAAATTGCCTTCACTTGGTCATATAACAGTTGATGCGCTTGCTGCAGCCTACCAGGAGCAGGTTCAAGCCTTGGTGGAAGCCGGGGTTGACATGCTCATCATTGAGACCTGCCAGGATCTGTTGCAGATTAAAACCGCAATGACCACCTGTTTTGAAACTCTGGAAGCACTTAATACAGACATACCTGTTATGGCCTCGGTAACCATCGAGCGGACCGGAACCATGCTGGTGGGGACTGACATCGCTGCTGCTGCGGTTACCTTTGAGCCGTTTCCGATCCTGTCTTTTGGTATGAACTGTGCCACCGGCCCCCAGGACATGGAGTCCCATATTCGATGGCTCAGTCGAAACTGGCCCAAACGCATCTCCTGTGTGCCCAATCAGGGATTGCCTGAGGTCGTTGACGGTAAGACCTGCTATCCGCTTACACCTGAGCAATATGGGCAGGAAATGAAGCGTTTTATTACCGAGTATGGCGTTTCTATTGTCGGTGGCTGTTGTGGTACAACTGCAGCTCATATCAAGAAACTGGTGGAAACCCTGGAAGGAGTGAAGCCTGGAGTACGGGAGGTAAGTGCATGAAACCATCAGTATCCAGTCTGTACCAGGCAGTTGAATTGCAGCAGGAAATTCCGCCGCTTTTGATCGGAGAGCGTGCCAATTCCAATGGTTCCAAAAAATTCCGTGAACTTCTTTTGGCTGACGATTATCAGGCCTGTCTGAAAATCGCGGTTGAACAGGAAAACAAGGGCGCCCATGTCATAGATCTCTGTACTGCCTATGCAGGACGAGATGAGCTCAAAGACCTGACCACCTTGGTGGGACTCTGTGCAGCCAGCCTCAAGGCGCCTCTGATGATCGATTCCACCACCCCTGAGTGTATCGAGGCCTGCCTGCGCATCTATCCTGGTCGGGCCATTATCAACTCGGTCAACCTGGAGGATGGGGGCACCAATCTGCGCCGAGTCTGTAAAGCCGCCAAAAAATATGGCGCAGCGGTGGTTGCGCTGACCATTGATCAGCAGGGAATGGCCATGACAAGTGGCGATAAGATCAGAATCGCCAAAGAAATCCATGCCATTGCTGTTGACGAGTGTGGGCTGCGTCCCCAGGATATCCTCTTTGATTGTCTGACCTTTACAGTGGGCTCCGGTGATGAAAACCTGCGCACTGCAGCCATCGAGACCATGGAAGGAATCCGCCTGATAAAAACTGAGCTTCCCGGTTGCATGACGGTCCTGGGGCTGAGCAATATCTCCTTTGGCCTGGCTCCTCAGGCTCGGCGTGTCTTGAATTCCGTCTTCCTCCACGAAGCAGTGAATGCAGGTCTTGATGCGGCTATTGTCGATGCAGCGAAAATTATCCCTCTTGCACGTATACCTGAAGAGGATAGGGAAGTCTGCCTTGATTTGCTGCTCAACCGGAAAGGGGAGGGCGATAAAAATCCTCTGATGCGTTTTATCGACTATTTCAGCGATAAAACCGCTGCAGCCGAGGATGATACCCAAGGCAGCGAGCAAACTGTTGAGGAGCAGCTTTTCAACAAGGTCATGGATGGAGATAAGGATGACCTGGAAGACCTTCTGGCCATTCTCCGTCAACGTTTTAAACCGATCAATATCATCAACCAGATCCTGGTCCCGGCCATGCGCCATGTGGGCGAATTATTTGGTAAGGGGGAAATTCTGCTCCCCTTTGTTTTGCAGTCGGCTGAGGTTATGAAGGTCTCGGTTTCCCTGCTTGAGCCGTTCATGGAGAAGGCCGAAAGCGACAGCACCACCAAAATTCTGCTGGCTACTGTACAAGGCGATGTACATGATATCGGTAAAAATCTGGTTGATATTATCCTGAGCAATAATGGGTATAAGGTCTTTAATATCGGCATTAAAATGCCTGCTGAAACCATTATAGAAAAGGCGAAGGAGTACGACGTCGATATGATCGGACTCTCCGGCCTGCTGGTCAAATCGGCCCTGGTCATGCAGGATACCATGCCTCAGTATAAGGAAGCCGGACTTGAGGTGCCCATCTTACTGGGGGGCGCTGCCTTGACCCCGAAGTTTGTTGCTGAGTCCTGTGTGCCAAAATACCCGGGCCCGGTGGTGTACTGCTCCGATGCCTTTGCAGGACTCAAAGCAGCGCAGGAGTTTGAGGAAGGGACCTTGACCGCGACCGAGTATGACGCAGCAACAGCGATCAAGCCGATGAAACCAGGGGTTAAGGTGCTGGAGATTGATCGGTCAAACCCTGTACCCCATCCACCTTTCTGGGGACAACGTTATGTGGAAAATGTTGATCCGGCAGAACTGTTTCCTCTTATTAATGAGCAGGCGCTCTTTCGCGGCCGTTGGGGATATCGCCGCGGGAAGATGGGCTCTGAGGAGTACAAGGAACTCATTCAGGGCAAGGTTCAGCCCTTATATAATAAAATCCTTGAGCAGTCTGTAGCCGAAGGCTGGTTGCAGCCCAAAATCAGCTATGGCTATTTTCACTGCCATTCTCAAGAAAACGACCTTGTGGTTGAAGCAGAAGGGAAAGAACATATTTTTGCATTCCCCCGCCAGGAGGAAGCCCCGTTTCTTTGCATTTCCGATTATTTCAAGACAGAAAAGGAAGGCGGAGACGTAGCCGGCTTTTTTGTCGTGACCATTGGTGATACAATAGCAAAGGAAATTGCCAAGCTGTATGAGGCTGATGCCTACCATGATTATCTTATGCTCCATGGGTTCAGTGTAGAAGTGACCGATGCCCTTGCTGAATACTGGCATCGGATTATGCGGCAGGAACTCAGTCTTGGAGGTGTAGACGGTGATATCGTCACCCAGGAATACCAAGGCTCGCGTTACGGCTTTGGGTACCCCTCATGCCCAGATTTGGATGCGCATCAGCCCTTGTTCGCCTTCCTCAAGCCTGAGGGCATTGGCGTGAGCTTGACAGAAAACATGCAAATGGTGCCTGAGCAGACGACATCTGCCATTGTGGCCCATCATCCCCAAGCCAAATACTTTGCGGTGTAAATCATGAATGCAACAAGCGAGCGATACATCTGCGCCAACTGTGGGTATGTCTATGACCCTGAAAATGGGGATCCGATGAATTCTGTGCCGCCAGGGACTCCGTTTGAGGAACTTCCTGAATCCTGGGTCTGTCCCATGTGTTATGCGACAAAAGACAATTTTGATCTTCTGGATTAAACGCTCGTCATGAGAGTATAACAAAGCCCCTTTTCCTATACGGAAAAGGGGCTTTGTTTTTCTGCACGCAAGTAAATGATCATGGGCAGGGGAGGGGACTTTGCAGAGAGCAAGAATGGTAGGAGCGTGGCCATGCCCGCGACACCGATGTGCGCTCTACAAAAGAACACCTCTACCCGACCGAGACTCTACCCACTCCACAAGCACCGTTGGCCGGCGGTGAGGCTCGAACCGAACAGGAGTATTTTAGAATTACCCGAGCAACCAGGCCGCAACCTTAGCTCCTTACTCCCTTCAAGTCTGATGTCGCGGGCATGGCCCCGCTCCTACAACCGAAGTTGCTGCAAAGCAAGGCGATATTGGCTATGTTCGAGCATGGGAAGCCTCATAATCTCACTTCGCATCTCACTGTGAATCACTGTGAAAAAAAACAAAAAAAAAGCCCGTAATCAGCAATGCTGATTACGGGCTTTAAAGAAAAGACGGCGGCGACCTACTCTCCCACATAGTCTCCCATGCAGTACCATCGGCGCTGAAGAGCTTAACTTCCGTGTTCGGAATGGGAACGGGTGGAGCCTCTTCGCTATGGCCACCGAAAAAATTCGGTATATGTAACTGCTCATATGCACTCAATCTTTGAACAATCACTGTTTGCCGCAGAGTTCGGCTCTAGCTGCATACAGCGCTAGTCCAAACCTGGAGCACCTGAGATCAGTTCCAGAGTGATTTGAGAGTTACTTTAAATCTCAACAATATGAATAGCAGGGTAAACTTGATTTATAAAAGGATATGGTTAAGCCGCACGGCTATTTAGTATCGGTTAGCTCCATGCATTACTGCACTTCCACACCCGACCTATCAACGTTGTAGTCTCCAACGAGCCTTTAGGTATCTTACGATACGGGATATCTTATCTTGGAGTGGGTTTCCCGCTTAGATGCTTTCAGCGGTTATCCCTTCCGAACATAGCTACCCAGCAATGCCCTTGGCAGAACAACTGGTACACCATTGGTTCGTCCATCCCGGTCCTCTCGTACTAGGGAAAGATCTCCTCAAATATCCTGCGCCCGCAACAGATAAGGACCAAACTGTCTCACGACGTTTTAAACCCAGCTCACGTACCACTTTAATCGGCGAACAGCCGAACCCTTGGGACCTGCTCCAGCCCCAGGATGTGATGAGCCGACATCGAGGTGCCAAACCTCCCCGTCGATGTGGACTCTTGGGGGAGATAAGCCTGTTATCCCCGGAGTACCTTTTATCCGTTGAGCGACGACCCTTCCATGCGGAATCGCCGGATCACTAAGACCTACTTTCGTACCTGCTCGAGATGTCTCTCTCGCAGTCAAGCTCCCTTATGCCTTTACACTCTACGGCTGGTTTCCAATCAGCCTGAGGGAACCATCGCGCGCCTCCGTTACTCTTTGGGAGGCGACCGCCCCAGTCAAACTACCCACCAGACACTGTCCCGGATCCCGATGAGGGACCGCGGTTAGAGTTCAAAGATAACAAGGGTGGTATTTCAAGGATGACTCCACGCATACTAGCGTACACGCTTCAAAGTCTCCCACCTATCCTACACATGTTATCCCTAAACACAATGCCAAGCTATAGTAAAGGTTCACGGGGTCTTTCTGTCTTGTTGCGGGTAACCGGCATCTTCACCGGTACTACAGTTTCGCTGAGTCTCTGGTTGAGACAGTAGGGAAATCGTTACGCCATTCGTGCAGGTCGGAACTTACCCGACAAGGAATTTCGCTACCTTAGGACCGTTATAGTTACGGCCGCCGTTTACCGGGGCTTCGGTTCGATGCTTTGCTTGCGCTAACATGTCCCCTTAACCTTCCGGCACCGGGCAGGCGTCAGACCCTATACTTCGTCTTACGACTTCGCAGAGTCCTGTGTTTTTAGTAAACAGTCGCTCCCCCCATTTCACTGCAACCCACGTAGGCTTTCAATTGTATAAAAGATCACCATATGGGCACACCTTCTCCCGAAGTTACGGTGCTATTTTGCCGAGTTCCTTAACCAGAGTTCTCTCAAGCGCCTTAGTATATTCTACCTGTCTACCTGTGTCGGTTTACGGTACGGTCACCAGTGTGAAAGTACACGAGGATTTTCCTGGAAGCATGGAATCAACCACTTTATAGCCCTTTGGGCTTCGTCATAACGCCTCGATGTTAACAAGAACCCGGATTTGCCTAAGTTCTCCATCTACACGCTTAAACCAGGACTACCAACGCCTGGATGGCCTATCCTTCTCCGTCCCCCCTTGTACTGTATCCACATCAGTGGTACGGGAATATTAACCCGTTTCCCATCGACTACGCTTTTCAGCCTCGCCTTAGGGGCCGACTAACCCTGAGCAGATTAACTTGACTTCAGGAAACCTTAGACTTTCGGCGTGAAGGTTTTTCACCTTCATTATCGCTACTCGTGTCAACATAAGCTCTTGTGATACCTCCAGCACACCTCACGATGCACCTTCTCAGGCCTACACAATGTTCTCCTACCATTCTTTCGAATCCGCAGCTTCGGTACTATGCTTGAGCCCCGTTACATTTTCGGCGCAAATTCACTAGACCAGTGAGCTATTACGCTTTCTTTAAAGGATTGCTGCTTCTAAGCCAACCTCCTGGTTGTCTCAGCAATTTCACCTCCTTTTCCACTTAGCATAGTTTAGGGACCTTAGCTGGCGGTCTGGGTTCTTTCCCTCTCGACCACGGAACTTATCTCCCGTAGTCTGACTCCCGCGATTGAACTTGACGGCATTCGGAGTTTGTTAAGGGTTGGTAAGCCGGTGGGCCCCCTAGCCTAGACAGTGCTCTACCTCCGTCAGTCAGTTCGCAAGGCTATACCTAAATATATTTCGGAGAAAACCAGCTATCACCGAGTTTGATTAGCCTTTCACTCCTATCCACACCTCATCCAAGCAGTTTTCAACCTACAATGGTTCGGGCCTCCATTTCGTGTTACCGAAACTTCACCCTGGACATGGATAGATCACCCGGCTTCGGGTCTACCCCATGCAACTTGACGCCCAGTTAAGACTCGCTTTCGCTACGGCTACACCTAACGGCTTAACCTTGCTGCATAGGGTAACTCGTTGACTCATTATGCAAAAGGCACGCTGTCACACCACATGGATGCTCCAACTGCTTGTAAGCTGACGGTTTCAGTTTCTATTTCACTCCCCTCCCGGGGTTCTTTTCACCTTTCCCTCACGGTACTGGTTCACTATCGGTCACTAGGGAGTATTTAGCCTTGGAAGATGGTCCTCCCGGATTCCCACAAGGTTTCACGTGTCTCGTGGTACTCGGGGACACCCTAGGGTGAGTCAAGATTTCGCGTACTGGATTATCACCATCTATGATCGGCCTTTCCATACCGTTCCGCTATCCATTCTCAATCCCATGTCGGGGCCCCACAACCCCTACAAGTAAACTTGTAGGTTTGGGCTATTCCGCGTTCGCTCGCCGCTACTAGCGGAATCTCAATTGATTTCTTTTCCTGAGGGTACTGAGATGTTTCACTTCCCCTCGTTCGCCTTCAGTACCTATGTATTCAGTACTGAATGACAGAGTATGAACTCTGCCGGGTTGCCCCATTCGGAAATCTCCGGGTCAAAGCCTGTTAACAGCTCACCGAAGCTTATCGCAGTTTTCCACGTCCTTCATCGCCTCCTAGTGCCAAGGCATCCGCCGTCAGCCCTTAGTAGCTTAACCATAAGTCTTTTATAAACTAAGTTAACTCTAAACGCTTAATTCTGTAGTACACCAACTGTGTTGTGCACAAAGCCTTGGCCTTGCAAGCACCAGTTGGTATCTACGATTTAGATACCCTGCTATTCAATTGTCAAAGATCTATAAACTTTCTATGTTTTTAAAAGTTTAAAAGAAGAATATGATCCAGAGGATCACATTCTTGTCTTAAGCTTCTAAAGACTGGTGGAGGTGAACGGGATCGAACCGATGACCTCCTGCGTGCAAGGCAGGCGCTCTCCCAGCTGAGCTACACCCCCAACCCTTACAAATCAAAGCTAAGCCTGGTGGGCCTAGGTGGACTTGAACCACCGACCTCACGCTTATCAGGCGTGCGCTCTAACCAAGCTGAGCTATAGGCCCAATGCCTTTGATCTCTCAAAACTGAACAGTATAGAGCGGGGTTGATCCCTTATGCAGTCATCGCTGCATCTATCCTTATAAAGGAGGTGATCCAGCCCCAGGTTCCCCTAGGGCTACCTTGTTACGACTTCACCCCAGTTACCAGCCATACCTTGGCAGCCTGCCCCCCCGAAGGGTTAGCTCAACTGCTTCTGGTACAACCGACTCCCGTGGTGTGACGGGCGGTGTGTACAAGGCCCGGGAACGTATTCACCGTGGCATGCTGATCCACGATTACTAGCGATTCCAACTTCATGGAGTCGAGTTGCAGACTCCAATCCGGACTGAGACATATTTTATGGGATTGGCTTCATTTCGCAATGTCGCTGCCCTTTGTATATGCCATTGTAGTACGTGTGTAGCCCTGGTCATAAAGGCCATGAGGACTTGACGTCATCCCCACCTTCCTCCGGTTTGACACCGGCAGTCCCTTTAGAGTGCCCAGCCGAACTGCTGGCAACTAAAGGCAAGGGTTGCGCTCGTTGCGGGACTTAACCCAACATCTCACGACACGAGCTGACGACAGCCATGCAGCACCTGTCTCCAAGCTCCTCCTAATGGAGGCACTCTCTAGTTTCCTAAAGATTCTCGGGATGTCAAGACCAGGTAAGGTTCTTCGCGTTGCATCGAATTAAACCACATACTCCACCGCTTGTGCGGGCCCCCGTCAATTCCTTTGAGTTTTAATCTTGCGACCGTACTCCCCAGGCGGTCAACTTAATGCGTTAGCTGCGACACAGAGGGGATCAACACCCCCTACATCTAGTTGACATCGTTTACGGCGTGGACTACCAGGGTATCTAATCCTGTTTGCTCCCCACGCTTTCGCGCCTCAGCGTCAGTACTCAGCCAGAAAGTCGCCTTCGCCACCGGTATTCCTCCCGATATCTACGAATTTCACCTCTACACCGGGAATTCCACTTTCCCCTCTGGTACTCAAGCCTGACAGTTTCAAATGCACTTCCACGGTTAAGCCGTGGGCTTTCACATCTGACTTACCAGGCCGCCTGCGCGCCCTTTACGCCCAGTGATTCCGAACAACGCTTGCACCCTCCGTATTACCGCGGCTGCTGGCACGGAGTTAGCCGGTGCTTCCTTTAGAGGTACCGTCAAACATAGCAGGTATTAGCTACTATGCACTTCTTTCCTCTTGACAGAGCTTTACGACCCGAGGGCCTTCCTCACTCACGCGGCGTCGCTGCGTCAGGGTTTCCCCCATTGCGCAATATTCCTCACTGCTGCCTCCCGTAGGAGTCTGGCCCGTGTTCCAGTGCCAGTGTGGCGGATCATCCTCTCAGACCCGCTAACCATCGTTGCCTTGGTAGGCCATTACCCCACCAACAAGCTAATGGTACGCAGACCCCTCTTAATGCGATAGCTTGAAACAGAGGCCACCTTTACTTACCAATCTTATAAAAAGTAAGACTATCCGGTATTAGTCAGCCTTTCGGCTGGTTATTCCAGACATCAAGACAGGTTATCTACGCGTTACTCACCCGTGCGCCACTCTACTGAGGTTCCGAAGAACCCGTTCGCGTTCGACTTGCATGTGTTAAGCACGCCGCCAGCGTTCGTTCTGAGCCAGGATCAAACTCTCCAGTTTAATATCCTGACCAATCACAAATGATTGGTGCTAATCAATCAAAAACCAAAATTACTTGGCCCGCTCTTACTGTTCAGTTTTCAAAGATCAAAAGCGCTTGCGTTCCCGCAAGCTGCGTCAATCAGTTTATCATGTTTTCGAAACGCTGTCAACCGTTTTTTTATTTGGTCTCAAGCGTTTCCGTCGCTGCGTCAGTGCTGCTCGGCAGCGGCGAGGCGCCAATATACAGGCCTTCCTCTTTCGCGTCAATCTCTTTCTTCTGCTTCATGTCGTTTTTTGCTTGTTTAAGAAAGAGGGACTTTTTGATAATAGGAGAATTTAACCAAAAGGTCAAAGAGATGATGTGTTATTTTTCGTTGCTTTTAATCCAGTCAGAAAGAGTTTCAACGATCTTTTGGGCTTGAGCAACAGAGGAAATGTTAAATTTCGATTTGGCCAGGTACTGTCCGTTTCGTTTCTGATAACGGCGAATGGTGAATTTCTCAGGGCCAAATTCACCTTTGGTTCTGTCGAGATCCTGGTAACGGAACAAAATGGTGGTCCAGCTGCCTTTGGAGAGCACTGCCTTGTCGAGTTCTTTAACAACCTGTACGCCATCTTCCTCGTAGTTAACACTCAAATCTTCTATGTTTTCTGCCATGGTCTTCCTGGGGTAAAAGAATGTATTAAAAAGTATAGCGGCTCAACCTACAGCGATGATTGAAAAAAGGCAAACAGGCAGAACATTTTCTCATTTGATTGCCATAAGCAGGGTTAATGTTCGAACTCAAACTTTATATCGCTGCCACTTGCCTCAGCACTTGTCTCGGTCAAAAGCGAGAACCCATGCCCAAGGTTGAGTTTGGTGGTAAAGGAGCTTGCATCTTCACCCAGACTTTTGCCGTAGCTGACATACAAATCGGGTGTGAGCCAACTGCCTAGGACTAAAGATTTGTCTTCATCTTCGTTTCCATCCTCTATTTTGATTTCATCGATCATTGAAAACTTTTTCAGGCTCCTGAGGTAGGGCACCAGCCCTCCAAGGCCCACCTTTTCGGCGACGGTGCCTACGGATCCTATGTCATCCCTCGTTTCTCCGCCAATGGCTGTATCCTGCAACATATTCTGGATTATAGCTGCCTGCTGCATAGCCGGTGTAGAGTAAAATGATATCTCCGGGTGTTGGAGAAATCCCTCAACAGTCACGCCGGTGGTTGCTTCATCGGTTTTGCGTTCACTGCGAAGTTCTATTCCGGGGTTATCAAGTGGGCTTGCCGTATACAGTACCCTGCCAACATCAATGTTAAGCCGCTTTCCATAGAGGGTAAACGTACCATCGTTAACAGCCAGGGTTCCCGTGCCAATCATGGGCCGCCCGGGCTGGCCATCGATATGAAGGTTACCTTCAATATTAGCGCGCAGCCCAAAAGCATCGACTTTGACCTCCTTACCGGTGGAGATGGCCAGGTCAATATAGAGGGGCTGAGGGGCAGCAGGGGCTAACGGACCTTCATCAACAATCACAACATCACTTGAAGGTGCGGTTGCCTGATCAAAATCAATGGAGCTCAGTTTTGCTTTGGGAATATCCACAGCTCCCTGTACCTTGATTGCTTGATCACTCACATGCATCGCCAGGTCAGGAGAAACAGTCAGGTCCACTCCTGGGAGACTTGCTGCATGGAAATCTTTACCACGTAACTGAACGTCAACAGTTTGCTTTCCTCCTTGTAACAGATCAACTGAAGTAGTTGCTTCAAGTTCACCCGCGCCAGAATGAGCCAAAGTCTGGAGTTGTATAGTATGGCCTTGGCCGTTCAAGCTCAACTCAAGAGGATCAAGAGTAATCCCCAGGGGGGGGATTTCTGCCTTGCCCTCGTTGAGGGCTAGTTGCCCAGTAATATTTGGCTTGTTGAGGAGTCCTTGAATCTTCCAGGTGCCTTGAAGGGTGCCTGATGGAATGACAGCCTGCTGGGTCAGGGCTGTGAGCAGTTGCAGATCTTGAAGATTTATATCAATTGTCGCCTGAAGCGGCTGGGTCATCAGGTCTGTGAGGGGATTCGCTGACTTTTGGCGCAGGTTGAACTGAACGCTGTTTTCTTTGTTGATCTCACTGAGCAGGTTACAACGTAAAAGATTTTCTGCGTAGGTTGCCTTAAGTGTGTTTGTGTTCCAGGTAAGTTTCTGTTCGCTTCCATCAGGAAGTGGGGCGGTAACAACAAGACCATCTGTGTTGGCCTGAAACGCAGCCTTGCGGAGTTTGGCTGCGGATCCTTGTGCCTCTATGAAGGTGTTCACCGTGCCCTGAACAGGCCATGGGGCATCAAGCGTTTTCGCAAGGGCTGGAAGGGGGAGTGCTGTCAGGGTTGAGGTAACCTCCCAGCGTTGATTGCTGCCCTGCCATGCTCCTTGAAGACAGATCGAACTATCACTGGAGGAGCCGAGGCAGAATGAAGACAGTTTCGCCTCTTGCGATGAAGCCATGAGGCGACTGGGCGATTTTTGTTGCCATTTGCCCCAATACACCTGATCTATAAAGGTGTTTTGCACATGTCCCTGCCAGATCCCCTCGCGGTAACTGCCGCTGAGTTCCAAGCCAGTTTGCAGGTCACTGTTTTGGGCTGTAAGGCGGAGCTGATGTTTGAGCAAACTGCCGTTGAGTGAAACTCGACTTGAGTCAAGCTCCGTACCCGCAAGGTCAGCTTTTGCAAGCGATATTTCTGCCTTGATTGCGCCTTGCGGCGCAAGCTCACCTTGCGCCGTTGCTGTTATCTGGCCAATGTACATATCTTGAAAGTCAATATCCTGGCCGTTGACACGCAGATCGAGAAGAGGTTTTTTCAGAGAGCCGGTCAATTGCCCCTGAGCATGTACTGCGCCCGTGGACTTGGGGAGAAGTTCGGCCAAGTTTGTAGAGTTAAGATCAACTTTCAGGTCAAGCTTTGGTGAAGAAGTTCCTCGAATGAGCAGCTGGGAGCTGCCGCTTTGTAAGCTCAGGCGAGGAACTTCAAGTTTTTCTCCTTCAAGAACCATACTCCCCTTACCATGCAGGGGATAGCTGCGCAGGGTGCCGTTAAGCGCGTGAAGCTGCACCTGCAGCTGAAGCTCTTTGTCCAGTGTTCCTTGGGTGGAAAGACTCGTGGCAAGATTTCCGGGCCAATCCGCAAGAAAGGCGGATGGATCAAGGTCTTGTCCCTTGAGTTCTGCCTTCCAGGAAAGAGCGGGGCTCCATTTGAGTGTTCCTTGTAAAGAGAGTTGCGCCTTGTCCTGGGCCGCCTCCATTTTAGTGAGCTGTAAACCGTTAGTTCCTCCCAGAAGGACTGTGTCGATCGACAGGGGAGCAGGGGAGCCTGGAACCGTTGTTGTGGCTTGAAGGGTTCCTTGGTAGCTGGAAAAGGTTCCCTGACCTTCAAAATGTAGATTCCTGATTTCCTCCTGGGGCCAGGTTTGGTTAATTGTGGCAAGCGCAATGAGGTCGCTCTTCAGGGTAGCTGTCCAGGTGGGGGCCGTGAGGAGATCGTTTAAAGTCCCCTGCATTTTAACCTCTGCCGGTCCTTGCACCTCGGCATGAAGTTTAAGCGTGTTTAATGGGCCGGATAGATCGAGTTTGGTGTCTATGGGGGCGTACTCTGGAAGTGCAAGATGAACGCTTAAGGCAGCCTCAATCGGATAGATTGCATTCGTCTGAAGAGCAGCTTGAAGTTTGAGGAGGTTCTCCTGGCTCTGAACCGTTAAGGCCTGTAGGCGAAACTTGTCTTTCCGGACGCTGAACTGGCGAAGTCCTATATGGTCAATGTGCTGCGCGGCCGAATCGCTTATATGCAGGGTGAGATCGTTAATTTTCAACTGCTTGAGCAAGATATCAAGAGGCAGGGAGAATATTGGCAGTGTTACAGAGGGGCTTTCGCTCTCAGGGGAGCTGTGTTCAGTTGTTCCCGTGCGCACATCAATGGTATCAGCAGCAAAGGTGTCGAGCACCAGCTGTTTTTTGAGGAGCATGCCTGGCTGCCAGTCCAGGTGAAACCTGGAAACTGAAACGGTATTCACCCCATCATGGTAGCGCACGTTGTTAAGCGTCAGCGGGCCAAGGAGGGTGCCAGAGGCGCTGCCTATGGTAACGAGGTCGGCGGAGAGCGGTTTGCCCAAACGAAGCAGGGTGTGGAGCCCAGACTCGGAACCCACTAAAAAAACGAGAAAACCGATAAGACAGCAGAAAAGAGCTAGTCCGAAAAAAAGAAGTCGCTTGAGAATTTTCATAGATCTGCTCCCAGGGTAAAGTGAATCCTCCATGAGCCACTTTTATCCAGAGCCTTGGCCAAATCGAGCCGAACCTGCCCGAATATACCACTCCAGCGAAGGCCGACACCTGCACCGGAGTGCATGGTGTAATCTGTAAAACGGTTCATCGTGGTCCCGCTGTCATAAAAAACTGCGCCGCTCCAGGCTTTGTAGAGTGTGCGCTCCAGCTCGAGGCTGTAGGTGAGCATATCTTTGCCGCCCAGGAGGTTGCCCTTGCTGTCCGTTGGAGAGATCTCCTTATAGGCATAACCACGTACACTTTGGTCGCCTCCCGCATAAAACCGAAGGCTGGGAGGGATGGAGTAAATGTCGTCAACCAGAGTTGTGCCAATTTCAGCGCGGCCAATGAAGCGCCAATCCTCCCAAAAACGATAGATGCCTTTGGCGTTGAACGTGGCTTGTAAAAAGTCGGCATCTCCAAGCATGCCCATTTCGCTGCCAATAATTTTCGCTGAAATTCGAAGTCCCCGGTCTGTGGAGATCCGGTCGTTGGCCCAGAAAAGGGTGGTTTTTACTCCAGGAATGAAAAAGCTGGAGCGGTCACTGTCAATGATCGATCCGGTATCGTAATTTTCATGGAGATACTGCAGTGAATAAGAAAGCTCACCCCAGCCTCGGTAGTAATCGCGGCTGATTGTGGCATTGATTGTTTCTGTTTCTGTGTTTTCATAGCTCTCTGTCTCATAGAGACCCGAGAGACTGAATGTGTCTTTTTTGGGATCGCCAATAGGGATGGAATAAGTACCACCAAAATTGGTTTTTCTCTGTGAAGGCTGGAACTGCAGGTCAAGTTGATGCCCGTAATGATTAAGGTAACGATTGGTATATTCCAGTGTGCCTCGTGGACCGGTATCGGTTCCGTATCCCAGGCCAATTCCATATTTATGGGCCAGGTTTTGGGTGAGAGCGATAATGATCGGGACCTTGTTCGTTATTGGTTCAGCCCGGTCTAGATCGTAGCTGATATCGACCTGGCTGAAGTAGCCCGCGTTGTACAATGACTGGCGCATCCGGGTTAATGCCTTAGGAGAAAAAGGAGCACCTTCCTGGATAGGGGTAATTTTTTGCAAGAGTTCGTGGTTCATGAAATCGGCCTGAAATTCAAGTTTTCCGATGAGGTAAAGGGGGCCGGTTTCTATATCGATGGTGATGGCTGCACTCAGATTTTTTTTCTGGACCTCTACTCGGCTGGCGCTAAAACTGGCCTTGGGATACCCGCTTTCAAGGGTCTTGGCGATTAGTTGTTGCTTACCTTGTGCATAGAGGGGATGGTTTAACGCATCTCCCTTCTGCAGGGGAAATTGGGCGATGGCCTTGAGGAGTTTTTTATCATGTGCTCCAGGCCCGTGGTAGGTTATAGCAACGTTTTGAATTCGAATGGGCTCGCCTGGCTGCACCTCAAGATCAACCTGCCATTTGCCCTCTTTCAGCTCCATTTTGCTGATATTGATCGTGGGGGCGTAATAACCAAAGGGCTCCAGGGCTTTGGTCGCCTCTCTTGGTGCCTTTCGATATAATCGCTTGAAGACATTTGCTGAGAGCTGCTTGTCGTCTTCGATACGAGTGAGCGAAAGATACGAGCTGATGTTGTTACGCTCGGCGTCGGTGAGTTCACCGTTGATGTTGAGAATAAGGTTGGGGTGCCCGAAGGCCGGTGAAACAAATATGCAGAAAAGGAGCAGGCCAGCGCAGAGTCCATGTCCGCAGTGCCTGGCTCGAAGGGGAAAATGGTCAAAAAAAGAGTGAAAGGACAGAGAGGGGAGCGTCAGTTTTTTGGCTGAATAATGCAGCCGGCAGTACAGGGGTGGCATTGTCTTTGGATCCAGTTCAGCTGCTGTGGGTAAACAGGGAGAATAGGCAACATTCTTCTGAATCCCCGAAGTGTGCATCAGTGGCCAGGTGAAGCGGAACAATAAACGCGTTGGTAAATGACGTAGTATTTCTTGATGAAGGTTCGTTGTTCAGTGCCCACCCGCTCACACGGATTCTGGTAAAGGGTAAATCAACACTGTACCCTGCTTGGACTCCTTTTTAAAGAATTGATTGCGTGCAGGTGTGGCGTGGGCGAGTGCTCCCCTGCAAAGAGCGATAAAAACCCCCATGGATTTTCATGTTCCATGGGGGCTAGAGATTACTGCCGTGAGAAGCTGAGATGTCCGTTGGGATCTTTATCAATGAGGATATGATCGCCCTCGGTAAAATTTCCTTCAAGGATTTGCAGGGCCAGCGGGTCTTCAATATGGCGCTGAATAGCCCGTTTTAAGGGGCGGGCACCAAAGGAAGGGTCATAGCCAACATTCACCAGATACTGCTTGGCTTCTTTGGTCAGGGTTACCTTGTATTTACGTTCGGCAAGGCGTTTGCTCATGCGTTTGATCTGAATATCAACAATCTGTAGCAGATCTTCCCGTCGTAGCCCGTGGAAGGTGATAATCTCGTCAACACGATTCAGAAACTCTGGTTTGAACTGGCGATGTAAGAGTTCATCTACCTGACGACGCATGGTTTCCGGATCAGTCTGAGCCAGCTCCATGATGACATGACTGCCCAAATTCGAGGTCATGATCATGATCGTGTTTTTAAAATCAACGGTCCGTCCCTTGCCATCGGTCATGCGGCCATCATCTAAAACCTGCAGTAGGACGTTAAACACATCCGGATGCGCTTTTTCGATCTCATCAAGTAAGATGACTGAGTACGGGCGCCTGCGAACCGCCTCGGTGAGCATGCCGCCTTCGTCATAACCAACGTAACCAGGAGGTGCTCCGATAAGCCGCGCCACCGAGTGCTTCTCCATGTATTCCGACATATCAATGCGAATCATGGCCTGCTCGGAGTCAAAGAGAAATTCGGCCAGACTCCGGGCAAGCTCGGTCTTGCCCACACCCGTTGGACCCAGGAAAATAAAGCTGCCCAGAGGGCGATCCGGATCCTGAAGGCCAGCCCGAGCCCGTCTGACTGCATTGGAAACGGCGACAATTGCCTCACGCTGCCCAATGACCCTGCCTGCGAGTTCGTCTTCAGCGTGCACCAGTTTTTCCTTTTCGCCTTCGAGCAGTTTATCTACAGGGATACCTGTCCATTTGGCAACCACCGCAGCGACATCTTCTGCTGAAACTTCTTCGTTGAGCATCTGTTGCTGCTCCTGAATTTCATTGAGGCGCGCTTTGGCAGTTTCCAGATCCTTTTCCAACTGGACTATCTGGCCGTAACGTATTTCAGCCACCTTGCTTAGTTCGCCACGTCGCTCAGCCTGCTGTTCTTCTACATGGGCCTGGTCGATCTTGGATTTGATATCACGAATAGATTGAATGATATCTTTCTCCAGGGTCCACTGGCCTTTCATGGCCTTAAGTGAATCGTCCAAATTTGCCAAATCCATCCGCACCTTTTCAAGCCGTTCTTTCGAGGCCGGATCGCTCTCTTTTTTTAAGGCTTCCTGCTCGATTTCCAGTTTGATTTTTTTACGCTCCAGCTGATCAATTTCCGTGGGCATGGAATCGATTTCAATGCGCAGGCGCGATGCTGCCTCATCGATGAGGTCGATGGCCTTGTCCGGGAGGAATCGGTCGGTGATGTAGCGGTTAGACAGGGTTACCGCTGCCACGGTGGCGGCATCCTGAATGCGCACTCCATGGTGGACCTCATATTTTTCTTTAATACCACGCAGGATTGCAATGGTATCTTCCTCACTGGGCTCCTGCACCAGCACCGGCTGAAAGCGGCGCTCCAAGGCGGCATCCTTCTCTATATACTTGCGGTACTCATCCAGCGTCGTGGCTCCAACGCAGTGGAGCTCACCACGAGCCAGAGCCGGCTTGAGCATATTGGAAGCATCCATGGAGCCTTCGGCAGCACCGGCCCCCACCAGGGTGTGGATCTCATCAATGAAGAGAATGATCTCACCGGCCCGTTTTTCCACCTCTTTAAGTACAGCTTTGAGCCGGTCTTCGAATTCACCGCGATACTTAGCGCCCGCCACCAGTGAACCCAGGTCCAGAGAGACAACCTGCTTATTTTCCAGGGTAGAGGGGATATCGCCGTTGACGATACGCAGAGCAAGCCCCTCAACAATAGCAGTTTTTCCCACACCCGGCTCACCTATGAGGACGGGATTGTTTTTGGTTCTCCGCGAGAGAACCTGAATAATGCGGCGAATCTCCTCGTCGCGGCCAATAACCGGATCCAGCTTACCTTTGCGCGCCACATCGGTGAGGTTGCGGGCATATTTTTCCAGGGCCTGGTATTTGTCTTCCGGATAAGGATCTGTCACCCGCTGGTTGCCTCGAACGCTCATCAGTGCTTTTAAAAAGGAGTCACTGCTAACCCCCTGCCTGGTCAGCATAGCAGTTACTTTCAGCGAGCTGTCAGCAAGTATGGTTAAAAAGAGATGCTCCTGGCTGACATACTCATCCTGCATGTTCGATGCGGTCTTAAATGACTGATCTAACAGGGTGCGAAATTTTTGTGAGGCGTAGGTCTGGTTCGCACCAGATCCACTGACTTTGGGCAGTCCATTAATCAGTTGATTGGTCTCATTTAAAACCAGGCTTGGGGTAACGCCCATTTTTTGCAGTACCGGAACGACAACCCCTTCGGGTTGCTCCAGGATAGCCTTAAGCAGATGCTCGGGCTGGATTTCCTGGTTACCGGCAGACTGCGCCAACTGTTGGGCGGCCTGAATGGCTTCCTGTGATTTGAGGGTAAATTTGTCCAGTTGCATATTTTCTTCTCTCCTTGCCTGCATTGTTTTTTGCAGCAGGCTTGTATTCTTTTATTCGAAAGAGAAAATAAGGATCAAATGATGGGTGTCAAGAAATTGGCACTCGAGAAAAGTGATGGTAGTGTGAATAAAAAAAGCCCCCTTGTCAGAACTGACAAGGGGGCTTGGGGCCAGATGATCTATGCATGATCAACCGCAAGAGCCGCTACAGGAACCACAACTGCTACCACCGCTGCTCAGCGGATTAGTCGAAGTGATTGAAAACCCGGAACGGTATCCGGCCTCGATGAAGTCAACTTTGACGGCACCGCATTTTTCCTGGAGATCATTATCAACCAAGAATTTCAGACCGCCTTCCTCAAAAACCTTATCTGTGTCTTTTGGCTCATCCAGAGCCAAACCTAGGCTTGGGCCACTTCAGCCACCCTGCATCAGTGCGATGCGAATAGCAGAATCAATTTTGTTCTGCTCCAGGTAGGCTTTCAGGTTGTTCACAGCAACTTCTGTTACTTCAAACATTCTGCCTCCTCAAAAGTGAATAAAAACTCCTTCCCTTGAGGGGGGAAGAAGACAATTGGGTATAGGCCAAAAGTAAGGCGCAATCGTAAACTCGTCAACCATAGAACGGGTTCGGTGGGAAGAAAGAGCCACTTGGTGGTTATTTCCCATCATATGTACAGAGAGAATAGAACCGTATATCAAGGAGCAAACAACAAAAATTCCTATGCATTTATTCGGCTTGAAAAAAGTGAACTAGTTGTGCACTCTTTTAGGGAATGCAAGACGAAAAGAGTATGAAATCAGATTATTGGCTGAATTCTGTTGTCAAAGAGCCTGGGGATTTCTACAATTACATGAAGATGTTGATAGCAACGAGAACACTACATTTTGTCGCGGGATGGGGCCGTAGCGGTGAGACAAATGATCTGAGAACAATGAGTGGGGCATGACCGCGACATATAATGGATCAGAGTCGTTGGTGATTGCTGAATTTATAGGGCTTTGCCTTTTAATCGATTATCCCTTGATGTGAAAAACTCCAGGCAGGGAGCATATTATGCGAGAAAAACTACTCATTTCTACCGGTGGCGGTGATGCTCCGGGGCTCAATGCGGTTATCTTTGCGGTGGTCAATTCGGCAGCTCGAAAAGGCTGGGAGGTCTATGGCAGCCGGGCTGGTTATGGAGGCCTCCTTGATCGTGATGATCTGGTGCGGCTGACGCCCGAAGGCGTTGAGGGGATTCTCTCTCAGGGGGGAACGATCTTAGGCTCCACCAATAAAGGGAATCCCTTTGCAAAACCGGTGGAAAACCTGGCCGGTGAGATTCAGATTGTCGATATCTCCGATAAAATCCTCAATAATTTTCAGCGTAACGGCTTTTTTTGTCATATCGCCGTGGGCGGTGACGGCAGTCTGGAGATTGCCCACCGCTTTGCCCAAAAGGGCATGCCGGTTATTGGAGTACCCAAAACTATTGATAATGATTTAGAGGCAACCGATCGCACCTTTGGTTTTGATACCGCTGTCTCCACTGCCACCGATGCCATTGATAAGCTGCACTCCACCGCAAAATCTCACGATCGGGTCATGGTGGTCGAGGTGATGGGCCGGGATTCCGGTTGGATCGCTCTCTATTCAGGTATATCCGGCGGGGCTGATGTCATATTGATCCCTGAGATACCCTTTCAGATGGATGCGGTCTGTGCTAAAATTTCGGACAATGAGTTGCACGATAAGCATTACTCCATTGTGGTTGTCGCCGAAGGGGCCCGAGCCGAAGATGGTGAGGTCATCAATAAAGGCAAGGGGGAGTTAGGTCGCTCTGAGATGGTGCTCGGTGGTATTGGTGAATGGGTAGCCAACCAAATTCGAGAACGACTGGGGAAGGATACCCGCTCGTTGGTGCTCGGGCATCTTCAGCGTGGTGGTTCGCCGACAACCTTTGATCGTCTCCTGGCCCTTCGCTTTGGAGCAGCCGCGGTTCGTTTGGCCGAACAGGGGATCTTTGATCATATGGTCGCCTGGGTCCCGCCTAATATGACCGCTGTCCCCATTGCTGAGGCCATTCGCAACCGCAAAAAAATTGATTTGAACAGTGATAAGGTACAGACTGCGCGGGATATCGGGATTTGTTTGGGGGATTGAAACTGAATAGGTCGGATGATGAAAAATTGGGCCGTTCAGAGGTTGTTGAAATTTATTCATCATGCATTTTGGTAAGATAGGGCTGAGTGGAAAAAACCTTTTAATGTATTTGACTGAGCACGTAAAGATCTGTAAAATTTTTTTCATGAGGTTGATCGCCCCAAGGGTGAACCATCTGGTCTGCGGGTGGAAGAGGCAGTAATGAGAGGAAAAAAACCTCTTTAACACCTCAAAAAAGAATAACCATCAAATAGAGAACACTCTCCGAAAAGGGCAAAACTGAAGTGATTCAGTGGCGCAAAATCCCAGACCCTGCGGGGTGGCTGGATTGCCGAAGAGAGTGTTGATATTTTCTCCCAAGTTTCCTGGTGAAATATTAACACCCGCCTTCGTGTATTCGGAGGCGGGTGTTTTTTTTTATACCAACCAGTCAAGAGGCCTACATGAATAAGATTTTCATTGGAATAATTTTAACTGTCTTTTGGAGTATACCTGGAAATGTCGTTGCATCTCCCCCCCAATATGTACCGATGGATTATCCCGGATTATGGATATTGGGAGGAGAGAATAAAGACCTCCCAGGAGTCCCAGAAGGTGACAGGGAAGATTATGTTCAGGAAATTCTTGCCTGGGCAAAAAAAAGTTCGCCTGCAGTTCCCTTGACTGAAGAGATGGCTAACACCCTGATCGATGGAGCCTATCAACCGGAAATTGGTACTTCGACAACTTTGTTGGCTGAAACTGCCGAAGGGATTGTCGAAGAAACGTATACCCCCTTTGGGGCAGAGAGCACAATACATGAAGCCATGCGTGATATAATTGCCTTGGAAAGTGCCCAAGATAGCATAGTGCGCTGGGAAAAAGATTTTTATGATAACCTTGGCAGTGCGGATGTTTCCGTATCAGCCGCATATGACAGTGCCATACGCATCCAGGCTGAGATCCTGGAAGTTAATCAAGCGTTGAACCGAAACTTCATTGTCAAAACACTCTTCGGTGCCGGGCGTACCTCGTTTTTTAATATTCTTGCGTCTGATGGTATGCTTGAAGGGTATACCGATTCCAAAGTGCGCGATTTACTCTCATCTGGAATGACAGATAATCTAGGGACCTGGACCTTTAAACCTGAGGCATTAGACTGGGCACAAATTGGCTTGGAGTTGTTTACACGTACCTACGAGGCTTTGGGAGGTGCTTCGGATGTTTCCATGATTCTCAAAAACACCACCACTGGGATAGGTGCACTCGGAGGCGGTTTGAGCATGGTCGTGGCCCCAGGTAAAATTTTTTATGACACCATGACGTATATTGCTGAGGGGTTCGAGGATGCATCTAAAGGAGCTCACCTCCTCTTTCATTACTATTTCTGTAAATCAGAAAACGGCATTATTCCATGGGAAATTCTTGAGGGGGACGAGATTAGTTTTGCCGCTTTCGCAGGCTCCTACGCCCCGACTGCGGAGCAGATAAATAATCCCGTGTTTATTAGTCTCAGAAATTATGCAACGACTAAATATAAAATTCTTAATGCGGCGACAGCCCAGCAAACAGCTGCAGCATATGGCACCTCTACGCTGTTTACAACAATTCGTAATATCGATGTTGATCATTTGAAAAGAGAGTTAGTCAGTTACCTGTTCCTGAAATATATGGCACAAAACTCGACCGATATTGAAGTCAGTCGCAATGATTCAGAAGGCAACGAATTCACTCTACGTCCTGAAGGTGTTTACGATGCAGACCGAGCGGGGCGGGCAATCAATGCAATGTGGAGTTGGAAAAGTGAAGGCAGTAGTGATGTTTTGGATCTTTCATCAACAACATACGCAGGAGTCATGACACCCGTTGCAGTTGAGAATGATGTTCCTAACTATTTTTCTTTAAATCTTCAAGCATCTTCTGCAACCAGTGTAGATGGTATTTTAGCGCTGGACCTGACATACCCAGATGGGTCACATAAGACAGGGAGTGTCGGGATTAATTACTTGCCACAACATGGAACATTAACCATCATTGCAACAGAGACCGCAACTGCTCTGACTTTTGGTCTGACCATGAGCGGTGATACCAGTTATGACGCCGCTGTTTTGTACGCGCAAAATA
Source organism: uncultured Desulfobulbus sp. (assembly GCF_963664075.1). NCBI lineage: Bacteria > Pseudomonadati > Thermodesulfobacteriota > Desulfobulbia > Desulfobulbales > Desulfobulbaceae > Desulfobulbus > uncultured Desulfobulbus sp. The sequence continues at coordinate 410,676 of NZ_OY760916.1, forward strand.
CTGCTGGCGGAGAAATTCGTGCTTTGGCGGTATATAGTAATGATTCCACGTCCTGGCCACTGGTTGAGGGAGAGTATCATTCCACTGTCAACAAAAGCAGTTTGGGATCATATGGAACTTTTAAATTTTGGTACCAGGTTGACGGTAGCACAAGTAATGTTCTCACGATTGCTATACCTGACCCTAACGACGTTGATGGTGACGGTCTGAATGATTCGTGGGAGATCGAATTTTTCGGAGATATAACTGTCACAAATGGTGATGCTGATCCGGATGGCGATGGTAAGAACAACAGTCTTGAAGAATCTCTGAACACCGATCCGTTAAAAATCGGGTCGGAAGAAATCCTATCTATAGCTGAAATTACCTCTGATTGTAGTCGGTATGGAGCACTCTATACGAATCTTTTTCTCAAAGGAGGTACTCTTGACCTTGAAGGAAAAACGTTAATTATCAAAGGCAATTTGATCCAATCAGGTGGTACCTTGAACGTGAATGGCGGTAGCCTGATCGTCGAAGGTGACTATCGTGTCCAAACAGCTTCGACAGATTCTGAAGGGACAACGACCTACAGCAGAAGTAACGGTTATCTGAATATGACCAATGTTTCTGATCATGTTTTGGTTTACGGGAATTTTGTGATGCAATCGTACTATAATGATAGCAGCAACTTAACTGCCGGACTCCTTGAGGTTCGAGGCGATTTCACGCAAAAAGAGACCGATATCAGCAGCGTTGGAGATAATGACAACTTTGAGGCTAATGGAACCCATCGGGTTTTATTAAGCGGAACGTCGAAGCAAACCGTCACCTTTGAGACTCCCAGTTCGAGTTATTCTCATTTTAATATCCTCGAGATTACCAATAGTTCAACCGAAGGAGTGGATTTTGCCAGCAAAGCTGTGGTGGTCAGTGAACTCGTCGCCACAACAACGCCAGTGATCAATGCTTTAAATATCCAGTTATCAGGAAGCGCAATCATCAGCGGCGGTGAGTGGGATTATGACTTGAGCCTTGATAACTCGGCATCGATATGGACATTGCAACAAAATCAGGTGATCAACGGCAACTACAGTCTTGGTTACAACACATTTGATTTAAATGGTCATACGCTCCGGATAGGTGGCGACCTTATCCATTCCGGAGGTACCTTGAACGTGAATGGCGGCAACCTGATCGTCGAAGGTGACTATCGTGTCCAAACAGCTTCGACAGATTCTGAAGGGACAACGACCTACAGCAGAAGTAACGGTTATCTGAATATGACCAATGTTTCTGATCATGTTTTGGTTTACGGGAATTTTGTGATGCAATCGTACTATAATGATAGCAGCAACTTAACTGCCGGACTCCTTGAGGTTCGAGGCGATTTCACGCAAAAAGAGACCGATATCAGCAGCGTTGGAGATAATGACAACTTTGAGGCTAATGGAACTCATCGGGTTTTATTAAGCGGAACGTCGAAGCAAACCGTCACCTTTGAGACTCCCAGTTCGAGTTATTCTCATTTTAATATCCTCGAGATTACCAATAGTTCAACCGAAGGAGTGGATTTTGCCAGCAAAGCTGTGGTGGTCAGTGAACTCGTCGCCACAACAACGCCAGTGATCAATGCTTTAAATATCCAGTTATCAGGAAGCGCAATCATCAGCGGCGGTGAGTGGGATTATGACTTGAGCCTTGATAACTCGGCATCGATATGGACATTGCAACAAAATCAGGTGATCAACGGCAACTACAGTCTTGGTTACAACACATTTGATTTAAATGGTCATACGCTCCGGATAGGTGGCGACCTTATCCATTCCGGAGGTACCTTGAACGTGAATGGCGGCAACCTGATCGTCGAAGGTGACTATCGTGTCCAAACAGCTTCGACAGATTCTGAAGGGACAACGACCTACAGCAGAAGTAACGGTTATCTGAATATGACCAATGTTTCTGATCATGTTTTGGTTTACGGGAATTTTGTGATGCAATCGTACTATAATGATAGCAGCAATTTAACTGCCGGACTCCTTGAGGTTCGAGGCGATTTCACGCAAAAAGAGACCGATATCAGCAGCGTTGGAGATAATGACAACTTTGAGGCTAATGGAACCCATCGGGTTTTATTAAGCGGAACGTCTAAGCAAACCGTCACCTTTGAGACTCCCGGTTCAGGTTATTCTCATTTTAATATTTTGGAGCTGGCCAATGAATCTGCCAACGGGGTCATTTTTTCCAGCAGTATCTCCCTCGTGACGCTGATTAGCAATAGTCATGCCTTGAGTCCCATAACGGTTCAAAGCATGGGCTGGGTTCTGCAAGAAGATACGGTTATCAATGGTCTCTTGAATTTAAATTATAGCACCCTCGATCTCAACGGTTTTACCCTGACGGTCAAAGGCGACCTGATTCATTCCGGAGGTACCTTGAACGTGAATGGCGGCAACCTGATCGTCGAAGGTGACTATCGTGTCCAAACAGCTTCGACAGATTCTGAAGGGACAACGACCTACAGCAGAAGTAACGGTTATCTGAATATGACCAATGTTTCTGATCATGTTTTGGTTTACGGGAATTTTGTGATGCAATCGTACTATAATGATAGCAGCAACTTAACTGCCGGACTCCTTGAGGTTCGAGGCGATTTCACGCAAAAAGAGACCGATATCAGCAGCGTTGGAGATAATGACAACTTTGAGGCTAATGGAACCCATCGGGTTTTATTAAGCGGAACGTCTAAGCAAACCGTCACCTTTGAGACTCCCGGTTCAGGTTATTCTCATTTTAATATTTTGGAGCTGGCCAATGAATCTGCCAACGGGGTCATTTTTTCCAGCAGTATCTCCCTCGTGACGCTGATTAGCAATAGTCATGCCTTGAGTCCCATAACGGTTCAAAGCATGGGCTGGGTTCTGCAAGAAGATACGGTTATCAATGGTCTCTTGAATTTAAATTATAGCACCCTCGATCTCAACGGTTTTACCCTGACGGTCAAAGGCGACCTGATTCATTCCGGAGGTACCTTGAACGTGAATGGCGGCAACCTGATCGTCGAAGGTGACTATCGTGTCCAAACAGCTTCGACAGATTCTGAAGGGACAACGACCTACAGCAGAAGTAACGGTTATCTGAATATGACCAATGTTTCTGATCATGTTTTGGTTTACGGGAATTTTGTGATGCAATCGTACTATAATGATAGCAGCAACTTAACTGCCGGACTCCTTGAGGTTCGAGGCGATTTTACACAAAAAGATAGCGAAAGTAGTACTTATGCAGACAATGATAACTTTGGGGCCAATGAAACGCATCGGGTTTTATTAAGCGGAACGGTGCAGCAAACCGTTACCTTTGAGACCCCGGGTTCGAGTTATTCCCATTTCAATATCCTGGAGTTGGCGAACGAGTCCTCAGATGGAGTTCTCTTCTCCAGCCAGATTGTAGTCACCACCCTGTTTAGCCACAATCATAACAATTTTACCTTCGCAGTGGATGACTCTATCTTTGTTGATTACGATGGTGATTCAGTTGCTGACAACCTGGATTTTTTCCCAACCAATGTCGAGGAATGGGCTGATGGTGATAATGATGGCATTGGTGATAACAGTGATCTCTGTCTGATGGATGCAAATAATGATGCCGATGGCGACGGGCTCTGTGCAGATGTTGACAATTGCTGGTTGATTGCCAACGCAGATCAAAGCGATGTCAATGGTAATGGGCTTGGTGATGCCTGTGATACGCTCAGTGATAGTGATAGCGACGGTTTGAAGGATGCCGCTGAGTATGCATGCCATTCCGATCCATTGGATAAGAACTCCATCTGTCGACCGGTCATTTTGCCGTGGTTGAATTTATTGCTGGAAGTGCAGAATTAATCGGCTTCATGGAAGTAGCAGGAATTTGTGTATGTCGACAGCTAAAACCCTAGAACTGCTCTATCTGCGAATGTTCGATCATTTTGGTCCACAGCACTGGTGGCCGGGTGAGAGCCCCTTCGAGGTCATGGTTGGGGCGATTCTTACCCAGAATACCAATTGGAAAAATGTCGAGCGCGCCATCGATAATCTGAAAGGGGTGGGGCTGCTCTCGTTTTCTGCCATGGCTGAGCTCCCCACTGGATTGCTGGCCGAATACATTCGGCCGGCCGGTTACTACAATATCAAGGCAGCTCGCCTGCAGAATCTGCTTTTATTTATTCGGGAAGGTTTTGGTGATGATCTGGAGGGGTTTCTTGCCCAGCCCTTGGCTGAGCTGCGGGAGCAGTTGCTCTCCGTCAAAGGGATCGGACCGGAGACCGCTGACTCCATTGTCCTCTATGCCTCGGAGCAACCGAGTTTTGTGGTCGACACTTATACCCATCGGATTCTCTCGCGTCATGGGCTTATTGATGAGGAGTGCGACTATAGCTGTCTGCAGGAGCTGTTCATGGACAATCTAGCCTGTGAAGCGGCTTTGTATAATGAGTACCATGCGCTCTTGGTGCGGGTAGGAAATATGTACTGTAAGAAGAAAAATCCGGATTGTGATGGGTGTCCATTGCAGGGGATTTAGGGGGAGTCTAATCGGATGCCGGTACTTTTGGCACTCCCCCTGATCGCTTACTGTTAAACTTGTCTCTTTGGTTATAAAAAACACTGTGTCGCGGGCAAGGCCCGACTTCTACAATCCCTCAATGCCCCTGAATTTTGTAGGAGACGGGGGGGGCCCGCGACAGGATGTACACTTTTCTCGGTTTTTCCCCCGGCCCACCTCAACGCTGTTCTACAGACTCCTGCTCCTCGTGTGGCAGACCGGCCTGGTCGGGCTTGCGGCTGTGCCAGAGAAATTTACGGCAAACGCCGCGGATCAGGCTGGATTCTTTTTTCTTGAGTTTGACCCGCCCTAAAAACTGGCGAATATTGCGCATCCAGTAAACACGGTTGGTGTCATGGAGAAAGGTGATCTCGCCCAGTGCTTCCTCGATATGCTCATACATCCCTTCCAGCTCAAAAGAGTTGGCCAGCTCAGATTGGGGCACTCCAGCAAAGGGCTGGAGGTGCAGGGTGGTATAGAGTTCGTAGCAGTGGATGGCCACGGCCTGTGCCAGGTTGAGCGAAGAAAAACCTGCGGTGGGAATGGTGGAAGCAAATTGGCAAAAGTCCAGATCCTCATTGGTCAGCCCTGCATCTTCCGGGCCAAACATGATACCGATATTATTGCCCTCAAGCATGGGGGCTACCTCTGCCATGACCGCACGTGGAGTCTGGTCTTCCATTCGTCGTTTGCCTTGGCGGGCAGTGGTACCGACAATGCAGTGGTAGGGGGCTGCGGCTTCCGCTGTTGTCGTGCAGACACGCATGCCGTGGATAAGGTGGGCGGCCTTGTGGGTGGCCATGCGCAGCATACGCTCCTGATCATAAGTTTCGCTGCTGACAACAACCAACTCAGAAATACCGAAGTTTGAGGCAATACGGGCCGAAGCCCCAATATTTTCTGGAAACTTCGGCCCCACCAAAATAATACCGACCTGCCCCAGGGGACCGGTCGGTTTTTGTCGTTCAATCATAATAGTAATGTCATCATTCCCCAGCGGATTGATCGTACTCCAAGGCTTTTTTATTGGATTTGTCAATGCCGGGAGAGCTGCTGGTCATCCGTTTAAAGAAGGGGATGATGCCACGCTCAGCGCGCTTCATCTCGTCTTCGGCTTCTTTCATGGTGATCTGCCAGGCCGGGGCAAAACCTGGTGATTTTTCGAACATAATTTCAAGCGCTTTCTGGTACACCTGTACCTGGCGCAGTTCTTGACGACCAGGCTTCTGGTTGAGCACCTGTACCATGTTACGCAGGTTGTCGCGCTCCTGTTTGACTTTATCCAGCTCTTCTTTGCGCCGCTCGTTTTCAGCCGCGTCGATTTCCAGTTTTGTATGCAGATGCTCGCGCAACTTTTTTACCGTGCTCCGCAGTTCCCGCGATTTGAGCCAGCCGCGCATCAGAAAGAAAAGCGCAACAGCCAGACCGATGCACAGTCCGCGAAGAAAAGGATTGGCAATAATGTCGGAGATCCAGAGTGTATCTAGCATGTTTGTACCTCAAGAAAGAGTAATGCGACCGAAGGGAAAAATGGTCGCACAAGTGGATAGGTCCTATCCAGAGGCCCCTTATTTATTTAAATTGGACCTATTCGTCAAGCAAAACCACGGGGAGAATTTTCCCTTCAGGCCATTGTGGATTCGTCATTTTTTTGCTCCCCGGCAGGTGGGATGGTGGCCAGAGAGAACGTGCTTCGTTTTGTCGCCAGGTCAACATGATCAAGGCGGGCTTCAATGCGGTCGCCCAGCTGATACATTCGATTGGTGGACTGGGCAATAAGGCGGTAGCGACGGCTGTCATGCAGGTAGTAATCATCGGTCATAGTCGATACCGGGATCATACCACTAATAAAGGTTTCATCCAAGGTCAGGAAAAGTCCAAAAGAGCTCACCCCAGAGATGATTGCCGAGAAAACTTCACCAACACGGTCCATGAGGAACAGGGCAGAGCAACGCGCATGCACATTTCGCTCGACCTCGATGGCCTTGCGTTCGCATTGCGAGAGGTGAATACCCGCCTCAGCCAGATCCTGCCCTCGCTGCGGTGTTGGCCGGGCCTCCTCTTTCAGCAGCCCGGCCTGCAGCACCCGGTGGGCGACCAGATCGGGATAGCGACGGATTGGTGAGGTGAAGTGCAGATAATACGGTGCGGCAAGTCCAAAGTGGCCAACATTTTCCGGGGCGTACCTGGCCTGTTGCATGGTACGCAGCAGCAGGTTGTTGACGATATATTCAGCCTGGGTGTCTGCAACCTGATCTATTACCTCACTGAACCAGGCCGGATTGACCTCGGAGCGAGGGAGGGTTATCCCTAGAGCCTTGGCAGCATCGGTGAATGTTTCGAGTTTGCCCGGATCAGGGCGTTCGTGAATCCGGTATAAAACCGGCTTCTGAGCCTTGGCCAGTGACTCGGCCACAGCCTCGTTGGCAGCCAGCATGCAGTCTTCTATGAGCAGGTGAGCCCGGTTACGCTCGGCCAGTTTGATTGCGCTGACTTTATCTTCTTGCAAGCTGACCACCGGCTCGGGGATATTGAATTCAAGACTGCCTCGCTCAAGACGGCGTTTCTTCAACAGCAGTGTCAGTTGATCCGCCCGCTCAAGCATGGGGAGCAGGGCCTGAAATTCTTCGCGCACCTGCGGTTTTTTCAGATAGAGCAACTCATTGATGATTGTATAGGTAAAGCGCTGTTTACTTTGAATCAGGGATTTGCAGTAGTGCTCGCCGATCCGCTTTCCTTGGTGGTCGAAGCGGAGGATGGCGGTAAACGCCGGTCGTGGCTGGTGGGGGACCAGGCTGCAGAGATCGTTCGAGAGGCGCTCGGGGAGCATGGGCAACACACGGTCGGGCAGATAGACGCTGGTGCCGCGCAGGTAGGCCTCCTGGTCGATGGCGGAGTTGGGGGAGACGTAATGGCTGACATCGGCAATGGAGACGTAGAGGGTATAGCCCTCGTTGGTGGTTTCAACACAGATGGCATCGTCAAAATCCCGCGCGGTCTCTCCGTCAATAGTGACATGATCCATATGACGCAGGTCTTTTCGTCCCGCTTCACATTCGACAACTGGCGCAAGGTTAGCGGCTTCTGTGCTCACTGCGGCTGAAAAATGTTCGCGCAGCGAAAATTGGGTGATGGCCATGCGAATTTGTACTCGGGCACTGCGCGCATCACCAAGAATTTCTGTAATACGGCCACTGGGGCCTCGGCGCTCACCGCCGTAATCGGTTATTTCAGCGACCACTATCACGCCGTCCTCGGCATTGGCACTGTCTTTGGGGGCAATGGTCACGGTGTACGGTAAACGATCGTCATCCGGGGTGACATAGCCACCAAAGGAGGTACCGTTATATATACCGCAGACGCTTGTCACGGCACGCTCTTCAACAGAGAGCACTTTACCTTCCCTGCGGCCGCGGCTGGAAGAGATCAGGATTAATTGTACTGTATCCCCATGACTGGCATTACCAAGATTATGGGGAGCAATAAATATATCCTTCCCTTTTTGCGCCTGCTCACCTTCTACAACAGCAAAGCCGTACCCCTTACTGGTCAGCTCAACCGTGGCTCGGAATGCATTGGGGACGGGGCCGGATGAATATTTTTTGCCCTGTTTTTCAATTTTTTCTTTTTCCAGCAGCGAGGTCAAGGCTTTATACAGGGCTGGAAGTTGTCCTCTGGAGAGGAATAATGTCTGGGCAATTTCTTGTATACCCAAGGCTTGCTGGCGTTCGCTCAGCAGTGCCAGCACAGAGGACTGTAACGATCCTGAAGGTTTTATTCGCGGGGTGCTTTGCTTCCGTTTTTTGCGTGAGGCTGCAACCGTCTTTTTTTTACGATGAAATTTTCCAGCCATCTTTTAATCCTTGGTTTGGTGCTTACGTTAGCTTGTGCTGCTCAGTGCAGTGAGCGGCAGAATGTTTGTTGCGGAGACAGGCTGGCGGCAATGCATCGTTTTAATGAAGCACTCGATTTTGTGTAAACGGCACTATTTGCTTTGTCCACTGGGGTGTCTCTGTTAGAGTACAGTTTGGTTTTTGGGGCGGAAAAATAAATTGTACACGATTTGGTTTTTTTAAAAAGTAAAAGCCAGAATAAGTTAGTGTGCATCCAGAAATGGTCTTTTTGCCCAATTTCTGGATGGGCATAACTCAGGAACAGAATGCATTATACTACTTTTGATCTAGAGGCGTATCGCCAGGTCATGCTTGATTTTATTGGCGATGGCCCGGAATCTCAGGTGTTCTGGAAGGCTCTGGATTTTGCTGTTGACGCCCACGGAGACCAGTGGCGCCGTTCGGGTGATCCTTACATTATGCATCCCTGTTCGGTGGCTCGTATTCTGGCTGAAGAACTGGATTTGCGTAACCCTGAAATTTTGGCTGCAGCACTTCTCCACGATACGGTGGAAGATGTTGACGAAGTCACCGATGAAGTTATTCGTGAACAGTTTGGTCCTACAGTTGAGGCCATTGTCGAGGGCTGTACCAAGGTAACCCATTATTCCGGTGATCGGCAAACCTTTAAAAAGCTGGTGCATCGCAAAATTTTCAGTGGGGCCGCAGCCAAACTTGAGGTTATGATCGTTAAGTTGGCTGATCGTCTGCATAATCTGCGTACCCTTGCCAGCATGCCCAAGCGCAAACGGCAAAAAATTGCCGATGAAACCCTGGATATCTATGCCCCACTGGCTACAATTCTGGGGCTTTTTGCCATTAAACGCGAGCTCTATAATCTCGCCCTTGCCTATAAGTTCCCTCGGCAGGGAAGCCGCCTGCAGATGCACATCAACAGTCTCCGCAGCGAGCCCACGGTGCTGGCTATTGTTGCAAACGTCCAGAAGGCCATGGAGGAAGAGGGGCTTGACGGGTCGGTCACCCTGCGGACCAAAGGTCTCTGGGGCTATTATGATGTACGTAACCGTATTCTGATCAAAGAGATCGAGAGTCCCCAGGAAATTCTTATTCTCATGGATACCCGCAGTGAGTGCTATCAGGCGCTTGGGGTACTCAATCGAATCTATCCGCCCATTCCTCGCACCATTCGTGATTTTATCGCCAGCCCTAAACCCTCGGGATACCAGGGGTTGCATGCCCGGCCTAATATCGATGGCCGCAAATATCTGTTTAAAATCAGAACCAAAGAGATGGCTCGCCGTGCTCAACGCGGCATGATTCGCGACTGGACCAGCGACACCCGTATCAATAATCGCTATTTCCGTGAAATCCAAGAGATGTTCGATATTCTCGGGAGTGATGATTCCGTCTCCTATCGGGATATGATTGCGGCCAGTGGCCGCAAAGAAATTTATACCTACACTCCCCAGGGTGATCTGATCTGCCTGCCGGTCAATTCCATTCTGCTGGATTTTGCCTTTCGAGTGCACACCGCTATTGGGCATACCTGCATCGGCGGGATGATTGGCAAGCAAAAGATCAAACCCGATCAACAGTTACGCGATGGCAGCGTGATCAAGGTTCTGCGGCAAAAGGAGGATGTGAATTTTGATCCTGCCCTGCAGATGCTTTGTCAGACGCCCAAGGCGCGTTCCGAGCTCTCCAAGGCTTTTCGTAAGCGGAGAGAGTCTGTCTCTCGCCAGATTGGTGTTTCTGTCCTTTCTCAGGAGTTGCGAAGATACGGCGTTCCCTTTGAGGTGCTTGAAAAAGAAGAGATGGGCGATATCATGACCTACTTTGGGATTGAATCCCTGGACGAACTCTATCTTCAAGTCGGTGAAGGACGAGTACGTTTGCGCGAATTGATTTATGAGATTCGCAATGGTCTCTACGTGGGGCGTCCCACCCTCTATCAGCCCACAGGCGTTTTTAACCGAGTTGATTTGGCAACCCTTGATCCGGTGGTACTAAAGTCTTCTGCCTGTTGTAAGCCCGGCCCTCTGGACAAAGGGGTGATTGGGCTTTTAAGTGAACGTGGCCTTTCGCTTCATCGTAAAGACTGCAGCCAGTTGCAAAAAGTAAAGTTTCAGCGGGAAGATGCGGTGGAAGTTCGGTGGAAACTTAAAGGCACGCAGATTGAAAAAACGCAGCGGATTATCGTTATGCAGGCCACGCGCAATAGGCTTTTGATGATGCTCTCTGTTGCTCCCGAAGAGATGAGGGTCACTGATATTGTGTATCTGGGGAAAGGTGCTTCGGCTGTGGGTGACTGGGAGGTGAATTTTCAGGTGGCCAACCTCTATGGCTTAAAAAAAGTTGATCGCCATTTCGAGCGTTCCGGCCTGCTCTATGATTTTGAGCTTGAGCATTGAACCGTGACGGCAGATTGCTGCTGAATGCTCACAGATTCATGCAAGATTGAAGAATGCCCCAGAGATATCCTTTGAACCTGGAAACTTTTTGGACTTGACGCCCACGTTGTGGTGCTTATTATAGTTGGAGAAGGGAACTTGGATTACTCCTGTGGCGGTCCCTTCAAGGTTGCGACGCTCCGGTGTCAGTAGCCATTTTCATTGCTTTCTTTCCTTGATGGTGTTTGCCTGGCTTCTACTCCTTTGTTTCAGGTAAACACCATTTTTTTTGGGGGAGACAGTCATCGACATGCAGCTCGAGCTGTTCCTGAAAGGCTTCGCGTGAGAGTTCGCGGGCACCAAAACTCAGCAGATGGGCAGTGGTCATCTGGCAGTCAATCAGGCCGATGCCTTTGTTGCGGGCGAGCTGAACCAGATGGGCGAGTGCCACTTTGGATGCATTGCTTGTGTGAGTAAACATGGACTCGCCAAAGAAGATACGATCCAGACAGACCCCATAGAGCCCTCCCACGAGTTGTCCCTCTTTCCAGCATTCTATCGAATGGGCAAATCCGTATCGATGGAGTTCCAGATAGGCCTCCTGCATTTCGACTGTGATCCAGGTTCCATTTTGGTCACGTCCTGAAGCGGTGGCACAGCCAGCCACGACCTCGGCAAAGGCGGTATCGGCGGTGACAGTAAAGGTGCCCGCGCGCAGCGTTCGCTGTAACCTTTTGGAGAGATGGAATTCACCGGGGAAAAGAACCAGTCTGGGGGCTGGTGACCACCAGAGGATAGGGTCACCTTCGGAGTACCAGGGGAAGATACCCATGCTGTAGGCCATAATCAGTCGTTCGGGGCTGAGATCTCCCCCCACGGCGAGCAAACCATCATCTTCTGCAAATTCTGGCGAGGGAAAAAGAAAGGCTTCGGAGAGGCGAAAAACAGGCATGATGGTTTTGTACATGTTGAAGGAAAGGAATCCTTGAGATCCTACAGCTAAAACTAAAAAAGGCAAGCCCGAAGGTTGTTTAGGCGTTGTGACAAGGGGATTGACTAAAATGGAGGGGAGAGGAAAGCTGACCTGGCTGTCTCGTTTAGAAGGAGGCTGCCAAGGGGAGGAAAATCTAGCGAAGTTATCTGCGCTGAATCTTTTAGGACCTTGTCTGTTGTATTTAAGTTTATCATTCACATGAGTCCTTTCTCTATGTAAAATGGAAAGATAAATATTTCGTAGTCTCAGAAGTCGCAAACCAGAAGGGACCCATGTATCTAGAACATTTCGCCCTGTCCCACGCGCCATTTTCAACGCTTTGTAATCCCGATGTATTTTTTGCGGAATCCCCTCAGTGGCAGGTGTACCAGTCGCTGGTGGTCGATATTCTGGCCGGTACCTCTCTGCTCACGCTTACTGGGCCGGAGGGGGTGGGGAAGTCCCATCTCCTCGCCGTATTGGCCCAGCGTTTGCCAGCCTCCCAGCAGGTCATTTTAATCGACTCACCTGCAGCTCCCTTACCTGAGCTGTTGTGGAGCATAGTTCCAGCTTTTAACCTGCCAGGTGAAACCCCGCAGGAATATGAGTCCCTTATTCCTGCCATGCAACAGTGTGCTGAGCAGCGAAGGGCAGAGGGCAAACGGATAGTTTTACTTGTGGATGCAGCGGAACAGTTGTCAGCTGAAACGCTTGAAGGTTTGCTGAAACTTGTTGGAACGGGAAGCGGAGAAACTGGCCTGAGTCTCTTGTTGACCGGACGAGATGGTTTGAAGACTATCCTTGGGCAGGTGGTTACTCAGGGGGAAGATTTTGCAAAGGGCTATACCCTGGAACCACTCACTGAGAGTGAAACCCGCCAGTATCTGCGTTTTTGCGCGACCGAGGCCGGTATGTCCCGAGCGGATTATGCCGAGGTCTTTACGGAAAGTGTCGTGACCAAAATTTTTAAATCGGCCCAGGGAAACATGCACCTGAGCAATATTCTTGCTGAGGAAGTACTGCAAAATTTCTGTGCGGAAAAATCGTTCATGGTCCTCCTTGATCAGGTTGACTCTGAGACACCGGAAACCACTCCCACCCCTGCCAACCGCTTAGCCCGGCTCATCACTCATGCTCGTTCGATGCCATTTTGGGGGAGCGGTTTGATCATCTTTTTGGTGATTGCTTTGGTGTCGGGGACTCTGTTCTTGGTGACCAAGAAGGCGCCAGCACCACCACAAACTGTCACAGAAAACAACATTGCTGAGTCCCGTGTCGGAGCGACTCAACCTTCTGGTTTTCATGCTGGAACATCTACTCTTGAGAAAGGGACAACCCTTCTCCAAGCTCGGATAGCCGCCAGTGCACCATGGTTACATGGAGAATTGCAAGAGAAGTATACCATTCAACTGATGAGGCTCTCTTCATCTTCAGCCGAGTACAGCCTGGCCAGCACCCTGGGCTCGGATGCCTATGCACCGGTACTTGATCAGGTCTATGTGTTGCGTAATCAGCAATCACCTCCGACCATTTTTGTCTACTACGGTGTCTATGATACCCTTGATGCGGCTCGTGAAGCACGAAATACCATGCCTCTTTTTTTGCAGCAGCAGGGCCCCTATCCACTTGTAATCGCTGAAGCCGTCGAGAAGATCAAGGTGAAATAACTCGAGTGGTCCTGAAACTGTTTTTAATTTTTTCCTGACATACAGTCCATGTCTTTTGAGGTCTTTATGAACGTTTTACTTGCTAATCCTCGCGGTTTCTGCGCTGGAGTGAACCGCGCGATTTCCATTGTTCATCAGGCACTGGAGCGCTTTTCACCTCCTGTCTATGTGCTCCATGAGATTGTCCATAATACCCATGTGCTTGAAGAACTCCGGAAGCGGGGCGCTCTTTTTGTTGAAGAGTTGGAGGAGATCCCAACGGGTGCGGTTGCCATTTTTAGCGCCCATGGCGTGTCCAAAGAGGTTGCCCGGCAGGCAAAAGATCTGGGGTTGCGGACCATCGATGCCACCTGTCCCCTGGTGTCCAAGGTACATCGGCGTATGATTCGTTTGTATACTCAGGGGTATGATGTGCTGGTGATCGGGCATAAGGGGCACCCCGAGGTAGAGGGAACCTGTGGCCAGGTCGAGGGCGAAGTACAGGTGATCTCGAAGGCCGCTGAGGTGGCAGGGCTTCAGGTCCGTGATCCGCAAAAGGTTGGCTACGTCACCCAGACCACGCTCAGTGTCGATGACACTGAAGAGATGCTCGATGCTCTACGGATGCAGTTTCCGCAGATTTCCGAACCTGAACGAACGGATATCTGTTACGCGACCACCAACCGCCAGAAAGCTGTGCGTCGCCTCGCGGATGAGGTCGATCTTATTTTAATCGTGGGCTCAAAAAACAGCTCAAACTCCAACCGATTGCGTGAGGTAGCCGAGCTGCGCAAGACCACCGCCTATCTCATTGATGATGCCAGTGAAATCAACTCGGACTGGCTGGAGAATGTGGGCACAATCGGCATCAGCGCAGGGGCTTCAGCCCCTGAGCATCTAGTCGCTGAAGTTATCGAGTGGTTGCGTGAACAGGGGCCAGTGAGCGTAAAGGAAATGGAGGGCGAGGAAGAGCATATCAGTTTTCTTGTGCCTGATTTTGAGGAAGAGTTCTGAATGCTGTATGACCAAAAAAACTGGATGCATGCAAATGTTCTGATCAGCTGAAGGTTCACTGCACCAGTTCTGCAACTGAAACCACTTCGATCCCGTCCAAGATTTTTGGGCCGCATGAGCTGAGGGCGGACAGCAGCGCTTGATTTGGGTGGCCGATGGCGATGGCGCTGTCATTTTCACGGGCAAGTTCTGCCACACTACCAAGCCATTTGCAGATCGCATCCACATCGTGCTCATTATCTAAAAAGATATCGCGTTTGGCGGTAGGAATTCCCAAGCTTCTGGCCGTGCTCAGGCCAAGAGAATCTCCCGTTGTGAAGGAGTCAACGAAAAACAGTTGGTGTTGCTGCACAATCTCCAAGACGATTTCCATCTGATTTCGTCCTTGAGTAAAGCGTGAGCCCATATGGTTATTGACCCCACTGGCCTGGGGGATTGCTGCCAGCATCTGTTCCACTTTTCTTTTCAAATCTTGCTGGGAATCTTCAGTGTTCAAGGTAATGGGCTCTTGCTTCCACTTGGTGGATAGCGGTTCCATGGGCATGTGCACCAGAATTGTGCGATTTTGCTGCCATGCCAGGTGCACAAGCTCCTGGGTGTAGGGGGCCTGAGGAAGAAAGGCAAAGTTTAAGGGCAGTTGCAGGTGGAGTAATTGTTGGCCAATATGTTGGCTATAGCCCATGTCGTCAATAATGAGGGCAACTTTAGGGCGATTTATTGGATCAAGGGGCTGCACAGAGAAAGGCGGAGCAGATTTTTGAGGTTCTTTCTGGGGGAGCAGTGCAATCGGGCCTTCATCGACAACACTTGTCTGGGGAGAAGGTGTGAGGGGGACCGTTTGGCGTTGTTGAGCACTATGCCAGGGACCTGGCGGAGGTGCTGCCAGCTGCACGGGGGCAAGGCTCAGCACCAGTGCAGCCAAAGAGAGGAGAAAAGCTCTTGCCAAAAAACGAGCCACCACAAAAAGAGAGCTTCCTGAATTCGCGAGCATTCAGGAGATACTTATTTGTTTCGGGAGCAAATATAGCCTGCCAGCAGTTTAAGCAGTTCTATTTCTTCGTGAGATTGGTGGTTGGATGCAAAGGGGGCCAGCGCCTCGTTCGCCTCATGGATGAGCTCGCGGGCTGCCTGGGCAGCGCTTGCAAAGCCTTGGTAGCGCTCGAGTAAGGCGTATAATTGTTGGTAGGCCTCTTGGGAGCTGCGGTCACCGGCAAAAAGTTGTTCCAAAATTTTTTTATCGTCGTTTGTGGCCTGGGCATAGGTTTTGAGAATTGGCAGGGTTAGCTTGCCTTCAACAAAATCATTACCCGTTGTTTTGCCTGTCTGTTCACTTTGCCCCTGGAAATCAAGAAGATCATCCACCACCTGAAAGGCAGCGCCAATGCGATGGCCGTAGGTTGCCAGCGCCTCTTTCTGGGAGACATCAGCCCCGGCAAAAAGGGCACCAATGGCACAGGTAGAGGCAATTAAATTCCCGGTTTTTTGGCGGATCACGTTGTAATACTGCTCTTCACCTGTCTGCATGTCGGCGATGTAGCGCAGCTGTTCAAACTCCCCGTTAACCATGGAACCGGTGGCCTCACAAAAGATCTCAAGTCCCTCTGCTCCAGCCAGCCTGCCAATCAGATACATGCTGCGGGCATGGAGCCAGTCACCCGCCAGGATGGCTGCTTCTAAACCAAACTGGGCACTGACGGTCGTCTTGCCGCGCCGTTTGGGGGCGTGATCAATCACGTCATCATGGACCAGGGTTGCCACATGCAGGTATTCAAAGGCTGCAGCCAGCAGGTAGAGATCGGCATCATCACGACCACAGCAACGGGAACAGAGCACAGTGAGCAGGGGACGAATACGCTTGCCGCCACTGAAGAGCGCATGTTCAAGCACTTCCCCCAAAAGGGGATCACAGCCTTTAAGTGCCTGGGCGAGGTCCTCGCGCATAGCAGTTTCAACCTGGTTGGCCACGGTGGTGGCCATGGTGCGGAGCGGGGTAAAATCAGGGATTGAGGTCATGAGTACAGGTGTTCAAAAAATGCTGCGACCTCGTCCATCTCACGGGTCAGGGGGCTGGGTGGCAGGCTTTGACGGAATTGGCGGCCATATCCCTTGGTGAAGAGCCGAGTATCTAAAAGAGCTATGACTCCGTGGTCTTCGGCGGTCCGCATCAGGCGCCCGACCCCTTGTCGCAGGGTAAGGATCGCTCTGGGGATCTGGAATTGGATAAAGGGATTGCCGCCAAGTGCTTTAATACGGCTTACACGTGCCATAATAACAGGGTCGCTGGGGACTTCAAACGGTAATTTGTCAATAACGACCAAGCTCAGCGCTTCTCCAGGAATGTCCACCCCCTCCCAAAAGCTGGCCACCGCTAATAAGACTGTCTCGGTTTGCTGGCTAAAGGTCGTCAGCAAACGACGCCTGGGGGCATCCCCCTGGACAAGGAGCGGGTAGGGGAGGCGCCCCTCAAGAAAGGCTGCCGCTCGATCCATGGCAGCAAAGGAGGTAAAGAGACAGAGACTTCGCCCCCTTGCGTGGAGAATGAGCTGTTCCAGATTTTGATGGATCGCCTCCACATATCCCGGTGCGTTGGGCTCTGGGCAGGAGGGCGGGGGGACGTAGATGAGTGTACGCCCGGCATAATCAAAGGGCGAAGCCAGCGAGAGCGTTGGTGTTTCCCGATGCAAACCTACCCGATCTAGAAAATAGGTGAATTTGCCTCCGGTGGTGAGGGTCGCGGAGGTGAATATACAGTGGCGTACTGTGGAAAAAAGACTCGCCTGGAGCTCCAGGGCCACATCGACAGGGGTGGCACAGAGGGTCAGATTTCGCTCGCTGCGTTCAAACCAGAAGGTAAAGGGGATTTCTTCGGCTGGCAGATCATCAAATTGTGCGCTGAGTAACCGTTCCAGGCGGGCGGTCAGGTCCTGGGCCCGATCCAGATATTGCCGCCAAACGGAATCTCCTCCCGCCAAAGGATCAAGGCCCTCCATCAGGTGGGAGAGAGCTGCGTGCAGGTCGTCGTGTGCCTGGCGAATCGACGGCTGCTCAATTATGTCAGCCGTCAATGGAAACCGTCCTTGTTCAAGGGGGAAGCTCGCTGCAAAGCGCTCTATGCTCCCAAGAACCCGGCCAATGAATGGAAGTAACGTTTGTAAAGGAGCTTCAGAGAGCTCGGCCTGGGCGCTTCGCTCGAGATCGGCTGCCAGGTCAACCACCTGATAGCGGGAAAAGCTGAACCCAAAAAATGTTGTCGCAACCTGTTCTATATGGTGGGCTTCGTCAAAAATAACACTTTCGTAACGGGGGAGGACCTCACCGAAGCCTGCGCGTCTCACTGCCAGATCAGAAAAGAGGAGGTGATGATTGACGATCAACACGCGAGAGTTGGACGCATCCCGTCGCAAGCGGTTGAGGAAACAATCCATGGCCTCCGGACAGTTGGCCCCCAGGCAAAAGTGGGATTGGCAACAGATCTTCTGCCAGAGGGGGGACGAGCCGCTTAACCAGTCAAGTTCAGCGCGCTCTCCGTACAGGGTGGTCGGCAGCCAAGCCTCTAACTGATCTTTTTCCCAGGCTTCCAGGGCTCCGTCGGCCTGTTCTGTGAGCAACTGGTGATAGCGATAGAGGCAGAGATAATTTTGTCGACCTTTAACGCAAAGCACACTTAAGCCGGGATCAATGTGTTTGAGAATAAGGGGGATCTCTTTTAAGAGAATCTGATCCTGCAGGTTTCGGGTATGGGTGGAGATGACAACCCGTTTTCCACTGAGGGCAGCAGGAATGAGATAGGCAAGTGTTTTTCCCAGCCCCGTTTCTGCCTCAATGACCAGGCTTGCAGCCCCTCCCTCAGAGGACTCCTGATCTGCCATGAGGAGATCATCAACCGCCTGAGCCATGCGTAACTGGTCGGGGCGGGACTCGTATCCCGCGAGATTTTTCGCCAGGATGCCTTGAGGGCCAAAGAACTGTTCCATTACCGTTACCCCAGAATATCTCGTGCGATCTCGGCTACCTGGGGAGCTTCGTCATTCAAAAGAGCGGCAAGAGGGGCCAGGGCCTCGGGGCTAGCGATAATGCCGAGCACATTGGCGGCTTCACCACGGACCCATGCGGTTGGGTTATTGAGTTGCTCTTTGAGGCTGGGGATGGCCAGGTGCAACTGCTCCGGGCAGAGTTCCTGCAAGTATTCAAAGAGCACAGAAACGCCCAGGCGCACTGCAAAGCGTTCATCAAGTAAGAGTTGACCGGTCCAGGCAAAATAGCGGGATTCCTGGCGGAACATGGCGACAATATTTTCCACATGGCCCATGGCTAAAAAATCAGCAATGACCTGAAGGAGTTCTTCGTCACTGACCGTGGATTGTTGTTCGATGGATTTGCTGAAGCGAGATAGAGTATTTTGGGTTTGCATGGTCTCTTGTCAATACCATGGCTGGGGGGGAGGAGCAATCCGAGAATCAGATATCACCGCATCTTGACACACTTTTTAATGAAGAGTAGAACAAAGTCAGTCATTGTGTGCGTTCTTCCTCAACTTTCAACCTAGGCCACCTCAAATGATTGAACAACACTTTCCCCCTCCACCCTTGTCTATCGCTGAGGATGAATTCCTGGAGAAAGGTGAAGTGATTGTTATTGTCGATGACTTTCCAGATATAGTGGCCCTGCTTCAGGATTTTCTCGAGCAGCAGGGGTATGCTTCAGTGACTGCTGATTCGGCAGCGACCCTCAAATCGCAATTAGCCCTCCATAAGGCGGCGTTGGTGTTACTTGATATCGGTTTGCCGGACGCCGATGGCACCAAATTGCTCCCTGAACTCAAGGCAGAGGATCCCGATAGGGCGGTCATCATGTTGACCGCAGTAACCGACCTGCAAACTGCTTTGACCTGCCTGCGTTACGGGGCTGACGATTACCTTGCCAAGCCGGTCCACTTTACCGATTTACTTGCTACCTTGCGCCGAGTTCTTGAAAAAAGGCGCCTTGCTATCCGCAACCGTCAGTATCAGCGTGAGATTGAAAAGGCCAACTATCGTATTGGCCTTGCCCATCAGCTGGCCATGAAGATGAACAGCGCCTACCTGAGTATGACTGAGCTTGATGAGATGCTCCTTGCCATTCTCATTGGGATCACCGCTGATGAGGGCTTGGGCTTTAACCGAGCTTTTCTCGCCCTTTTTGACGAGTCAGGTGAAACCTTGGAAGGACGACTGGCAATCGGGCCAGGTAGTCGTGAAGATGGCAACCGAATTTGGCAGGATCTGCAGGACCAGGATCTGGGGCTCAATGATCTCTTTGAGCGCATCCAAGGCAATAACGAAACCAGAGACGGGGAGGTCAATAAAATAGTCCGCGCTCTACGCGTCGAGGCGACAGAGCGTGAGCATCTGCTCATTCGAACCGTTCGTGAGCGCACCTCTATTCTGGTCGAAGGAGGCAAGGCTCGTTGTCCGGTACCGCTTGAACTGATAGGGCTTTTACAGGAAGATTCTTTTGTGGTTATCCCTCTCTATTCGCCCAGCCGTGATCTGGGCGTGATCATAGCCGATCATTATGTGAACCGCAGTCCCATCGATCCAGAGCGTATCCGTGCCTTGGAGAGTTTTGCCAGTCAGGCTAGTCTGGCCATCGAGCACTGTCACCTCTATATGGATATGCAACGTAAAATACAGGAGCTGGAATCCACCTCTCAGGAGCTGGAGAAAAATAAAGATCTCCTGGTAGAGGCGGAACGCTACTCTGCTCTTGGCCATATGGCCGCCCAGTTGGCCCACAGTATCCGGAACCCCATCACCGCTATCGGTGGGACTGCCCGGTTACTGGCCCGCAAGATTGAGGATAAAGACTTGCTCCGCTTTCTGGCGATGATGTCGGGGGAGGCGGAGAAAATCGAAAAAACCCTGGAAGACCTGTTCAGCTTCGTGGAACAGGTGAAGCCGGAGTTAGAGCGAACCCACCTGTTCCCCTTAATTCATAAGTCGTTACTGCTCCACTACAACGCTGTGAAAGAGCAGCGTATCAAACAGGTGATGCTTCTGCCTGAGACGGATCCCCTCTTGGAGGTGGATCCGCGTCTGATTCAACAAGCCCTGGTACATCTAATCAGAAATTCTTTAGAAGCAATGCCCGATGGGGGCGAGTTGGTGATCGAGGTGAGCCTGGAGCCCGATGAGGTCACCATCATAATGCGGGATAGCGGGCGTGGCCTGGGAGAATCTTCGGGGGAGAGTGCCGCCAATCCTTTTTTTACCACCAAGATGGTGGGTACGGGGATGGGCCTGACCTTAGTGAAGCGGATTATTGATGATCATGGGGGATTGTTGAGTTTGGAGAACCGGGAGACCGGGGGGACGCGGGCGACGATTGTGTTGCCACGGGTGGTGGAGGAGTAGAACCACGGATTCAAGGGTAAAATTTGAGTTCACCCTTCATTATATAAGGCTCAGCGAGCAGGGATTGTAGGAGCTGGGCCATGCCCGCGACAGGACGTACTATAGATTGAGCACTGGGTTTGTAGGGTGGGTAGAGCTTTTTGGTACCCACCGCAAGTCCATCCCCTTTATCTGATTGTGTTGCGTATTCTGCTTATCCTTTAGCTGGTCTCATCAAAAAAGGCGCTTGGGCTGATGCCCAAGCGCCTTTTTAGGTGCTTTATTGTTGTAGTTCGAAATTAGAACTTCAACTCGAAGCGGGTAAGAGCGCCGAAAGCAGCGTCGTCTGCGACATTGTTCTCGAACTCAGGATTCAAGTAACCAGCAGAGAAGTATACATCAGCACCTTTGCTGATGGTGTACTTCAGCACGGCGGAGAGCTCCCAAGCAGAATCCCAGTCTCTACCAGCCTTGTCGTACATACCGGTAGGTCCTTCTCCAACGCCCCAGGCGTCGATGTCCGCATAGACAAAGTTACCGGTCAGGAGCAGGCTATCACTGATCTGATAGTTGGCAACCAAAGCACCCCAGATCCAGTCACCGTCAGTTCCGATTTGTGTTGCGGCAATTTTGCTGTTGTCAATACCGCCCAACATAACAAAGCCAAAGGCCTCGTCAGGAGTAAAACCGTCGTTGGTGAAACCGATGTTCAAACCAATGTTGAGTTTGTCCATCTGGAAGTTGGGGAAGATGTAGCCACCAAAACCGGTGTCATCGGAACCGATTTCATCAGCTGCAGCAGATGCGAGAGAGTCATTCAACCAGGAGTTCATACCATTGAGCTGGTTATCAGTAACCGCGAACTCACCGTAGATGCCAAACGCACCACTCTGACCTTTGGCATAGATAGAACCAAAGAAACCTTCGTTAGCTTCTACACCTGCTGCTGTGTCTACACGATTGTCAGTCTGATAGCCGACCATACCACCAACAGTCCAGTCAGCGTTTACTTTGGCTTTGGCGTGAACACCAAAACGCATTACGTCGTGGTCGTATTGTGCATCAGCTGAACCAGCTGCATATTCTGCTGTGTTTTGTGCTTCTTCCATCCACTCCATGAAGGGGTTGATGGTAACATCTCCCATTTTCATGATGCCGCGCATACCGGTCAGGTGAACGTCATCGTAGAAGAAGTTGTAGGTGGTGCCAAGAGGACCGTAGGTAGAACGATATTTACCAACTTCCAGGGTGAAATCCTCACCGAGGGGGATACCAACATAGGCTTTGTCGACCCAAATGTTAGTATTGCTCACGATACCATCAGTGTAACCATCGTCATCCGCATCACCCATGAGATTTTCCATCATGCGAATGCGTACCTTTGCATAGGCGCCGCCAGCAGCGGTACCGGTGATGTCAAGACGAACACGAGAATCCATGGAGGTGTCTCTTTTGTCCACGGTATCGTCGAATGCATAGTTATCTTTATACCACAAACGAACACGGGCATTACCGGTGATTTTTACACCAGGCTCAGCGGCGTAGGTAGCGTCAGCAGCAAACATACCACCAGCCAGCATCAGGGCAGCACCTGTAAGCAGTACTTTTTTCATTGTCCTCTCCTTAGTTTTACATGTGGTCCATGCAAGTTGATCGTTTTCTCAATACGTATGGCGAAAACGACGTTTCAAGCTTGTGGGGTAACTTTTGAACAAGAGTTTTTCTTATTAGCTGAAAAACATTTAAAACCTATCTGAGATACCCTCACCCTATAAGACCAGGGCACTGTAGTCAAGTTTTTTTTACTGCAAAGTAAAAATATTTTTACCACATTAAGGTTGTGTTAGGAAGGACAGTAAAGTTCCTGTTTTTAGAGGGTTAGCAAAGTTAAAAAAAAGCCCGGCGACAAAAATGTAGCACCGGGCATAAGGCAAGAAATCAGGAATTGATAGGGGAGATGTTACTGATTAACCTGCAGCGTATAACAGTTCAAATAACTGGTGGTTGATTGCCAGAAGGCAAAGGGATAGGAGCTCTCGGTTTCGACAAAAAAGATGCTGTATTGGTTGTCAGCACTCTGACTTGGCTCTACCTGGTAGTTGGTTAAATAGCCTGGCATTTTGCGAGTCTCCCAGAGGGGGTGCATGGAGCCATCTTTCCATGTATAGGCGGCTAGACTGGCACCATCAAAATAACGAAGATTTGGCATGAAGCGCACTGTCTCCACCCGGTTGCGGCCAACAAGGACATCGTTTATGCCATCCCGGTCCAGGTCGGTAATGACAATGCGGGTATGAATCCAACGGGTATCATTATCCGCCTCAACCGAATTGTTGGCGCTGGTCAGGGTTCCAAAAAATTTATTACTGGCGCCTAGCTCATCAGGACTGGTCCAGCGCAGGGTACCATCGGTATCAAAAACCTGAAGACGATTTGCGTGGGAGATAGTCAAAATTTCTTTGCTACCATCTCCGTTAATATCGGCGATGGTAAAATTGAAGATGGTGGTCTTGGGGGGTAAAATTAGCTTTGTGTCGGGTTGGATGGTGCCATCATTGCTGATCTTAAGTGTATACAGCTCACTGCTGGGAAAATCATATGAAATACTCTTCTGGCCAACCAGCAAAGGGGGAGTGCCAGGGGAGGTGATCGTAGCCAGGTACCAGGGGACATGGTCCGTCAGGTTTTGGATCGCCCGCCCGTCCCATTCCATGACTGTAGCCTCGGGGTTGTCCCCATTGCTGGCGCTGATATAGATTTCCTGGAGACCATTTCCGTTGAGGTCGGCCATGGTGATTGCATGATAATTCAAGTGGTTAGGCAAATCGATGGTGGCCAACATGCGAAAAGCACCGTTATCGTTACGATAAAGACGCAGGGCGTCTTTGGTCAGTACCAGTATTTCTTGCTGACCGTCTCCCTCAAGATCGGCAACATTGATATCCATGGCCTCTCCGGCCACACCTTTGGAACGAAAACTTTTGATCAATTCAAAGGGCCCCCCATGCTCCAGCCCGGTTGTCGATCCGGAAAATAATCCTTCACGGTACGCCCGTTCGGGGTGTGCGGTCTGAAAACCACTCATACCGTTGCCGCCAGCCCCTGCCAATGCATCGGGTTTGGGTTTGTTAAACACTTTGCCGCTGATATCCCAGGCCATGGCATCCACCGCGCTCATGGCATCATCGACGCTTTGAAAGTCTTGCTCAAATTGTTTAGGGGCCTGTGACCCTGTGCGCGTGAACACATAGCTGACCAGTTCAAATTGCCCGTCCTTGGGGGCCAGAGATCCCATAACCAGATAATCGGCGCTGGATTGCATCAGCATTTGACCAAAGCGAGAATAGTTCCCTTTTTTCAATGCCTGAGCAAGCTGGGTAGATGTCGTGGTTTGGGCGACAGCTGCAACGTTTGCTCGGGAGGAAAGGCGGCTGGCCAAGGTGGATGCGAGTCCGTTTTGGAGGTAACTGTAGGAGCCAGTGATTTGCACATCAAAGGGAAGAAAAAGCACCTGCGGTTTTGCGGCTACAGGGGATGCAGCCGTTGCGGGGATGGTGCAGGTTAAAGCCACAGTGAGGCAGAGGCTGAAGCTTATTGCCCTTAATAGCCCGTTCTGTGTACGTGCTGCCAGGTTGGTAAAAATAATGCGCAGAGAATGTCGATTCACGGAATGTACTCCTGTCTCTGGTGAAAAAATTGATTGAAGTTAAGGGGTGAGAGAAAAAATACAATGCTTGATGGGGTGAGCCAGCAGAGTATCAGCTACAGAACCGTAAAGGAGGCTGATACCAGGATCGTGGGATACCGTATCCACGATGCTCTCTGCCAGAATACATACCGGCCTGAACCGGCTTGGTCAATTCTCGGGGGAAAAGAAACCGAGATGTAATGATATACCTCATTCTCAATGAGATCTGCATTTTTGCTAATTTCTCGCGTTTTACCAAAAAAGAAAAGAAAAATCCGGGTCAAGCTGTCGAGTACTCCGCAAAATGCCTGATTTTATAGCAATGATGTGCAATCTAGGGGAGACCACAGAAGGGGAAAGTTGAGGTTTAGTTAGTGAGCATTGGATAGGTGCGTTACGCAGCGCATGCTCGCCTTGACAGATTTAGGGGCCAAGAGCTTAATACGAAAAACTAATTGAAAGGCCCCCATAGAAAATATCTTCGCTTTGAAGGCGTGCATTGGAAGAGGGGGCACTTGATGAACTTCCACTGCCTGAGAGGGGGAGTGGACGGGTCCACTGCACCTCAGGGGTTATGGTTATGTAATTTTTGTAGGTAATCGGCATGCTCAAGAGCAAGGATAGGGAGCGACCTTCACCCAGGTCATGTGGGTTTTTTAAGAGGAGTGCTTTGTTGCCCAATGAAAGGGTAAAACGATCATCAAGTTGATAGGAGCGGGAGAGATCAAGCGCCATGTACCAGGAACGTTCCGGATAGAGGCTGAAATTTTCGCCAAGTGGCTCGATATCCAGAAAAACAGCAGCAGGTTTGTTGCTTGCCGGATCTTCAGAGAGCAGGTACCCTGCAGAGAATTGCAGCAGACCGGAGGACCCTTCGTATGAAAAGGTGATGGCCTGGGTAGTGAGCAGGGACTCAGCATGGGGCAGCCCGGGGAGATTCGCTTCGCTGTTTTGCAGGTGCAGGCTCAAACCTGTAAGGAAATTGTCCCCCACCCCGTACATTGCGGTGGCAAGCAGGGAGTTGACCGTGGCATTCCAGTCTGTTTGCGAGGGGGATACAGCAGTATCCGCTGCCTGTGCTGACAGATGCAGTATACAGGTCATCAGAAATGTTCCCAAAAAAAGGGAGGTGTGGCGGATAGCTTTCGTTCTCACGGGGTAAACACCTCAAAAAGGAGTCTTTATAGAACACTACTCCCGATTGAGGGGAAAAACAATGGGCAATTTTAGGAGAGCCTGTTTCCTGTGTTTCGGTTTTTTTGTAATTTGCTGGCGATGAGCCCAAAAAACACATGGCTGCCTGTTGCCTGAATGTAGCGCCAACCGAGATGGGACTGACAGACCGAGCAATGAACGATCTGCCAGGAGTAGCCAGCAAACCAGGAAAACTCGTTACTGGAAGGGTGGTACGGCGTCACGCCCGGGGCGTGCTGAAAGCAGCGCAATTCATAGGTAATGCCTGCAGGGTTGAAAAAGGTGTGGTGGTGGCTTCCGCCAGGAGAGATGGCGTGTTCTTCGGCGGTGATAGGGTGGAAGCAGTCGCAGCAGAAAAGCTGGTTCTCCTCATCAGCGGCAGGCTCCTCCCAAAAAGAGGGGGCCTGCCCTATGATGGCTTTCTGTTTACATTTTCGACAATAATTGCGGTTCTTCAGTAAGGCGGGGCGGGAATCTTCCTCTCGCCAATACTGGAAGGGAGTGGCAATGCTGGACCGAGCTGGCCAAACTCTTTGTGGAGAGCCGAAGGGAATGGGGTCAGCCCTGTGTCCGTTGCGAAGGATTTTCTTTTGCGTAGCTAACAATGGCCTGCACCATGTCATCGATAGTATAGCGTTCAGGTTGTATGTCCACACGCAACCCGTTATCACAAACCGTCTCTGCCGTGATCGGGCCAATCGCAGCGATGCGCACATTACTCAGCAAACGCTTGCGCTCCTGCTCGTCAGCTGCTCCCAGCATGGAAAGAAAGTTCGTCACAGTAGAGGACGAGGTAAAGGTGATCATGTCAACTTCCCCAGCTTCCAGCTGATCGCGCAGCTCTTCACGTCTCCCCTGCGGCGGAATGTTCTGATAGGTGGGGGCAATGGTGACCGTGGCCCCGGCATCACTGAGTGCTTCCGGCAGGATTTCCGTTGCTTTGAGTGCCCGTGGCAGGAGAATGCGGTTGCCCTTTACTTCGGTCTGCAACAGTGCTTCAGCCAACCCTTTGCCTGTAAATTTTTCAGGAATAAGGTCCGCACGAACGCCATATTTCAGCAGCTCTTCACCCGTTGCCCGACCAACCACGGCGATCTTGGTGGTCGCCAGTTTACGGCTATCAAATCCCTTATCATACAGCCGTTTAAAAAAGTAGGTAACTGCATTGAGGCTGGTCAAGAGAATCCAGGAGTAGCTGTCAATCTCCTCCAGGGCCCGGTCAAGGATGGTGTAGTCTTCCACCGGTTCAATGTGAATGGTGGAATACTCAAGACACTCGGCGCCGTTTTCTTCGAGTTTGACAACTAGATCACTGGCCTGCTCACGGGTACGGGTGACTACAATTCGTTGACCAAAGAGGGGGCGTCGCTCAAACCAGTCAATGGTTTTGCGTAGCTTGACCACCTCACCCACAATTACCAGAGCCGGTGGTTTGATGTCGGCCTTCTGAACCACGTCGCAGATGGTTTCCAAGGTGCCTTCCACCGAGAACTGCTGTGGGGTGGAAGCCCAACGCACAACCGCGACCGGAGTCTCGGGGGAGCGGCCAAACTGCATGAGTTTTTTGGTGATATTAGGCAGGGTCTTGATACCCATGTAAATGACAAGGGTACCCACACCGGTGGCCAGTTTTTCCCAGGAGATATTGGATACCCCCTTGCTCGGGTCTTCATGACCGGTGACAAAGGCGACCGAGGCTGTGTATTCCCGATGGGTAATGGGGATCCCCGCATAGGTGGCAGCGGCAGTGGCCGAGGTCACACCCGGGACCACCTCAAAATCGATCCCTTCCTTGACCAGCTGTTCGATCTCTTCAGCACCACGGCCAAAGATAAAGGGGTCACCACCCTTGAGGCGCACGACCATGTTGCCCTCTTTGGCATGATCAATCAACAGCTGGTTGATTCCCTGCTGGGTAAAGGCGTGGAGTCCACCTCCTTTTTTACCGGCATAGATGAGCTTGGCGTCTTTGGGCACATACCCCAACAGCTTGGGGTTGGCCAGATAGTCGTAGACGACCACTTCGGCGTGTTCAAGCAGGTACTTGCCACGAAGGGTAATCAGACCGGGGTCGCCGGGACCAGCACCGACAAGGTAGACCTTGCCGAACGGGGTAGGGGATGAGGATTGAGTCGTTGTCACTGTGTGTCTCTTAAGCAAAAAAAGTAAAAAGTGAAGGTCTGCTCAGGCACAGAGAAGCTTCAATAAAGGCCTGAGTTTCGTTCACGTCTGTTTAAATGGTTTAGGCGTTATTTTGGTACACCTCGTCCAAAATAGCCTTACCGCCCTGATCAAGCAGTTGCTGCGCCAGGGTTTTTCCCAGGATGGCGGCATCGGCAGCGGTGCCAGTGAGCGTGTCTGTGAGAATGCGGCTGCCGTTTACCTCAGCAATGAGGCCGGTGAGGCTAACGCTCTCTTCATTGAGAGTGGCAAAGGCTCCGATGGGTACCTGGCAGCCGCCCTCAAGTGTCAGGAGAAAGGCGCGTTCCGCAGCCACGGTGACCGCAGTTGGCTGGTGATGGAGAAACTGCAACCCTGCAAAGAGCTCACTGTCATCTTGGCGCAGCTCAATACCAAGTGCCCCCTGACTGATTGCCGGTAACATCTCGCTGGCCGGGAGCAGGGTGGTGATACGCTCAGTCATTCCAAGTCGGTTCAATCCTGCCCCGGCAAGAATGATGGCATCGTAGAGCCCCTCGTCGAGCTTGCGCAGGCGGGTGTCGATATTCCCGCGCAGGTCAACAATGTTGAGATCCGGACGCAGGGCAGCAAGCTGTGATTTACGGCGTAGGCTCGAAGTTCCCATGGTCGCGCCTTGGGGGAGGACGGCGATGGACTCGTATTTGTTAGAAATAAAAGCGTCAAAAGGTGTTTCCCGTACAGGAATAATGCCGATATGCAGCCCTTCGGGCAATTCCGTGGGCACATCCTTCATTGAATGCACGGCAAGATCCACCTCGCCGGCGAGCAGGGCGTCTTCTATTTCTTTGACAAAGAGCCCTTTGCCGCCGACCTTGGCCAGCGGGACATCCAGAATTTTATCGCCTTTGGTGGTGATCTTGACCAGCTCGACCTGGGTTTGCGGGTGTGCCTGCTCGATCTGATTTTTGACCCAGGTCGATTGGGTGACGGCAAGTAAGCTGGCGCGTGTTCCTATGCGTAAGGTCGTTCTCATTCCCTGTCCTGTGGAAGTAACCTGAAATCAATTGGTCTGGCAGCAGCCTGCGTGATGGCGCAAAGAGTGAAAGATGAGGCAAGAAAGAATGAGTGGTTCTCTTTCCTGCGGAGCACACGCTTGCTGCCGTAGCGAATCAGGTAAAAGCGTTTTGAGATATACTTTTGGTATTTTGGTGCCTGGTTGCCTTGATCAAAAAAATGTTTTTGGGTGACATCTTTCAAGATGCGACAAACAGCCAATGGTAGGGGCATATACTTTTTTCGCCGTTATTTGTCAATTTGCATGATTTCTCAGCAACGATACGTGTAGAGCTGTTGGGTTCCTTTGTCACCACCAACCTACCCTAGTCCCGGGAGAGAAGGGAGGTTGGTGGTGACAAAGGAACCCAAATATAAAAAGTGTTTCAAATATATTATTTGACAGGCTTGTTGAAATTCAGCCGAGGTTCAGTGGTCATCAAAAAAAAACGTTCCTGCGCAGAGAAGCACAGGAACGTTTGAATGTCGGAAGCTAAAAAAGCTCTTTCCTTACGGCAACTGACCCATGATATCAGTGGAAACTTCCTTGATGTTTTTGGAACCATCAACGGAGATAACCGGAGCGCCGCCCAGGTTTTTGAAGTAGTTGACAGCAGCCATGGTGCCGGTGGTCTCATCGTAGTAGATGTCGTGACGTTTGTTGATTGCTCCCTCGTCCTGATCATCGGCGCGGGCGGACAGCTCGCCACCACAAACACGGCAAACCAGTTTGCCGTCTTTCTCGACCGGCTTAATAGCGTCAAAGGCGATGTGGTTGGGATGGTTGTTGTCGTTGGCGCAGAGGCGGCGACCCATGATGCGGTCTTTGGCGATCTGACGATCCAGCATGATCTCAACAACGCAGTCCAGTTTCATGTCAGCTTCTTTCAGGGCTTTGTCCAGAGCCTCGGCCTGGGCCAGAGAGCGGGGGAAACCGTCGAGCAGCCAACCTTTCTCTTTAGATTTACCCAGGGTCTCAAGAACCATGGGGATGGTGATTTCGTCAGGAACGAGATCGCCACGATCGATATATTCTTTGGCTTTTTTACCCAACTCGGTACCGCCTTTGATGTGCTCGCGGAAGATGGCGCCGGATTCGATGTGATCGATGCCATATTTTTCTTTAATGATCGCGCCTTGGGTACCTTTACCGCTGCCGTTCGGGCCGAAAGTAAGGATGTTCATGCCGGCTTCCTCCATGTTTGATTCAAAGGATTGTTAGGTAACGTCTTTATATAATTAGTGAAAATAAGGGCCGAAAAATGAATGACCTCTCATTGCCTTGGGGCAATATACAGTACCTGGCCTGAATGCGCCAGAGAAAATGATAATTTGAATCAGGGGAAGTGATAAAGGCTGCTAAAGTCCGGAAAACAAATGGATGTTGGGCAGCAGCTCTCCGCTAAAGTGAAAGGCTCTCTGGGGCAGCAGGGGGAATACCTCGCAAACGGCCACGGGTGGGGTATTCTATACTTTTTGACAAGGCTTGGGAAAGAGAGTAGAAATCCGCGCAGAAAAAAGATTGTGGCGCACCTTATAAAGGGGATCTTGAATAATTAGATTTTTCAATCAAGGCCAAGGATTGCGCAAAATTTTACCGCAGGCATATAGATAATATTCCGAGGATAAAATTTTAAGCGTGACGCCGGGATTGGCAGAAAAAGCAATTATTCAAGATTCCCTAAAGCCTTGTCCCTTTCCCTTCTGTACCCGGGCTCTCATTGTTTACTTTTTAAGAGGGGCCTGGCCGACAGGGGCAAAGGTGCGACAATTGCTCAGAGACGATACTCCCTATTCCATTTTTAGAGGTGACAACGGGTATGAAGGAAATCAAGGTCGGATTGATCGGTTTTGGTACGGTGGGTAAAGGCTTGGCAGAGGTGCTCTTCTCGCAGCGTGAGAGGCTTGTCAAACGTTCCGGTATGACTATTCGTCTGGCGGGCGTTGCCGACCATGGAACAACCGAACTGCCGGAGAAATTTGCCGATGTGACTCTGACCAGGGATGCTCGTGAGCTGATCAACAATCCTGAGATTGATATCATCGTTGAATTGATCGGTGGGATGGAGCCCGCCAAGACCTTTGTTCTTGAAGCCATCGCAGCGGGCAAGCATGTGGTTACTGCCAACAAGGCGCTGCTCTCCCAGCATGGGGCGGAAATTTTTGCCGAAGCAGCGAAAAACAATGTCGAAGTTGGCTTTGAGGCTAGTGTCGGCGGCGGTATCCCCGTGATCAAGGCCCTGAAAGAGGGGTTGGTCGCCAATAAAATACTCTCCATCATGGGGATTATGAATGGTACCGGCAACTATATCCTTTCCCGTATGACCGACGAGGGAATCCCCTTTGACGATGTTTTGAAAGATGCTCAACGTCTTGGCTTTGCCGAGGCGGATCCCACCTATGATATCGAAGGGATCGATACCGCCCATAAGCTGGCTATTCTCATGACCATGGCTTACGGCATGCCCATTACCCATAACGAGATCGCCACCGAGGGGATCTCCAGTATTGAACCCATGGATATAGAACTTGCCCGTGAGCTTGGTTGCTGCATTAAGCTGCTGGCCATCAGCCGCAATCACGGCGAGCATGTCGAGGCCCGAGTGCATCCGACCATGGTGCCTCAGAGCCATTTGCTGGCCTCCATTCACGGGGCTTACAATGCCATTCATTTTCAGGGTGATACCGTGGGCAATGTCCTGCTCTATGGTCAGGGGGCGGGGATGATGCCCACCGGCTCTGCGGTGGCGGCTGACGTGGTGGATATCGCTCGCAACATCCAAAGTGACTGCATCAATCGTGTTCCTTCGCTCTCTTACCTGCCCAACGAGATGCGGCCTCGCAAGATTACCCCCATGGATGAGCTGTACGGACCCTACTATTTCAGGTTGACGGTCCTTGATCAGCCGGGCGTGCTCTCCACTGTGGCGGGGATCTTGAGCAAATACGAGATCAGTATCGAGTCGGTGATTCAAAAGGGACGCAAGAAGGTTGGCGCTGTACCGCTGGTGATCGTGACCCATCATGCCAAAGAATCCGCAGTGCGAGGCGCTCTAGAAGAGATCAGCAAACTGGAGTCCATTACCGCTCCGATCGTTAAAATCCGTATTCTCGAAGAGGAGGAGTGATTCGCTCCAGGATCATAGACAGGACACCATGAAATATATTCTCTTGATCGGTGACGGTATGGGGGATGTACCCGTGCCGGCCCTGAATAACCAGACTCCGCTTGAAGCGGCCGCAACCCCCACCATGGATCGGTTGGCTGTCGCTTCGGAAATGCTCCAGGTGCGCACTGTTCCCGAAGGCTACCCTCCGGGCAGTGATGTGGCCAATCTCTCCTTGATGGGCTACGAACCGGAGAAATATTACACCGGGCGAGCGCCGTTGGAGGCTGCCAGCCTGGGGGTGGAGCTTAGCTCTGATGAGTTTGCCTTTCGCTGCAACCTGGTCCATGTGGAGCACGATGCCGCTGGTCGCATGACCATGATCGATTACAGCGCAGGTCACATCACCACGGAAGAGAGTACCCAGTTGATTGCGGCGCTGCAGGAAGCCTTCAATGCAGAGGACATTGCGCTCTATCCCGGTGTGAGTTACCGCCATCTGCTTGTTTTTAGCGGCCAGCTTCCCGCAGGTTTTTCCACCGTACCTCCCCATGACTATTCCGATCAGGAGGTGACTTCTTTCTACAAAGAGTATGAAAAAGTGCCATCGCTGGCGCTGATCATGGATAGGGCTCAGGAAATTCTCGCAAATCATCCCGTGAATCAGGATCGAGAGCGTCAGGGAAAACGGAGTGCCAATGCGGTCTGGCTCTGGGGTGAGGGCAAACGTCCGGCCATGGAAACCTTAGACGCGCGTTTTGGTATTCGCGGGGGATTGATCTCAGCGGTCGATCTGCTTAAAGGGCTTGGAGTGCTTGGGGGGCTTGAGATTATCCATGTGGAAGGAGCCACCGGCTATCTGGATACCAACTATGCCGGAAAGGCCCAGGCTGCCATCGATGTGCTGAAAAAAGAGGACTTTGTCCTGGTGCATGTGGAGGCGCCCGATGAGACCGGCCATCAGGGGCTGGCACAAGAAAAAGTGCAGGCCGTGGCCGATTTTGATGCCAAGATCGTCAAACCCATTGTCGAGGAGATGGAACGGCTTGGTGAAGAATTTCGTGTGGTTATCACCATGGACCACTTCACCCCTATCCATCGCCGCACCCACGAAGACTGGCCCGTGCCCATGTTTATCTACGATTCCCGTGGTGTGGCTCAGGCCGCTGGCCGTACCTATTCAGAGGCAAACGTCTTGGCTGCGGTGGAGGAAAACGGGCTCAAACTTGATTCCGGCGCGGCCTTCTTTCGCCGTTTTGTCGAGCAGGAGTAAAGGATGGCTAAAATCAACGTCAGCCTGCAGGAGCCGATCTTCAGCACGACCTACCGGGTGATCTATGGGGATACCGATGCCGCCGGGGTTGTGTATAACGCCAACTACCTGCGCTATTTCGAGATTGGCCGTACCGAGATGATGCGGGCCTGGGCCTTGCCCTATAGTGCCATTGAGGAGCTGGGGTGTGTCCTGCCGGTGACCGAATCCTACCTGCGTTTCAAGGCCTCTGCCGCCTATGATGATCTTCTCACCATCAGTACCTCGCTAATCGAGGTGACCAAGCTGACCTGTCGTTTTCATTACGCTATCACCCGTGAAGAGGCGGATGGGAAATCAACGCTGCTGGTGAGGGGCTTTACTGTCCATGCCTGCATCAACCGGGACGGCAAGCTCACCCGTTTTCCTGCACCAGTATTGGAAAAGATTCAGGCAATCTTGGAAAAAAGGAACGCAGCGAAAGAAAAAGGTTGATTTCTTCGCAAAGTTTAAGTATAGTGGGCGAACGCAACGCGGGGTGGAGCAGTCTGGTAGCTCGTCGGGCTCATAACCCGAAGGTCAGAGGTTCAAATCCTCTCCCCGCTACCACGCATATTCAAGGGTTAAGTCAATTTGGCTTAACCCTTTTTTTGTTTAACGCCCTTATTGCTTTCGTCAGTCCTTCCTCAAGTCCTTTCATTTGCTTTGACACATCTTTTCTGTAGTCAGATTGTATTTTTTAAATACGGATGTGGTTTTGTGTCTTCTGGCTGCCATTGTACGAATAAAATCGTTCACCTCAAAGGGATGCATGTGTGTTACATTGGTAGTCAAGTGTGGTCATTTTTTCAGCTTTCTTTGCAATGTACCTTTTCTTTTTTTTGTGAATTTATACAAAAAAAGAAAAGATAAGCGTGCCAACAACGTAACGCCAAGGAGAGTCGAATGCGCACACGTAACATGACTATTTCACTCATTATTGCGACATGGTTTTTTTCTGCCGCAGCACACGCCACACCAACAGTAATGTACAATGGAGGGTTTGCCGTAGGAATCCAGGGACTAGAGCTCTCTGGTGCCGAATATCGAGTTGATTTTATAGAAGGAAGCTACAATTCAATCTATCAATATTCAGCTCCTCTTTTTCTGGGCAACGAATCAGGGGCAGCAGCTGCTGCAGATGCAATCATGAATGTACTTAATGCTGAGGTAGTTACACCCCATATCGGAATCAATCCTGAGTATGAAGTTCTTTGGGTGCCTTACCTTGAAAGTGCAGGGGATTTTAGAACCGAGCAGCGTGGTTACTCTTCCCTTACGGACTCTTGGGGAAGTTACGCTGATTTTCAAGGGGGAGTGGATGTTGATTACGCTGGTAAAGTTAGTTACTTGGATGGAAAAGACCTGCATTGACAATTTGTCAAATTTTCTACTCCGGTCCCTGAGCCTACTACGATGCTTCTTTTGGGAACGGGCCTCACTGGTCTTGCTGCTCTAGGCCGTAGACGTAGAGAGTAAGTGAACTCTGATTATCTCCGGATTAATGAAGGCAGAGCTTCGGCTCTGCCTTTTTTTGTCTTTGTCGTCCCCAGCACAAGTTTAGACAATTTCGAAAATTTTAACCTGCAAGCACCAGGGCAATGCAACACGTATGGCAAGCATGCAGTGCATGATGCTTTATGCAGGTACCAGCATCCTGGATAATCATTGTTCTCCCACCGGTGCATTCGCTATAATACCTATCTAAGGAAACTGTGAGCGCTGTAACAGGTGATTACCTCAAGAGAAGGGAGTGGTCATGACTATGGGACAGGTAGCCAGGGCATTGAACATCTTGTGGGCTGTGTTGCTTTTTTTGTTTGGGCCACTGCAACAGGTCGCTTCTGCTGTCATCGTCTCTGGGGATTCTCTCCGTCAGGAGCTGGCAACGCAATCAAGTGCGCAATGGACGCTTCCGCAAACTGGGCCTCCAGGTCTGAAGGGGCAGACAATTGTTTTTATCGCGGAAGATCTACGGAACGGCGGCGTGCTCGGCGTGGGAGTTGGTGTGCGGGAAGCAGCCGCTGCCATGGGCTGGAAGGTGCACTTTGTAGACATTGGTGGGCAGGATGAACAACGGCAGGAAGCTTTTCAGCGAGCCCGGGATCTCTCCCCAGATGGTATTATCCTTGGTGGTGTTGATCTCCAAAAGAATCTGCAATACATCCAAAAGATTCATGCCGATGGCATTCCCATGGTGGGTTGGCATTCGGCACCGGAGGTTCATGAACGGGGAAAAAAGCTAATCGGCCGGGATGTCACCACCGATCCTGTCCTCGTCGCCCAAACTGCGGCCCAGTATCTGCTTACTCACGCCCAAAAGGCGGTCGGAGTCGTCTTGTTTACCGATAGTCGTTTTGCTATCGCACGGCAAAAAACTGCGGCTATGGCAGCTCTCATTGAACGTTGTCCCCAATGCAGCCTGCTTGAGACTGTTGATCTGCCACTGGAAAATGTGGGGGCTGCAATGCCTGAAATCGTCGAACGACTGGTGCACCAGTACGGTGAGCGCTGGCAATACACTCTTGCCATTAATGATTTGTATTTCGATCATGCTGCCTCCACCTTGGCTATGCTTGGGCATGCGCCCCAAGACCCTCCCTATAATATCTCCGCAGGTGACGGCAGCTCTTCCGCCTTTTTTCGTATCCGTAAAAACATCTACCAAAAGGCCACCGTGGCGGAACCACTCCTTTTTCAGGGCTGGCAATGTATTGATGAGCTGAACAGGATGCTTCAGGGGCAGGCCACCAGTGGCTTTATCGCGCCACCGGAGCTGATTACCAAGGAAAATATCGACCGCCAAAAAAAATTGCTCGATTTCTTTGAGCCAGACAATGGCTACCGCGAGAATTACCTGCGAATCTGGAGAAGAGGTGGCGCGAAATGATTGTTCCGCGGTTGTATTCGATCCAGGCAAAGTTTTCTATCCTGCTGATCATCATGGTTGGCATCATTCTTGGCGGTCAAGTGTTCTCTGTCCTCCTCTCTAACAGATTCCTGGCGACAACGAAATATTTTGTGAATGGCACCTTACCGAGCATACGCATGGCCAGAACTCTTGAAAAGGCTGTCTATCAACTGGGTGGTTTTTCCCATGGGTTTGTTCACCATCATAGCTATAAAAATTTACAGGACCACTACTTTGCGCTTCGTGCAACCCTTGATGAGGTGGAAAAAATAACCGTTACCCTGTCGCAGGAAGGTGGCCTGGTGGATATTCTTTCCCTGAATCTGGTGAGCCAGGCTATTCGTAGCCATGCCGCTGTTGTCTTCCAGATAGATCTTAACATGAGCCAACAGCAAACGCAGACGCTCGATACTCAGGCAAATTTGGATCTTCTGATCCATGAGCTCGAGGAGCTTTCCAAGCGTCTGGAGCAGTTGACTGCAGCCTATGTCGAAAATGTTTTTGGACAATATAAAATGAGCTCACGACAGGTCATCTCTGAGATTGAGTGGGCAATTCGACTCAAGCTGTTGCTTGGAGTTTTTTCAATTGTTGTCTTGTGCCTGCTCTACTATATCATTGTTACCCGAGGGTTTGCTGGCCGCTTGAGCCAAATCAGCAGGGCTATGAATGAAGAATCGATGGAAAATGGTGACAGGAATATTCCTCTGGATGGCAATGATGAAATATCAGCCATGGCCAGATCAGCCCTGGCACTTTTGGATAAGGCACAACGCCTGCGTGAACTGGCAACCATTGATGAGTTAACTCAGGCCTATAACCGCAGAAGGTTTTTTGAGTTGGCTGATAAAGAAGCTAAAAGGGCGTCGCGCACCAAGCAGGGGGCTGTATTTCTTATGATCGATCTCGATCATTTCAAGCAGATCAACGACACCTATGGACATGATTTTGGCGATAGAGTGCTGTCTGAAACTGTACGTGCCTGCAAGCAAACCATACGTGAAATCGATATTTTTGCTCGCTATGGGGGGGAGGAATTTGTTTTATTGATGCCAGAAACCTCACTGGTTCAGGGGAAAGTAGCGGCACAACGTCTCCTTGCAACTGTGGCTTCTCTAGATTTTTCAAAGGATGGAGCTGCACCCGTGCATATAACTGCCAGTATTGGACTGGCGGGGGCACAGTTGGGAGAAGTTAGGGTCTATACAGCCCTGAAAAATGCAGATAGAGCCCTGTACCGGGCCAAGGAGCTGGGGCGAAATAGGATCGAAATATTTGAGGAGGGGTACACTGGAAACTAAATTTCAAAAAAATGAGATCTGCCCCTTGTTTTTTGAGAATGAGTGTTAATTTTAAAAGGCATGAGAGATAAACAAAGCAAGGGGTAATAACTTGCTCGAATTGTTAAATATACCTCGCAATAAGCGGAAGCCTTTCTGGAGAATATATATGGCTAAATATACCTGTCATACCTGTGGCACAGATTCGGACAAACCTCTCAATCTCTGTAATCCTATCCTAACAGAGGTAAGTTCTCTAACAAAAGAGCAAGACGGACCAGAGCAAAGTTCTCAAAAACTAGGAAGATATATTTGCGGTGGCTGCGGTAATATCGCAACTTCACCAGATAATATATGTCACCCTGAGAATTTCTAGATAAATTCTTCAAGGGGGACAGGGCGGCATTGTAATACAACCGATGACAAGTATGCAGAGGAAAGCCAATGGACAGGAACTGCTGGTAAGTATTGGAGGGATTGTTTGGATTGGAAAAATCAAGAGTTCAAATAGTCTCATATAGCGGGTAAGTAATTCCTTAAGTATTTGGAGGAAAACCATTGGGCTGGAGTAAAAGTAATAATCGAGGCAGCCTATAAAACAGGTTGAAATAAAATCGAAGCCAACCTGTTATTGAGCGTATTGCAAATAGAGGAAATAATTCCAGAGCCCGGGCGTGTGTCATGCACGTCGGGCTTTTTTTGATGAATATTCCTGCTTGTCACAACTGATTAATCGTTCTTTTTTCAAGAGTTGGAGCTTGTTGGATAATCTGGCATTTGAAATGCTTAGGCAATCGTGCACCTGTGAGGAGTGGGCAGCATGGTATCTTGCCTGAAAGAGCCAAGGTCAAAAGGATGAAGAATATCTTCGTGGTAGGGGACCTTAGCCTCTATGGCTACACTTGAGGTAGAAGCAGTAAATTTACTCCAGATCTACTCAGACCTTTGGCCAGCATCCTCCGGTCGAGTTCCATTGAGGCCAGGTCATCGGCCACAGGCTCTGCTTCTACTGCCAGATCATTGTTGATGCGTTTGAGATAGCTCCTACAGTAGTGACAGATTTCTGCCTGAACATGAGGCAGGTGTTCACAGCTGTTTTGCGTATCAAGCCCTTCATTACTTCCACAGGTGCTGCAGGTGTTTGCATCGATTTTCCAGACGCTGTTGCATAAAGAGCAGTGGAGGTCGCGCGAATGTGTTGTCGTCTCCGTTAGGCCGCAAGTGGCCGCAACGGGAAGACTTCCACAGACCGGACAGCGAGAGTGTTGGCTTGCACTTCGTAAACCTTGCATCGATAACCGGGCGGCCAGGGAACTCCACTGTACCTGGAGCGCTCCACTGATGATGGGGATGATCATTGGTTCGAGCAGCTGCCTGTTGCCACCCAGCAAATGTGATTTTTGGAGGTCCAGCCAGCTGATATCCGTTGTCGGGCATCGTTGCAGGGCCTGTTGGTCTTTCTGGGAGAGTTCAGGGGCGGTGGCTCTGATCAGTCGATGCACCAGTTCCTGCCAGTGGGGATGTGGGGGCCAACCCGCAGGAGAAAGCGGCGGTATTTCATATTTCTGACAGTGCTGGAGTAAAGGTTCATCGGGTAGAGGCAATGAAGGGAACTGCTGGAATTCCAGATCCTGTTGTTTTGCCAGAGCGGCACAAAATGTGAGCTGACGTGCAAAGGGATTATCCTTTGCTAAGACCTGACAACGGTGTGCTCTATCGGCAAAGATGGGTGCATGGGGGAGATGCAGAGATGTGATGGTGCACGATACTGCCTGTGATTGACCGTGGGATAAGGTTGTCGTGGACATGTCTCTCCATTTGCTGGGGTTGTGAAGAGGCTTTTTTTAAATAATCAATACATACTTCTGGTATTGTCTTGGCTGGTGGTTTTTGTGTCAAGAATAATTCCTCATGTGTGCAGGCAGGGGGCAGCCTGGGAACACAATTAGTTCAGTGGAAATATGAGGAACTCTGCGAAGAATAAGCAAAAAAATTTTTAAATTTTCTTTGTGCTCCTTGCCTCATACCTGTTTCATCGCTAAGCTATTTAAATAAGATCTTTTTAGTGTAAACCGGTCTATAAATCCCGAAAACTGGGTATCGATTATCGGCAGAGCCGTTGTGTGGAGGCGTCCATGGAGAAAAAAGAATGGGACGATGTCCCTAATCTGGAAGGCTTGGAAATGGAGTGGGATTACAGCCCCGACTGTCGTGACGGGCAACGTCTCCATAAGCGTATGACCAGGACCGACATGGCCAACCTCTATGGCAGTGGTCACGTAGCGGTCAAAGTAGCCAGCACGACCGGCACCTTTAATGCCTCTTTGCGGGATTTAAGTGAAGGTGGGCTGGGGTTGGATTTAAAGACTCCGCTTGATGAGTTTCAAAATCTTAAAGTAGGCATGATGTTAGGAGCAAAACAAATTATCGCCAGTGCCCAGGTGCGCTACGTTCGCTCCGGGGGACATGGATATACTGCCGGGTTGCAGTTTCTTAATCTTGAACCATCGATTCGTAAGTTTATAGCGGGAATGTACGCCTCCAAGGTGCTGCACCACGGTTTCTAACACCTTTGCTCGTTTCAGGGGATTCCCTATACGCTATTTTTTACTTTTCCCTTCTGGGCCCGTTCTGTACGGGCCTTATCTTTTTTTATCTAAATTTCTAAAAATACTTTTGTTTCAAGACTCTATCTCTGTGAGGAGTGATCGCAAAAGTACCTTTCACTGGTCTTGAATTAACCCATAGGAAAAACTGTTTAGAATTCCTAGAAAAATGATGATACACCTAAGTGTAAGGTCGAAATGTCGGATTTCCCTGCTGGCTCAGCACCTTGAACATGTGGTTTGTCGCCGCTATCGCCCAATCACCAATTCAGCAGACTCAAAGGAGAGATATGCGCAACATCCTGATTGGCTTGCTTATAACCGTAAGTGTAATTTTTGTTGGTGCTTGTGCTGCTTTTGCAGAAATCCGTACCCTGCCAGCTGACGTTATTTTCACCCCGAAAATAGGGTTGGTCTTTGCTGTTTTGGTGCTAGTGATTGCCCTCTTTGTCTTTGAGTGGGTACGGGTGGATGTGGTGGGGCTGATGATGATGGTTCTCTTGCCCCTTTTGGGGTTGGTCACCCCACAAGAGGCCATTAGTGGGCTATCGAGTAACGCAGTTGTCGCTATTATTGCTGTGGTCATTATCGGCGCCGGACTTGATAAGACTGGCTGTATGAATATTCTGGCACGGCAGATTTTGCGCAGAGCAGGAAAGTCAGAAAATAAGATCGTTATTTTTATATCCCTCACCGTCGCCTTCATTTCCAGTTTTATGCAAAACATTGGGGCGGCCGCGCTCTTTCTTCCTGCTGTACGTCGTATCGCCCGCCAGACTGGAATTCCGGCTTCAAAAATTCTTATGCCCATGGCCTACTGCGCCATTATTGGCGGCACAATAACGCTGGTTGGGGCAAGTCCGACTATTTTACTTAATGATCTCATCGCCCAGTCCAACGAGTTAAAAATATTCGATGCGACCATACAACCCTTGGGGATGTTCACACAAACTCCCATCGGTCTTGCTTTGGTCTTGGCTGCAGTGCTCTATTTTGTGATCTTTGGCCGCTTTGTTATTCCGGCAAAAGGCGAAGCACAGGGGCAGAATAAAATCATGCCAGCCTCTCTGGCCGATACCTATCAGGAAATTGCAGGGGTCTTTGAAATAGAAATTCCCGGTGATTTCGGTTCGTTTACCTTGCAGGAGCTGCATGTACGTGATCGCTATCACGTGACCATCGCTGGTGTCTACTCGCCGGAGAAAAGGATAAAAAACTATGCCCCCACCCGCTGGGAGCTGATCCATTCCGGGGAGACGCTGGCCCTGGTCGGCAATGAGGCTCATGTACGCCAGTGTGCCAAAGATCTGGGCTGGGTGTTTAAAGGTGAACTGGATGTCTTTGCCGAGGACTTTTCGCCTAACAATGCCGGAATGGTCGAAGGAATCGTCACGCCTCGCTCGTATCTGGTGGGAAAAAACATGCGTGAGCTACGATTTCGCAAGCAAAACGGTATTGTCCCTGTGGTGCTCTGCCGTGAAGGGATTTGTCAGTTCAACCAGATAACGCTTGAGATTATTAAACCCGGTGATGCCCTGTTGATGTTTGGCCGTTGGAATAAGTTTTTAAATCTGGCGCAAAAGGACTACTTTGCCTTTACCAACGAAATTAAAGGAGAGGAAGTTCGAGAAGATAAAGCCAAATATGCTTTTGGCTTACTGGTGTTTACCATTGCCATGATTCTCTGGCTTAAACCTGTTTCTACAGCGCTGGGGATGCCGATCAATGTTTCGCTTTCCGTCTGCCTGCTCACCGGTGCTTTAGGGATGATCCTGACTCGGGTGCTCACCATTGATGAGGCGTATAAATCCATTGACTGGATGACCGTTTTTTTGCTCGGAGGTTTGATTCCATTGGGGCTTGCCTTTCAAAAAACCGGAGCAGCTGAGTGGATGGCAACCTCGATCATGCATTTTGTAGGAACTGTACCAGAGGTTTTGTTTCTTTTGATTATTGGCCTATTGACCTCCTTCTTTACCCTGGTTGTCTCCAATGTGGGCGCCACGGTGCTCTTGGTGCCTCTTGCCATGACCATGGCTTTTGAGATGGGCGTTGATCCTCGACTCGCGGCCATGGTGGTGGCTCTTTCAGCCTCCAACACCTTTGTGCTGCCCACCCACCAGGTGAACGCGCTGGTTATGCGGCCGGGTGGATATCAGACCATGGATTATGTCAAAACCGGTACCGGTATGACAATCATCTTTCTTGTGGTGCTGACGATGATGTTGTTGCTCTTCTATTAAAGAAGGGGCGGATTTATTCCGGTTACGAGATGAAACCGAAGGGGGAGAATGAGTCACCTCTTCGGTTTTTTTTTCTGGACCGGTCATTTTGACTCAAATAATTGTTCTAGCGGAGTCTCTGTTACAAAATTTTCTTTAGGATGAGGAAAAGGCCTCATTTCAATAGTTTTTCATCTCTTTTTTTGCATTTGCCCTGGCAAAACGATAGCCTGAATGAAAGAGAAATGACACCGTGAAACGGGTGCCGTTTCGACCTTGTCGTCTCAATATCATGAGGGGATACATAGGGGGCATACCTGCTTGATCGTCCCCCTGCACTACATACTAATGCACAGAGGTGTACGGATGAATTTTTTGGGATGGAGCAGGAAAAGCAAAGGGAGTACTCGTTTAGCCCAGGGGTGTGTGGTTATCGAGAGTTCAACAGGGAAGCTCGCAGGGAAGCTTGCCGCCCTAACCATAAGCCCTACCTTTATTACGGCCTATGTTTCTCCCCATGTTGATATCGATAAGGTCGCAGCACAGATAAGCAAACATTTTCCCGGGGTGGCTATGAGTATCTGTTCCACAGCGGGTGAGTTGTACGCCAGCCAGGGGGGGCTTTATTGTCAGACCGGTACCCAGTGGGATCGGGTTGTGGTCCAATGTTATGACGGCTCGGTCATTCGGCAGGCAGCGGTTGTCAGTGTGCCTTTGGGCTGTGAAGATCTCCGCCGAGGTGTTGTCACGACAAACCTTGCAGACCGCATTGCCAATATAAAAAAAAGTATTCAGGGGGTACGCATTCCCTTTGATATCGATTTTCGCGATACCTTTGCCTACATTCTTTTTGACGGCTTGTCTGCCTCTGAATCTTTTTTTATGGAGGCTTTGTACGACTCCGGCTGTTTTCCTTGTCTGTTTGTCGGCGGTTCGGCCGGGGGAAAACTTGACTTTCAGCACACCTGGCTCCATGACGGCAAAAAGAAATACGAAAATCATGCCCTGATCGCCTTTATCAAGACCGCGCCCAATGTACGATTTGGGGTGATGAAATCCCAGAACTTTCAACCGACCAATCATAGGTTTCCCATTCTTTCCGCCTCGGTTGAGCAGCGTTATGTCAGCCAGGTTCTGAATCCAGAGGGAAGAATTGTGACCTTGATCGATGCCCTCTGTGATACCTTGCAGTGCACTCCGGATAAGCTGGAGCAGAAACTTGCCGACTATTCCTTCGCTATTCGAGTGGGCAATGAGATGCTGGTGCGCTCGATCGCGCAGATCAATCTCGAGGCGCAGCAGGTTCATTTTTACTGTGATATTGCAGCCGGTGATGAGCTGCTGATGGTTCGGCGAACCGGACTGGTAGACAACTCGGCCGCAGATTTTAAGAAATTTATGGAAGGGAAACCCAGCCCCCCCATT
The DNA here is from genome assembly GCF_963664075.1 of uncultured Desulfobulbus sp. Lineage (NCBI taxonomy): Bacteria > Pseudomonadati > Thermodesulfobacteriota > Desulfobulbia > Desulfobulbales > Desulfobulbaceae > Desulfobulbus > uncultured Desulfobulbus sp. Next base: position 454,406 of record NZ_OY760916.1, read on the forward strand.
GCTGGTATGCTCAATGACTGTATTCTCAGGCGATTGTGCAACGAGCGCGAATTATCCGGTATGGGAAAAGTCCTCCAGGGAGCGGCCATTGCCGGGTTTTCCACCTTTGGAGAGATCCTGGGGCTGAACCTGAATCAGACTTTGACTGCGATCTTTTTTTTCCGGGTGGAATCGGGAGAGAAATTTCATGATGATTTCGTAGATAACTTTGTGATTCATTACGGCAACTTCAAGTCCTTTTTTCTGGCTCGCCATGTGGCCAAACTCAGCGGACTTTCACGAATTATTGTGAGCCAGATTCAGGATTTCAAGCAGAAGAATTATGATGCACAGCTTGAGGCCTCCGGGGTCGACAGCACCATGACCCAGGTCTTCAATGGACTCAATGACCTGGGGCAAACACTCTACGAGGCTGAAAACCAGCGGCAGATTATGGCCAGCCAGATAGAGGAGTCTGCCAATGATTTAAATGGATCCATGGATGGGCTGGTCTCGCATATTGAAGAACAGGTCCAGACCATTGATCAACTGGGAAGTGAGTTCACCGATCTTGCCAGTCAGGCCAGTCAGACGGCGGCCAGCACCCGAGAGCTCGCCGATGCCAGCCGCAAGATCCAAAGCGTGGTTGAAATTATTGAAGAGATTTCCGATCAAACTAACCTTTTAGCGCTCAATGCCACCATTGAGGCAGCCAGGGCAGGGGAGAGCGGGCGTGGTTTTGCCGTTGTTGCCGATGAGGTTCGTTCTCTGGCTGAACGTTCACGGACCAACGCTCTGGAGATCAGTCAGCAAATTACGAATCTGGCCAATGAGATCGGGGAGGTGGCCGGAAAGATTGAGTCGCAAAACGAGAGTGTGGGCAACCTGTCATCGCTCTTAGAGGCGATTAAGGGGACGAGCGAGAAAACTGAGGATACAGCAAATAACACGCGAGGGATTGCTGATACCCTGCGTGATATGACCAGTGCACAGCGGTAGGCAAAAGATACGTTCTTTGTCAGGAATAAAACACCGTCAGGATCCAGTACTCCTGGAATAATTTGAGGAGTACTGGATCTTTTTAATCTTCAGCAAAAGAGGATCAAGGAAAGCCCACCCTTTGTTCCTGCGCAGATAGGACAGCCACTGTCAGGCGGGAAACACAGATCAGTTGATTTTTTTCATCTGATATCTTGATTTCCCAAACCTGCGTCGTCCGACCGATATGGAGGCTGGTTGCGCGGGCCGTGACCCATCCCGGACCGGCTGGGCGAATGTGATTGGCATTAATTTCAAGTCCCACACAGAAGAGCCCCTCATCAACACAGAGGTAGGCGGCGGCATTACCCACAGTTTCCGCCAGAGCCGCTGAGGCACCCCCATGGAGAAATCCCATAGGTTGCATGGTACGTGCATCCACAGGCATCCTGGCCTCCAGATACGTATCACCTAGGAAGGTAAACTCGATGCCAAGGGTGGGAATCAAAGTCGATGCACAGGCTGCCTGAAGTTCTTCCGTACTGCAAATTTTTTTCCACATGGGTGTTCCTTTTGATGTTGGCTATCGGTATAACTGTTATAGGGAAAGTCCTTTGTAACAACATGCAACCTCTGGTTACCTTTGAGTGACCGGTTTTCTGTGTTCGTGAGGCAGTGTGTCTGTAGAAAAAGCTTGGCAAAACAACGCTCCAGAGGATGAGGCCTGCTTGTGCCACACGCAGGAGCTGATTTCGCTGGAACAACTTGAGCGTGAGAAGTCCCGGCTTATGGGGGAGCTTGCAGGCTCTCTGGCCCATGAACTGAATAATCCGCTCTGTGGCGTAACTGCCTTTCTTGAGCGATTATCGCGTCATGGATCCTTGACTGGGCAGGACGCACATCTGCTGCCACTGGCACTTGCACAGTGTACTCGCATGAAGGCATTGCTCAAAGACATTCAGGCGGTCATGGGACCTCATTGCCTGAAAAAAGAAGTGACTGATCTGCAGCAAGTTCTCAATTTTGTTATGAGGCTTTTGCACAAGCAGCTCAAACTTTTCGGAGTGCTGGTGCATCCTCTGCAACTGGAGGATCCCATCTGGGTCATTGGAAACGAGCAGCAGTTGCGACAAATGCTGCTGCAGCTTCTCTTCACTGTCGGGCGGGCATTGGCCGGGGCTGGTGGAGAGCTGACTTTGCAATCTCTCCGCCACGCTGACGAAATTCGCCTGATTATACAATGTCAGGTGGCTCCTTCCCATTATGAGCAACTGCTACAGCTTTTTGACCAGTTGCGGAGTAGCCAACTCCCCCTTGACAGTGACACGGCAATCGTTCATTCTATTCTAGAACTCCAGGGCGTGACCATGCAGATAACTCAACCCGTCCAGGGAATAGGAGCAATGGTTTTTACCCTGCCAATCGAGCATGCAGATATGTAAAGGTGGGACTTTTGGCGCAGGAAGTTGTTCTTATAGTTGATGATGAAGAGTTGATCAGGGAAACGCTTCGCCTCGATCTTTTGGAGCAGGGCTTTATTGCCGATGCCGTGTCCAGTGGAGAGGAGGCGCTTGCGCTTTTTGATCGCAAGTACGACCTCATCATCACTGATCTGGTTCTGGATGGGATGAGTGGACTTGAGGTGCTTCGCCGTGCAAAGGAGATGGATCCTGAGTGTGTCGTTTTTATCCTCACCGGGCATCGGGAACTTGAAGCAGCTATCGGCGCCTTGCGACTTGGGGCCGATGACTATCTGATCAAACCGTATGCTTTTCAAGAAATGGTCGAACGGGTCACCACCAGCCTGCAGATCCGTGCGGATCGGCAAGCAAGTCGAAAGCCCAATACACCGATTATTTCCATCTGCTCAGACTGTAAAAAGATTCGCTCAATGGGCCAGGCCGGGCAGGATTCTGTTCAATGGGTCACCATTGAGCATTTCCTTCACCAGACCCTGGGAACAGATTTAAGCCATGGCATCTGTCCTGAATGCTATGAACAAAAGATGGCAGAACTGACGGAGATGATTCATAAGGGACAACTGTTTCGTCCTTCCTGAAGAAAGTTCTTGCCCCGTACGCCCTCCAAAAAAACACCACACCTATGTGGTACTGAGAGTTTTCTTCGCCTTCCCTTCTCTTCCCATACAATCGAGGGTTGACAAGCCCAATCTTTCGAGGCAAGTTACTTCTTTAGTCTCCACTATTTATCATCAGTTGTCGTCCACTTGGGGGAATGATCTTGAAACTCCGCAGGCGCTTTATCAGCTTGGCTGCTGTTGCAGCGGTTATTGCGCTTATCTGTTTACTCCCCGCGCTTGTTTCTTCCCCTTCTGTTTTTCGTCTTCTCCACAAGGTATTTTCTTCCACAATACCCGGGAAATTGGAAGTGGAGAGTTGTTCGTTTACCTGGTTTGACGGCATCTCCTGTAAAAAAATTGGATATACTCATCAGCGACTTGGGATACGGCTGTATCTGCCTGCCGGCAGTTCCGATAAGGGGCTGTTTACTCTGCTGGTTGCACCTGGCTACCTGGGGGAGGTAACACTGCAACAACCAACGCTGGATTTTGTGCAACCTGTCGATGTGTTATCGGATTCCCTCGCCGAGAATCCACAGAGCCCTGGGGCTGGCTCTCAACAGCTCCCCATCTCCTGGTGGGAACAGCACAGTGTTCGTCTGCGGATCAAAGAGGGGATAGTACGCTCCGAAGAGCAGGCTGGAGCAGGCCCCCAGGTCTTGGCTCAGAATGTAGCTGTCCATGGTGATCTTGCCGATGGGACTGTGAAATTTCGCCTTGATTTTCAAAGTGACCAGACCCGAGGGCAATTCCAGGCTGAGGGGTTTGTCAATCTGCCCAGTGCCGGACAACATTTTTTAGGCGCGCTTATTTCTGAGTCCTCTTTTGCTGTACACTCCATGGAAATCGAGCCTATTGCCACCGTCATCGCCAACCGTTTTCCTCAGATACCTCAAGCTAGTGGAATCGTTCAGGGCAAGGGGACGTTCTATATGGCAGGCATTGAGGATTTAGATATCAAGGGAGAGGCTCAGCTGAACTCGCTTGAACTCAGTGGTGGCTTTCTGGGAAGAGATCATCCTCGTTTTGCGCAGGCACAACTTGCCTTTGCCGGAAAAAGACATCCTTTACGTGGGTGGCATCTTTCCAGGTTGGAGCTGCAATCCGAACCTGTCAGTTTTACAGCCAAAGGAATCCTTGACTCCAGTCAGGTTCAGGTGGCAGGCCAGGGACGGGCCGATATAGCATTGCTGAGCACAGCATTTCCCCATTTGCTTGCCATTCACCAAAACACGCAGGTTGATAAGGGAACTCTGGACTTTTCTTTTCAAGCAACGGGGGAGCCCCGCCAAATTGACCTTCAGGCTGACTGTACGACCCATACGCTTGAGCTGACCCAGGACGACCAGGTGTATACCTGGAAAGAGCCTCTGGCTCTGCAACTCAAAGCCATGCTTCAACCCGATGCTCTTGAGCTTCGTTCACTGAGCCTGCATGCTCCTTTTCTTGAGGTGCAAGGTGGGGGCAAGGCTGATCATTTCCAACTCCAGGCATCCGCAGATTTAGATAGGCTTTTTAGCGAGTTGGATAAGCTGTTTGCCTTGCCTGTCCATGCCCGTGGGCAGCTCAACCTCGAGCTTGAATCTACACTGTTGAAAACAGGGCTGCTTAAGCGAAAGAGTGAGCTCAATATAGAAAATTTTTCTCTGAAGTTGCAAGGTCAGCAGTTAGTGCCCCAAGATAGATTAATCGTGCAGGCAGAGACAATTGGGAAAGCAGGATATCGACATTTGTTGGATCTGGTTGCAGGAGAGCTTACCGCTAAAGGGTGGCCGGGGACTGTTACTCTGAATCTGGCGCAGGAACAGAAAAATTCCTTGGGTAGCCCAAGAGAGGCAACTGCACCTTGTCAGCTCGATGTTGCCCTTGATCTGGCACGGGTGCAGTCACTGGTGAATGCATGGAGCCAGCGAAAAAATGGTTGCAGGCTGCAGGGTAATCTGCAGGTACAGACTGGGGGGTGGTGGTACAAGAATAACCTGTATTTGCATGAGCTTAAAGGAGGGCTTGACCAGTTCGTTCTTGCAGATGATGGGGGGCAGCTTTTTGCAGCACAACATATGGAATTAAGTGAGGAGCAAAGCTCTTTGCATCAGGGGGGGCTGCACTTGAGGCCCCTGGAGATTATTGAAAAAAATCAAGCACCCAACCTCCCCCCAAACCCGTTTTGTCGGTTAAGCTTCCGGCCTTTTTCCTTTGATCTGAAACGATTACATCTCAGCGGGCCTGATGTAGGCCTTGAGCTGCAGTTACAGGCCTCAGGCGATGTTTCCTCCCTCCAGTTAAGCCTTCAGGCCGCAGGTGAGATGAGGTTGTTAACACCTTGGTGGCAAAAACAGGGCTGGCTGGATCCCAATATGGCTGTGGATGGCAAGGCAAAGGGAATCCTCAAGCTGCAGCCACGAAACCAAGAGCGGGCTCGATCCACTTCGGTGTCACTCGCAGTAGATAGATTTCAACTCCGTCAGGGGGGGCAGGTTCTGCTGGAGGAACCGGATCTGAGGGTATCTTTTACCCTTGGACCTCGGCGGGTGAGAGAACAGGTGTACAGGGTAACGGCACTGAACTGTGAAACCCAGGTAGGCCGGTTTACCGGGGGAGGCTTGGCTCATTATGGTCAGATTCCCACGTTGTTGGAGCTCCATGGACAGTTGCAGCCTGCAAGTGATTGGTTTACCCAGGCACTTACCGGATTAATTTCTCATAAAATCGACATAACTCAGGTGGATGCGGGCAATATTCTTCTCAGTCTACCGTTGTATCTTCCCCTTCGTCTACAAGAGGTGACCCTCAGTGGGGATCTGCAGGTACATGGTTTGCGCTGCTTTGGAATGGAGATCGAAGAGGTCCCTCTGGCATTTGACTTGAACCGATCTTTGCTTCGTGCCCAAATCCGGGGAAGAGCTGGACAGGGGCAGCTTGCGGGGATGGCAGAGTGGCGTCCGCAGGCAGGAGGCCTGAGCTTAACCATACCACAAGGAACCCAATTGTTTGCTGGGTTGGTGCTCACGCCTGAGCTTATCGACGATCTTCTCACACAATTTGGGCCCTTTGGCTCTCTGCTGACGGCGACTGGGCGGCTGGGGATGCGGGTAAATCATTTTTCTTTACCGCTTGCTCAGGTGGGGCGACGGCCAGATTTTAATTTGGTCCTGGATCTCCATCAAGCGACCCCCCAGGCGATACATGGTTTGAACGACTTGCTCAAGAGTGCAGGGCTTGATTCTACTCCCCTGCGTTTCTTAGAGCGGGAACTCGTCTGCGAGGGGTGGAATGGCGCCATGACCTGTGCTCCTCTTCGTTTGGGCTGTGGAAATGCAGATCTGGTTATTACCGGCAGTAAGGGGCGAAATGGCAGCATTCGCTATGATGTCAAACTTCCTGTGACCAAGCAGCTTCTTCACCAGGCCGGCATTTCTGCCTTTGGCCAGTTTTCCGCGACGGCTCATATAACTGGCACCCAGGTAAAGCCCATCTACAAGCACAAGGAATTTCTTCGTGGCTTGGGGGGGCAGATCACCGCGAGCTTGCCCAAACCGCTTGGTAGTGATCAGATCCAAAAGGCATCGACAGTTGAAAAGAATCTGGTGAAATGACCATTGTATCTAGTCGAATTTGTAATCAATACGTAGCAACGCAAGTTGCAAATACCCTTTGACCTTTTGAGGAGGAGAAAGCATGAGCAAAAAAATAGTCATTGTTGGAGCCGTTGCCGCAGGCCCCAAAGCCGCCTGCAGACTGATGCGCCTGCAGCCCGACTGGGATGTGACCCTCATTGATCAGGACAGCCTGATCTCTTACGGTGGTTGTGGTATCCCCTATTATGTGAGTGGTGATGTCTCTGATGAGAGTGAACTCAGGGCTACCAGTTTTCATGTGGTTCGTGATGCGCAGTATTTTGAGGGATCCAAAGGCATCAAAACCATGACCCGCACCCGAGCCTTGTCCATTGATCGTAAGGCGAAGACCGTGCAGGTAGAAAATCTGGACAGTGGCCAAAAACAGGATCTGCCTTACGATAAATTAATGCTTGCAACCGGGGCAAAACCTTTTGATCTCCCTATCCCCGGGGCGGATCTCGATGGCGTTTTTTCCATTGCGAACCTGCATAAGGCCATTGAAATCAAAGCTCGCATCGCAAAAGGCCAGGTGAGTAAGGCGGTGGTTATTGGCGGTGGGGCGATAGGTATCGAGATGGCCGAAGCTTTGACGGATCTCTGGGGCGTTGAAACCGTGCTGTTGGAGCTTGCTCCCCAGCTGCTGCCTCGGATCGTTGATCGTCACATGGCCGATATGCTGAAAAAGCATCTCAAAGAAAATAATATTCCGGTCTACACGGAAGAATCTGCCACGGAACTTCTTGGAAACGATGAGGGCAAGGTGTGTGGGGTGAAAACCACCCAACGGACCCTGGAGGCGGACCTGGTCATTATGGCGGTGGGCGTTCGTGCCCGCAGTGAGCTGGCCAGAGAGGCCGGGCTTGACGTTGCGGCCTTTGGCGGCATCAAGGTCAACCAGCGGATGCAGACTTCTGACCCCGACATTTATGCAGCCGGTGACTGCGTGGCTTTGACCAACCTGGTTACCGGAAAAGACATGTTGGCCCCACTGGGCTCGCTTGCCAACCGTGAGGGGCGGGTCGTGGGGGATAACCTGGCAGGTATTCCCGCAACATTCAAGGGGGTCCTTGGCTCCTTTATCATGAAGGCCTTTGAGCGGTGTATCGCAGCAACTGGTCTGACCTATGAAGCTGCTCTGGCGGAAGGGTTTGATGCTGACTATTCCCTGACCTCTCCTCCGGATCGAGCCCATTTTTTTCCTGATCAGGCGGTGGTCATCATGCAACTGGTATTTGATCGAAAAACCCGTCGGGTCCTTGGGCTGCAAGCTTTTGGTATGATGAATGATTCCATCTCAGCACGGGTGGATACCGCTGCAGCACTTATTGCCAAAGGAGGCACGATTGAAGATTTTGGTCTGGTGGAGATGGCCTATGCACCTCCATTTTCCTCAGCCATCGATTCGATCAATGCTGCGGCCTACGCGGCAGAAAATATGTGCGATAATCGTTTACGCCGGGTTGATCTGAATCGTTTTCTGGAGTGGATGAAGGATATGAGTATTGAGCCCGATTGGGCGGTTCTTGATGTCCGTCATCCTTTAGAGGCGGAACCGTACGTCAAAAAATACGGTTCCGATAAATGGTTTGGATTTGAATACGGCCAGGTTCGTGAGCGGCATGGGGAAATTCCCACGAATAAAAATTGGATAATTCTCTGTAATGCGGGCACTCGATCCTATGAAATACAAGTCTTCCTTGACCATCTCGGAAAATTCGATAGCATGGTCTTATGTGGAGGTTCGAATGTAATCAGTCGCTTAGATGTTGATTGGCTGATAAGCTGACCAAAATTAGAATAGTCCTTTAAGGATGTAACAGGGGTACGGAATGGCTGACGTGAATTTTGATCACATGATTGAGGAGATTCAGGCAAATATCCAGACTGGTGATTTACTCAAAGCCCGTCTTGTTCTGGACCACATCGGTGATCTCGATAAAAAAAGTCAAAACCGTCTGCTCTATGAAATTTCCCGCGGCGATGTTCATTTCACCGTACCCCTGTTAAACCATTTGCTTACTTCTCACCGGGAGTTGACAGATACCCTGCCCATTGTTCGCGAGACTTTGATTTCGCACCTGATTGCCTATCCTGAGGTTTTGGTCCAGACGTTGAAAGACAATTCGGTCAGCGATAAAACGGTCATGATCGAGACAGCAGGTGAACTCAAGCTCGAAGAGGCAACCCCCGGTCTGATTGATCTGCTTGCCCACACCAATGACAATCCGACGATTAAGCTCATCATCGACAATCTAGGGCTGATCGCAGATCCAGAGTCGATCAACACCCTCACCGACTACCTTTATGCCGCTGATCGAGAACTCATCATTGCCGCGATTCATGCCTTGGGGCAGGTGGGAACCAACACCGCCATGCACCGCCTTGCAGAACGTATGGGGACAGATAATGAGCTGGATCTGATTATTCTGGGCATCTTTGCCGAAGTACAGGATCAGGTCTCTTTAGAAAAACTCAATGACACCCTGCGCTCGCATTACGCGCATATGCGTATTTATGCCAAGGATGAGTTGGTACGTATCGGGGACAAGGCCGTACCGGTCTTGATTGAAAACCTCAAAGAAAGCGACAGCGATCTCCTGATTCATACCCTCAATGTTTTGGGTGAGATCGGTGATGACAGCGCAATCATGCCGATACGTACGCTCTTAAATACTGTGCCCAAAAATGCCAACGTTCGCTTTGCCGCCTATGAGGCACTGGCCCTATTGCCTCTGCGTAAAGGCGCGTACACGCTGGCGGCCGGACTCACGGACAGCGAGGATCATGTCTGCACGGCAGCTGCCCGGGCGATCGATCGTAACTTTAACGAGATCTTAGCCGCGGGCATTAAAAACATGATTCGCCCCCAAAACGATGAGGCCCGGCACATCGTCAAGATTATCGTCAATGCCCAAGTGGATAATATCTTTCTCAGCCTGGCCCATGAAGAATATTTTCAGGAGTTGGCCCTGGTCTACCTGCCCCATGCCCATCGTGACATCAAGAGCCACTATGAGGTCCTACTGAAACGGGAGGGACTTGATGATTTTGCTGTTAAGATTGCCGGTGATGAAGGCGACAGCAGGGCCCGGGTTAAGGTCTGTGCCGTTGATGATAGCCGCATGATCCTCAATATTTATAAAGCGACTCTCCATGAGCTTGGCTTTGATCCGATCCTCTTTGAGTTTCCCGCAGGAGCCATTGAGTGGTTAGCCAAGGAGAAGCCAGCTCTGGTGTTGACAGACCTCAATATGCCGGAAATTTCGGGAATCGAGTTGACCGAAAAAATCCGCACCATCTACGATAAAGATGCTTTACCCGTAATCATGGTAACGACCCAGTCCGATGTCCAGGACCACGAGGCTGCATCTGATGCTGGGGTGAACGATATCATGCTCAAGCCGTTTAACGCGGATTCCCTGCGTGCGGCTATGGCCAAATTTATCAAGGTATAAAGTAGAACAAAGAGTTGCTACGAGCCCGCATCCCTCAGGTTGCGGGCTTTTTTTATAGATGTATTTTCAGCTTGCTGATTGAGGTGATGAGCGGCCACCATACGGTATGATCCGGGCCTATGAAGGAGCTACGAAGGACGGACCTATCTCCGCTGAGTCTGCGAGTGCTTATGGACGCAATGCTTCCAGATATTCCGGTAACTCCTGGAAGTAACGGCCCACATCCTGGGGGCGGTGGGCATCGGAACCTGCCTGCAGAGGGATCTCACGTTTAAGAGCCTCAGTGATGATCCAGGGGGCGGGAAAGGCTGATCCCCGGTAATCAAAACCTGAGGTGTTGATCTCTAGGGCTCTATTTTTTCGTTTGAGCGTATCAAGCAAGAGGCCAATCTGCTCTTTGTGCTCCTGGGTGAAGGTTATTCCTGGCAAGTGTCTCAGCGCTGCATCCAGGTGGCAGAGTACATCGCAGTCGACTGTGGCTACCGCTTGGGTCAGGGTGTTTAGATAGGTGGTCAACACATCCTCTGCACCAAGCTCTTCGAGAATGTCCAAGCTTTGCCGCCTTCGGCTGAGCAGGTTGAGGTGGCGTCCCGCATGCAGGTGGAAATGGCAGGAGAGGCCAATACGTTCAATTGGAAAACGCTGCAGTCTTTGTTGTATTACCTCGACGGCCAAAGGGTTAAACCCCATTTCCACGCCAAGGCGTATCTCAATCTGATCCCGGTAGAGTTCTTTAAGTCTGGCCCCTTCGGCAAAATAGGTGACAAAGGTTTCGTCTTCCAGCCAGCACGATGGTTGGTAGTTGATCTTGGTTTCCAGATGCTCAAGAAAACACATCGTCCGCAGACCACGATTGATCGCAGCCTGAACATATTCCTCCATTTCCCCCTCTGCATGATTGCAGAGGCGGGTATGGATGTGTCCGTCAAATCGGGTATCAATAAGGGAAGACATGAAAGAGGAAAAGAAAAGTAGAGAGGGGTGAGGAAGGGAGGGGGCTCAGGCGTTGCCACGTGGGAAGAAATGGACAACACCGTCGATATCAGAGGTATCACAGATATCGCCAAGTTCCATTTCAAAGTCGAGGAAATCTGCCATGCCATCCATTTCCACGGAAAAAGTCGGACCATCTGGGAGGTGATAGATCAGGGTATCGACTTTGCTTAAATCAATGGGATGAGTGAAAATTTTTTTCATATTTGTAATGTTGCGGTTAAGGGCTTGTTTCTCTCCTCTTAGCAGGTTTAAGGGAGAATTGACATAAAATATGCTCGAGCCCCCTATTTTTCTTTTCTCTGGGACGTTTTTGTTAGGAATTTGTTTTGAACCATGTAGAGCATCGACTCCTGCCGCGTCAATATGTACCTGAACCACGGATTCAGCATAAGAAAGCTAGGGGAGGGGCCGGATAGGATTTGACAGTGAGAGAGTGCATGGTATTATGACCAGTTCCGATGCAGCCCGTCAGGGCCTTAAACTGTCTGAGTCCTGCATCCGTGACAGTGTTGTCGCTGAACAGCGTACCACCATCTTGTACAAAAAAATGTCCGCATTCATTTTCTCTGTTCAGCAAAACCTGCTGCTCGTAGCGAGCAGACATACGGATTTAGGTGAGAATCATCTGCACTTCGAGGTATTACCCCATGTCTAATGATGAACATATTGAGAACGAATCCGATTTTTTCAAGGCGACAGATAAAAATCCTTCCAATATTATGCCGGAAAAGCTGACCCTTGATTCTGCACTTCAGTTTTCCTGTCACCCCGGTGTCAGTTGCTTTACTGCCTGCTGTCATAACATCAAGATTGTCCTCACTCCCTACGATATTCTGATTCTGCGTAAACGGCTGGGGCTTGCCGCCCATGAGTTTATCACTGAATATACCGTGCCGACCTTCTTGGAGAAGACCGACATGCCCGGTGTGGAGCTCAAGCTACGCGGAGAGAAAAACGGCTGTCCCTTTGTAACCCCGGAAGGCTGTACCGTCTATGAAGATCGCCCCACGGCCTGCCGCTACTATCCGGTTGGTATGGCTGACTTTCACGAGGGGGGGACCAACGATGCTGATGAGGAAAAATTCTTTTTTCTGGTCAAAGAACCTCACTGCAAGGGGCATGAAGAACCCAAAAAATGGACCATTGGTGAGTGGCGTGCCGATCAGGGCGTTGATCTGCGTGACGAGATGAACAAGGAGTGGCTGCGTCTGGTTATGCGCCGTAAATCCTTTGGCCATCAGGCAACGTTGAGTGATGCGGCCAAACGTATGTTTTTCATGGCCTCCACAGACCAGGAAACCTTTCGCAAATTTATCTTTGAATCATCCTTCCTTGATACGTATGAGGTGGATGAGGAGACCCTGGCAAAGATCAAGGAAGACGATGTCGAGCTGATGCTCTTTGCCAACAAATATTTGGCAAACACCCTTTTTGGTGCCCCCGGGTTGAAGATCAAAGATGAGAAGATCAAGGCCAAGGTAGCTGAAATCAAACAACGGCAGGACAATGCCATGCTCGAGGCCGAAAAAGAGTACCAGGAACTCAAGGCCGAACGTGACCGTCTGCGCAAGGAGCGTGAAGAGGGTAAGTAAGCCTTCATCTTCACAGTCTGGTCAAGTGAGACACAAAAAAAGGGGAGCCCCATCATCCGGGCTCCCCTTTTTGCGTCTTGGCGATTCTGGTCAACCAAGTAAAGGAATCAGGATCAATTGTTTTTTCTCCTAATCCCCGCAGCATTATATAAAATTGTGTGATCATTCATCAGCACCTCATATAAAAAAAGCCCTGCCGGAAAACCGGCAGGGCTTTGATCCTTCAAAGGTTGGATGTCGATTTATTCGGCATCAAGAGCTTTCGCCCAACCTTTCAACAGCTTCCAGGACTTGTCGACGTCTTTCTGCGACTCGGCCATGAGCTGATCGGCCATCTCAGGATTGGCCATTTTTAGCATGCGGTAACGGTTCTCGTTCATTGCGTAGTCAGCAAAAGAGATGGTCGGCTCTTTGGAGTCGATGATCATCGGGTTTTTGCCTTCTGCCTCGAGATCCGGGTTGTAACGGAACAGTGACCAGTGACCACACTCAACCGCTTTCTTCTGCTGCTCAAGACCCATGGCCATGTTGATACCATGGTTGATGCAGTGTGCGTAAGCGATGATCAAAGAAGGTCCGTCATACGCCTCGGCTTCCTGGATAGCCTTGATTGCCTGCTGCGGGTTGGCACCCAGGGAGATGCGGGCAACGTAGACAGTTCCGAAGGTGGAGAAGATCAGACCCATGTTTTTCTTGGGTGCGTTCTTACCGCCGGCGGCGAACTGGGCAACTGCAGCACGCGGGGTAGATTTGGACATCTGACCACCGGTGTTGGAGTATACCTCGGTATCCAGAACCAGGATGTTGACGTTTTTGCCGCTGGCAAGAACGTGGTCAACACCGCCGTATCCAATGTCATAGGCCCAACCGTCACCACCGATGATCCATACAGATTTTTTCACCAGGTAGTCGGCGACATAGTAGAGGCGGGTTGCGATCGGAGCTGTTTTACCCTCAAGGGCAGCTTTCAGCTCGGCAACGCGGGCGCGCTGTGCTTCGATCTCAGCCTGATCATTCTGAGAAGCAGAGGTCAGAGACTCGGCCAGCTCTTTGGTGATCATGCCTTCGGCAACAGCAGCACCCAGCAGCTCGACAGCCTGGCTAGCCAGTTTGTCAACGGCCTGACGCATACCCAAACCGTGCTCTGCGTTATCCTCGAACAGGGAGTTAGACCATGCCGGTCCGAGTCCGTCTTCGCGGGTACAGTACGGGGTGGTGGGCAGGTTACCAGAGTAGATGGAAGAACAACCGGTGGCATTGGAAGCCAGCATGCGGTCACCGATCAGCTGAGTAACCAGCTTGATGTACGGGGTCTCACCACAACCGGCACAGGCACCGGAGAACTCAAACAGCGGACGTTTGAACTGGCTACCTTTGATGGTACCGATGTTAATGAGGGACTCGTCAACCTCAGGCAGGGCCAGGAAGGTTTTCCAGTTCTTCAGTGAGGTCTCGCGTACCTCTTCGGTGTTCATCTCCATGGAGAGAGCACGCTGCTCGGTCTTGTTGCCATCGGCGTCTTTCTTGCGAGCCGGGCAGACGGTGACACAAAGGGTACAACCACAGCAGTCCGAGGTGGAGATCTGCATGGTGAACTTCATGTCTTTGAAGTCTTTACCCACTGCATCAGCTGTTTTGAAGGAGTCATCAGCACCGGCAGCTGCAAGAGCCTCAGGTGTGGCAACTTTCATACGGATACAGCCATGCGGGCAAACCAGAGAACAACGACCACACTGGATACAGGTCTCGGCATCCCAGGTGGAAACCTGAACGGCGATGTTACGTTTCTCCCACTGGGTGGTGGCGGTGGGCCAGCGACCGTCTACAGGGAACTCGGAAACCGGAATGTTCTCACCTTTACCTTCCATCATTTTGGCGGTAACGGTTTTTACGAACTCAGGTGCCTCGTCGGAAACGGTGGGGGGCATTTCGTGACCGTTAACGGTATCCGGTACGGCTACCTCAACGATGTTGTCTACAGCGCCGTCAACAGCGGAGTAGTTCATGTTAACGATCTTGTCACCTTTCTTGCCATAGGTTTTCTTGATGGCATTCTTGATGGCGGTGATCGCTTCGTCTTTGGTGATGATGTTGGAGATAACAAAGAAGGCGGTCTGCATGATCATGTTGATGCGTGCACCCAGACCCAAAGCCAGGCCGAGTTTAACCGCATCGATGATGTAGAATTTTGCTTTCTTCTCGATCAGCTGTTTCTGCACCAGGGCAGGCATGTGAGCCCAGATCTCATCCTTGCTGAAGGTGGTGGTCAAGAGGAAGGTTCCACCGGGCTCAAGGTTGGCGAGCATGTCATAGGTATCCAGGAACGCAGGATTATGACAGGCGATGAAGTTAGCTTTATTGATGAGGTACGGGGCAACAATCTGGTTTTTACCGAAACGCAGATGCGATACGGTCATGGAACCGGACTTTTTGGAGTCGTAAACAAAGTAACCCTGGGCAGAGTTATCTGTCTCGGTACCGATAATCTTAATGGTGTTTTTGTTGGCACCAACGGTACCGTCAGAGCCCAGACCATAGAATAGAGCGCGGAAAACGTCGTCGCCCTCGATGTTGTAGGAGGCGTCGTATTTAAGACTAGTGAAAGCCAGGTCGTCGTTGGGACCAACGCAGAATTTTTTCTTGGGAGCAAGCGATGCCATGTTGTCGTAGACAGCTTTAACCATGGCGGGGGTAAATTCAGCAGAACCCAGACCGTAACGACCATTGAGGATCATGGGGATCATCATGGTGGGGTTAGACTCGGCAGCCTCAGTGACAGCAGCACGAACGTCAAGGTACAGCGGATCGCCGTTGGAGCCAGGCTCTTTGGTACGATCAAGAACGGTAATGCGCTCTACGGTTGCGGGCAGGGCGTTAACCATGGCAGCTGCATCAAAGGGGCGGAACAGACGAACGATAACCAGACCAACTTTTGCACCCTGAGCGATCATGTGCTCAACAGTGGAGGCAACGGTCAGAGCGCCGGAACCCATAACAACGACAACGTCGGTTGCATCCGGTGCACCGAGGTAGTCAAAGAGGTGATACTGACGACCGGTGAGGGCGGCAAATTTGTCCATGTTTTTCTGAACGATGCCGGGGATTGCCTCGTAGTATTTGTTCACAGTCTCACGACCGGTGAAGTATACGTCGGGGTTCTGCGCGGTACCACCGATGGTGGGATGATCCGGAGAAAGAGCCCGTTTGCGATGCTCAACAACCTTGCTCTCATCGATCATGGCGCGCATATCGTCCATGGTCAGCTGCTCGATTTTCATAACCTCATGGGAGGTACGGAAACCGTCAAAGAAGTGGAGGAAGGGGATGGAAGAATCTAAGGTGGAAGCGGTGGCAACCAAGGCGAGATCCTGTGCTTCCTGAACATCCTGGGAGGCCAAGAGAGCCCAACCAGTCTGACGAACAGCCATAACGTCACCGTGGTCACCGAAGATGGAGAGACCCTGGCAGGCGATGGCGCGAGCGGTTACATGGAAAACGGTGGGCAGGAGCTCACCGGCGATTTTGTACATATTCGGGGTCAAGAGCAACAGACCCTGCGAAGCGGTGAAGGTGGTACACAGAGCACCGGCGCCGAGAGAACCATGAATGGAACCGGCAACACCGGCCTCGGACTGCATCTGGGAGATGACCGGGATGGAACCCCAAATATTTTCTTGCTTGGCGGTGGCTTTCGCATCCGCTTCAGCTGCCATCGGAGAGGATGGGGTAATGGGATAAATTGTTATGACTTCAGCAGTAGCGTACGCAACATGCGTACATGCCTGGTTTCCGTCAATGGTGACCATTTTTCGCGACATAAGATCATTCTCCTTACACGGTGGTTGGTGTTCGCCGACAGCATCTGCCGGAAACGGTTAAGATGAACGCTATGATAAAGGTTCCTGGGAACCTGTTAAGTGTACTTACCCGCTTTGGTCCTTTGTGGTGTGCGTGGAATAACGATAAGGGAGACCTCAAAGGGCTGTGGAAGGAAGCGTAACCGTCAATGGGCTACGCTTGGTGCGGTGCCTGCGTTGACTATCAGGCAGACCGCGAAAGACGACTGATGTTTCCTTCCTGATTAAAACGAAACCCCGCCCTGTTATGGAGCGGTCATGCTTCAACTACGGAATAAAACTTCACTAAACTGCTGGGAGCAGCCTTGGTAATGAATTGGGATTCAGTCAATGCGACCGGCACAGTAAACCATCTTCACGCATTATGCAATCTTAATCCGCGGGTCAAAAAAGGTTACATATTTGCGTGGTTGTCAGGCTTTGGCAGGAAAAGACCGATCAAGGCCAAGCAGAGTTAATGAAGGCGGGAATGAAGGGATTCTGCGCCATCGTTTGAGGTGAGCTTCTGCGGGGGTGAATTCTAATTAGCTGATGTTTATGGTAAAGTGCAGTTTTTCTTCATTTGTCAGAGGTCGAGTCCTCACCCTCTTCCACCAGCAGGTGTTTGATTTTCTCATAGAGGGATTCGGGGATGTAATCACTGAAAATAAAGGCTTCAGCCTCTTCTCCGCTGATGGATGTTTTTATTTCCTCTGGCAGTGAGCGAAGGAAAGCAACCTTCTGCTGGTCAGGCTTTTTCCGGGATGTCATGAAAAAACTCCAAAAAAAAATGGGGCGGGCTTCACAAAAAGCTCAGCACAGTTAATTGAACTATTCCCATACGCTAACAATGAAACTCGCTTCTGACAAGCCGTCATGTTGACCTGTTTTCTAGGTGTACTTTCAAGCGAAACCGCTGTGCGCCTGGCTTTCCCGGAAAAACCTGTTTTATTCACAAACCGATTTTGTTATGTTTCGCTTCTTTGAGTCAAAGGAACAGATTGCTGTTTGGGCACCTTGAATATTTGTTTTTTCTGCCAATCTCGCAGAGTCTACGCTTACCCCTGTTATGCTCAGAGCTGTACGCCGGAAAGATGACCTCACTGCCGGCTGTACATTTGTGCGCATGCCTCAGCGTCAGGGCTTACCTGACCTTGATTGAAAAACTGATCTGTTCAAGCCGCCCTCTTAAGTACAACCTGGATCCGTGAGCATTCATCAGGGCGCCAGTTTCGTTGCTTGCAACCTTCCGATTAAAGTCTACTTTATCGGCAGGTTACAAGCAATGAAGGTGGCGTGCTGATGGATGCCCCAAAGGGCGGCGGGTGAAACTGAACAATACATGAGTTTGTTTAATAAACTCAGTCTTATTAAAAAGATGCGTTGTTCAGTGCCCACCCGCCGTCACGGATCCGGGTACAATTGTTAGACGATGACCACCATCGGAGAGGAAGATGCGTTCAGTTTCGGCTTCCTGGAGCCAGAAAAATCCATTTAATCAAAACGTCCCTATTCTTCGGGCGAAGTGTGTGACCAGCCCTCCACCCCCTGAATTCCCTGTTCAATTTGCCGCTACATTTGAGGTGCGGGCATGCTAAGAAAAGCCAAGGTATTCCTCCCCGGAGACCGAGCTCGCATGATCATGATTGCCGCTTTTATCGGAGTCATGTCGGGTGTCGCCATTATTGTCTTTCGTGAGTCAGTCGAATTTGTCGATGAGATCGTTCTCGGTTGGGGCTACGAGCTTTTGGGAATCGATAAGGGGGGCTGGCGGCGTGTGCTGCTGCCGTTGCTTCCCATGCTCGGGGCCACCTTGCTGATTCCACTTTCCCTGTCTTTTCCCGGCGAAGTCAACGGCTATGGGTTCACCAATTTTCTGCGCAAGGTGAATCTTGAAAACGGTGTCATTCGTGCCCGCAGTCTCTTTATCAAAATTGTCGCCACCGCCCTGACCATTGGTTCGGGTAACTCTGCCGGTGTCGAGGGACCGATCGCCCAGATTGGCGGTGCTGTCGGCTCCCAGGTGGGGCAGCGGTTTCGGGTTTCCGGCAAGCGAATGAAGGTCTATATCGCGGCTGGCTGTGCCGGTGGTATCGCCGGTATCTTCAATGCCCCTCTGGCGGGGATGTTCTTTGCCGCTGAGATCGTGCTTCTGGGCACCTACGAAATTTCTTCCTTCTCCGCGCTGGTCATTTCCTCGGCCCTGTCCACCGTGGTCTCACGGGCCTATTACGGTGAAATTCCAGCTTTTCCCATTCCGGCCTATAGTATTGTCAACCCTTTTGTCGAGCTGCCCCTCTATACGCTCATGGCGATCATTGTTGGGGTTACAGCGGTTCTGCACATTCACTTTTTTTATGGCATCCGCGACCTGTTTCGCAAAATTCCCTTTCATCCGCAAATTAAACCGATCTTTGGTGCCCTCCTGGTGGGATCCCTCGCCATCTTTTTCCCGCAAATCATGGGGAATGGCTATGAGTACATCGAGGCCTCGCTCACCGGTGATGCCATCGTCTGGCAGATGATGCTTTTGGTTTTTCTCAAGTCACTGGCCACCTCCATAACCCTGGGCTCGGGTGGTGCCGGTGGTGTTTTTGCACCTGCACTTTTTATTGGCGCAGTCCTTGGTGGTGCCTATGGCGGCATTGTTCATTATCTTTTTCCGGCCTACACCGCCTCGGCAGGCGCTTATGCAACAGTGGGGATTGGCGCCTTTCTCGCCGCCACCACCCATGCGCCGCTGACCGCCATCTTTCTCCTTTTTGAGATGACCGGAAATTACATGATCATCATTCCGGTGATGCTGACCGCCATTGTCGGAACGGTTACCTCCTCCTGGCTCTACCATGACTCCATGGACACGGTGGATTTTACCCGGGAGGGGATAGACATCCATGAGGGGCGCGAGGTCGCCATCATGAAATCCATCCGCGTGGGTAAGGCGATCACCGAGGATGTCGATTTTATCAGTGAGACAGCCAATATCAATCACCTGCTGCAGCTCTTCCGCTTTGCCCGCAACAGTTTTTATTTTCCGGTGATCAATGCCAAGGGACTTATGGTGGGGGTTGTCTCGATGCAGGATGTGAAGACCATCCTCCATTCGGAAGAAGAGCGGGTCTGTCACCTTGTGGGAGCTATCTGTACCCGCGATGTGATCATGCTCACGCCCGATACCAACTGTTACGAGGCGATGAAACTCTTTGACGTGAAAGGGATTGATGAGATTCCCGTGGTGGAAAGCCAGGAGGAACCCTGGGTTCTGGGAATGCTCAAACGCCAGGATGTGGTCGCCGCCTATAACCACGAGATGCTCAAACGGGGCATCAACGAGCGAGCAGACTCGATCAGAATGTTGTGTTCCGCCGGATAAACCCGAACGTTCACCTTCCCCGTCGGGGAAAATAATACGTCTCTGTAATCTGCAATACCTGATACGCTTTTTTAGCCGAGGAGATTATTGTGCAGATTTCTCTCTTTTCTTTTGGTTTCAAACACGGGCATCCCCAGGCCGATCTGGTCTGGGATGTGCGTTTCCTTCCCAATCCCTACTGGGATGCCGAGCTCAAACCTTTCACCGGCAAAGATCAACGGGTGGCAGCCTATGCCCTGGGCAATACCGCCGGTGAAGAGTTTTTTTCTCTTATCGAGCCCCTGCTCACCTTTTTAGTCAGAGAGTATACAGCTGGTGGCCGCGAAAAGGTAACCCTGGCTGTAGGGTGTACCGGCGGCAAACACCGTTCTGTGGCAACAGCTGAACGATTGTACCTTTTTTTGCAGGAGCTCGGCTGTGAGGTGCAGCTTGCTCACCGCGACATCGACAAGGAGTAAGCTCCAAAAACCGTGAAGAGCTCAGTGGCCTTCTCTTCTTTTTTTTCAATTATCCAAAGACTGTATTGCAGATGCTGTTCGCAGTGCATATCATTTTTCATTGAAGATTTTTTGAGTGTTTTCAGGAGCTCCGCGTTCAGGCTACGAGAGCAGCTCTCTTGGGCGTAAGCGCGGTTATCCCCCGGAAGCTGTTTGGGCTTTCTGGGGTAAGTTTACCATATGACTGGAGAAAATCATGAAAGAGATGTTGAGAAATGTCGTCTATGCCGGTATTGGTGCAGCCTTTTTGACCAAAGAAAAAGTTGAAGACCTGAGCAGTGAGCTGATTGAAAAAGGCAAGATGTCCAAGGAAGAGGGCAAGCAGTTTGTTGATGAACTGGTTGAGAAGTCTGAAAAAGCCAAAGATCAGCTTGACCTCTGGATCAATAAGCAGGTTGAAGACCGCATCAATCAGCTCAATCTGGTCACCAAGGATGAAGTTGCTGAGCTTAAGCGCAAAATCGATGAACTCCAGGTTGCCATGAACAAGGGAGCAGGGCAGTAATTCGTCCATGTTCAGTATTCGTAAACTCGGTGCCATCGGCCGCACCTATCGCCACCTGAATCGGTACCACCGAATTCTCAGGGTCCTGTTCAAGTACGGCTTCAGTGACTTGGTGGACCGACTGCATATCGATCAGTACTTGGAATCCGGGCTGAAAATGATCAATCGCAAGCCGCGTGAGCAACTCGCGCGGCTTTCCAGCCCCGAGCGGTTGCGCCTTGTTTTTGAGGAACTCGGTCCCACCTTTATTAAACTTGGGCAGTTGCTCTCCACCCGTCCGGATCTGATCCCTGCTGATTTTCTGGGTGAACTCTCCAAACTCCAGGATGATATTCCCCCCTTTTCAGGTGAAGAGGTGCGGGCGATCTTTGCCGAAGAGCTGGGAGGGGAGCCTGAATCGATTTTTGCGACCTTTGATGTGGAACCTCTGGCAGCCGCCTCCATCGGTCAGGTCCATGAGGCGACCCTGGATGACGGCACAGCTGTGGTCATTAAGCTGCAGCGACCGGGGATCGAAAACATCATCGCGGTTGATCTCGAAATTCTTGCGCATATCGCCGAGTTGATGGAGCAGTACCTGGAAGAGGTCCAAGGGCATCAACCCATGGCCATCGTCCATGAGTTTGCCCGCAGCCTCAGTCGCGAGATCGATTTTTCCATTGAGCTTGCCAATATACAGCGTTTTGCACGACAGTTTGCAGGCAACCGTGACATCCATGTTCCCGAGGTTTACCCGGAACTATCCACTGAACGGCTCCTGGTGATGGAGCACATTCAGGGGATCAAGGCTTCACAGGTCGAGCTGCTGCGCGAGCAGGGATACGATCTCACCAAAATTGCTCAGCGTGGAGCCGATCTGGTCATGGAACAGATTTTTGTCCATGGTTTTTTCCACGCTGATCCGCATCCTGGCAATATTTTTATTTTGCCAGACAACGTGATCTGTTTTCTAGATTTTGGGCAGATGGGCAGGCTCTCTCTCAAGGATCGGGAAGATTTCACTGACCTGGTTTTGGACCTGGTGGCGGGAAACGAGCAGAAGGTGGTCAGCGGAGTGCTCAAGCTAACCATCCAGCTTGGAGAGGTGGATCGTGACGCGTTGGCCCAGGATATGGGCAACCTAATGGATCTCTATCTCTATCGGCCTCTGGGGGAGCTCGAGGCCGGAAAGATTTTGCAGGATCTCTTGGATCTGGTCACTCGCCACAAGCTGAGCTTTAAGCCGAGTCTTTACCTGATGATGAAGGCCCTGAGCACGGTGGAAGGAGTCGGCTTGATGCTTGATCCCAAGCTGGAGCTCATCCGCCAGGCTAAACCCTTTATGCGTCGGATTCGCATGGAGCGGATGCGTCCGGGCCGCATTGTCGAGGAGATCAGCAGCACCGGCTCCTCCTACCTCAATCTTTTTCGTGAGTTACCCGATGATATCCATACCATTCTTCAGTTGCTGCGTAAGGGGCGCATGCGGCTTGAGTTTGAACATCGAGGATTGAAAGCGCTCGGTGTCACCCTGGATCGGGTCTCCAACCGGATCAGTTTTGCCATTGTTCAGGCCGCTCTGATTGTGGGCAGTTCACTCATTATCCTTTCTGATATTCCGCCTCGCTGGCACAGTATTCCGGTTATCGGACTTTTGGGTTTTTTGATGGCGGGTATTATGGGATTCTGGTTGTTGCTTTCTATAATCCGTCATGGACGATTTTAAGCCTTCATCCTCCAAGGTCGTGCCGCATTGAAGAGCAGTTGGGCAGCGTTCTCTGCCCAACTGTTGTACGTTTTCCTTCGCCTGGGTTACTTCTTCTGCCAGATCCCATGTACAAAAATATACTGTCCTGCAGGGGTCTTTTCCAGAGCCTGTTCTCCAGCCAATTTTTCCACGGCGAGCAAAGAGGTTTTGTTGCGCTGAGCAATCTTTTGATAGGCTGCCTTGCGTTGTTGGTTAATCGACTGCACCAGCTGGGCAACTTCACCGGTCACTGTACCCCCAACGGGGGCAAGATAGCCGCTGGGGGTTTCACCTACAAGGCCCTGACTTTTGGCATCCTGCAGCTCAAGAGCAAAGGCCAGCTGGCAGGACAGAACCAGGGAAACGATAAGAGTCACAATGCGTTTCATACGAATTCTCCTTTCTAAAACAGCCCACTTTCGGCGCTGAGTACAGTATCCAATTCTTTTTCAACCTTTACGCGGATCTCATGTTCTATTTTTACATTGAGATTGATCACGATCGGTTTATCCGGTGGGGCAACCTGCACCGTGGGTGAACAGGCAGTCAGCGCCCAGAGAATGGCCAGGCAGGGGCCCAGTTGTTTATGCATAGGTTCTCCTTCTGTGAAAGTAAAGGGCATGAATCTCGGCTGCATCAGAGTTGCGGATTACGGTGAGCGCATGAGCCGTCGTCCCAGTTTGGATGAAAGCGATTGACTATACTGGAGGCTTTTCAGCAGCGAAAGCAGGTTCTGTTCGGTGTTGAGATTGAGCTGAACGGGGCGACCGCGTTCAAATTCCGGGTTATTGCCTCGAATCTGCAGGTTGACTCCCAATCGACCGTCAGGCTGGTAGTTGAGCTGGGCTGCCAATTGCTGGTAGTGCAGGTCTTTCAGGGCTTCTAAGGCATAGGTGGTCAGTGGTGAGTTGTTGAGGGTGGCCTGGGGCGGCTGATATCGGATAATACCGCCACCTGCCTCATTTGCGAGGACGCCGTGAACAATCTGCACTCCTTGTGCGGAAAAAGAAAGCGGTAGTTGGCCCTGCATGCGGCCGCTCACGCTGAGTCCCTCAACCTGATGAAGTGCAATCAATGGTTTGAGATCAACCTGGCGGAGATGAAGCGTGCATTGGCCTGGACGGCCATCCAGTGCATAGGTACAGTTTGCCAGACGCAGCTGGCCGTCAAAGAGTGCAAGTTCTCCCTGCTCAAGAATTAGTTCAAGGGTGCTCCCCTTACCGCTCCGAAGGCGATGTTTGAGCAAGAGATGATTACAGGGGATAGGCCCAGCAATTGAGTCCAACTGCAGCAGACCGGATCCTTTGGAGGACAGTTTGGGGAGGACCTGCAGGTGGTGTCGCAGACGCAAGCCAGTGAAGGGGATGTTGAGTAAGGTTCCCTGATCTACCCTGGCGTCGACCGTACCCTCTAGGCTGAGCGGCTGCGATCTCTGCCACTGACTTGTCAAATTCAGGGAAAGCGTACCGCTATCGATGGTGGATTCCGGTTTGTCCTCTACCAACATAAGCGGAGAGTGCTCGGGGGCCAGGATCAATTTTTTTGCACTGGCAAGTGCACACTGGCCTGCAGCCTTAGAAGAACGCTGCTGGCTACAGTGGAGCTTGAGTGCTCCTTGGGCCAAAGGGGTATGCAGCGCCGTGGTCAGCTCCATTTTTTCAGGATCCAGGCTAAACAGCATGTTCTCAAAACGAAGTGGCAGCTGGGCAAAGCGGGTTGTGTCAACCCGTAGCCCCTCAACCAGGAGTTCGGTTCTTTTGGCAAAGTGATATTGCCACCGCTCTGGCTGCAGATCCAACCGACCTGCAAGCCCATAGGTAGCCTTGTTCAGGGTTGTTGCTCCTGCCTTAACCTTGGAGAGCCGTAATGCTGAGGGCGCCTGCAGGGTGAGTTGAGAGCGTGCAGTATCTACACTGCCCATCAGGTTCAAGCT
This sequence comes from uncultured Desulfobulbus sp., assembly GCF_963664075.1. NCBI lineage: Bacteria > Pseudomonadati > Thermodesulfobacteriota > Desulfobulbia > Desulfobulbales > Desulfobulbaceae > Desulfobulbus > uncultured Desulfobulbus sp. The sequence goes on from NZ_OY760916.1 coordinate 478,976, forward strand.
GAGCTGACCGATTGTGCATCCGGGAACCTGCAGGTTTGTCAATTCTGCTTTGAGCGAGAGCGGCAACTCAGGAGAACTCTCCACCCGGAACTGTGTCTGTCCCTCTATTTTTTGTTTGAGAGCAAATTGTGGGGGAAGCAGGGTGTTGATGCGGTCCAGATCCAGGGTAAGAGTCCCTAACAAATGATCGTTTTCCTTCTTGATGCTGACCTGCAACCCAGCCTTTTGTTGGGGATACGATTGCAGCTTGAGCTGGAGACCGTACTGCCCCCGCTCGTAGCCTAGGTGAAAGGCTGCTGGAGGAGATTCAGGGCTGTCCAGGTCTTGAATGAGGAGTTTTTCCACCTGGAGGCTTCCCCTCGGAATCTTGCCAAGCGCATGTTCGATTTGCGGGAGGAGGGCATCTAACTGCGGAAGTTGCTTATTCTGCTCAGTCTCTGGAGAGTCGGTAAGATGGGGTAGGCGAAGCAGGAGGCTCTGTGCTCGACAACGTATCAGCGGGTTGCCGGCAGCGCCGGTGAGCGAGTACGTACAGGTGGCTTCTTGAAGTTCTACCGGCAGCCCCGTGCTCCCCAGGGGAAGTTTGAAAGCGAGACTGTCTAAGGCAAGATGTCGATGATCAATGGCGCGCAGGGAAAAAGAAGTCGGCTCAAGTCCCAGGTGTCCCAAAATCTGGGGTGCTATACGATCCAGGACAGGTATGCGAAAGGCGACCAGGCCGAGCATAAGCAAGAACAGGAGAAGTGAAAAAAATCGAGCTATTCGAAAAAGGCGAGGAAGCATGGTAGCAGAGGTAGAGAGAGGAGGTATCTAAAACCTGGGGCCGTGAGTAGTTATCTCTTCCAGCATACGGTCTGGATCATTGAAGAGCAAGCTGTTCCATCTTTTCCCCTGCTTGACTTTCAGCCTAAAACGCACATATAATCGAAATGACTAAAAAATTGAGATTTATTCCTGTCGCTCTGTTGGGACCATTCAGGGAGGTCCATGGGATTGATCAGTAAACAATACCTGCCACCATTGTACCACCATACTCAGTTTGCAGAGGTTGGCCACCTTGTGGAGCAGAAGCAGCGACAGGGGCTCTGTATATCCCTTTGCATTCCCACGCTCAACGAGGCCGACACCATAGGGGATGTGGTGGCAGAGCTCATAGCTCTGCGCGATGGGGCGGCTCTTGTCGATGAGATTGCTGTGATCGATTCCGGCTCATCCGATCAGACCCGGGATGTGGCCGCAGCTGCCGGGGCAACGGTTTATCGTGCTTCGGCAATTCTTCCTGACCTCAATCCTCAGAAGGGAAAGGGAGAAAACCTGTGGAAAGCTCTCTTTCAGCTGCAGGGGGATCTTTTTGTCTTTATTGATGGAGATCTTGGTCACCTCCATCCCGGATTTGTCACCGGCCTTCTGGGGCCACTGTTGCAGGATACAGCCATCGGTTATGTCAAAGGAGTCTATGAGCGGCCTTGTGGCATGTTCACCGGGGCCGATCAACGTTGTGACCAGGGAGGACGGTTAACTGAAATTCTGGTTCGACCTCTTCTGGCCCTGCATTATCCCCATCTTACAGGCTTTATTCAGCCTCTTGCCGGGGAATATGCAGCCCGGCGCAGTCTGCTGGAGCAGCTGCGTTTTCCTGTTGGCTATGGAGTGGAACTGGCGCATTTGCTTGACCTCTCTGATCGCTATGGACTCTCTATCTTTGCCCAGACCGATCTGGGGCAGCGCTGTCATCGGCAACGCACCAATGGACAACTGGGGCAGGCAGCCTACGGCATCCTGCAGGTGCTCTATCGGCGGTTGCATGAACAGGGGAAAGTAGAATGGAATATTGAGCATCTTGCCCCTCTGATCCAGTATGATGTTCATGCGGGCAGGTATAGACAAAGGGTGCATAGCTTACCGGAAAATGAACGGCCTCCCATGGTCGACCTGGTGGAGTATCAAAAGCGACAAGGCTCGATACCTGTCGCGGCCCAACACGCGGAAGAGAGGTGAAAATGCGGGTAGCCCTGGTTCATTATCATTTGCAGAGCGGTGGCGTGACCCGCATTATCTGCCATGTGCTCAAAGCGCTCCGTGCACGCGGGATCAAGTGTATGGTCCTGACGGGAAAAGCGCCAAGTTTTGAAATCAGTGGAACCTATCGAGTGGTACCGGGACTGCAGTATGAAATGGATCGTCCCCAGGTACGAGTGCAGGATTTGATCGAAGAGATGCGAAAGGCAGCAACCGAGGCTCTGGGAGGTCCACCTGATCTGTGGCATGTGCATAACCACTCGCTGGGCAAGAGTCTGCTGCTTCCTCTGGCCCTGCGGCAGATGGCAGAGGAGGGCCAGCATTTTCTTTTTCATATTCATGATTTTGCCGAAGATGGTCGACCAGGTAACTATGCTGCCATGCTCTCCTCCATGGCGGGCGGAGAGGTGGGTGTCCTTGCCTCACAACTCTACCCCCAAGGGGAGCATATCCATTACGCAGTTTTAAACACCCGCGATCATGGTTTTCTGCGCGAGGCCGGAGTCGGGGACTCGCAGCTGCATCTGTTACCCAATCCCGTGGATCTGGGGCAGCCGCAAATCGAGCAGGCTCCCCTGCCGGGGAAACTCCCCCTGTGGCTCTATCCAACCCGGGCGATTCGGCGAAAAAATCTGGGCGAGTTTCTTCTGCTGTCGGCACTGGCCCGAGATGAAACCTGGTTCGCAACGACCTCCGCTCCGGAAAATCCCCTTGAGCAACCGCGCTACCGTCGTTGGCGGCAGGTGGCTGCCGAACTGGGGCTGCCGGTTCAGTTTGAGTTGGTCGGTCCCAACGGCTATGGGTTTATTGATCTGTTGCGCCTGGCGGATGTGGCCATAACCACCAGTGTGGCCGAGGGGTTTGGCATGGCCTTTCTCGAACCCTGGACCCAGGGAACACCGGTCTGGGGGCGTAACCTCTCTGAGATTACCAGTCAGTTTGCCCATGATGGCCTGACGCTTCCCGGATGTTATGATCGATTGACGGTTCCTCTTAATTGGGTGGGGACTGAGCGGGTACGAAAAGCGGTTGAGCTTGGACTGACGCGTAATCTGGCCGCTTACGGGCGGACACCTGTATCTGGTGATGTGGAGCGATGCATTCAGGCCTGGACTCTTGACGGTCGTCTTGATTTTGGTCGTCTGGATGAATCCATGCAGGAAGATATTCTCATCCGTGTGGTGCTCCAACGGGAAGAGGCTGAACAGGTTCGTCCGGCTGGCTTGCCAGGTTCATTCTCTTTGACTGAGGCGCTGCCTCAGAACAAGAAGATTCTTCACAATCAGTATACTCTGGAGCGTTACGGAGAGCGGCTAGAGCAGATGTATGAGCAGGTGGCCGGAGAGAAAGCGACGGTCTGTGATCAGCTCGATGGCGAAGTACTGCTGGACCGGTTTTTAGCACCGGAGAGGCTGCATCTGTTGCGGGTAGATTAAATACGTTGCACACAAAGCAGGGTTAACCCGGCATAGACCACGAGCCAGATCCCAATCACTCCATAAACCCATCTTCTGCCTCGGGCCGCTCGGGGCAACCAAAGTAAAAGAATCACGGGGATCAGGGGCGTCACCACGCCAGCGAGAAAAGGCGGCCAGTAGCGCAGCAATTCCTGCAGCCCAAGAAAAAACCAGGGGCCAGCGATAAAGAGCAGGCCAAAGCGGGCAGGCTCCATGGGCGCAGGGACCAAAACGGAAACCGTTATCGTCACCAGCACCAGCAAGAGATGATTACGCCAACGGGCGGTGTAGCGGCGCAGATGCGGCCAGGCCGCGATCCCACCCAGCACCACCAGACCGATTACATGATGGATATAGACCTTGCGCAGGCCACTGTCGGCCAGATCAAAAAAGAGTTCGTTGATTTGATTGCCGATCCAGGGCACCGAGAGACAGATATGCTCGGCAATGGCACCCGCCGCCTCGCCGGTGGCATCCCCTCGCAGTACGTAGCCGGTAAAGAGCAGCAGCAGCCCGCTGGGTAAGGTGGCACAGAGTCGAATCCAGGCAGCACGACTGTAGTTGGCCTCGTTTTTCCAGAGCACCACCACCAGATGCGCGATCAGGAATAGAAAAAAAGCCTGGCTGGAAAAGTAATGCAGGGCTCGCCAGAAGGAGCCATAGGGCGCAATCAGTTCAATGGTCGAGGTCGAGTACCAGGGATCCGTCGGGTCGTATTGAAGACCGATCACCATGCCGGAGAGGATGGAGAGAAAAAGGCTGATCAGCGATGCCCCACCCCAGGTGTACCTGCGTATCCAGTTGAGAGGATTATAGAACTGCAAACGACCCTCCGGATCCATCAGAGATGCACCACATAGGTGGTAATGCGCCCTGCGGCATCTTTTTTCAGGCTGACCTCGTAGCTGGGCAGGTTCTTTTCCGCAGGCCCACTGATACGCACGCCAAGCGGGGTGAAGCGGCTCTGATGACAGGGGCATTCGATGAGTTTTTTATCTTCCTGGTAATTGACCCGGCAGCCCAGATGGGTGCAGATACGGGAAACCGCATGGGGAGGAAGTTCTTGTCCCTGACCTGCAAAGAGCAGAAAATCGTGATGGACATGCACTCCGCTTAAGGGCAGAGGTGCAGCCACTTCAATTAGACGCGGCTTTGCAGGGATCTTGTGGCCGGTGAAGCGCAGGAGCGGATAAAGAAAGGTGGCAGCCAACAGAGCTCCCAGCCACTGTATGCCACGGCTCAGCAGGTTCCTTCGTCCCTGGGAAACCTCGGATTCTTTTTGGCGTTGGGGCTTAACGGCAACCATCGATAAATTTCGCCTTGAGCGCCTTCTCAACGTGTTTGGGGACCAGGCCACTGATGTTGCCCTGGCAACGGGCGGCATTTTTGATGCCGGTTGAACTGATATAAATCCAACGAAAACCGGTCATGAGAAAGACCGTTTCCACGCTACGTTCCAAGCGACGGTTCATCAGCGCAAGCTGGAACTCATAGTCAAAATCAGAGATGGCTCGCAGACCACGGATAATCGTCCCGGCACCCTTTTTCAGGGCGTATTCGACGATGAGTCCTTCGGTGGCACCCACTTCCACCCGGTCTTCCTGTCCCTTGAAACATTCACGAATCATCTCGCAACGTGTTTCCAAATCAAAGAGCGGTGTTTTCTGGGCGTTGACAGCCACTGCGACAATAATTTTATCAAAGAGTTCCAGGCCGCGTTTGATGATATCCATATGGCCAAAGGTGATCGGGTCAAAGGTGCCGGGGTAAATGGCGATGCGGTGTTTGCTCTCAGGTGTTTTTTCCATGCTGGAGCCAGTCAATTCGTTCATAATGGGGAAAAGGGATTTGTCATTCAGCAGTTGGAGCGGGGCAATAGAGCCACAGTCCAGATTCACCGTAGCTGCGGTGGTCGATAAGCGTCAGCCCGCCGATAGATTGGGGCAACTGCTCCTGCACCTGTTCTTCTACCACCACCATTCCATCTGCGGCCAGCAGTCCATCCCGCCCAATCAGCTCCAGGACTTTCAGCGCAAGATTTTTGCGATAGGGTGGATCCATCACGATCAGGTCAAAGCGGCGTTCTGGGGGCAGGTGTTGCGCAAGCGGTTGCAAGGAGGGCGTTGTCGCCAGGTTAAGTCGTTCAAATGAGGCTTTGGGGCCTTTGATGGTCGAGCGCAGATTCGCTTCAATCAGTCGGCCCGCATCAAGACTCTGGTCGACAAAGAGGGTGAAAGCGGCTCCTCTGCTTAAGGCTTCTATCCCAATGGCACCGGTTCCGGCAAAGCAGTCCAGAACCCAGGCCCCGGTAACCCGCGAGCCCAGGATATTGAACAGTGCTTCCCGAACCCGGTCACAGGTGGGGCGAATCTGGTTTGATTTCGGGGGGAGGAGTTTGCGCCCCCGGGCGCTGCCACCGGTGATACGCACAGCGGGCTCCCTTGAAAGAAGAATGAAAAAAGGGGATCAGGGCAGTTTTTCCTGTTTGACCTGTTCTGGATTGTTTTTACGGGACCGCTCACGCACTGCTATGACCAGACCTGAACCTATGTAGATCAGGGAGGCTGCAAAGAGGGTAATGGGCGGCTCGCTTGCCAGCAGGATCAGGAGAAGAATCAGGCCAATAAAGACATGAAATCGTTTTTCCCTGGCGATTTCCACATGCTTGAAGCTTAAGTAGCGATGGCTGGAAACCATAAGGTAGGAGAGCAGATAGACCAGCAAGAGCAACGTGATGTTCTGCACAGTATCAGTGGTTTTAAATACATAGGTGCTGAACATCACCGAGGTGGCTATCATGCCAGCCGCAGCGGGGCAGGGAAGTCCGGTGAAATCACTGCTGGTCTCGCTGTTTTTCTCCTGAAGGTTATCAATGGCCTGGGCGTTAAACCGTGCCAGTCTAAGGGCGGTGGCCGCGACATACAAAAAGGCTGCCAACCAGCCGTAGCGTCCATAGGGGGTCAGCGCCCAGAGGTAGGCAAGCAAACCAGGGGCAACACCAAAGGCCACCATGTCACAGAGCGAATCAAGCTCCATGCCAAAGGTGGAGGTGGAACCGGTCATGCGGGCCACGCGACCATCCAGCATATCAAAGACACCGGCCACTAAAATAGCGATGGCAGCGGCAAAAAAATGGCCGTTAAAGGAAGAGACAATGGAGTAAAAGCCACTGAACAGGCTGCAGATGGTCAGCATGCAGGGCACAATGTACATCCGATTGGTTGATTGCTGTGCGGGTTCCATAGGTATAGGGGTAAACCGAGTGAACGGCTCAGAATAATAGTTGGGGAAAAAGGCCAGGATTGCCAGCCGAAGGTATATCCGTAGGATAGTGAATACTGCTAAGCTCGTAAAACGTCGAACGGCTGAAAAACACCCATCGTGAGATCAGCATGTTACGAAGCTCAGAAAGTCGTCCTCAGGGCATTTTACGAGAAGGACAATACTGGGCAGAGTACGAAAAATAAATGACTTAGGCAAGCAGATCTTGCCTGCTCTCTCTTCTGCCTGAAGCTGGAGCCTGCATTGTGCAGGCTCCAGAAGGTACAGGGTATATTTGCAATAGCGGGAGAGCAGAAGTGCCTATCCACCGTCACCGAATCAAGTTATTTTTTCGGTGCTCTAGCCATGGCGATCTTGCCGGTGCGAACAATCTCTTTAATCCCGAGAGGGCGGAGGATGTCGATAACCGCCTTGATTTTGGATTCCGGGCCGGTGATCTCAACAGCGTAGGAGGTGGGGCTGACATCGACTACCTTGCCCCGAAAAATGTCAATCACCCGTAGCACCTCTGCCCGGGTGTGGGACTCGGCTTTAACCCGAATCAGTGCCATCTCGCGCTCGACAAACTCGCCTTCGCTGACATCGGTCACGGTGATGACGTCGATGAGTTTGTGCAGCTGTTTGATGATCTGCTCGATGATGGCTTCCTCACCACTGGTGACAACGGTGAGACAGGAGACTTCGGGGTCATAGGTCTCGGCCACGCAGAGACTTTCAATATTAAAACAGCGTCCGCTGAACAGCCCGGTTACACGGGAAAGAGCACCGGGGCGGTTACGCAGTAAAACAGTCAGGGTATGTTTCATTATCAGTATCCTGTGGGATAGTTATCTCGTATCGGAGCGGTTTTAAACGAGGAGCATTTCTGTCGTGGCTTTACCCGCCGGAACCATGGGGAAAACGCCCTCTTCACGGCTGATGGCAAAGTCCATGATTACGGTGTTGTCAGTGGCCAGTGCCTCTTTGATCACCGGCTCAACCTCGCTCTTGGTCTTGGCGCGCAGGCCAACCGCACCGTAGGCCGCAGCCAGGGCAACGAAATCCGGAGTGACTTCCATCACGGTTGAGGCATAGTGGCGGTTGTAGAACAGTTCCTGCCACTGGCGAACCATACCCAGGTAGTTGTTGTTGAGGATAGCGATCTTGACCTTGGCGCCACACTCTTTGGCGGTGGCCAGTTCCTGAATATTCATCTGGATGGAGCCATCACCGGCCACATCGATCACCGTGGCATCGGGGTAAGCCATCTGGGCGCCAATGGCCGCGGGCAGACCGTAGCCCATTGTCCCCAGACCACCACTGGTCAGCAGACGACGCGGGTGGTTGAACTTATAAAACTGGGCCGTCCACATCTGGTTCTGCCCGACTTCGGTGGTGATGATCGCCTCGCCACCGGTGAGCTTGTTGAGCATCTCTATAACGTACTGCGGCTTGATGATATCCGCCTCTTCCGAGTAGGACAGCGGATGCTTGCGATCCCATTCCTGGACCTCTTCGACCCAGGGCTGATGCATGGCATGCACCTCTGCTTCCTTAAAATCGGTGGCTTTGTCCAGGCAGCAGTTGATGGCGCTTAAGGCCTCTTTGCAGTCCGCAACAATGGGGATATCAACCTTGACGTTTTTTGAGATCGAGGTGGGGTCGATATCCACATGGATGATTTTTGCGTGCGGGGCAAAGGCATCGAGCCGCCCGGTGACGCGGTCGTCAAAGCGGGAACCCACAGCAATCAGAAGATCGCTCTTGGCAACCGACATGTTGGCCGCGTAGCTGCCGTGCATCCCCAGCATACCCAGGGAAAGCGGGTCGGTCCCGGGGAAACCACCCAGGCCCATAAGGGTCATGGTCACGGGGATATTGAGACGACGGGCGAGTTTGGTCAGTTCCTCATTGCCTTCCGAGAGAATAACGCCGCCTCCCACGTAGAGAACCGGGCGTTTGGCTGTAACCAGCTCTTTGCAGGCTTTCTCAATCTGGCGCGCGTGCGGTTTGACAGTGGGCTGATAGGTGCGCATGCTCACCGGCTTTTTCTCCGGGAAGGGGACCAGCGATGCCATGACATCTTTGGGCAGATCAACCAGAACCGGACCGGGGCGACCGGAGGAGGCGAGATAAAAGGCTTCGCGCAGGGTGTCGACCAGCTCGTCGGGGTCGTTGACCAGGTAATTGTGTTTAGTGCAGGGGCGGGTGATTCCCACAATGTCAACTTCCTGGAAGGCGTCGTTGCCGATCAGCGCCCGGGGAACCTGACCGGTGAGCACGACCAGAGGAATAGAGTCGCAGTAGGCAGTGGCAATGGCGGTGACACCGTTGGTGGCTCCAGGGCCGGAGGTGAGAATTGCCACACCGGTCTTGCCGCTGACCCTTGAATAGCCGTCAGCCGCATGCACGGCTCCCTGTTCGTGGCGTACCAGAATGTGACGAATGGAGCTTTTGCACAGCTCGTCGTAGAGTTCAATAACAGCACCACCGGGATACCCGAAAACGAGATCCACGCCCTCTTCTTGCAGACATTTGATGATGGCCTGTGTCCCAATCAATTTACTCATAGTCGTCCTTTTTTCATAATTAAAGGGTGTTTGGGATGTGACGTGTGCGGCGAGCTCAAGAGGTGCACAATGGCAACAGCCACATGTAATCTCTGTAATGGTGTCCGCATACCAACCTTATATCCCCCGGGGTCGGTGTACTACCGGCTCCTCCTGCCGTGCAGACAGTTGCTTGTTCGAGTCCTTGCGATGGAGCTGCGTGGAGTATGGAAGAGTGGTCATTTCTTCATGGAAAAGGGCCACGCATAGATAAAAATCTACCATGCCTTGAGGACTCTTACAAAAGAGTAAAGAATATAGTGGGAGGGGGGAGGGCTGTCAAGCGGGAAACCGGGGTTTTCAGCCCGGAGGGGACGGGCTTGAGAGGAGGCGGCAGGTATCAGCCAGCTCAAAAAGAGGGAGCTCAACGGAGCGGGGAGGAGCCTGCCCGACGAAGTGAGCAGGCACACTTCGTCGAAGCAGGGAGTCGTGTAGTTTATTTATCCTGGACAGCCTCAAGTTGGTCGATGAGATCGCCGACCATTTTGCCAGAGGGCGCGGCGGCCATGGGATGATACTTCACCAGGATCTTCCATTCGGCCAGGGCTGCTGTGCGGTCATTGAGGCCTGTGAGGAGGACGACCCCCTTGTTGAAGCGGGCCTGCTCGTGTTTGGGATCAATGGCCAGGACCTTGTCAAAGAGCTCGATAGCCTTTTTGTGCTGTTTGTTCTGGTGGTACATGACACCCAGATCCGTCATGACGTTGAGAACACCAGGCTGCAGCTCAAGTGCTTTGTTATAGGCGGCAATCGCCTTTTCGGCCTGGCCGGAGTCAAAATACGCGTGACCAAGCTGAACCCAGGTGGCGGTATCCTCGGGGTGGTCTTTTGTCGCCTGTTCCAGTTGGGTGATAACCTCCGCCATGTGTTGCTCCTGCTGCTGTTGGCTGAGCTGTCCGCTATTGCCTGCAGGGGTGCTGTACACCGAGAAAGCGACACCGCCGACAAAACCAACGATGAGGGCGCCGAGCATGGCGAGGTACAGAGTCTGTTTTTTTACATAACCGGTGGTGTCCATCAAAGAAACTCCAGGTGGATAGGTAGAATTGTTGAAGGGTGCTTTTGGGGCTCAATTTGAATCGATGAGCATAGCACAGGCGGGCGGGGTTGGCAATTTAATGCGGATTTGTTTGGAGAAAAGAGGGTATACTCTGTGGTATGCCAGAGGGCTAAGGCAGAATCATTGCTCCGATACTTCTCTGGGCAAATGTTTAACAAATCGCATCCAGGCAAATCCGTTCTTTGCTTGGTCCGCAGTTGCCGCAGCGCACCACCTGTTGCACAAGGATATCTCTTCCCTGGGCCTGAACAGCATTCTCCACCTTGGCCTGTGTCAATCCATGGCAGCCCTTGGTCTGCATATCGTACAAGTGGAGTATGCCTCCGATTCGAAGCGCCTGAAGAGCAACAGGTAATAAGACCTCTCCGCCGTAGGGGAGCACGATCAGGATGCGATCAAATCCCGGTTCAAGCAGCGGCAACACTTCAAGAACATCTCCCTCATAGAACCGGACATTGCGAAGTCTACGATTGGCCTGCAAGTTTCTGCGGGCATAGGTATGGGCCACCGGATTCTTCTCGATACCGATCACTTCGGCGGCCCCACTGTGGCGGCTGATCACCAGCGGATAAGGTCCAACACCTGAACAGAGCACGCAGACCCGTTCGCCAGGGCGGACGAGGGTGGCAATGCGATTGCGCTCATGGCCCGAGCGTGCTGAATAATACACCTGCGCCAGATCAAGATGGAGCACCACCCCGTTTTCCTTATGAACCGTAGTAAAGCGTTGTTCACCAGCTATAACTGCTAGCGGTCGAGTGCGGAATTCTCCCTCATACTCACCAGCACGTTTAGCCACAACCCGCATATTTTTATTGTGCGCAAGTATGTGGGCGCCGATCTCTTTTTCAACAGTTTCAGCCGCCGGGGTAATGCTAACCACGCCAATATCGCCTATCCGATCAAAGCCGCCGGGAAGCCGGTTGTATGGTATTGCAGGATAACTGGAGTGAAGAATCTGTCGAAGAGATCCCTTGGGAGTAGGGTGGGGTGGGGGATGTAGGCAATTGTTCATCGAGTCGGTATGAAAGAGGAAGTAATTGAAAGAAGTGGTATTTTACAACAGTTAATAAAATAGTGTGAATTAATCTCAATAAATGTTTAGTAATACACTGTAGCAATATGATGTTGTTGATCGTCCTTAAAAAGGATGACGCCCTCAAAATGTACAGCTGCTGCTTATTGCAGGACAGTATAAATTCATAGAAATCCATGAAAAAAGTACGTTACATTCCATCGATATCTTTTGTTCAGTGCTGCCGGAAGGGTGGGAGAATTTCACATGCGCTCTTCATCGGTTGCCTGTTGTTTACCTTAGGTGCGTTGCAAGCTCTGGCCGCCCCTGTTCTCGCCCCTGTTCTCGACTTACTCCTCAATGAAAAGAGTGATGGGGCAATCCCTCAAACCGGTCAAACCATTGTACTTGATGCGGTTAGGGTGGGTAAGGATCTTCAGGTCGCCAAAACGCTTAGATTTGCAAGTGTTCCTTCGGCGCCTGTTGATGTTCACCTGATGTTGCCCTCGATGGCGACAGTCTCCATGAGTACGGATCCAGCCGTTGAGGGATCGGACACCCTTACATTTTCTAGTGTTGCAGATGGCGTAATCGGCACAGTCTATTTTCAAGGGATACAGACTGGTCAGGAGACCCTTACGGTTCAAGCTGCCGGATACGATACGCTCAAGACGCCTCTTGAGGTGGTTCCCTCCACTTTTTTTATAGAAACGCCATCCTTCTCTGCCAATCAAAAAACGGTTTTGGTGAATCCGAACGGTTTACCCCAAATCACCGTGCGTAGCGCTGCTCTGAACGCGTCGGGGGGAATGCTGGAGATCCAGCCTCTGCGCGCAAATCTGTCGGTGGCGTTTAACGTCTCAAGTTCAAATAAAAGCATTGGTACCGTTTCAAATGTTTATAATAACTTGTATTCCATTGACACCCGTTTGTTTATGGCAAGCAACCAGGACAGCGTGAACGCGCTTTTTTGGCCGCTTTCAACCGGAGCGACCGAGCTCAGTGTTCAGCAGCCGGAGGGATTCTCTGCCATGAACACTGCTTTGCCAACAACCGCAACTGTCAATGCGGCAGCCCCGAGCAGTAAAGCTCGTTTTGTCATGGGCTGCGAGCTCAATGCAGGCGTGATCGGTACCTTGATTCTGGATGTTCAGGTTTTGCAAGATATTGGCATTATTTATGGTGGAGGGTTAGATATGCCAACCGTTATCGCAACCGGCCTCTATGATATTATTACCTCAGGATTTATGGCATCGTTTTACGATAACGGAAATCTGTCTTTCACCGATGATGATATTCGTTACAGCTTTACAGGTGAGAAGCAATATGCTGATTTTTATGGCATGGATCCTTCTGTTTACGGGCAATTCAGGGTTGAGTGGACAAGTTGCAGTGACAGTCGTTTACAGGGACTTGATTGCAGCGCCGATATGGTGATGATTATCAACCCTTTTGGTCGTGAGCCAACCTGGCACCAATGTCAAACCTACAATGCCTCCTTCTTATAATTCATGTTCTCTCCCTAGTAATCCGTGACTCATAAGGGAGAGGACATCAGGTCACTTTAAACTGGCCAGCCATGGTGCCTAGCTCATGACCGAGATCACTGAGTGACTGGGCATTTTGGTTGATCTCATTACTACCGATGGATATTTCCTGAGCCGCAGAGGTCACCTCAAGAATATCCTGGGAGATATTATCGATCTCGGCAATGGTCCCGTTGGTCGAGTTTCGGATCCCCTGTACCTTCTCTTGATTTCACCCGTAGCCTCGGCTGTTTGCCGAGCCAGTTCCTTAATTTTATTAGCCACGACCGCAAAGCCTTTTCCCGCATCACCTGCTCGGGCGGCCTCAATGGTGGCATTGAGCGCCAGGAGGTTGACCTGCTCTGAGATCTCCGTGATAGCCTCAACGACCTTGCCAATCTCTTGTGCTGCCAGCCCCAGTTCATTAACCTGGGAAGAAGCACTGCCTGCCTGGCTCACCGCTCTCCGGTGATCATATTCGCCTTTTCGGTATTCTTGGCAATTTCCTGGATGGTGGCAGTCATCTCCTCAGCAGCTGTCGCAACCATGCTCAGATTGGTGGCTGCCTGTTCCATGGCAGCTGCCACAGAATTCATGTTTTCACTCACCTTTTCAGAGGCCTGAGCCTCTGTGCTTGCTTTGTTTGAGGTCTGGTGGGCACCTGCCGAGGTCTGCTGGGCAATGGAGCTCAAGGTCGTTGGCGAACCATTGAGTTGCTCCACATTCTTTTGCACATCCGTGATGATCGTCTGTATTTTTTCAATAAACACATTGAACCAGTGTGCCATCTCTCCTATATCATCCCGGCTTTCCGCACTCATTCGGGCGGTGAGATCACCTTTCCCCCAGGCGATGTTTTTGAGCATGGCACTGGCTCTTGCGATGGAGAGCGTGATTCGTTTGCTGATATAGGTAATCCCTGCATCGGTGAGAACGAGCAAGAGCAGAAGAATGGATGAGAGGTGATTCCGTTGTCCCTTAATGGCTGAAGTAATTTCATGCTCTTTTTCGCTGACAGCTTGTTCCACATCGGCGAGATACATCCCTGTACCCACAATCCATCCCCAGGGATGAAACAGTTTTACATAAGAAAGCTTTGGGACAGGTTGCTCATGACCCGGCTTAAGCCAGAGGTAATCGACAGTCCCCTCTCCATGCTCTCGGCAGACCCGGACGAATTCGATAAAGAGCTTTTTCCCTGAGGGGGCTTTAAATCTAGAGAAAACTTTGCCGTCAAGAGCTGGTTTGATGGGATGCAGGATCATTCCCGCATCCATATCATTAATCCAGAGGCAGTTTGGGAGTGTACGCAGATTTTGATGTGCAGGTACCGTCTCTATTCCTGATCAGGCTTTCTCTTAACAGAGTTAGATTTGCCTCTAGCTCATTGTACCGGAAATGTATGTTGTTTTTTGGGGATTGATTTTTTTGCTTGAGAAGCATTGAGAATGCTTGCGCTGCAACATGTATCGTCGGATGTATTCTTATCGTGCGTTCTGATATTGAGATGAATTGTAATGAATAATGAGGGGGGAGCTAAAGGAATAACGCAATAACAAGAGAATATTGTTGCCGCCTAGAAAGGGGCTGTGTAATGTTTTTGCTAATTTTGTATAGGAGTGTGGAGGGGTAAAATAAGAATTGCTCTCAAACAGTATGCAGGCGGAGGAAAGCAAGAATCAATGGATGCCCAAATAAGATAGCAGTCTGAATAGTATTTGTATCCCTTGTGAATGCTTTATTGACCTAATTGGAGTGTCTTCAGACATTGGGTGGCTGGGTGCAATCCATTGATTTTAAGTAACTACTCACCCCTATTCTTCGGCATCAGGCAGAGTTCCTGCCAGTGCCAACTGGATAGCGACAAGAGGATTGATCCCCTGGCTTGCCATGGTCTGCAGGTAGCTTGAAATCCTACAGTAAGCCTGGGCATATTGTTTACGTCGAAAACAACCGGATATTTTCTGTTTTACCTTAGCCATGCGAAGATCCCTTTCCGCTCTGTTGTTGGTGAACGGTACATGTGGTTCTTTGGCAAAAAGCAAGACTGCCGCCTCATGCTTTTGTAATCGCTCCCAAAGATTGTGCGCATCGGATTTGGCTATCCTGCCGCGCTTCCCTTGTGGTTTCGGAGGGATCTTGGGCAACTCCTTGCTGCCACGCGTAAGGATATTACGGTAGCGCTTCTGCAGGTTGGCATACTCCCGTTCGGTAAGACATTTTTCCGGACGTTGAGCCACCGTACGACACGTTTGCTGGAGCACCGCTTTTAGATTGCGGGCCCACCGGTATTGGTTAGAGTCAACGACAAACGTCAACTCTCGTAAAAGGTGCGAGCCGCAAAGTCCGTGACCGCAATGGTCGTAGGATAAATATGATGCCCAGCAATCATGGATGATCACCCCGCCATACCGAGGGATGATATTCAATCCTTCGATTGCCTCCTTGCCCCGCTTTCGATGCAGTACTTTCAGGGTTGTTTCGCCGGAAGAATAGACGTGAATCCAGTGATTCTTCCCTTCAACCCGAAACGAGGTTTCATCCACATGCAGGGATGGAGCCTGCAGCAGCCTATCAATAGCTCTGGATTCCCATGCTTCGAGTGATTGGTACAAGCGCAAAACAAATTTGAGCAGGCTGGCCTCGGAGATTACGCTACCGATCATGGCTGCTATCTGTTTTTGAACCCGGTTTAAAGCGACCATCTGGCTGATAACCAAATGAATGGCAAACGCTTTAAGCCCATTGCCGTACTGCAGCTTGCCCGGCATATCCTCAGGAAAACGCCCCTTGACTGTTGCTTCACAATTGGGGCATTGCTTTATTTCTGCGTCAATGTGCTCGACAACTTTTTCAAAAACGATGTCGATTTTTGTCCGACGTTCATGCCCCTGGCATGCAACGCTATCCAGCACCATTCCGCAGATATCACACACCTCGACCTGAGCAGTGGTGACCGATTCTTTGACGCGTGTATTACCAACCCGCCCATTGACTTGTTTCCCCCTGCCGGTAGCGGTGCAGTGCTTGGTCGCAGTTTCGTCTTTCTCGGTTTGCGAAGAAGGAATGCTCGAGTTTTTGTTTCCCTTGCGCGTTGTCTTCTCAAGAAAGATAGAGAGTATCAACTCGACGACAACCAACAGACTGTTGAACAGGACCCGTATCTCAGAGGAGACTTTACCGTCGGAACAAAGCTGTTCAAATTCCTGTTTGAGGAGATCGACTTCTTCGCGAACCCTTATTTTATTTACTGTTCCCATGGGTTTACTATACCATGGCTTTTTTCGACCTCCTGTGCGCCCATGAGTTGAACGATTGAACGCTATCGCATCTGTTTGCTATCGGAACGCAATATTGGAACGATTTAGAGACGACCAGGCGCGTTGATGGGCATTTTTGTTGGCATCCCTGGCTATTGAAAAAAATTCCGGCAAAAACCTGTCAAGTTATTTATTTGGATTTGAGCTTTTTTTAGAGGGTGTGAGTAGTTACGATTTTAAATTTAGATAATAATTATGACCATAATTTCAGGGTAATAGGAGAAATAGCTCGGTCTCATAGACCAAAATCTAAATAATTGAGATTACTTCCCGGAGGAGGGAGCAGCATGCGAAAGGCATTCCTTGGCAAGGCATGGAGAACTCGGCTTATTTTTGGTATCTCGGTACTTACCTGCGTTAGTGGCTGTGCAAGCAAGGTCGGCTATCGGCAACTAGAGAACGTTGCCAAGGACTGGTGCTACGCTATTCGTGCTCTTCAGGTGATGCCCGTGTATCCGTTGACCGAGGATTTGCGGCCGGGTGACGTTTTTCTTGTCCAAACGACGCTTCAAGGGCAAGCGCGTATCTGGGAAGAACGCGGCTTCTTACCGCTAGACGACCATCGGACCCGCCTGAGCAAGGTCGACTATAGCCAAATGTACTTCAATTCATATTGGAAAGATGAGTTCGGAGGAAGGAATATCCCCCATCCCCGACCGGCTCTGGCAAACCACGGTTCGGTTTCCCCTTCAGACAATAAAGTTCAAGCGTCGTCCAATGTGGAAGCTCCACGTGCTGCGTTTCCAACCTATTCCTTCGAAGCCAATGTCAGTAACGGCTTTTCTCTGGCGATGCCGGTTCATTCCGTGCCCGTGGCGCTCAATTTCATGAACGCGAGTAAGGCTATTGGGTCAATCACCATCACGGATGCTTACACCTATTCAGCCGATCCACAACAATTGTACAAAGCTCTCGAGGATTGGGCTGATGCCGATGAGGTGAGGATGATGTTGCGGGAAGCATACAGACAGGTGGATCACGTAGTCTACCTTCGAGTTGTTACCCGGGTGTATCTAACCGGAGTTGTGGCTATCTCCCTTACTAATGCCAGTCGAAATGCCGGAAATGTCAAAGCTGGCGCAGAGGTAGGTGTGCCGTTGATCGCGGAGAACGGGACACTCAACAACGATGAGTATAGTAAATTGATACAGGAATTGGACAAGCAGGCAAATATTGCTTTCCCTGTGAACCAAGCGGGGAAATTGAATGCAGGTGGAGGAGTTAAGTTCTCCTTTGCCTCTCGCCGTGCCGTGTCAATGAGCCAAGCATTCGATAGGCCTCTAGCTATAGGTTTTCTTGGGTTCGATGTGCCCGTCGATAAATACGGCAACATCGGATCTCCTCTTCCCTCTTTTCAAAACATTAAAGGCGATGTCGTTGATTCAGGGGAACAAACAATGAACAACCTGAAACCGTTGGAAAGTGAGGCGAATATTCGACTTTTCTCGCTTGATGGAGTGTTCTCCCGGGGGAGTGGATCGCATAAGGCAGCCTGTGTCATTGCCAAAGTCTCAGAAGAAATCGATGCAAACATTTTTGCTGATCCGATCAAGATGGCAAAAAAGGCCTTGGGGAAGAAAAATTCTGATTCGGAAGTCGTGAAAAGAGCTTTGGAGGATTTTGATAGTACACTTCGCTGGTATCTAGCAAAAGGGGCGGGAGCCGGAAAGAGATACGAACGCTTTATCACGCTTTTCGACAAGGCCTTCAATCAATGCATTAAGGAGTAAGGCATGAAATGTATACCTCAAGATGAAGACCGCATCGTGAGTGGCCTGACCGAACAGGAATTATGTTCAGGCATTAGACAAGCCTGCGCCCGAGGTAAAGGTGTCTTTGTCTTTCAATCGAAGCGGCAGACGTGGGCGCGGGAACTGACTCCCAACCGTGAATGGATAGCTGAAAATAACGACCAACCCGTCGGCGAGATGAGCGAACAGCAATTGTGTTCAAGTATTCGACTCGCCTGTGCGCGAGGCCAAGGCGTGCTGGTTTTTCAATGCCACGGTCAAACGTGGGCACGTGAGCTCGTATGTAATACGGTTGTTTAATGGTGATGCAGATTCTTTTAAACCGTTTACCAGCTTGTATACATTCGGGCAACCGCGGGCTTTATCGCGAAAAAACTGCGCAAATTTTAAATATGGAATGTAAGGCACGCTACTTCAGGTTCCACAATAACCAACTGGAGGATATTCATGATGAAAATCAAAGCACATCGATTGTACCGAGGTGATGGTACCCGCGTTTCGTATGTCAGGAGTCCCAATCAAAGCAGTGGGGGCATTGCTCCCAGATTTTTAGTGATGCATTACACTGCAGGGGCAAGTGCTTCCAGCTCAGTGAGCTGGTTAACCAATCGAGATGCCCAGGCCTCTGCGCACCTGGTGATAGGTCGGGATGGTTCAATTACCCAATTAGTTGATTTTAATCGTAAAGCCTGGCATGCCGGCATCAGTCAATGGCGAGGGATTCGAGGGCTCAATGGTCATTCAATAGGTATCGAACTCGATAATCCCGGAATTCTCCGAGGAGTGCCTGGTAATTGGCGAACGTCATGGGGGCGATCCGTTCCTGAGACAGAAGTGTTTGTGAGCACCGCTGGTCCTGGTAGCGAGGTCGTTGGGTGGCACACCTATACCGAAATACAGTTGGAGAGAGCACGAGAGGTCTCGTTGGCACTGGTACGGCATTATGATTTAGAGGAACTGGTCGGGCATGAAGATATAGCCCCAGGGAGGAAAAAGGACCCAGGGCCCGCCTTTCCGATGGCTGCTTTTCAAAGCATGATTATCGGACGTGCCAGTGATGAGGCGGAAGAGGTGTTTACAACAACAGCAGCTCTCAATATCCGTAAAGGACCCGGGACTGAATTCAGCAAGTTTGAGGAAGTCTCACCATTACCCCAGGGAACGAGACTTGCTGTGCTTGAATCACGGGGCGTGTGGAAAAAAGTGGATGTGCTTGATGTTGTTAATGGTGAAATGGATATCGTTGGCTGGGTTCATGGACGGTATATAGAAAGATGCTGAGATGTGGCGGTAGTTCCCCTAGAGTATGGATCACAAATATCCACGCTGCAGAGCCTTGTTAAACTGCAGAGAAGGGATAAAGAAAATGAATATTAAGTTAAAATCTTTAATGGAAATGGCAGCGAGTCTTGTTCTTTGCGGAGGCGGAAGCAACCATGCAATGGCAGAAGAGCGATGGAGGCAAAGGGAAAACTGTTCAAGATGAAGATTTGTATCTTGATGTAGATTCATGGTCCGGTCAATAGCATGGTATAGATTTTTCTAGTTATTTGATTTTAAAAAAATACTTTTTCTAAATTTATGACTGATTTGAACCTTTCACAAGGAGGGGGGAATGAAGCAAGCAAAGGTCTGCCTGTTGTTTTGTATCACCTTGTTCAGTTGTATTTTGGCTGTGCAGGCTGAGACTGTAGATTCATTGAATGTTGTTGGCATGGAACCGCCAGTGAAGCAGGAGCACCAAGCCGGGCACATTTGGATTGAACCATGGACAGGGATGGAGTTTGTCTGGGTTCCTGGTAGCTGTTTTCAGATGGGGACGCCGAAGGGGGGATCGTTTACTCCTGTGGATAAACAGCAAGCCTCGCTGCTCGGCGACAATTTCTTGGTTTCCATACTCAAGGTAGCTTCTGTCTTTATCCCGGTGGGCTGTTCTTCAATGCAATCGAGTATGCCTGCAGATTTTGACCAGTACACCTTGGATGAACGACCTGTGCATACGGTTTGTTTGCAGGGCTTTTGGATGGGAAAGTATGAAGTGACCCAGGGGCAATGGAGTGCAGTGATGGGGATGAACCCCTCGTATTTTAAGTCAGGGGCTGACTATCCTGTTGAACAGGTTTCCTGGGATCAAACAAATCAATTCATTGCAAAGCTTAATGGAAAAGCAGGGGGTGGTTTCGCATTACCCACTGAAGCCCAGTGGGAGTTCGCCGCGAGAAGCGGCGGAAAAATTCAGAGATATTCGGGTGCTGATCAAGCGGATGGGGTTGCCTGGTATTTTGCAAACAGTGGGAACAAAACCCATGCTGTCGGGACTAAGCGACCCAATGGGTTGGGGATCTATGATATGAGCGGCAATCTTCGAGAGTGGTGCAGGGATATGTATGCCAAAGACGCCTACAGCAAACACAGCCTCCATGAACCTTTGTATATAAGCCAGGATGAAAAGGAGCAATTCAGCCGGGCCATCCGCGGCGGTAGTTATTACCTTAATGCCTGCGATGTTCGGTGTGCCAGTCGAACTTGGAGTTGGAAAGAACATAGCGAGGTAGACGTGGGATTTAGGCTTATCAAGAAAGATTAAAATTTCATATTCTCCCATTAATCTATTTTGAGAAATTCATCATGGAACTACCCGAAATCCTGACCTCCCTGGAAATCTATGACAAAAAGTACCCGCGTGAAGCCATCGATGCTGCCCTGGCAAGACGCGATGAAATCCTGCCCCATCTTCTTGCACTCTTGGAGAAGGTTCTTGAAAGTCCACACGATTACGCCGATCCCGAGCGTGAGTATTGGGGCCACATCTATGCAGTGATGTTGTTGGGGCATTGGGGGGAAAAGATAGCGCATGATGTGATAGCTGATCTGTTCTCTCTACCCGATGATCTCCCCAATGCGCTTTTTGGGGAAATTGTTACCGACAATCTTGCTATGATACTGTTTCGGACCTGCGGCGGCGATACGGAAAGAATGAAAAAGTTGGCCGTTAAGAAACAGGCCGATGATGATTGTCGGGGTGCAGCTTTACAGGCGTTATCGTATGCATACAGTGCAGGGTATTTGGAACGTGATGAAATTCTCAAATTTTATGGTACGCTTTTTACCGGAGAAGAGGCTTTCCCCGGTTCCCCTTTTCATAATGTTCTAGCAGGCTGTGTCTGTGCTATTTACCCCGAAGAGTTGATGGAGCAGGTGGAAAAAGCTTATGAGCAGGGGCTAATCCACCCCCAATACATCAGGCCCCATGATTTTGATGCGGTGGTGGAGAAAGGTAAAGAAAAATGCCTGGAGCGGCTGAAAGAAAAAATTCAGCGGAGACAGATGGATTCTGTCCATGAAGAGATGTCTTGGTGGGCCTGCTTTGAGCAACCAGGGGAAGTCGTTTTTTCGGGAAGAACGGCAAAAACCATCTCGGCAAAGAGTAGAAAAAACAAAAAGTCCAAGAGCAGGCAGGCTAAGGCCTCGAAGAAAGCGAATCGGAAGAAGAAAAAGTGAACCGGGGGCTTTTTGGATTCAGGGGCAAATACAATAGTGGTACAGTATCGTGCGAGAAACAGAACAGTTTTATTTCTTTTGGAAACACCAATTTGGTCAATGGACGCTTCGGGAGATGGTCGATCCAGAGGGAGTACGCTATAACTGCTGTGAACAGTATATGATGTACAAGAAGGCGCAGCTCTTTGCTGATCGAAAAGGTGCTCAGGCGATTTTGGCAGCAACTGACCCCGCTCAGCAAAAGCAGCTGGGCCGGGAGGTCGAAGGTTTTGATTCCAGTCTCTGGAATACCCATAAATTTGGCATTGTCTGGTACGCTAACTATCTTAAGTTCAGCCAGCACGATGATCTTCGCTTCCGCCTGTTGGCAACCGGCGATAAAATTCTTGCCGAAGCTTCCCCCCCATGATTTGGTCTGGGGGGGTGGATTTGCTGCGGAAGATGATGCTATCCTTACTCCTGCTAACTGGAGAGGGCAAAATCTTTTAGGCCAGGTCTTAATGTCAGTGCGCTCTGCGCTGACTTCCTCTTTCAAGAGCTTCTGAAAAATTCTTTCCCCATTGTTTCTGAGCAGCTATCCTTGCTGATGTGTAATTTTCCCGGATCTTGACCTGGGGGCGAAAAAATTGAGCTTTGGGCTCAGTCAGGACGAATTTTTCTCATTTTTTCATGATGGGGAATAACCACTGCCGCTCGAATATATTGTCGATCGCAGGATCGTGTTGAGAAAGCAATATAACGTAAATGGTCTTTTGAAGGCATACAGCAATGCTTTTGGCCTGTATCTAAAAGAAAAGAAGCAATATGACAATGATGAGTGTGCCTCTATTGGCGCTATATTCTGCCCCGTGCGCTCTTGAGTTTTCTGCACCTGGAAAAAACCTGCTTCAGGCGCTACCAAACCATGGTTGTTGAGCTCGAGCAAAGGTTTATGGCGCATGATTGCACCAAGATGCTGAAAGGGGGAAAGCCGGGTGACGTCTGAGGATAACCGTGAACTCGATATTAATCTTGGTCATCGCCATATAATCGTTCAGCGGCGGTATGAGGCGTTGGGAGCCTGCAATGATCTGCTCATTGCAGTCTGGTTTTTACTGGGCAGCTTTTTCTTTCTCAATGACCAGTTGGTCAAAGGGGGAACCTGGCTCTTCATTGTGGGCAGCGCGCAACTGTTGATCAAACCGTTGATTAAGTTGACGAGTCTTATCCATGTTGGCAGAATTCTGCGAGCTAAACCCGAGAGCTGAAGATGTTTTTTGCATACGAGGGATAAATTCAGCTGCCCAGAGACATCTTAGAGATGCAAAAGTTCTCTGAAGCGGTATAGTCAGGTAGAGAGGCTCTTAGTGTTTATCTCGTTTTATTGCCGTCCTTCTTTCTTTGCTCACTGGCTTTCGCTATGTCTTTTTTGCAAACGCCCGCCTTGTACTTCTCGAAACGTTCCCTTTTTCTCTGGGCAGAGTTTGCTGCGCTCTATTTTATTATCCCCCTGTTTTACGCCTTTCATCGGCAAGCGTCCCCCTTGTTTTTTCTGGTGGTGCTCGGTGTTGCCGGTGTCCTCTTTCTCTATAAAAACAAGAGCTTTCGCAATTATTTTTTCCTGAATAAAAGCGGGTGGCTGCGCGATTTGCCCCGGGTGCTCCGCGTGTTTTTGTTTGCGGGGCTTCTCCTGTTGCTCTTCACAATCTTGGTCTATCCCCAGTCGCTGTTTAACTGTCCCCGCAATCATTTTTCCCTCTGGGTCTCCTTAATGGTGATCTACCCGCTCTTTGCGGTGTATCCGCAGGAGTTAATTTATCGCGCTTTTCTCTTTCACCGCTATGGTGAGGTGGTCCGAAGAAAGCGTTCCCTTATTCACCTCTCTGCCTTTGCCTTTGGCTTCGGTCATATCATCTATTTTCACCCCCTCTCCATCCTGCTGAGTTTTCTGGGGGGCTATCTTTTTTCCTGGACCTATTTTAAGACACGTTCTCTTCTGGCAGTGAGCTTTGAGCATGCGCTCTACGGCTGTCTGCTCTATACCATCGGTCTTGGTCAGTTCTTTTATACAGGTTTTGATACGCTGGTGAGCTAGCCCTGCGGAAAATGTGAACCGGTGTCCATCCAGAAACGGTCTTTTCGGAGTCGGGGCTTACCTGAACTTGAACAAAAATCCTCGTTTCTGGACGGACACGAACTGGCTTGCCTGTAAAATAATTCAGGGAAGAAAACATCCCCCAGACGAGAGGACACCCTATGCAGGCGTCTATGGATACATTTTGGAAAATGCGACTGGAACAGTGCCGGGATGCGCTGGCAAAAAATAATTTTACCCCCTTTGTTGCCCACAATACAGAATCTGCTCTGGAGATAATCCTGCGGGAGATTTTGCCCAAGCTCGATGTGACGTCGGTCTCCTGGGGCGACTCCATGTCCATGCGGTCAACAGGGATTTTGGAAGAGATTGAAAGGCGCAAAGAGTATCATCTGCTCAAGACTTTCGAACCAGGAGTAGCCAGAGAAGAGATTATTGAGCGTCGCAGGCAGGCTCTGCTGGTGGATCTATTTTTCACCGGTACCAACGCAGTGACAGAAGATGGAAAACTGGTGAATCTTGATATGGTGGGCAATCGGGTAGCGGCATTGACCTTTGGCCCCAAACATGTGGTTGTGGTCGTTGGGCGCAATAAGATTGTCCCTGATGTTCCCACTGCCATGGAGCGGATTAAAAGCTATGCCGCGCCTGTCAACGCCATTCGTCATCCAGGATTCAAAACACCTTGTATCCAAACTTCCAGGTGTATGGATTGCAGGAGTCCGGATCGAATCTGTAACACCTGGACAATCACCGAAAAATCGTTTCCCAAGGGACGGATCAAGGTGGTTTTAGTCAACCAGGATCTTGGTTTGTAAGCGAGGGGATTTGGTGACGCCTGATAAGCGTTGCACAAAGATCTGATGAACTGATCATGCTTTCTAAAGGATGATGTCTTGTGGATGCATGAGAAAGAGTTAGGAGGAAAACGCTGGGCAGCAGAAGATGGGGGTTTGAGTTCTTTGACATCATTTGATATTTGGAGGAACACATGGCTCAAAAAAAGCAGCATGGATCCACGGAGGAGCAGAAAAACGCCTATTT
This sequence comes from uncultured Desulfobulbus sp., assembly GCF_963664075.1. Taxonomy (NCBI): domain Bacteria; kingdom Pseudomonadati; phylum Thermodesulfobacteriota; class Desulfobulbia; order Desulfobulbales; family Desulfobulbaceae; genus Desulfobulbus; species uncultured Desulfobulbus sp. The sequence continues at coordinate 503,613 of NZ_OY760916.1, forward strand.
TTCAGGGAGCAGCAAAGATATCGATTATTTTGGTGCGACCGGAATTATCGATGAAGAATTTAAAGATATTCTGCGGAGGCGAAAGCAGGAGAAGTATGAGTTACCAGATGTACACCGGGTCGAAGACCTCTGTGGACTAGCCCTTTCGGGCGGTGGAATCCGTTCGGCGAGTTTTTCTCTTGGGGTTATGCAGGCCCTTGCTTATAATCGCTGGCTCAAGGAATTTGATTATCTCTCCTCGGTTTCAGGGGGGGGCTATATCGGCTGCGGCCTGAGCTGGACAATCAATCAGGACCCTACAAACTTTGGCCTGAGTGCAGATACCTTTCCCTATGCCTCCTTCCCTATGAGCGGTGAACCTCGCTCAATCACCGAACGGCAATCCCTGGAAGCGGCGGTCGATCAGCGAAACGAAACGAATCGTTGGTCAGGGAGGTTGCTCCATTTCCTGCGACAAAATGCCAATTACCTGATTCCTGGTTGTGGCCTCAATTTTTGTACCTTGATCTGGGTTGCCCTGCGAGGAGTGAGTATGGGGCTTTTTGTCTATGGAGGTCTGCTGGCATTGTTCTTTTTGTTGGCATCAAAGCTTCATCTTTTAGACCAGATAAACGTGCTGAATCAACTTCCCTACATCATGCGGGCAAATAGTTTTGTTGTTATCGCAGAAGTAGGTCTTGCGCTCTGTTTACTGACCATCCCTTTGTATTCTCTCTTTCCGTATATTTTGTATAAAAGGCAGGTTTTGTCCCGGGGGCAACACAAGAGCTCTTACCTGTTTCGGCGGTATTACGAACGGGCTTCCGGCTGGGTGCTTCCCTGTTTTTTGGGCCTTTTGTTGCTGGGCTTGATTCCCTCCATCCACGGCTATCTGGTACAGCAAGGACAGACGTCTGCTGAGGAGATCACCCTCTCAGCTACGCTTGCCTTATCCCGTGAAGGGGATGCATCCAAGGCCGTTTCATTTGAGGCAAAGGCTTCAGGGCTAAAACAAACCAGAACGCCGGAGGCAGGACAGAAGCTCTGGCATGAGCTGTCCAGGGAAATGCGGGCCCTGTTCACCGGTATTCTTGCAGCTCTTATCGGCCTGAGTGCTGGAGTTGCCATCTTAATGAAGGGTATTCGCTCGGCCAGCGTTAAAATCCCTCTGCAACCGCTTGTTATAGTTGGTGTCAGTGCCTTGCTGTTTGCTATTTTATTGGTGGCGTATACGGTTGCCCGTGCTGTTCTAACCGTTGCCAGTGATGCCAGTCTGTTCTGGTTTATGGGGGGCGGTGGGATTCTGGTTTTTGTAATAGCGCTGGGGGCAAATATAAATCTCGTTTCCATTCATCGGTATTATCGTGATCGACTTATGGAGACTTTTATGCCTAATGTGGCTGAGGTAATCCAGGGGCATTACGATGAGCGTGTTCATAGCGTTGGTGCCGATACAATGGGGCTTAAAGATTTACGTCATGGGATGTATCACATAATTAACACCAATGTGATTCTCGCCCATGCCAAGAAACCCAAGTACAAGAGTCGGGGAGGGGATAATTTCATTTTGAGCGCCCGTTACTGCGGCAGTAATGCCACCGGTTGGCAGTCAACGGATAATTTCATGCAAGGAGGCATGACTCTGGCCACTGCCATGGCTATCTCCGGCGCGGCCATCAATCCCAGTGCTGGTTGCGGTGGGGAAGGGGTGACGCGGCTGACAGCGCTATCGATTCTTATGGGACTGTTAAATTTTCGACTGGGCTATTGGGTGCCCAATCCCCGATATCACAACCATTCTTGGCGAGGAAAACTGCGTAACCCCAATTTTATTTATCCAGGGCTTTATGAGGTGGTGCTGCGTAGCTGGCTTAATGAGGATCGTTCGTATATTCAGCTTTCCGACGGGGGACATTTTGAAAATCTTGGCCTGTATGAGTTGATTCGCCGCAGGCTCCGGGTAATTGTGCTCTGCGATGCCGGGGCTGATGCCAAGTACTCATTTTCCGATCTTGCCAATGCCATGCAAAAAATTCGAACTGACTTCGGGGCCATGATCATGATTGAAAACGAAGATCTTGCCCCTCTTATTCCCCAGGAAAATCCTGAGAAAGGTGAAGTTGCCTGTGCCCAGCAGGGGCATCTGATTGCGACTATAAAATATGCCGATAATAGCACCGGTACTTTGATCTATCTTACAACCACGTTTTTTAATGGCCTGAGCGCCGATCTTTATGGGTACAAAAAGGCTCATCCCAGTTTTCCTGATGAGTCCACAAGTGACCAGTTCTTCGATGAAAAGCAGTTTGAGGCCTACCGAGAGCTTGGTTTTCAAACTGCCTGGAAAATGATGAACTGTGTCGAGCAGGATGCCCGTCTTTACAAACAGGTCTGGCCTGCAGGCGTTGCTGGGGCATAATCCGTCCTTGCCCTTCAAGTGAATACCATGGCAGGGGAAGGAGGCATGCCTTCCCCTGCCATCAATTTTCCGAGAGACGATAAAAATAGCTCTTTATGAAAAGATGCCGGAATCAGATGAAAATTGTATCTATTCTTGCTATGTTTGACTTGTCGTACATTGTTGGGAGCTCCTTTTTGGAGATCAGTCTTTCGAGCTGATCTGAAGGATGCATTGAGCGTGAATCCGTGTGCATACATCGGTTTAGTGTGCCGGGATGGATGGAGTGTTATTTGAGTATTGTTTGTTTTTTTGTTGGCCGTTTTTGTGAAGAAAATATGAGTTATTATGGGTGAATGCCGTGATTTTTCATCGGCCCCTCCAGGCCTCAGATCTCTCTTTGATCTGTACTTTTGTCCAGAGTGCTGAAGAGCTATTTTATTTTTTCCCGACGGCCACGTATCCTTTGAGTGTTGGGCAGTTGTCTACAAGCATAACAGAACGCGTAGCCCCCACAGTGGTTGAAAACGGAGGTCAGGTTGTTGCTTTTGCCGATCTGTATCGTGTGAAACACAGCGACTATTGCAACATCGGTAACGTTATCGTCGCTCCAGAAGCCAGGGGACGCGGCATGGCACGTTATCTGATAGCACAGATGATAAAAATTGCCCGGAGAAAGCAGGGGGCTAAAGAGGTGCGTATCTCCTGTTTTAATCACAATACAGCCGGGTTGTTGTTGTATACCGGGCTTGGATTTCACCCCTATGGCTTGGAAGAACGGCTAGACTGGCGAGGGGAGCGGGTAGTGCTGGTGCATCTGCGCAAGTCGTTTGTGTCGTGATGGAACCAGGGGAACGATCTTATTCGAGCCCAGCTTATGCAAGATCTCCTCAAGTATGAGTATGGTGCTTTCCCGTTATAGGAATAAAAATATAAATTGGAGGTAGCTTTATGGAAACAGCAATTCAAACAAGGATTAGTAATCTACTTACCCCGGTTGCCCAGGGAGTTGGGGTGAGAGATGTTCGCATAGGCCTGGGGTACACCTGTGTAGAACTGGATAATGGACAGGCTGGGCTTTCCTGGACTGCAAAATCACATGTGGGGAGTTGCAGTCATCTACCGACGGCCGGTACTCTGGCTGGACAACCGGCAGAGGCTTTGCTGGGGCTGTTGGGAGGGCTTGGGCAGTCGCTTGCCAAATCGGTCGGGCTAGCCACGGCCAACGCCCTGGCCGCAGGACTTGAAAGGCCTGAGTCTACCGCTATTGAGATCCTTGAGCTCATAGACGTGCAGCCAGCGGAGCATGTGGCCATGGTTGGCTTTTTCGGTCCTGTGGTACCACGGTTGAAAAAGATTGGTTGCAGGTTGGATATTGTGGAACTTGATGCCAATAAGGGTGGAACCTTGACACCAGAAGAAGGGAGAGCCTCTTTAGCCGCCTGTGATGTGGCGATTATTACCGCAACGTCTTTGATCACTGGCACCATGGATGTATTACTTGCCGGATTAGGCAATCCGCGGGCAGCTGTGTTGCTGGGGCCATCAACCTTTATGCGACCGGAGGTGTATGTCGGTACCAAGCTGACCCATCTTGCGGGATCTTGGGTTAGAGATTCCCGGCCGGTGGCCCAGATCGTTTCTGAAGGCGGTGGAACTAAAATTTTAAAGAAGCATCTCGAGTTTGCTACAATTCCCCTCTAGAATCACAGGTGCTGCATTGATTTCTGCAGGACACAATGCGGCACCTGTAAGGTCCTTTCTTTTTAATTTGTCAGCAGTTTTCAGGCAGTCCCTTCCCAGAGTATGCTGCAGGTCTGCTTTCCAATAACCTGATCATCAAAGACGATCTTACCTCGCTCTTGAGTTATTCCGCAACAGACATGGAGTGGGAGCAGGTGTTCCTCCCGGGGGTGACAGTAGCGGGCCAGGGGGGCATCTTCCCAGTTGATCAACCGGTCTTCGCGTTCCGCGTTCTGCAGTCCTGGAGATGTGCAGGTCTCGATAAGCCATTCATTAAAGGCCTCCGCCTTGCGATCGTGACCATCGGGATCGGTTTCAAAAAAAGCGCGCATATTATGAAAGGAAAACCCAGAACCAAGGATCAGAATCGGTTCGCTGTACAAGGGTGCAAGGGCTTTACCAAGATCGAGATGTGCCTGGGGGGAGAGCCCCTGCAGTAAAGAGAGCTGGATGCAGGGAATGTCCGCCTGGGGATAGATCAGCTTGAGAGGGATAAACACACCATGGTCAAAGCCTCGCTTGTGTTCGAGAACTGGGGAGAATCCAGCATCTGCCAGCAGGCCAGAAATTTTTTGTGCGAGCTCAGGTTGCCCCGGGGCGGGATAGGTTATTGAATAACTTTCTTCGGGGAATCCGTAATAATCATAAACAAGTTCCGGCTTATCTGACGCTGTCAGGGTCGGTTGTGCAGCCTCCCAGTGGGCGCTGATTACAATAATCGCCTTGGGTCTTCGGAGTTTATTTGTAAGTGAGCTGAGAAATTGTACCAGGTGTTGGTGTGTGGGCTCGCCCAAAAGTGGTAGCGGTCCCCCACCATGTGGTATATACAGGACCTGGGCCTGGAGGGGTGTTGTCTCCATGGAGGCCTCCAAAAAAGCGGGGTAGTAAATTTTTCCAGATGTATTGAAAAGGTAAGACTCTGTCAAAGCTTTGGCAAGCGGAGAGCCTCGCAGGGGGAATGGAAATTTGGTGCAAATGACACCTGATCATTACCTGGGGGAGCAGTGTTGACTTCGAGACTGTAACCCTCTATAGTGGGAGGTACTTCATTGAAATGTCCATGTTTTCTTAGCAAATGCACAAATGTGTTTCGGCTTTGACTCTGCCGTGCGCTTCCAAAATAAGCTGGGAACAGCCTATGCACCTACTGCCTTGTATGTTGAGAGTTTTGCTGATTGTTGCAGTCAGTATCTGCTGCGATATTCGCGTGGGCGTTACCCAGGACAGATTAGGGACGATTGAGACAAAGGGGATACTGCGTGTTTGCATTTGGCCTGGTTACTATGGCATCAGTTTTCGTAACCCTAAAACCAATCAACTCTCTGGCGTCGATATTGATATGGCCCGTGAATTGGCCCATGATCTAGGGCCTCATATCCAGGTACATTTTGAGGACAGCTCCTTTGCCAGGCTTTCAGATGATCTCCTCTCCAATCGATGCGATATCGCCATGTTTGCAATTGGGATCACCGAAAAACGAAAAAAAACGTTGTCTTTTACCCGGCCACATCTACAAAGTGACATTTACGCAATCACCACTCGCAGCAATCGCCGTGTTCAAAACTGGCAGGATATTGATCAGCCTGGGGTGGTGGTGGCGGTGGTCAAAGGGACGTTGCACGAACCTCTAATGCGTAAGAAGCTCAAACACGCCACGCTCGAAGTGTTGGATACACCGTTTGCCCGTGAGCAAGAAGTCGAATCTGGCCGGGCCGATGTGTTCATGACCGACTATCCTTACAGCCGCCGTATGCTCGCTCATTCCGATTGGGCTCGTTTGGTCGCCCCTCCAAAAAACTACCATATCACCCCCTATGCCTATGCATTGGCTCCAGGGGATGAGCCCTGGATGCAACGGGTGGAGCAGTTTGTTGCCCAAAGTAAAGCCGACGGCCGACTACTGGCTATTTGCAAGCGGCATCATCTTGCCGCCATGGCGCGTCTTGATTAAGCTGATGGGAATCCAGTGATTGTACCGCGTGCTTTAAGGCACCATCTCGTTTTTCTGGTTCTGGCAACTTTGGGGGTGGTGCTCGTCTTGTTCAGTACGGCCTTTGTCCTTGATCACCACCGACGGTCCACCATTCAAGAAGGGTTTTTACAAAGTGCGTATCATGCGCGAAACTTTGAAGAGCAGCTGACTCGTGCATTGGAGAGCACCCTAGGCCTGGCAGATTTTATTGCTGCCGTCTCCCTGGAGGTTCCCGATGAGCAAACCAATGTCCTGTTGACTCGCCTGCTGCGCCAAAGTCCTTTCCTCCGTTCTCTTTCCACAGTCGATCATCAGGGATATATTACTGCCAGCTCAACACCCAAAGCAGTTGGGCGTCAGCTGGAGCTTGCCGAATTTTTTCCCCAGGTTGCAGATATACGGGAGACGCTCCTGCGCATTGGCCAGCCTTGGCTGGGACGCGATGTCGATCGAGGTGTCCCTGTTATCCATGGTCAGAGGGTGTCTTTACGTTCCCTTGGTTTTATTCCGATACTTGTGGGGGGCCAGTACAGCACAACGCAAATATTTTTATTGGCCGCTGTCAATCCAGATTATTTTATCAATTATTACACCCAGTGGCTTCCCCCTGCCATAGGTCTGGTCGAGATTTTACGCTACGATCAGCAGCCTCTGTTCACCAGTGGATCAGTACTTACCTCTCACCCGGATTCAGAGCTAGACTTTGCCCTGCGTTTAAGGAATGCAGAGATTGGTCAATACCCCAGTCGCATTGAGCAGTGGGGGACCACGCTCACCGCCTACCGTGCATCACGCAGGTTTCCCCTTGTCGTCAAGATTCATCTTTCTCAGGAGCAGGTACTGAGTAAATGGCGTCAGGAGAGTTTACGTACCGTCATTCTTGTGGGCATGACCCTGGTCGTTTTGCTCTACCTCGGCGCAACCTTTTATCGGCGACAACAGAGGTTGGTCGCTCAGCGTGCAAACCAGAGACGCCGTGAGTACGAGCAGTTGGCGGCAACAGTCTTTGAGACCGTACTTGAGGCGGTCATGGTGACCGATAATGAACAGAAAATTATCACCGTTAATCCAGCTTTTACCCGTATTACCGGCTATAGCAAAAAAGAGGCCATCGGTTCTGATTTGAGGTTACTTGCTTCAGGATATCAGCAAGAAGATTTTTTGGATAAAATCGATAATTTGCTAACAGGGCAGGGACGTTGGGAAGGTGAGGTCCGTAGCCGTCGTAAAAATGGTGAAATTTTTGTGGCCTGGTTTTCTATTACTCAGGTGCTGGGCGATCAGGACCAGGTGCTTTATCTGGTCAGTGGCTTTTCTGATATTACCGAATACTGCGCCGAAGCCGAGCGTATCTCCCATCTGGCACATCATGATCTGCTCACCGGTCTGCCCAATCGAGCCCTGCTGATGGATCGATTGCGTCAGGCTGTGAGGCAGGCCCATCGCGATCGGACTCTCCTGGCTTTACTTTTTTTTGATCTGGATAGATTCAAACCCGTCAATGACAATATGGGCCACTTGGTGGGGGATTTATTACTTAAGGCACTCTCAACGCGATTGCAGGACATTCTACGGGTTTCAGATACCCTGGCCCGGTTGGGTGGTGATGAGTTTGTCTTGGTGCTGCCTAATATCAAATCCAGCGAAGATGCCTGTAAAGTTGCAGAAAAGATTCGCCAATCATTAGCGTTGCCATTTCACCTTGAAGGCCACCAAATAGAAATTTCAGTTTCCATTGGGGTTGCGTTTTTTCCCGATCACAGCGTCGATGAATTAGGATTAATGCGCTGTGGTGATTTGGCCATGTATCAGGCCAAGGCTGCCGGTGGCGATCAGTATGCCGTATACCAAAGGCAGGAGTCCTCAACTCCCCGTTCGAGTGGAGAGAGGCTTGGGGCGTGATTCTCCTGGATTTGCCAAAACCGTAATCTTGGTTTATTCTCCTGCTGACGCACTGATGAATGCTCACGGATTCAGGGAAGAGTGAGTACAAAAAGGGGACGGAGGTTTTGACTTTTGGGTATCTCTTCTCCTCTATGATTTAAAAATGAGGTTGCATGCATTTTTTTCACCGATGGTTTCTTGTTCTGGGATTGTTGTTTGTGTTCTTGTCTGCCCTGCCGGTTCAGGCTTCTCAGCCAAATCCTCTTGGTGTGCAACAGGCACAGTATCCTGAAGATGAAATCGTTCGTCGCCGAGAACTCATCAACAGCCGGATCAAGAAGACTGAGCGTGTAGCTCGAGCCAAATCCGGCAGCGTGGGGACCTCACTCGTTCCCATCCCCACGGCGGTTGCTCTCAGTGGACGCCTGACGATTCATGGAGGGAACACGTCAACTTTTTATGGCAAGGTTCGTCGTCAAATCGACTACACTATTTCAGAACGTTTTTTGGGAAATCTGATCGTCACCCGCTATTACGATCGCAATAAAAAGCGGTACACTAATCGGGAAGACTACGCCCTGGATACCATCTCCATGGAGATTGATGCCTCTGATTTCAGCGGCAAAGTCTGCAGTAAATACGCGGGATCACCCCCGAGCTGTACCAATTGGTTGAAACTTGATCTCTGGCAGATCGCCGATGGCGAAGAATATCCGGGCCGAAACAGTAGTGTTGTGACTGCCAGCAGTGATAAAAATAATGTAACCCTGCGAATGAATGGGCCAGATATTCTCTTTGTGCCCTCCCAGGGCAAACAGTGGTTGAAGTCAGGGTGCGGTGATATGGTGCAGAAACAGTTTACTCGAAAAGAGTTTGCTCAAATGCTGAAAAAAAAGAAGATCACCGTCAAGAAGGTGCTTGGCAAAACCCTTCCCGGCTGTGATCCTGACTCAAAGGTTTCGTTGCAAATCAACCTCAAATAATACCTTTTGCAGGAGGCGTGATGGGCCGCTATTTTCAGTTTGGGAGGTGGTCCCTTGTCTGGTGCTGCCTGTTCTGGTGCCACCCGCAGCTTTGCCTGGCTGCCTCTCCCTCCTATAGTTGCAGTAAGGTCAAAACAGGGACGGTCGAGGCGCTTATCTGTAGCGAAGAATCCCTGGCTGTACTCGATCGTCAATTGGCTGGGGTCTATGTGCAGTCAATAGCCCAGCTGGGAGAAGAGCGCTCGATGGATTTGCGCATCGAGCAGCGCGGGTGGATTCGTTCTCGTGATGCCTGTAGCAAAGATGAGGCAACAGAGGATTGCGTGCGTAGACACTACCGTCAGCGCATTGCCGAGTTACAGGCGACTTATCGGTTGGTTCCCATGACAGGGCCGGTACGTTTTTTCTGTGAGGGCCAGGCGCAAGCGACTCTCTATGTTACCTATCACGCGACCGACCCTGTAACCATCATCGTTGATTATGACAACAAGTCCACCTTAATGTACCAGGAGCCAAGTGCGAGTGGGGCTCGTTATGTGCGAGGCAACCAAAGTTTCTGGGAACTTGAAGACACCGCACTGGTGAGCTGGGGATTTGATATGCCAGAGAGCCAGTGTCAAACGGGGAAGCCACCAGCTGCCCGCTAAGAGCTGCCTGTGGGGATGGGGCGGGAATTGCATAATTCGTCATCAGTTACGATTAAGACCAAGGAGGTCGCCATGCTCTTTATTACCAACCGTTTTCCGAAAGGCTCTATTCAGACTCGGGTCGGGCGCAAATTTGATTTTGACCTGCGTAATAACGCCCCGAGTAATTCCATCTTTTTTTGCAGGCGATCTCCGGATGGAAGCATCAGTGAAGTAGGGGGGCTCAACTTCATGACCGAGTTGAAAGATTCCCCCTACCGTCAGTTGCTGCTCTACATTCATGGCTATTCCAACATGCCTGAGGATGTCTTTGCAGCCGCCGGTGAATTTCAGGAACTGTGCAACAAAACCAAAGAACAGGAAGTTCTGGTGTTGCCCGTGATCTGGCCCTGTGATGGTGATTTTGGTATTGTCCAGGACTACTGGGACGATCAAAAATCAGCGGATGCCAGTGCCCCTGCCTTTTCCCGAGCCCTGTGTCGTTTTATCGAGTGGCGTGAATCCAAACTCAACCATCCGGACTCTGCTCCCTGCCTCAAACGGATCAATATGCTGGCCCATTCCATGGGCAACCGGGTTCTCCGGGAAACCCTGGTCCACTGGAACAGATACGATCTCCAAAGCGGGGTGCCCCTGCTCTTTCGCAATACCTTTCTTGTCGCTGCCGATATCGAAAATGAGTCCATTCATCGGGGCCAGAAGGGGCAGCTGATCTGCGACGCTTCTCGCAATGTGGTGGTCTACTTTGCCTCAGACGACCTGGCCCTGCGCTCGAGCAAAGCGGCCAATTTAAAAAACAAAATCGCTTCACGCCGCCTGGGGCATTCCGGGCCGGAGGATATGCGCCAAACCCCGCAGAATGTGTATATCGTCGACTGCGACGATGTGAACAATAGCTACGATCTCAAGGGGCATTCTTATTTTCGCAGTGGTCGTACTCCGGGGCAGCCGGGGATAGTTTTTCAGCATATCTTTGAATGCATGCATAAGGGCAGGGTCTTTCCTGATGATCCCGCACAGCGAACCACCATTTTGCGCGACTGATTCAGCAGGACTGCGCTGTTTTTGTTGGGCCGTCTGCTTGCGAGACGGCCCCTCTTTGCTGCCTCAAACACAGGGTTCACTGCTGCCGGAGGAAGAATTCGTGCTGCTTCTTTTTGTCGTGTTCCTGCCCTTATTGGGAGCGCTGCTCCCGGCGCTGCCGCTGCCCGGGATACGCCGCATTGCGCCGGCGCTGTTGGCTGCCCTCGTGACCGGGGCGAGCCTGCTGGCTTCGATCGTTCCCATCCTCAATGCCTTTCACGGCAGGCCTACGGTCTTTTTTCATTCCTGGCTGCCCCAGGTCGGGCTTGATCTGGCCTTTTGTCTGGATGGCCTGGGAGTGCTCTTTGTCCTGCTGGTGCTGGGGATCGGCCTGCTGGTTATCCTCTATGCCCACTACTATCTTGCAGCTCAGCCTGCGCTTGGTCGTTTTTACAGCCTGTTTCTCCTCTTCATGGGGGCCATGCTTGGCCTGGTCCTCTCCGATAACCTCTTGCAACTCGTTGTCTTCTGGGAGCTCACCTCGCTCTCCTCTTTTTTTCTCATCGGTTTTTCTCATAAGAAAACAGAGGCCAGAAGCGGTGCTGCCCTGGCCCTGAGCATCACCGGCGCCGGTGGCCTGGCCCTGTTAGCCGGGTGCCTCCTCTTGGGAAAGATCGCGGGGACCTATCGTCTCTCCGAGCTGCTTCAGGCAGGAATGCTTATCCGCAATCACGAACTCTACCTGCCGACCCTGGTGTTGATCGTCCTGGGGGCCTGCAGCAAGTCGGCCCAGTTTCCTTTTCATTTCTGGCTGCCCCGGGCCATGGCCGCCCCCACACCGGTCAGCGCCTACCTTCACTCCGCCACCATGGTCAAGGCCGGTGTCTTTCTCCTGGCCCGCCTTTTTCCCGTGCTCTCGGGAACCGATCCCTGGTTTTTTCTTGTCGGAGGCATAGGCCTGGCGACCTTATTGTATGGAGCATACCACGCCCTGTTTCAGCACGATCTTAAAGGGTTGCTCGCCTATTCAACCATCAGCCACCTCGGGTTGATTGTCCTGCTTCTGGGGATCGATACCTCCATGGCGGCGGTGGCAGCAGTTTTTCATATTATCAATCACGCCACCTTTAAGGCCTCGCTCTTCATGGCCGCCGGGATTATCGATCACGAGACCGGTACGCGCGATATGCGAAAACTGGCTGGTCTCTGGCGTTACATGCCCCAAACCGCGACCCTGGCCATGGTGGCGGCTGCGGCCATGGCAGGTGTGCCTCTGCTCAACGGTTTTCTTTCCAAGGAGATGTTCTTTGCCCAGACCCTGCATCTGGACATGCTCGGTCCCCTGGGGGGGATAGAGCCCCTGGCCGCGACCCTGGCCGGGATCTTTGCCGTGGCCTACAGCGCCCGTTTTATTCATGATGTGTTCTTTAACGGTGAGCCAGAAAATCTGCCCCATTTCCCGCCCCACGAACCTCCGAAATTTATGCGGTTGCCGGTCCTGATTCTGGTGGTCCAGTGTCTGTTGGTGGGTATCTTTCCAGGACTCATCGTCGCCCCCTTTCTCACCTTGGCAGCGGGATCGGTCCTGGGCGCAGAGGTCCCCTCATTCAGTCTGGCTATCTGGCATGGATTCAATGGTCCACTTGTGATGAGTCTGGTCGCGCTTGTGGGGGGGCTTGGACTCTATGGACTGCGTCACAGGCTCTTTAATTTTGAAGAGCCCCGTTGGCCTGCTGTGGACCCGCTGCTTGTGGCCCGTAGGCTGGTGGCCCATTTGCAGCAAACAGCCGCCCGGCTCAACGCAGTTCTGGTCAGTGGCTCACTGCAAGGTCTCATATCGCTGCTGCTTTTTGCAGCCCTCTTGGCGCTGTGCTGGCCGCTGCTCACCACCTCTGCCGATTTGACGGGACCTCTGACACTGACTCCGGTCGATGGACTTAGCCTGATCGGCGCGCTGCTGATGATGGGCGCGGCTATCGTGAGTGTACTTTGGCACCGACGTCGCTTTTCCGTGTTGATTGCGCTGAGTGTTGTCGGGGTGATGATGGTTTTGAGCTTTGTTCGTTTCTTCGCTCCCGACCTGGCTCTGACCCAGCTGGCCGTGGAACTGGTGACCATTCTGCTTTTGATCCTGGCCCTCTATTTTTTGCCTCGCAACGAACAGGCGTCGTGGCGACCGCTGCGACGGGGGAGGGACCTCTGTCTTGCCCTGGGGCTTGGCACCGGCGTTGGCCTGCTGAGTTGGGGGCTGTTGACCCGAGATTTCAGCTCCATCTCCAGCTATTTTCTGGCAAACAGCCTGCCTGGGGGGGGAGGACATAATGTGGTCAATGTCATCCTGGTTGATTTTCGCGGCTTTGACACCCTGGGAGAGATCACGGTGCTGGCGGTGGCAGCACTTGGTATCCATGGACTGCTGGATAATCTCTGCCTGGAATCGGGCACCGTCGAGGGCGTTCCCTGCCGCTGGAGCGATGAACGCCAGTTTCTGGTGCTCTCCCTCATCACCCGGTTGTTGCTCCCCATGGCTTTGCTGGTGGCAATCCACCTCTTCCTTCGTGGGCATAACGCGCCCGGCGGTGGCTTCATTGCCGGGCTGGTGACCGCGGTAGCCCTGATCCTGCAATCCATGGCAAGCGGCATCGCCTGGACCCGGCAGCAGTGGAACCAACGCTACCAACCGCTGATCGCCTGGGGTGTGTTGATCGCGACAGCCACCGGACTTGGCTCCTGGTTCTTTGATCATCCCTTTCTCAGCTCGGCCTTTGGCCACTTTCATCTTCCCCTGGTGGGGGATTTTGAGCTGGCCACGGCCATGTTCTTTGACCTGGGCGTCTATCTCTGCGTAGTTGGTGTGGTCCTGTTGATTCTGGCCACCTTAGGCAGATTGAACCAACGGTGCGCTGAGTCGCGCCGAGGAGGTGCATGATGGAGTTGCTTGCGGCCCTCTGCGTGGGCGTCCTTGTCAGCTGCGGCATCTATCTGCTGCTGCGGGGCAGGACCTTTTCGGTGGTCCTGGGGCTTTCCCTGCTCTCCTACGCGGTCAACCTCTTTTTGTTTTTTTCAGGGCGGCTGCGCGGAGAAGCTCCTCCCTTGATCGAGAGCGGCGTCCCCCAGAGGTTGCTTGCCGATCCCTTGCCCCAGGCCCTGGTGTTAACGGCCATCGTCATCGGTTTTGGCATGACCGCCTTTGTCCTTATTCTCGCCCTGCGGGCACGCGGTGAGTTTGGCAACGATCACGTAGACGGAAAGGAGGAAGCATGAATCACTGGCTGATGGGCCCGCTGCTCCTGCCGCTTGTCGCAGCGATGGTCAATCTCATGCTCTCCCACAAAAGGATTCAACCACAGCGTCTGGTCAGCCTGACTGCGCTTGGCGGAGTGCTTATCATCACCTGCGGGCTGTTGTTCAGCGTTGTCGAGGGGACAGAAGTGTACCGCTTAGGCGACTGGTCGGCCCCCTTTGGGATTGTCTTGGTGCTGGATCGTCTGGGAGCGCTGTTCCTGGTGACCACAGCCCTGCTGGCCTTCCTGAGTCTTCTCCAGGCGGTGCGTGGTGATGATCGGATCGGCCCCTTTTTTCATGTGTTCTACCCCTTGCAGCTTTTAGGGATAAACGGCGCCTTTCTCACCGGCGATCTCTTTAATCTTTTTGTCTTTTTTGAGATCATGCTCATCGCTTCCTACTGTCTTGCCCTTCACGGTGGCGGTGGCCAGAGGGTGCGAGCCGGGCTCCATTATGTGGTGTTGAACCTTATCGGTTCCGCCCTCTTTTTGTTGGCGCTGGGCACACTGTACGCTGTGCTGGGCACCTTGAACATAGCGGATATGGCGGTGAAGGTCGGTCAGCTTGGGGGGGAGGATACCTTTCTCGTTCAGGCCGGTTGTCTGCTCTTGGTGGTGGTTTTTGGCCTCAAGGCCGCGATTGTGCCCGTCCACGGGTGGCTGGCACCGCTCTATGGTGCGGTGATTCCTCCTGTGGCCGCCCTCTTTGCCGTGATGACCAAGGTGGGGATCTATGCCATCTTGCGTATGGTAACCCTGATTTTTCCAGCCCAGGGTCCGGTGGGCGCAGTCCTTGCCGAGCTGTTACCACTCCTGGCGCTCGCGACCCTTGTGGGGGGCGTGCTGGCACTGTTTGCAGCAGATGAACTGCCCAGCCTTGTCAGTGGTCTGGTGATTCTCTCTATCGGCACCCTCCTTGTGGGTATCGGCACGCTGAACCCACAGGGGCTCAGTGGTGCCCTCTATTATCTGGTCCATACCACCCTGGTCAGCGGAGGGCTGTACCTGCTCTCTGCCTACCTTGTTCCTGCCCCGGGGAATGGGGGGCAGGGCCAGAGGAGACAGGGAACTCCTGCCGAGAAAAATATCCTGGGGGGACTTTTTGTATTGGGGGCTGTTGCCAGCGCCGGGTTACCGCCGCTTTCGGGGTTCCTGGGAAAACTGATGCTGCTGCAGGCAGTGGATCCGGTAGCTGGCTGGTGGTTGTGGGCGATGGTCCTGGTCGGTGGCCTGGCCGCCCTGGTGAGCCTTTCCCGCATGGGAATCCGCCTGTTCTGGGGGCGTGGCCCAGCCCTGGCAGGGACCGCCTTGCTCAGCAGGGACCGTCTGTTGCCTGCGGCACTTTTGCTGGCAGCAAGTCTGGTCATGACACTCGTCGCTCCGCAGATCTCTGCCTACACCAGAGCCACCGCTCAGGAAGTACTTGCTCCCGAGCGCTATATTCAGGCGGTGCTGAGAGGCGAAGGAGAAAACCTATGAAAAAGTTTTTCCCTCAACCCCTGATGAGTCTCTGCCTCTTGGTTCTCTGGTTGCTGCTTGCCGAGTCAGTGGCTCCAGGGCATCTGTTGTTGGGTGGGTTGTTTGCATTTCTGCTGCCCCTGTTTACCTGTCGTTTCTGGCCCAACCCGCCCCGGATGCGCCGCCCCCTTCTGCTGGTGCCTTACCTGCTGGTTTTGCTCTGGGACATAATCTGGGCTAATCTGATCGTGGCCCGCCTCATCCTGGGACCGGCGGATCGACTGCGGCCAGCCTTCATTCGTCTCCCCCTGGAGCTGGAGCAGGAGATGGCCATTGTCATGCTGGCCCATACCATCTCCCTGACTCCAGGAACCGTCTCCATAGACCTGAGCGTGGACAGAAGGTCGCTGCTGATTCATGCGCTGGACGTTGAGGATGAGGCCGAGTTGATCCGTACCATCAAAAAACGCTACGAACAACCGCTCAAGGAGATCTTTGCATGCTGAGCGTTGCCCTGTACTTTGCCTTTACCTGTATCGGTTGTGGACTAGTCTGTAATTTCTGGCGTCTGGTTCGTGGCCCCGGACATACCGACCGAATTCTGGCCCTGGACACCATGTACGTGAATACTACGGCGCTCCTGATTCTTCTGGGCGTGTATCTGGATCGCAACAGCTATTTTGAAGCGGCACTGCTCATTGCCCTTATGGGCTTTGTCGGCACGGTGGCACTTTCAAAATATCTGCTGCGCGGCGATATCATCGAGTAAGGAGGGGCTATGGTCCTGGATTTCTTTATCGCATTTTTTCTTATCCTGGGTGGTGGCTTTATTCTCATTGGTTCTATCGGCCTTGTCCGCTTGAATGATCTCTTTATGCGGTTGCACGGTCCAACCAAGGCAACCACCTTGGGGATTGGTGGTATTCTCATTGGTTCCATGCTTCACTTCGGGGGCAGGGGAGAGGGCTTGAGTCTGCATGAACTTTTAATCAGCCTTTTTATCTTCACCACAGCCCCCATCAGCGCCTATCTGGTGGGGAGGGCAGGGCTCCATCTGCAAAGAGCCGCTGGTCAGTCAGCGGCTCAACCGCCTCTGCGGGGGGACGAGCAGACAGACACCGGACAAGAAGACACGAGAGTGGCAGGAGATCCCAGGGAAAAATGATTGAGACAATTAAGAAAATTGAGCGCATGCTGATCATGTCCCTGGTGGTGATGATGGCCTTCGTGCTGCTCTTGGCCACTGTTGAGCTGGGATGGATCATACTTAAAGACGTCTTTACTCCCCCTGTTTTGTTGCTGGAAATTGATGAACTACTGGAGATATTCGGACTGTTTTTGTTGGTGCTCATCGGCATTGAGCTGTTGGAGACCATCGTCAAAACCTTTCTCCAGCAGTCGTCCAATCATGCGAAAATTGTCATTATGGTGGCGATTATTGCGGTCTCGCGCAAGGTTATTATCCTCAACATTGAAACGACCTCTGGGCTCACCCTACTGGGACTGGCAGCGATCATTATTGCCCTCTGTGTGGGCTTCTTTCTGGTGGGGGAGAAGAGAGGGAAAACAAACAGCTCAACCCTGGCAGGCAACAAGATCGAAGAGTAATAAAGCCGTGCCGTAGCGACTCCCCCGGTGTCTCTTTTTTAGCCACTCACCGCGTCCAGACTGCGAACACTGTGACTGAGTAACGTTTCAAGTTGGGCGGCGATCTCCTGGGCGCAGCCCGTTGTCTCCACGGCATGCTGCAGTACCTCGGCGGCGGCAGCACTGACTTCGGCGATGCGGGTTGAGACCTCCTGGGTGTTGTCTCCCGCAGAGCCGGTCAGGGCAACGATGGCGGTGCTCAGTTGGCGCTGTCGAGCGATGGCCTGGTCAATGGTCGCGGTCACCTGATCCAATGCATCGACCTTGTTGCCGATGGCGTCAAAGGAGCTCAGAAAAAAATCACAGGTACGGTTGATGGCCTCTATCTTTGCGAGAACATCTTTGGTGGCCAGGGCTGTGTCCTCAGAGAGTTTTTTGACCTCGCCCGCGACCACCGTAAATCCTCGACCGTACTCCCCGGCCTTGACCGCCTCGATGGTGGCATTGATTGCCAGAATTTTCGTCTGATCGGTGATGCCATGAACGGTCCCGACAATGGTATCGATTTCCGCCACCGATTCCTGCAGAGCCCGCAGATGGGCACGCGCCTGTTCTATCTCCCCGACGATGGTCTCCACTGCTCCGGTCTGGACCCCAAGTCCTTCACCGATCTCTCCCACAGCCGTACTGATCTGCAGGGAGGAGTCGTTGACCTCGCTGGTCAATCGGGCGGTATCATCGGCAAGATCAGCCACATTGGCAGAAGCCTCTTGGGTCCGACTCGAGAGTTCCTGCATGGTGTGCGCCGTCTGGGCCATATCCGTTGACTGGCTGCCCAAGCCCTCAATGGTTTGGGTCATGGTGCTGACCAGTTTCTTGATTCGTTCCTGATCTTCTGCCTTGCGTTGCTCAACCTGGTGGAGATGCAGCAGGGAAGAGCGAAAACGATCCATGGCCCTGCAGAGCGTTCCGATCTGGTCACTGCGTGTTTTCCAGGGGATTTCCGGAAAGGAGCCGCTACTGAGGGCTTCCACGATCTGTGAGAGCCGTTTCAGGGGCCGTTCGACAATGATACGGGTGAGCAGGAACAGGGCAACAATATTGATCAGGACAGCTGCCAACCCCGCATAGAGGCTTTGGTACTGCTGTTGTTCCATGGCCCGGTGCATATTCTTTTCCTGGCGATTGATCTGATCAACAAAACCGAGAATACGGGTTCGGCTCTGTTCCGCTTCCAGACTCTTGTCTGCCACCAGGGCTCCCAGCTCGGCCACCTTCCTCTGATAAAACGGGACTCCACTGTTTTCCACGCTGACATCGGTGATGATTTGTTTGAGCCGTTCTCTGTCGGTATCAAGGTCACTGGTTTGCAGGGTGAAAACCAGGACCGATTTGGTGAAACTTCCTTCCTCATCGAAAATTCCATGGGAGAGTTGCAGTGTGTCCTTAAGATCACTCACCACAAATTTGCCCTTGGAAAGATCACGTTTCTGGGTCCGTTTATAGCGGGAGCGGTATTGCTCTCTTCCCACCAGCTTCTCCTTCTTTTCAACGGTAAACTCCTGTTCCACCCGATCCCAGATAGCCTGGGTTGGATTGCTGACAAAGAGCCTGGGCAGGGTAATGAACTGTTTTTGCAGCGCGACAATGGAGGTGCGCAGGTTGCTGTCGACAGAATCACGAATGGCAAGCACCTCGCTCATCATGGATTCGACCCGGAGCGTTGCCCCGTGGTTGAGATAGAGCAGTGCGGCAATGCAGCAGTTGGATGCCAGAGCTACCCCCAAAATGAGTTTCAGGCCCACGGTCAACCAACCTGTTCGGGGTGCAGCAACGGAGTCTGTTTTTGTTGTGGTGCGGACGAAAAATCGGGGCAAGGTGAGGATCTGCATGGTGAATTAGAGCGCTTGTGAAGGCGTGTTGGCAGTGTGCATCTCGGAGGATGTTTGCGGTTGCAGGTGATGGATATAGAGACTGGAACCCTCTATGTCCTTGGCGTGATGCTTGGCGATGGAGGCTTCCTCCGAGAGATCGATGGGGCAGTGTGATTCGGATGGTGTAACCAGGACGGCACCCACAGAGAGGGTCATCTGGCCGTATTGTCGCTGGTTGCCCTCCCGGTCACTGGTGGTGATGACACAGCCGATATGGCCGTTGTAGAGGCCACCGATACTCTCGTCAAATTGGCGGAGTATCCGTTCCACCGTTTCCTGCCAATTGTGGGAGCGAAAAATGGCGACAAAGTCGTCTCCGCCGATGTGGCCGATGAAGTCAATCTGATCGTTGATGTTGGCAACCAGCAACTCCGAGAGAAAACGAATGACCTGGTCCCCCCGGGCAAAACCAAAGAAATCATTGAAGGGTTTAAAGTTATCCAGGTCAAAGTAGCAGACGGTAAAGGGAGCACGCTGACGAAAGAGTTTTTGCAACTGTTCCTGAATGGGTACGTTGCCCGGCAACATGGTCAGCGGATTGGCGTGGCGGGCACGGTTGACCTGAACCTTGGTAATCTCATGGAGCATATCGATCAACCTGCCTTTGCCCGCTAGACAGCAACCGTCCAGGATGATGAACTCTTCGGTATGGATATCAAGCGCTGTGGTGAGGCGATAGCTCGCCTCTTCCAGGGGCAACCGTTTGTCAAACTGCATCACGTTTCGGTTGATAAAACGAAGAATGGGCTGTTTACCGTAGAGTTCCTTACCATAGAGACTGGCGTAGAGGTTCATGAACTCGCGGCGAACGACCAGGCCCAGCACCTCGGTCTCGTGAACCACGACCACGGATTCGAGATCTGGTGTCGAGGTGAAGAGATCGCCAACCTCCAGCACCTTGGCTCCGGCCGGGACAGCGACCGCAGGTTTGATCAGCATTTCCACAGCCAGAGAGTCATCTTCCTCATAGCTGCGCATCTCCTTGCGAAAGAGCTTGGAGGCGATGGTGATCGGCGGAACTGCGCTTGGGCGACAGAAATAATAGCCCTGGAGCATCTCCACCCCGATTTTACGCAGGGTCGCATATTCGCGTTCTGTCTCAACACCTTCGGTGATCACCCTGCAGCCCAGGGCTGTGGCCGTTTTGAGGATGGTGGTGACGAACTGTTGCTTGGTGCGGTCCTGGTCAACCCCCTGAATAAAATGACGGTCAATCTTGACGATATCCGGGCGCAATTCAGACCAGAGCTTCAGTCCGGAATAGCCAGCACCCAGGTCATCAAGCGCAACCCGAAACCCCATCTCCCGGTAATGAAACATGGCCTGCTGCATGAGATTGACATCTTCCACCGGGTGGGTTTCGGTCAACTCAATAATCAGCTGACTGGGTGTCAGTCCGGCATGCTCGATAAACTCCAGGGTCAAGCCTTCCTGAAAATGCTCATGCACCAGACTGTAGGGATCGACATTGATAAAGAGGCGTCCAGGAAGACCGAGTTGGGCAAAACGGTTGATCACCGCCCGCCTGCACAGCAGATCAAGCTCGGCGAGTCGTCCGGCACGGGTGGCGGCTTCAAAAAGCCGGGTGGGAGAGTAGAGAACCGTATTGACCGGGCCGCGAATCAAGCCTTCGTAGCCATAAATCTGGCGGGTCTGGAGGTGAACGATAGGCTGAAAATGTATCTGAATATTTTGTTGCTCGATAACCGCGTGCAACAATGTTTCTGTGCGAGGTTCCATATGCTCCGTCGGCCCAAAAATGAATGGTGGGTTCGCCTGAAGGGCTTGGCAAAGTTATCATTGAGAAACATTCGATGACAATTTTGCCTTATATCGGAGCAATTTTAGAATTGTGTTACTATTGGGTATGATGATCGTTTGATGCGAGGTGTGAATCAAAAGATAAAAG
Organism: uncultured Desulfobulbus sp.; assembly: GCF_963664075.1. Taxonomy (NCBI): domain Bacteria; kingdom Pseudomonadati; phylum Thermodesulfobacteriota; class Desulfobulbia; order Desulfobulbales; family Desulfobulbaceae; genus Desulfobulbus; species uncultured Desulfobulbus sp. The sequence continues at coordinate 524,414 of NZ_OY760916.1, forward strand.
CGTAAATACAAGCCGTTTTGCAAGAGTAACTTATTGAACTAGCTGTTGTATTAAGGTTAAGGCATCTGTGTAATCATATTCCTCGATCAGATGTTGGAGTCGTACAATGTGGTTGCCATAGGCAGCGGCTAAGAGTTCGTGCTGTTCTTCAAAAAGTTCGTTGGCTGCCGAATCCTCTATCGCAAGGAGCGTTTCCAGTTGCTGGAGGATTTCCCTAACCTTGTCCCCATCGATTGTAGGGGAAAGGGGCGTTGCGAGAGTGGTAGGCGCTATGCCTTGTACCTGCTGAGAGAACAGTTCCAGTGCCTGCTGGAGATTTAAAAGGCAGGCGCTTACCTGGTTTAAATCAGGCTGCCCTTGGGCCTGCTGTTCAATCGCAGCTGCCAACTGATTCAGCTCCCTGGCACCCAAGGTACCTGCTGCTCCCTTGAGGGCATGGGCCAATTCGCGGACCATGGGCCAGTCCTGAAGCTGAATATGGTTTTCCAGGATGGTCCCATCCTGGCCGTGCCGTTCCACAAACTGGAGCAGCAGGCGGAGGTAGCTTTGCTCATCTCCAAGAAGCAGTCGCAATCCTGCCTTGGTATCCAGTTGGGAAACAGTTGCAAGTTGCGTGATGAGGGGCTGCTCTGTGTTTGCGTCAGGCGCTTCTTTCTTTTGAGGAAGGAGCCTCTGCACCGATTGCCCTTGATCCGGTGGCAGCCATAGGTGCAGGAGGTGCTGTAGTTTTTCCAGCTCAATGGGTTTAGCGATATGGTCATTCATTCCAGCCTGGAGACAACGATTACGGTCTTCACTGAAGGCGTTGGCCGTCATGGCAAGAATTGGTAAGTCTTGTTTTCCGGGTAAACGCCGAATTGCCTTTGTTGCAGTCAGGCCATCCATGATGGGCATCTGAATGTCCATGAACACCAGATCAAAGTCTTCGTGCTGAACGTAGGCAACCGCATCTGCGCCATTGTCGACCACGCGCACCTGCAGCTGGAGTGACTCCAGCAGCATCTGTGCCACCTCCTGGTTGACGAAGTTGTCTTCAACTAGGAGAATTTTCGCGTCTTTTTTGATCCCGGTTGCCCCCGGTTTCTCCTGGAGAAGCGGTTGCTTCTGCTCTTGTTGCGGCATGACCTCCATGAGTATATCCACCAGATTCGAGGCGGTTATGGGTTTTGCCAACACCCGGCAAATCCCCACCTCTTGAATGGCCTGCAGTGAGGGAACCTCCCCAAAAGCGCTCATCAAAAGGAGTACGGGGGGCGAGCTCAATTCAAGTTCTGTGATTTGCTTGGCCAAGGCGATGCCGTCTGTTGTTCCCAGGTGCCAGTCTAGTAGGACCAGGGCAAAGGGACGTCCTCCACTATCAGCCTCAGCAATTCGAATAAGCCCACTGGGGGCGTCTGCCACTGCCTGCACCTGCATGCCGATCTCTTCCAACATGGCCTCAAGAATTTCCCGATCCTCCGGCGCATCGTCAACGACCAGAATCGGTGTGTTTTCAAGCACTACGCTCCCCTTGGCCTCATGGGGTTGTTTGTTGGAAGGTGCAAAGGGCAGCTCAAACCAGAAGGTTGTTCCCTGTTTAAGCTCACTGCTCACGCCGAGATGGCCTCCCATGAGTTCCACCAGCTGACGACTGATGGCCAGGCCCAGCCCAGTACCACCAAACTGCCGGGTGGTGGAGCTGTCTGCCTGTTCAAAGGCATTGAAGATACGCTTGAGCTGATTGGCGTCCATGCCAATGCCGGTATCCTTCACCTCAAAACGAAGGGTGATCCGGGTGGGGCTGCTCTCCAGGAGAGAGGCGTTCATACTGACCCCACCGGTCTCTGTGAATTTAACCGCATTCCCCGCAAGATTCAGGAGAATCTGCCCCAGTCGGGAGCCGTCTCCAAGAACCATGGGAGGAATCTGGTTGAGCTTGGTATTAAAGGTGATGTTTTTGATCTCTGCCTTGTCTAAGAGAATGCCCCGCACCTGCTCCATCACATGGGCCGGTGAAAAATCAAGCACTTCAAGGGCCATCTTGTTGGCTTCTATTTTGGAAAGATCCAGGATATCGTTGATGATATGCAGCAGATGGCGTGAGGCCTCTGCCAGTTTATCCAGCTGGTGCACCTGTTGTTTGGATAAGGGATCGCGCTTGATCAGATGGGCAAAGCCGATAATCGCGTTCATAGGGGTGCGAATTTCATGACTCATGTTGGCCAGAAATTCCGATTTGGCCCGTGTCGCGGCCTCAGCTTCCTCTTTGGCCTGCCGTAAGGCTTCTGCCGCTTTTCGTTCTTCGGTGATATCGTCGATCATGCCGACCAGACCTCTGGAAATATCGGTCGGGTCCCAGGCCCGTGCATTCATGCGGGCCCAGAAAAGCGTGCCGTCTTGGCGGCGGAGCTGCCGTTCGGAGTGATGCTTGCCTGCGGTGAGCAAATCCTGGGCTATCTGTTGTCCTATCTCTGTAAATTCTGCTTCGGTGCGGTACCAGGAGCGGGTTGTCGTGCCCACCATGCATCCTGGAGAATAACCAAAAATTTCTTCAAGTTTCTGGTTGCAGCGAAGTATTATTCGATCCCGAATAAAGACAATCCCCGAGGCTGCTGCGTTAAATATAGCCTCCTGTTCATCGGCAGCCGTACGAAGATTTGTCTCAAGTTGTTTGCGGGCGGTGATATCGGTGTGCAGGCCTATGGCCCGGGTCGGGGTACCTGCCTCATCACGAGAGACTACCTTGCTGCGGCTGAGAATCCAGAGGGTTGACCCATCCTTGGCCACAACCCGGTTCTCGAGTTCAAGAGTCCCTTTGCCGAGCAGTTCCTCGGTAATGGCCCGATCCACCATGTCCAAGTCATCAGGGTGAACCAGGTTTCTGCCACTTGCAATATTATCAGAGGGCAGCTCTCCAGGCTCATAACCCAGCATTTGATAGTAGGCTGGATTGCAATACATGGAGTTGGTGGTGATATCCCAATCCCAGAGCCCGTCTTTTGCCGCATCCAAGGCCAAGGAGTAGCGCTCTTCACTGAGACGCAACTTCTCATTGACCGTATCCAGCTCAACGGTACGCTCCTGGACCAACTCTTCGAGATGTGACAGAATGTTGCTTTTTTCCTGGTTGGCGGCCTTGGCCTCGGCCAGTGCTTTTTCCAGGGCTACCTTCTGTGTTTTTACAGAGGTTATATCCCGTACAATACCTACCGTGTGCCACTGATCATTGAGCTGGACTGAGGAAAGAGAAAGGGAAATGGAAATTTCTCGGCCATCTTTGCGTAGAGCCGAGAGTTCCACGGTTTTACCGATGACCTGACCTGTGCCATTTTTGAGAAAATGATCAATATTGCGTTGGTAGTCCTGATGAAACCGCTCAGGAGCCAGCAACTGGTGCAGATTTTTGCCCATGACATCACTGGTTGTAAAGCCCAGCATCTTCTCGGCCGCAGGGTTCCAGTAGGAGAGGTTGCCCTGTTGATCCATCATGAGGATGGCATCCAATGCGGAATCCGTGATGGCTTTGAGCCGTTTCTGGCTCTCCTCCAACTGTCGCTGTCGATTTTTTATCTCGGTAATATCCTGCCAGACCGCAGAGCTGAGTTCTCTTCCCTGTAATGATATTGAGCGCAGGGTCAAGAGAACATCTCGAGTCGAACCATCTTTATGCAGATGTTTGGTTTCAAAAGAAACGGTTTCCCCCTGCCGGGTTCGTTCCCGAAAGGCTTCGATTTCCTCTTGGGAATGCTCGTTTTGAATATCTTGAACCGTGAGCTGGGCAAATTCAGAGGCGGTGTAGCCCAGGTTGGTATGGGCAACCCGGTTAAAATCAACAAAGCGGTTACTTTGGAGGTCAATCAGGAGAATGGAATCCGTGGTTTGGGCGAACATGGAAGTGATAAGCTCATCTTTAACGCTTATGGACTCCTGAATGTAGCGTCGCTCAGCCACCTCCGCCAAACGGTGGACAATAGAGTTTGCCAGTTCCCGCTCTTCACTGATAAACGGAGCTGTCTCCTGGGGGGCAGGTCCTGCCAGACAGTGAACTTCCAGCTGGAGCAGATCCCCTTGATCGGTGGTCGATTCGACCAAGAGCATGTGCTCCGTTTCTTTGAAAACGGGCGTGGTATATATCTGGTTTTGATAGGTTATTTTTGCCGAGGTCAGTTCGGGATATTCCCATCCCTGGGGGATCAACGCTACAACCTGCTGCAATTGAGCGGAAAATGCTGTGTGCGTGCCTTCGGTCAACGAATAAATCTGATAGAGACATTGCTGCTCCTTGACCCGGTTTTGCAGGGAGCGTTGTTCCTGGCGGCGCTCAGTGATATCACGGCCAATCCCAAGAACTCCAATAACATCCCCCTTCTCATCATGCAGCGGTGTCTTAATGGCTTCAAACAGCCCTTTTGGGCTGCCATCGGCAAATTTAAGCCACTCCTCATTGCTTCGGGGCCCTCCTGTTGCAATGGCTTTTTTATCGTTGAGGCGAAAGAGATCAGCCAGCTCCTTGTCGACAAAATCATAGTCGGTTTTGCCGATGATTTCGCTTTGACTTGCGCCAAAAAAACGCTCAAAAACCGGGTTGCAGACCAGGTAACGTCCTTCGAGATCTTTGACCCAGAGAAGATCAGGGATTGCCTGGAAGAGGGCATGGAGTTTGGTCCGTTCGTGTTGCAGGTGATTGGTGGTCTCCTGCAGAGCGGTGATATCGTTGATGGCAGCAAGTAGACAAGGCCTGTTTTTATAGGTAATGGGGCTGCAGGAGAGCAGGGCATGAAAAACACAGCCTTTGGCATTGATATATTCCAGGGGATAATCAAGGACGATGCCGTCTCGTTTCAGTAAACGAAGAATAGCCGGCCTGTCATTGGGGTTAGTGTAGAGTCTGAGGGACGGCGTTCCCAAAAGTTCTGCGCGATCATGCGCATAGAGTGCTTCTGTCCGGGCGTTCACAAAATAAAACACCCCATCCTCAGCCCCTGTAATGAAGAGGGGAAAGGGCACCTGCTCAAGAAGCTGGTCAAGAGCTGCGCTCTCAGTACTGGTGTTCTCCATGGATTACGTCTCAGTTGGGGGATCAGCGAGCTGCTGCTTGATGTGAATAAAGGTGGACAGTTCATCCTGAAACGCATCGGCAACCGCGGGATCAAAATGTTTTCCCCGCTGCTCAGTAATAAGCTGGGTTGCCTCTTCAACACTCCAGGCTCGCTTGTAGACTCGGGGGGTGGTCAGAGCATCAAAGACATCGGCCAGGGCCATCAGCCGAGCGGAGAGGGGGATCTGTTCTCCCGCCAGGCCAAATGGGTAGCCGCTGCCGTCCCATTTCTCGTGGTGGAAGAGGGCTATTTCCTTGGCAACCTCGAGAAAGAGCAGGGATTCAGGCTTGGGCCCTGTCGAAGAGGAACTGTACTGGGGCAGGGTGGCTGCTATGGCTCGCTCAATGGCGTTGCCCCCGACCTGCGAGTGACTCTGCATGCAGGTCCACTCTTCCGAGGAGAGTTTGCCTGGTTTGAGGAGCACATCATCGGGGATACCGATTTTACCAATATCATGCAGGGGAGCTGCTTTGACAATGCGTTGCAGCATGGCTTCTGTCAGTTGGGGTGCGTATTTTGGGATGGCCTGGAGATGTCGGGCCAGGGTCTCCACATACGATTGGGTGCGGGCGATATGGTTCCCCAAGTCTGAGTCGCGTGTCTCTGCCAGTTGCGCCATGGCAGCTAGGCTTACATCCTGAATCATGAGGTTGTCGCGCATGCGCCTTTGCACCTCAGACTCCAGCCAGGCGTTCTGGCTTTTGAGGCGGTCTCTGGCCTGTTTGACTTCCACATGGACCTGCACCCGAGACAAGACCACGGTTGGCTTAATCGGTTTGGTGATATAGTCGACCGCTCCCTGCTGGAGGCCATGTTCTTCATCCAGGGTGTCGTCTAGGGCTGTAACAAAGATGACGGGAATATCGGCGGTTTTTGGCTGCTGGCGGAGCTTATCCAGTACGGCAAAGCCATCCATGCCCGGCATCATCACATCAAGAAGAATTAAGTCCGGACGGGGGGCACGAGCCGCTGCCTCAAGGGCCTGAGGACCTGATTTACAGACTCGCACCGTATAGAGGGGGCGCAGCAGCGTGGAAAGGACGGTCAGGTTAGCGGGTTCATCATCAACGATGAGAATGATCGGCGCGGTCATAAACTAGCTTCCCTTGGTTGAGTGCAGGCAGACAAGTGATAAAAAAAAATGGTTACGCCTTTGGTGCTAGGCAAGGCTAAAGCTGCCGCTACGCAACCCCTGTTCAAATTGTTCTTTACAGATGGGGCGGCTGAACAGGTACCCCTGCAGTTCATCGCAGTCTATGGAGTTCAGCACATTCAGTTGTTCCTGGGTTTCCACCCCTTCGGCAATGACCTTGAGGTTAAAACTTTTTGCGATCCCCACGATGGAGTTGAGCAGAGAGACAGAGTTATCCAGAGCGGAGATATTCTGGACAAAGGATTTATCAATTTTCAGTGTGGTTAAGGGAAAAATTTGGAGATGGCTCAGGGCTGAATAGCCGGTACCAAAATCATCAATGGCAATGGCGATCCCCATCTCTTTGAATTGCTGCAGGGAATCGACAGCCTCCTGGGTATTTTCCATCATGACCCGCTCGGTCAGTTCCAGCTCAAGGTATTCCGGTGCCAGTCCGGTGTCAGCGAGCACTTCCATGATGCGGTTGGCCAGTTTTTTAAAGTTGACGTTCTGCCCGGAGATATTGATCGCCATACGACATCCCTCAAACAGACCGGCTTTGACCCAGGTGCTCGCCTGGGTGCAGGCCTGAACAATGACCCAATCGTTGATCGCGTGAATCAAACCGCTCTCTTCGGCAAAGGGGAGGAACTTGAAGGGGGGAATCAGTCCCTGCTCTGGATCCTGCCAGCGAATCAACGCTTCTACCCCGGTCATTTTTTGGTTTTGGTTGCAAAATTGAGGTTGATAGTAGAGCTCAAATTCTTTGTTTTCCAGGGCTCGTCGCAGGCTGTTGGCTAACTGGAAACGGGCATTGGCAGCATCGTTCATTTGACGCTGAAAAAATTTGTAGTTGTTGCGCCCCTGTTCCTTGGCCTCATACATGGCCGTGTCCGCATTTTTTAAAAGAATATCCAGGTTATCGCTGTCATCGGGATAGACGCTGATGCCCACACTGGCCGAAAGTGCAATACTCTGATCGTTCCACAGAATCGGCTGCTCAATGTTTTGGGTAATCCGCTCGGCAAGGGTAGCAATATGATCCAGCGAACTGAAGTTGGCAGAAAGAACCGTGAACTCATCGCCACCAAGGCGGGAAATCATGGAACTTTCCAGGTCTGATTGCGTACGGGAGATAACATCGGATTGGCGCAAAACCGTTTTGAGCCGCTCCGCCACCGTGATCAAAACCTTATCGCCAACGGGATGCCCCAGGGTATCGTTGATGCGTTTAAAGTGATCCAGGTCAATAAAAAGGACGGCTATTTTTTTGCCACTGCGTGCTGCCTGAGGCTGAATGGTGGTCCAGTGTTCACGAAACAGCGTGCGATTGGCCAGGCCCGTGAGGTTATCATAAAAGGCCAGGTAGCGAATTTGATCCTCGGCCTGTTTCAGCTCAGTTATATCCTGAACAACTCCTACGATCATGGCAGGGGATCCTTTGCGATCAAGGACAATTTCCCCCTGATTGAAAATGATGCGTTCCTGGCCATTGGGGAGAATTATGCGATAATTCAGCGAAAAAGATTTTCCTGCACCCTGAGCTTCAGCAATCAGTTGTTTGACCTGATGTTGTTCGGAGGGGGCTATTCGTTGAAACAGGGAGGTATACTCGTTAACGTCCTGGATGCCGAACTGTTCCGGATTTTGGGCAGATATATGAAATTTACCGCTATCCAGGTGCAGCTCCCAGTGGCCAAGGCGTGCAATCTCTTGTGCTTTAAACACCCGTTGTTGGCTGAGCTTGAGGTCATGGAGAATGGATCCCGAGCGCAGCCAGTAACGAACGCGGTAACCAAGCACCAGCATGTTAAGTGGCTTGCTGACAAAATCTGTTGCTCCGGCATCAAAGGCACTGGTGATGGTTTCCGAATCCTCCAGACCTGTCACCATCACAATGGGCGTATGTTCGCCCCCTGCGGTTTTACGAAGCTGGCGACAGGTCTCAAACCCGTCGATATCCGGCATGATGATATCTAAAAAAATAAGAGCAGGTGGCTGCTCGGCAAACAGCTCCAACGCGGCTTCGCCACTGTCCGCCTCCACGACCTCATACCCTGCATTTTCCAGGGTAAAACGAAGCTGGAGACGAGCTGAGAAATCATCGTCAACCACCATGATCAGTGGTCGTTGTTCATCGGGGATAATCGTGTGTTGCTGAGTCATCGGTACCTGACAATATTATGCAAGAACTCCAGCAAGTCCCTGCCTGAGCTTTGAGAGAAGGTCTGGAACCGGTTTGTTTTGCTGGGCTACTAAGTGAATTTCCTGGGCCAGTTCCGCCCAATGGGTGAGCCCACATTGGAGCAGGGTTCCTTTGAGAGTATGCACAGCCTGTGCAAGCGAGGCGAACTCACCAGCCTTTTGTGCTTCGAGGGCTGTATCAAGTTGGAGGCTTACGCTTTGACGGGCTGCCGTAATGATTTTTTCGATTTGCTGTGTGGTGAGCATGGTTGCCTGCTGGAGGTAGCCCTCAATATGTGCAACTGTGGCGGGGGCCCCAGGGAGCGATGTACAAGGTAGCGGGGGGGGGGGCACGACCGTTGCCTGGAGAGGCTGGGACTGGTCACTTTGGGTAAGGGTTCGCAGTACCTGATTGAGGCGATTGATATCAAAGGGTTTACTGACATAGGCATCCATTCCGCTTGCAAGGCAGATCTCATCATCCCCCCCCATGGCGTGTGCGGTCATTGCAACCACCGGTAGATGAACTCCGCTGAGTTTTTTGCGTAAGAGCTGTTCTACATTGTGGGGGAGATTGATTTCCAGCGGCTTCCCTGCCTCCAGGGAGCGTATGATCGTTGTCGTTGCCAGGCCATCAAGCGTTGGCATCTGTACATCCATTAACACCAAATCAAAATGGCCAAAGGCCAGGTTGATCAAGGCCTCGATGCCATTGGTCGCAGTGGTGATGGCATGGTCCTGTTCAAGCATCATTCCGGCGACTTCACGATTGACCTCGTTGTCGTCCACCACCAGAATACGCAGGCGTGGCAAGGTGGACTGTTCGAGCGTTTCCTCCTGTTCTGGTACGGGATCCGGTGCAAAACTGGGTTCAAGAGGGATTAGGCATTGAAAGGTACTGCCCGCATCCAGGGTGCTTTGGGCATGGAGTGTACCGCCCATGAGGGCCGCAAGCTGGGTAGAGATCGCTAACCCCAGCCCGGCACCCCCATGTTGGCGGGCATAGGAGGTGTCAATCTGTTCAAAGCGATTAAAGATGCCACTGAGTCTATCCTCGGGAATACCAATTCCAGTGTCTTTGACCAAGAGGGAAAGTTGAGCCTCGTTTCCCGATCCGAGCTGGGTTACCTGCAGGCGAACTGAGCCTGAGGCTGTGAATTTAATGGCGTTGCCCAGAAGGTTGACCAAAATTTGACGAATACGGTAGGCATCTCCCCGAATCCATGACGGCAGGTGCTTGTCATAATCAAGGTAGAATGCTAGGCCTGTGGCGTCAGCCTGCACTCCCATGGTTTCCCAGACAGAGTCAACGAGCCGCCGAAGATCAAAAGGTGCAGGATGGAGTTCCAGTTGGCCAGCTTCCATTTGGGAGACATCAAGAATATCACCTAAGAGCGCGAGGAGGTCCTGGGCCGCATCTTTAACCGTTGCCAGACAGTACTGTCTTTTTTCTGGCTCATGGGTCTCTAAGGCCAGGTTGGTCATGCCAAGAATGGCATTCATGGGAGTGCGGATTTCATGACCCATGTTGGCCAAAAATTGTGATTTGGCAATATTGGCGGTTTCAGCCTCTTCTTTGGCTTGGATCAGGTCCAGTTCTGCCTGTTTGCGTAGGGTGTTATCCCGGCCAACCCCTGCATACTCGCGAAGGTTGCCTTCCTGATCAAAGATTTTTCGATCGGTCCAGTGCAGCCATCTTGTTTCCTGGCCAGGGAGCTCGATGCAGTATTCATAACTGCCCACTGGATTTTCTTTGGTCAGGGAAGCCAGCAGCTGGAGTTTGGTTACACGGTTTTCAGCAGACATATGGGGCTTGAAATCTTGTCCGATCAGCTGCTCTCTGGTTTTTCCAAAAAAACGACAAAAAGCCTGGTTGACAAAGGTCACCGTCCCGTTTGGCAGATAGCGGCAAACCAGTTCGGTTTGATCCTCGACGATAGCTCGGTATCGACTTTCGCTTACCTCAAGGGCCTGCGCGTGTTCGACGGCTTCCTGTTCCCTTTGCTTAAGTCGATTGGCCATCTGGTTACAGGCTGCTGCCAGCTGATCGAGCTCCAGCGGGCCTCTGCAAGCAATTGGGGAATCCAGGTCACCCTGGCTGATTCGTTTGACCCCCTGCTGAAGAGCATGGAGGGGATCAAGGAATTGTCGTTTGAGCAGGGTACGTACAACCAGCGTGCCGATAATACAGGTGAGCAGGGCAACCGTCAGCATGATAATCAAAGCCTGTTTACTGGCATGGTAGGCATGATCTAAAGGGAGTTCGATTACGGCAAACCAGGGGGTGTCAGGGATGGCCATGAAGGTGGCAAAGATCTCTTCCCCTTGCTGATTGCGAAATTGGCCTTGCCTGATTGGATTCGCTGGTTGCCAGGGCAGATTGTGTTGGGCGTAAACTAATTTTTTTGCGAACCGATTTGGAGGAGAATTATTGAGGTTATGGACAAGAATATCCCCCGAATCGTTGATGATAAAGGCCGCGCCACATTGCTTGAGGTTTAATAGAGAAATTATATGTTGGAGGGGGGAGCATTTGAGGAGGCAGGCCAGGACTCCCCCACCATCTATGGGGATGGAGAGCACCAGGTTGTTCATTGAGCTGTTTGTATCGTTGAGGGTGCCGATAAACGAGTTGCCTGAACGGGCATCAAGAAACCAGTCGATCTGGGAGTAGGAATCGAAATGGTCGAGAACACCTTGGCCGCCGGCAGAACTCGCCAGAACCTGGCCTGCATGGTTGAGCTGCACCAGCTCAAGTAAGATGGGATGTCGGGTTCTGAGCGTATTGAATTCGTCGAGCCGTTTAGTAAATTCATCCAGACCAAAGATGTTTATCACATCCAGCAGACTTCGTTGCTGGACGATAAAATCGCTAGTGGCCTGAACCACACGTAGGATTGCATTGTGTTGTCGTCTCTGCCATCCCTCTTGCTCGGTGGATCGAGTCAGGAAAAAAAGTCCGGAGATACCAGCGGTCAACAGAAGAACAAGGGCAATCGCAAACACAAGCAGGAGCTGGCGGCGCAGGCTTTGCGGAAAAATGCCTTTGGAGGCGGAAGATGTTTGCTGGTGTACCTGCATTTTTTCCAGAGAATGAATCCTGGTTGATTGTTGACCCCATTGAAATATTTTTACTGATTATAGCCGTAAGAGAAAGAAAAGTGAAAATACTCTCTTACAAATTATAAGACCAGGTGAATCATTTTGGTGAGGAAGGTTTTTTATCAAGCAGGTCTCGAATAACCCGTGCCAATTGGTTGACCGTAACTGGTTTGAGGAGCAGGTCTTCTACCCCATATGTAGAAAAATCTTCTTTGCTCATTCCTTCATTGTGACCCGTGCAGATGATAATGGGAGGGGCTGCGTTTTGTGATTGAAGTTGCTTGGCCAGTTCCAATCCGGTGAGATTGGGCATGGCCATATCTGAGACAACGAGGTCTACCGAACTTGCGTTTTCCTGGAGATAAGTCAACGCCTCCTGACTGTCGGTAAAGCCTGTGACCTGATATCCCAAACCTCGCAATATTTCTGTGCCGATATCGACAAGAAAACCCTCATCATCGATATAGACAACGTGCTCATGCCCAATGGGAATGGTTTGCTGTTCAACGGTTGGCTGCATTTCTTTTTCCTGAATTGCGGGAAGGTAGAGAGTGAAGGTGGTTCCGAGCCCTATCTGCGAGTCGACCGTGATTAAACCATACATGGCCTTGACAATACCATGCACCATGGAGAGCCCCAGTCCAGTTCCTTCCCCTTTTTGTTTTGTGGTAAAAAAAGGATCAAAGATACGTTCCAGAATCTGCTCATCAATGCCTTTCCCTGTGTCGCTTAGAGTAATCTGTGCATACTCGCCTGAGGTTAATTCGGGGTGGCGACTGGTAAAATCGCTATCGAGGTGAACGGTTTTCAGGGAGATGGTCAGAGTGCCTCCATTTTCTTTCATGGCATGACCAGCGTTGGTGCACAGGTTCATAAAAACCTGGTGCATCTGAATTGGGTCGGCCTGAACCACGGGGTGACCGCTGATTTCAGAGGTTATGCTGATGGTTGCGGGAAGACTCACTCGGATGAGTTGGAGCACATCATCCAGCGTTCGGGTAAGACTGACGGGTTGACGTGTGCTCTCGCTTTGTCGACTGAAGGTGAGCATCTTCTCAATAAGGCTGCGGGCACGTTCTCCAGCGGTCAGTATATTTTTGAGATTGTGGTAACTTTTTTCATGTTCGTCAGGGGGGAGGTCTCGAAGGATTATTTCGGTGTATCCAATGATACCTGCGAGAATATTGTTGAAATCATGGGCAATGCCACCGGCCATGGTTCCGATAGCCTCGAGTTTTTGTGTCTGGCGGATTTTTTTTTCCAGCAGCACCCGTTTGGTATCGTCGAAAATATAGCCACGAATAAACTGCAACTGGTGCTGCTCGTCGAATTCACCGATGAGGTTGCAGATGATGTAGACCTCCTGACCGTTTTTGTGCTGCATGACCCCTTCATACCTCTCAAGCGTCTCTTTTTCCATCACCCGTTGCAGCAGAATCTGCCGTTTATTGGGATCACTGTAAAAGGTGGTCATGGGCAGCCCGATGATAGAGTCGGGAGTGTCGTAGCCCAGCATCTGGGCAAAAGCCGGATTGCAGTCGATGAGAAAGCCTTCTTTGGAAGAAATAAAGTTTCCAGTGAGGTCCTGTTCAAAGAAGCGTCGATATTTTGCTTCACTTGCAAGGAGCTCCGCCTGCATGGTTTTGATATTGGTGATGTCAATAAAACTCTCGACCAGGAGCGTCTGTTCTCCCCGCTCGATACGATTAACGCTTTTGAGCACAGGGAGCGTGGAACCGTCGGCAAGCAGGATAACCCGTTCACTTAAATTGACCTGTTCACCCTCGTCCAGTACGGGGCAGCAATAGAGCTCCTTGGGACAGATAAAGCGGTGACAGCTCTGGCCAATAATCTCTTGAACCGAACGTCCGGCCATTTCCGCACCGGCACGGTTGATGGAGAGGATCTGCCGAGTCTTAGTGTCCACCAGCATGATGCCGCAGTTGATCGAGTTGATGATATCAGCAAGATGCTCTTCGTTTTTAGCCTGAATGGCCTGCAGGGTTTGCAGGGAAGCGAGCATGTCGTTGATCCCTTCAGCCAGCGATCCTATTTCATCGGCAGCGGTTACCGTGACGCGTAGGGAACTCTCTCCCGCCTCGGCAATATGAGCAACTTCCCTGTTCAGCCGGGTCAGGCGATGGAGGATTATACGGTTTAAGAGCACGACAAGTGCCAGAATACAGATGCCCCCCAGGGCAACCAGAAAGCGGGAGTGGTTTTTCCAGATGGCCATCCCCTGTTGAAAGAGGGCACGTCGCAGGCTCAGCGAGAGAATCACCACCGGCTTGTTGTTGAAATCGTTAAGGCGTACCAGAGCGCGCAGGTGCTCCTCGTCTTTTATCTGAAAGGCCACCGGCAGGGGTGTTGGAGAAAGTGAAAACTGGTAGCGAGTCCCCTGGTCAAAGAGTTTCTCGTAATCGCTGGTCTTTTGCAGGGCCTGAAGGTCGAGTCGGGTGTGTGAGGCGATCTGCTCAAGGGTTACTTTGTCAAGATACCGGCCAAAAACAAGCGTTCCCCGAACGGGGCCTTCATAGGTGGAGGTGACAATCGGAGCTGAGGCGATAATTGCTGGCAGAGAAGCGGTGCGAAGCAGACCGGATTTCATCTCTTGAGTGGATGAAAATTGAAACAGATTGTGCAAAGCGCCAAGCGAGTGGATCACACTTACGTCGGGTGCGGTCACCTGAGCCCGGCTGAGATCATAAAAACGGCTGTAAACCAGATCATTGCTGGTGTTAAAAAAGAGGACAAAATGAATGCCCAGGGGATGGAATTTTTTCTCGGTCAAGTGAATATTGATATAGTCTTTGTTGAGGTCCTGAACAAAGGCGTGGGTTTCATCCCAGGAGGCCCAGTCGCTCACCAGGATCTCCAGTTTTTTTTGGACATTGCCAAACTGGTTGATAGCCCGTTCCAGATTGAGCCGGGCTTCTGTCAATTCAAGGGTCTTAAATCTGTTGTTCACCAGCGAATAGGAAAAGGTGAGAAAACTCACCGTTAGCACGACCAGGAGCGTACAGACGATAAGCAGCGTTTTACTGAGAATACCGAGATGGAGGGGTGTTTTCGACACGTGGAAGCTCCTGATTACACTGAATAATGCTCAATCTGGACCAGTTTAACGATAAGGATACCATACAGTGTAACGAAATACCTGGAAGGCGAACAGGAAAGATCTCGGTTTTTTTTATTTTTATACCGTATTAACCCTATTGCGGGACAGACGCAACGAAGGTCCGGAGCCCACCTTGGGGCCCGGACCTCGTACACAGTCAGAAAGGAGAAACAAGACCCGAACGAGCCGGGAGCTTATGCCCGAACGGGATGTCCAAGGGGAACCCCGGCCTTCTTTTTCGCGGATTTCAGCTCTGCGTGGGGTGAAGCCAATTGGGCTGCTTGGCCGTCGTCGGTCTTGAACTGCCCGACCAGGCTGTTGAGCTGCTCAGCGAGAACTGAGAGACCATGCGAGCTTTCACTGACCTGGCTGCTGTTAGTAAACATTTCACTGGCGATAGTGCTGACAGCGACGATATCCTGGGCGATATCTGAGGCGACAACCGAACTCTGGTTGACGTTTTCGTTGACCTCTCCGATCCCCTGAGCCATCTGGGTGACGTTGGTCGCGATTTCCTGGGTTGCAGCACTCTGCTCTTCCACGGCGGTGGCAATGGAACTGACCACGGTGTTGACATCATTGATCACTTCATTGATATCTGAGATCTGTTGCACGGTAATGGCTGTGGTCCCCTGGATAGCGCCGACTTTGTCTTTGATGTCGTAGGTTGCAGCGGCAGTCTGTTTGGCCAGTTCTTTGATTTCGTTGGCAACAACGGCAAAACCCCGTCCGGCCTCACCGGCCCGGGCCGCTTCAATCGTGGCGTTTAAGGCCAGCAGGTTGACCTGCTCGGAAATTTCCGTGATGGTCTCAATAACCTTACCGATTGATTTGGCTGATTCACCCAGCTCATTAATATTGCCCGTGGCCTCGTTGGCCCGTTGAGCCGCATTACTGGAAATGGCGCGTGCTTTTTCCGCATGCTGGGCAATCTCGCCGATGGTCGCAGACATCTCCTCAGAGGCGGTGGCCACGATATTGGTGTTGGTGGTCGACTGTTCCATGGCGGCTGCCACATTGTTCATGTTGGCGCTCATCTCTTCGGCAGCGGTGGCAACGGTGTTGGATTTATCCGAGGCCATTTGCGCTCCCTGATTCATCTGCTCCGAAATCTGGGAAAGCTGGGTCGAAGAGGCTGAGACCGTGTGGATACCGGCGGTCACATCACGGATAATGTGCTGCAGCTTTTCAATAAAAAGGTTGAACCAGGTGGCCAGCTCGCCAACCTCGTCCTTGGTCAGGACGGCGAGGCGCATGGTCAGATCTCCCTCTCCCTGGGCAATGTCTTTGAGTCCTGAGACTGCGGCATTAATGGGCTGGACGATCTTACGAATGGAGCTGAGTAAAAGGATGGCGACAATGCCCAGAGAACAGCCCATGACGATCAGGGTGACGTTACGCAGGTGGTGCGAGGTTGCCAGAAATTCATCGCTGTTCTGGGTAAAGGCAATGGACCAGTTGTTCATGCCCACCGGAGCGAATCCTGCTATTTTGTGGATACCGGTGGAGGTGTATTCTTCGACGCCAACCTTGCCAGAGAGCATCTGTTTCATGATTATTTGCATCTCAGGCTCCTGTGCCAGGTTCTTGCTCAGGAGATATTCCGTTTTTGGATGGGCGAGAATAATGCCCTCATGATTGACCATGTAGGCATAGCCGGTTTGCCCCGAACGTCGACTAGGGATCAGGTCAATAAAGTATTGCGCTTTTAAGACCAGGCCAATGGTGCCGATAAATTGCCCCTTGGTGCTGAAAATGGGAGCAGATACGGGCACGATGAGTTTGGAGGTCGCCTGAGAGCGGATCATTTCCCCGAGGCTGGCTTTGCCGGATTGTTTGACCCGAATAAAATTATCGTTTTGGGCAACCGACACTCGGGCGTATTCTTCTCCGTTTTCTAAAATTCCGGTGAGAATGTTCCCCTGTGCATCGGCAACATAGAGCCCCTGATAGTTTTTATCGATATTGATACCGTGGAACTCATATTTCAAGCCCTCGTAGAGGTCACTAATTATTGGGTCGCGTTGCAGATTCACCCCCCCGGCCAGTTGCTCCATGGAGTGGATAACATCACGGTTGTAGGCTAGCGAAGTGGACAGTTCTAGATCTGTCTTGAGGAGATTGGCAACCAGGCTCGCCAAATCGCTGGCCATGGTTTGTGCTTTTTCCTTGGAGATGTCCATTAGCGCTGTGGACGATTTGGATACGGCAAAAAAACCGACGATGGAAAGTGGCAACAGGACCGAGATAAGGCCCGTGGCTAAGAGTTTGAACTGGATGGAACTGGCACGTAGTTTCATGTTCTTCCTCCTCAGGTGGGGTGGTTTACGCTTTGCGCGAAACCGATCTGTATTTACCTTATTAGTAGCGATTCCCGTGCCATTATGGATTATGTTGTAAATATATGTAAAGCCGGTGTGTTAGGGAGATGTCCCCTGGAAGTGGCTGCCCGAAATGACAGAGTGTCCGAAAAAAAAGGATGAAAGAGGAGGGAAATAGTCCGATTATTCCGGACTGGAATCCGGTGCGTTGGTCAGACCGTGGATTTTGAGCAGATCATACAGCCGTGAACGGCTCAACTCAGAAATAGAGCAGGCTGTGGTAATATCACCTTCACTTGCGTGCAGCAGCATGTGCAGATAATGGCGTTCAATATCCAGCGTGAGTTGTTTGCGGTATTCCTTAAAAGGGAGCAGAGTATCCGGGAAACTCAGAGCAGGGGTGCCTAGCTGTTGTTCCTCTGCATCTTCAGCGTTTTTACTATCGACACGAGAGCGAATACGGGAGAGCCGAATTTCCGGAGGCAGATGGATGGGATAGAGGACTGGGTCGGCGGGGTCTGCGAGAATAGCTTTTTCCAGGGTATTTTCAAGTTCACGGATATTTCCCGGCCAAGAGTAGGCTGATAAAACTTCAAGGGTCTCCGGGACCACTCCTTTGATGGGTAATCTGTTGCGGCGGCAAAGGGTGAAAACAAAGCTCATAACCAGTTTTTCCACATCCTTTTCCCGTTCTCGCAGGGGGGGCAGATGAATGTTAAAGGTATTGAGACGAAAAAAAAGATCTGAGCGAAAGGTGCCGTCCTCGACCATCTTGCTGAGATCTCGATTGGTCGCTGCAACCAGGCGAAAGTTGCTTTTTTGTTCTCTGTCTTTGCCCACAGGTCGAAAGACCCGCTCCTGAAGAACGCGGAGAAAACTTTTTTGCGTTTCCAGGGGGAGCTCCCCAGCCTCATCCAGAAAGAGGGTGCCGCCGTCGGCTTGCTCAATGAGCCCCTTACTTTCGCTATTGGCGCCGGTAAATGCCCCCTTGGCATGACCAAAGAGGATACTTTCTACCAAATCTTTAGGGAGACTTGCACAGTCGACGACGACAAAGGGTTGGGTGGCCCGTCCGCTATTGGTATGGATGGCACGGGCAAAGAGTTCTTTTTCAGTCCCTGTTTCACCGGTAATCAGCACTCCGGTTTCGGTACAGGCGCAGTAGGCAACCTGATCCAGACAAGCGGAGATAGCCTTGCTTTTGCCGACGATCTCATCACGTTTGAGGCTGATTTGTTTGGAACGATTTGATTTTTTTTCGTGGTATTCCAAGGCCCGGCGAATATGAAGCACCACTTCCTGACGGGAGAGGGGTTTTTGCAGGTAGTCCCAGGCACCGTTTTTTATGGCAAGTTCAGCACCGTTGGCATCGCCCATTCCGGTGATGATAATAACCTCGGGTGAGCTGGAGATGGACTGTATATAGGGGAGGGCATCCAGGCCATTACCGTCGGGAAGACTGACATCCAAAAAGATCAGATCAACCGGTTGCTCAGCAAGAAGAGCTTTTCCCTGTCTGATATTTTGTGCGGTTATGGTGCTATGACCAAGTGTGCGACAATACTCCTCAAGCAATACGCAAAAGGCAGTATCATTATCAATGATGGCAATTTTTCCCATAGTCGTTGTGCATGGTTAGGGCTGATTTGAGGAAATCAGGGGGTGTAACTCCAGTTCCAGTTCGCTGATTAAGGTTGCATAGTCGAGCTCCGCCTGGTCAAGAATGCCGGTGTGGATAACCTGGGATTTTTGGGCCCAATGTTCAAGCCCGCATTGGAGTAGGGTACCTTTAAGGGTATGGGCGGCGCGTCCTAACTCTTCCCATTCTTTCTGCTGATGAGCCCTGGCAACCTTGACCAGACAGTCTTCTATGGAACGTACGGCAGCCTTCATAATCTTTTCGACCTGCTCGGGTTGGAGCATGGTGGTTTTTTGCAGATGCTCATAAATAGCCGCCTGCTGTGGCAGAACCGGGTGGGGAGAAGTTTCTTCAATGGGAGCGGGCTCTTGAGACTGTACCTCTTGGACTGGGTACCCGGTCAAGACCTCGAGCAGGACTGTATGCAGCTGATCAGGCTGAAAGGGTTTGGTGAGGTACTGATCCATCCCCACATGCAGGCAACGTTTGCGGTCCTCGTCCATGGCGTGAGCTGTCATGGCAATGATCGGCAGGTGATGACCAAACATTTTACGCCTCAGGGCTTTTTCCAGGCTCTGGGGCAGATGTACTTGTAACGGAGCTTCTGTTTCCAGGGCGCGGATGGCTTCGGTAGCAGCCATCCCATCCAGCAGAGGCATCTGTACATCCATGAGGACGACATCGATATCCTTCTCTGCCAGGAGTACAAGTGCTTCCATCCCGTTATTTGCGGTACTTACTTTGTGTTCCTGGGCCAGACTCATGCTGGCTACATCCCGGTTGACAGCGTTGTCATCGACGACCAGAATACGTAGCCCCTGCAGCAATTGTTCTCTGTTATTTTCAGGTATGTCATTCTCGCTTGTAACCTGCTCGTTTGAGGGCGGTAGTGAAATTTCGATATGAAAGGTACTTCCCTGGTTTTCTCGGCTCTCAGCCCAGATGCGACCTTCCATCAGACTGACCAGTTCCGTACAGATAGCAAGCCCCAGCCCAGCGCCACCAAATTGACGTGCATACGATGAATCAGCCTGCTCAAAACTTTTAAAGATCCGGCCGATTTTTTCTTGGGCAATACCTATTCCTGTATCTGTCACCGCAAAATGGAGTCCGATATGATTGTCGGAAGATGTATCGTTCTCCATTTGTTGGACGCTCAGGGTAATGGTGCCACTGGGGGTGAATTTGATGGCGTTGCCTGTCAGATTCAGCAGAATCTGACGCAGGCGCATATCATCGCCAAGCAATGTTTCAGGGAGCTGTGGGTCGATCTTGACCTGTAGTTTCAGCCCTTTTTCCATGGCGGGCATATTTAAGGTAGTGACAATACTGCCCATGAGACGCCGAAGCGAGAAAGGCTGAGGGGAGAGTTGCAGTTGTCCCGCCTCAATTTTAGAAAAATCGAGGATGTCGTTGAGCAGGCCAAGGAGACTTTGTGCCGATTGATGAACCGTTTTGAGAAAACGGAGTCGTTTTTTTTCGTTATCGACCTGCATAGCCAGGCTACTCATCCCAATGATAGCGTTCATCGGAGTTCGGATTTCATGGCTCATGTTGGCCAGGAAGAGGCTTTTGGCTTTGTCTGATTGCTCGGCGCGTTGTTTAGCCTCCTCAAGGGCGAGCATTGACTGGTTGAGTTGATCGGCCATGTCGTTGAGTGCTTGGCTTAGCTCACCAAGTTCGTCTCGGCTCTCAACTTGGAGTCGGGTGGCAAGTTGACCGGATTGAATTTTGCGAATGCCTTTAATAATAGTGGTGATTTTTCGGGTTAGGGTTGCCGCCATCCACACAGCGATCAATATGACCACTACGATCATAATGCCGGTTGATACGCTCAGGTTCGATATAGTGGCTCGCAGGCGCTGCTCAATGTTTGTAAGTGTGGCCTGCCGCTTGTTTTCCAGGTTGCTCTCATACTGGTGTGCAATCTCATCTATGGCGGCAGCGGTTTCATTGGCCGCACTGTGAAATTCATCCACATTGGCTCCGATGGTGACAAAACCAAAGCCCCGTGGAGTGTTGTAGCGACCGGTATGGTAGGGGATGGCGGCAGCAGTGGTCAGTTTCCATAGCTTAGACCAGAAAATAAGAAAGGAGCCCGAGCCCCCGTATTGCGTCAGGCTGTACCAGCCGCTGCATTGTGGTGCAAAATTGAGGTAACGACAGTCGAGTCCAAGCATTCCAGCCCGAGTCAGGGCGGAAATCGGTTTTTTGGCTAAACTCTGTTCTTGAAACAGGGGCGCATGCTGCTCAAACCAGGTGAAGGAGCCGTTGCTCTCTTGCCAGAGATCACTGAGATCGTTGCTGATCCAGGGCGCGGCTTGCTCACCTTTATTGGGGTCAAAACCAACAATAAAATAATCGCGGGGATGGGAAATATTACGCCCCAGGTCATCCCACATAAAGGCGTAGTTGCCTGATCCGGCATCGGAGATGTCTGAAAAGCGTTCAGTCGTGGGGATCGCATGATCGGTGAATTCCATGATATGGGTATGATCAAGGGCCATGGTGACATAACCGATTTTTCGGTTTCCCTTATACACGGGTGTCGCCCAGCGGATAATCCCTTGAAAACGTTTACCCACAGGATTTTCTTTACCTGCATATCCCGCCTCTTGGGGAGCATAAGGAATCCCTGCCTGAGCTGCCCGAGCAGGGGTGTAGGGGCCGATCAGGGGAGAAGGGAGATAGGGACCGATCACCCGAGAGACATAAATCTCTCCCTGGTTAAGTTTTTTCAGGTCCTGAAAATAGGTCTCAGCCTTGCACCAGGTGTTTTCTTTTTTGCTGATGTCATGGAGTTCTTTCGGTAGCAGGTCGGTGGCTGATATTTTAATCTTTTCCTGACCCGTGAGATCGACAAAACTCATCTCGTGATAGAGGGGCTGCTCCTGCGCCAGTGGGGTGAGCTTGGGGATGGAGTAATGAAAATCCTTACGGTTATCCGGGGCTCCCGGTTCAACCTGGAGAGGTGTTATAGGCGTCGAGGCGATGGGCTCCCAATGTGATTTGTCGTCACTGAGCTGCCAGGGGGGGGGCTCTATGACCATGCGTTTGTGGAGTTCAAGAAAACGGCGGTAAGCCGCTGGAGTAACCGGTAGATCGGCAGCCAGGAGAATATCCCGATCTCTTGCAGTGAGAAAATCGGCAACGGCTGTGGCGATCTCTGTGGTCATGCGCTCGATACTTTCTCGTGCTTTCAGATCCAGTGCCGTAATGGAACTCTGGGTGGCAAGCTCACCGGTTTGACTGATTAACTCTTTGGTCTCGCTGACAATTGCATTGGAGCTTTTTTTGAAGGTATCGCCCAGCTCGCCGATCTGACGGGCGGCAAAGAGTGCCAGGGCGATAAGGGGGACGACCTTGATAACGATAAAAATCCCAACGAGTTTATCGCGGATTCCGATGCGTCGGAATTTTTGCAGTGATGATGAAGGCAGGGGAGGTTCCTGCATGTTGTGCTCAGTCTTTTCCGGAATCATTGGTTCTGTTGCTTATAAAAGTCAGCATTTTTTATGCAGATGGTGGTTTGAGCATTGTTTGCCCCTGGATCAGGGGAGCCAAGGCCTGGTGTAATTCGTCTAAAAGCTGCCCATAAGGCAGATTTCTGTTTTCTCGGGCTCCGTTGTAGATCGCCTGGGCCTTATCAGCCCAACTATTCAGACCGCATTGGAGCAGGGTCCCTTTGAGAGTGTGACAGGATCTTGCCAGGGTAGAAAAATCTCGCTGTCTGTGGGCCTGGGTGGCGCTTGCCAGGTGCTGGGCCATTGAGTTGCTGGCCGAGGCAATAATTCTTTTCAGCTGCGCCGGCTCAAGACGTGTTGTCTGGTGCAGATAGGTTTCGATGTCCTCAATGGTCGGCAGTGGCAGCTGCATTTGCTCGCCTGGGTTTGGACCTTGCTTCTGGTCCGTGATCTGCGGAGTAAAAAGTTCATTGAGCACTTCTTGCAGATGGCCGGGTAAGACCGGTTTGGTCACATAGGCGTCCATGCCTGCCTGAAAACACATGTCGCGGTCACTGCCCATGGCATGTGCGGTCATGGCAACGATGGGCAAGTGATGGCCAAAGAGCTTTTGGGAAAGCATAGTGTCGAGTTTATGGGGGAGGGAATGTTTGGCCTTGTTTCCCTTTTCAAGACTTCGTATGAGTTTGGTGGTAGCCAGCCCGTCAAGCACCGGCATCTGGACATCCATGAGGACTGCATCAAAGTCCTCAGCGGCAATATGTTGCAGGGCTTCAAGTCCATCGCAGGCAGTTGTGACGGTGTGTCGCTGCTCCAGGGTGAGTCCGGCTACTTCGCGATTGACCTCGTTGTCATCGACAATCAGAAGCCGTAGGCCCAAGGTATCAGGACCATTTTTTTTAGTTTGCGTCTTGCCTTCCGCTTCTGCTTGCTCTTGACCGACTTCAAGGGTGAGAGTGAAATGAAAGGTAGAGCCTTGACCCTCGACACTTTCTGCCCATATCCGTCCCCCCATGAGGGTTACCAGCTGCTTACAGATCGAAAGTCCCAGGCCGGTACCGCCGAATTTACGTGCATAGGAGGTGTCGACCTGTTCAAAACTCTCGAAGATGAGACCGAGCTTTTCCTGGGCAATACCTATACCCGTATCCTCGATCGCAAAATGCAGCGAGCACTGATTCTCGGCAGTAGGGGCGTCAACCCGTTCAAGGTGGAGGGTCACAAATCCCGTAGATGTAAATTTGATGGCATTGCCCATCAGGTTGATCAAGATCTGACGCAGGCGCATGTCATCTCCAATGAGATGTGCAGGGATATCTCCTTTCTGGTCAATCCTGATTTCCAAGCCTTTCGTTTTTGCAGACACTTCCATGGTGGAGAGCAGGGCGGCTAGAAGACGATCCTTGGAAAAGGGGGCCATATTCAATTGCAACTGGCCGGCCTCCATCTTGGAGAAGTCAAGGATATCGTTGAGCAGGCCCAGCAGGCTTTCCGCCGATTGGCGCACAGTTTCCAGGAAACGCTGACGTTTTGCTTCTTCGCGGACCTGAGCTGCCATGTGGGTCATCCCCAGGATGGCGTTCATGGGGGTCCGAATTTCATGGCTCATATTGGCCAGGAATTGAGACTTGGCCTGATTTGCCGCCTCGGCGTTTTCTTTGGCTTGTCGCAGTGCTTTTTCAGCTGCTTTTAATTCAGTGATGATACGTCCCTCGGGCACCATAAGGATGACTTTGCCCTGTTCATCCACGACCGGGGTAATGGTGAAATCGATAATTTCCTGGGTGCCGTCGGCCGCAACATGGGTTGTTTCAAAGCGGACGTGGTTCCCCTGGGAGGCGTGTTCGAGCTGCTCGCGCAGGTGTTGCTGATTTTCTGGATCGTGATTCCACCATGGGGTGAGCCAAATGGGACGCCCGAGGACATCGGCGGCGGCACTACCGATAAAATCAAGCGCGGTTCGGTTGGCAGCGATTAAGGTGCCATCAGGCTCAAGCAATCCAATAAAGTTGAAACTATGGTTGAATATAGCTTGAAGTTTCTGTTCGCTTTTCTGGAGCGCTTCCTGTGCCTGACGCCGCTCGGTTATCTCATTGTTGGCCAAGTCAATCTGATTGTTCAAACGGATATGCAACGCCTGAATTTCTTTCACCATGGCTGAGTAACTTACACCTAACGCATCAAGTTCCTGGATGGCACTGAGGGCAAATTCGGTGTCATACCGACCCTTGGCAATCTGACCGGAGCGTTGGGCTATCTCTGCCACTGGCTCACTGATTGAGCGCGAAATACGCCGTGCATTGATGAGCAGGTAAAGAAAAAAGAGGATGTAAAAAAAGAGCATACAACCAATAACGGTGTAGCCAATACGCTGGGACTGGTGCTCAAGTTCAGTAATAGGCTGGAGAATGCGTTCTTTATTGGCAAGCACCATGAGTTTCCAGCCTGTCAGCGGTTCAGTGGCTTGGGCAAGCACCATGGAGGCTTTCCCTATATGCAGATCGGCAACGGCCTTTTGCCTTGGCAAAAAGCGACTGATGGTTTCTGCAACACCAGGGAGCTCTACTTTGAGCAGGTTGAATTCCGAGGGTTTATAGGTATCTTCGGCAACCTGCTCTTTATAGACGAACTCCCGCAACTCACTTAAACCGAGCAGCTTTTCCACTGCCTGGGGCATGGCCATAATGGTACCTTGGCCGTCAACAAGAAAGGCTTCGGCACCCCAGGGGAGCTGGAGTTTGAGAATGTTATCAAGGAAATTTTTTATGGTGATGTCAATCCCCGCTACGCCTTCAAGAAAGTCATGTCGGTAAATGGGGACAATGCAGGACATCATCCAGCCTTGACCAGCGGGGTCGAGGTAAGTCTCCGTCCAGACCGGACCTCTCTCAGGGTTATGTTTTTTATCGGCCAGGTAATAGAAGTTAAAGCTGGGGATATCCATGTTCGGTAGATACTGAGTATAGACATCCTCGATGAAAGGATAGTACCGGTTCATCGAATCATGGGTATTGAGATAGACCGCCACGATATTTTTGTTGGCCTGGTAGAGTTGTCGGTAGAGCGGATCAAGCACAGCGCTTCGAGCGGCTTTGTGTTTCTCTGCCGGGCCAATGGGCGTTCGTGCGGAATAATAGAGTGACCCTCCGCCGGTATTATTGGTCTGGTAATAGATGCCATTGTCGGCAAGGGCGAACTGCGGTCGTGGCTGAGAGGGAGGCGGGGAAAGATCGGGAGTGACAAAAAAACGGCTGGTTTCATCCTGGAGGATCCGGGCCAGGGATTCAACACCGGCGAGTTGTTCCCCTAAAAGGCGTGATTGGTCATCGACAATTTCCTGGAGGTGAGCAACGCTTTCTGCCTCAAGGGTGGCAAGAGATTTTGTCTGGTTATGGTCGTTAATCCAGAAATAGAGGAGAACCAGGGCCAGTTCAATAACCAGGAGGGGGAGCAGTGCTGCTTTGCAGAATTCCCGAAATACAAAACTATCAAGTCTGGTCGGTGCGTGTGAGGCCATCCATATCACAGTGAGCTGGGGGGGACGTGGGGGTAAGGCAATACAATGTTTGCATTTTTATTGTTACATAAAGCGTGCGCAATAACCAGGCAAACTTCTCTTGCAGAGGTTCAGGAGGTAAAAGTTCTTTGCACAAAGAACCAGGTAAGTATGGCTTATAGCTCTACAGGAAGATAAACGCGAACCCGGGTTCCTTTTTGTGGCTGACTTTTAAGGGTTATACAGCCATTGTGGGCTCGAACGATACCAAGAACCAGGGGCAGGCCCATGCCCCGGCCGAGAAATTTATTCGAATAAAATGGGTCGAAGATGCGTTCCAGTTCCCTGGGTTCCATACCTGATCCTGTATCACTGACCTCGATGCAGGCGTAGTCCTGCTGGGTTGGTTTCCATTGCAAGGGTAGGCGGAAATGAGCGTAAATGCGTGTGGAATCGACAGTGCTCAGGGTAATGCTTATTGTTCCAGGGGCCTCCATGGCCTCCCAGCTGTTCTCAACCAGATTGGTGATCAGTTCCCGCAGCTGTTCAGGATTGGCATGAAGCATGGGGCCGGTGGTGGGGAATGACGGAATCAGTTGGACGTGCACAGGTTTTCGTGCCAGAAGTAAGGTAAGCAACAGGCGGACTTCTTCACTGAGCTCGAGGAGGGTTTTTCCCTTATTGTTAATCCCCAGGTAGGTCAGCATGCGGTTGCTGAGTTCTGCTGCATTGTGCAGACTTTCCATGGCCGAATAGAGATGGGGATGTTCCGGTGTATTGGTATGGCCTTCAAGGAACAGCTCGAGATTCCCCATAACGGCAAAGAGTTGATTGTTGAAATGATGTGCGATGGCTCCGGCCATGCGAGAGAGGCTTTCTTCTTTTTCGACCAGGTGAAGTCGTTGTTGCAGGAGGCGATTTTCCTGGTCCAACTTTTTTTGCTCAGTAATATTTTCATGCGCCACTACAATTCTGTACGTTTCTCCGGCCTTAAACCGGGTGACGCGTCCAATGAACCAGCGGTTTTCATTTTTTGAGTGGCAGGGGTATTCCTGCTGATACACATTTTTTTCCCCGCGGAGAACAGCGCGTATTCCCTGGGCAAAAGCGGCTGCATCCTTGGTTTCTTCGCCTTTGGCTTCAGCGCAGAGAGAAAAATAATTAACCCCCTTGCCCACCTGTTCAGTGACAACACCGTTTAAGCGGGCAAACTCCTGCCATGATCGATTGACGTAGAGTATCGTCCCCTGGTCGTCAAGAATGGCTATATGGGCGGTCAGGGCATTGATAGTGGAATGGGCTAGCTGTTCGGAGGCCAGCAGGGCCTGTTCCGCCTCTTTGCGCTCGGTGATATCGGTGATGGTGAGAAACAACTCCGCATTTTGGTTGGAGGTGTTCTCGGAAAAAAGCTGATGAGGGCGGATGCTTATATTGACATGGCAAGGGTAGCCTCCGCAACGGCAGAGTTGCAGCTCGATCTGTTTGTCTTTTGGTTTTTTTAAAAGAGCTCGATAGCGGGCTAAAAAATGGGTGGCGGACTGTTGGGGAAGAAAATCGGTAAAGGGCCGGTGTAACAGTTGCGAGCAGTCATGGCCTACCATTTCGCTGAAGGTGGCGTTGGCCTCAGATATGAGGCCGGAATGATCAAGTACCACATAGCCTGCAGGTGCCTGATGAAATAGCCGCATGTAATGGCTTCGGCTCAATTCAAGATTGTTCTGGGATGCCCGCAATTCCTCGTTTTGTAACTCCAGTTCAAGCTGATGTACCTGTAATTCATGCAACAGGGTCTGAAAATCGGCAAGCTCAAGAAAGCTTCCCCCATCGGCAGCTTGACTCAAGATCTCCTCTGCACGTTGACGAAGCGATTGAATGCGAGGGGGGGGCTGATGGCTCATCGGGCAAAAAACCTCCATCTACAATTGTTTACGTGTTTCAGTTTGCGTTCGGTTTGTCGGGGCTGTCGCTTGGCGTTGCCGCGCGTTTTTCGTAGAGTGTGGTTATATCGTTTAAGGTGGTGAATACTTCGCTGACTGTGTGCTTCCCTTCAAGAATAATTGGGGTGGTATTGACCAGTAACCATCGCCTTTTTTGAAAGGTTGATGATTGTATACCAACAACCCTGCCAGCGACCGGTTGGCCCGTCTCCAGGGTCTGAGTACAGGGCATGTGGGTATTGTCTATTTTTTGGCCGTTTTCGTCAATCATGTGCAGAGAACAAAAAGCATGTTGCAGCTGGTCATTCGAGGCGTGCTCCAGCCCCAAAAGATGGATCGCCGCCTGGTTGATATGCAGGAGCTTCCCTGCTCTATCCTGATGAATGATGCCCTGGGGCAGGGCGTTGATCAATTCATCGCAGCGTTTCTCGCTTTCGGCCAGGTCATGGCTTGTTTGATACTGTTGGCCGATATCTTCTATGCAGATTGCCAGCCGATTATCGGGCAGAAGAAATCCTTGCAGAGTACAGCGGAGTTCTAGCCGTTTATCTGTATAGACGACATTTTTGAGTAAACACGAGGTGCCGAATTCAACGACTTTGAGTAACTGGGCAATGATGCCCATTTGTTGAGCGGCAGGGAAGATGTCTTCCAGCAATCGGCCCTGAATCTCGGCCTTGGAAAGTCGCACCAGGTGTTCGGCCTCGGAGTTGCAACTTTCCACACAGATCTTCTGGCTCTCATCGACCGTGCACATGAGTAAGCCAACGGGCATATGGGCTTTGATGATTTTGTTGGTTTGTTGACTTGTCTGCAGTTGATTGAGAGTGGCCCGGGTTTCTGTTATGTCGACAAGGGTAAGGACTACGCCCGAATAGACTCCTGGCCCGATGCTATATGGCAGAATACGGAGGAAATACCATCGATTGTTTTCATCGCAAACCTCATGCTCAAAGGTCGTATAGCTCTCAAGTACATGGATCATTGCTGCTTCGAGGTCTATGTCGTTGAGTTTGTGAGAGATGTGCTTGATGGAGCGTCCAATGTCGCTGTCGATGATGTTGTAGATCTTTTGAATATCATCCGAGAATCGGCGAATCTCCAAGTTTTCATCTAAAAGAAGGATGCCGATCCCACAGCTGGTGAGCAGGTTGTCTACATCGTTGTTACGCTCTGTCAGTTCGATAATTTTGTTCTGGTGCTCGGCATTAACGGTGTAAAGCTCCTCATTGGTTGATTGCAGTTCTTCGTTAGTTGATTGTAGCTCCTCATTGCTTGCGAGGAGTTCTTCATTGGTTGCCTGTAATTCTTCATTGGATGTCTCGAGTTCTTCAATTGTGGCCTGCAGGTTTTCTCGAGCAAATTGCAGCTCCTGTTCAAGGTCTTCAATGCGTTGTTTGGCGACCTGATTAAGGTCGTAGGGGGCCTCCAGCAGGTCTGGAGCTGATGCTTGGGGGGCGATTGGCTCAAGGAAGACCGTGACCAGAGGGTCTTTGAGTTTGTTGTCGGGAAGGGGAGTAATTCGAATGGACAGAATTTTCTCTCCGGATTGGTTAGGGATGCGCAGGTTTTTGAAGCAGAGTTCCTTCCCTGTGCGCAGCACGTTTTGAATCCCGGTGGAGAGTGGAATGGCCAGTTCTTTAGGGGCTAGTGTATTGAGGTTGAAGTCCGTCGGAGCGGTGGGGAAATGCAGCACGCCCTCGGCATTGCCGAAGATGTAGAGGACTTGCATCTGTTGATTGATGATAAGTGAGAGCGGCAGGTAGTGTTGGTTGGCCAGTTTGATAAACTGCTGGATAAGACGGTTGTTTTCAAAATCGCTGTGCCGCTGCTTTTGCAGTTGTTGCCTGTGTCCGATTTCGGTTCGCTCCTCTCGGGGGCGAAGAAGGGCATCCTGCCCCGGGGGTAAGTTTTTTCCTAGCGAACGAAAAATTTTATTTTTTTGGTGCAGTATCTCAAAATATTCTGAAAGTTCGCCGGTGCTTTCACTGGAGCCGAGCAGAAGGATACCCTGTGGGGTCAAAGAAAAGTTAAAGAGCGTGAAAACCTTTCTTTGCAGGATAGGCTGCAGGTATATAAGTAAATTTCGGCAGGAGATGAGATCGATATTGGTAAAGGGGGGGTCCTTGATCAAATTGTGCTGGGCAAAGACGACCATCTCCCGCAGATGACGGACCACCTGCAGTTTTTCATTTTTGTGGTAGAAATACTTGTTGATAAATCGTTGGGGAACGTCGCCGATGATGCTTTCGGGGTAAATCCCGCTGCTGGCCACGGCCAGGGCATCTCGGTCAATATCCGTAGCGAAAATTTTCAGATCTCTACTGAGCCCCAGCCGCTCCATGGCCTCTCTGGCGATCATTGCCAGGGTATAAGCCTCCTCCCCAGTGGAGCAGCCAGCCACCCAGATGCGGATTTCCCGGTTACTGACTCGGGAAAATATCTCTGGGAGCCAGTGTTCTTCAAGTTGAGCCATGGGCTCTGGATCTCGAAAAAAACTAGTTACACCAATGAGTAAGTCCCGGTAGAGAGCGGTGACTTCAGCCGGGTAGTTGTTTAAATACTTGACGTATTCATTCAGTTCGCTGATCTGGTTAATGGACATGCGTCGTTCGATACGACGGGTGATGGTCGATGGTTTGTAATAGGTGAAATCGACCTGGGAGGCCCCGCGCAGAATAGAAAAGAGCTTAGAGAGGCTGTCGCTTTCATGGAGTAAGAGGGCCGCACTTTTCTCGCCGCTCACATAGGGATGGGCCACATAGGCCAGGAGCTGGTCAGGCATTGCCTCCGGAGGAAGAATAAAGTCCGCCACACCGGTGGCTGCCGCAGCCTTGGGCATACCATCGAATTTTGCGCTCTCCTCATCTTGCAGCATGACCATACCACCCATTTCCTTGATGGCACGCACCCCTCTGGTACCGTCGCTGCCGGTACCGGAGAGGATAATGGCAATGGCTTGCTCGCCCTGGTCTTCTGCCAGCGATCGGAGAAAAATATCAATGGGCAGGTTTATCCCCTGGGTGCTGCGCTGGTCGTTGAGCTGGAGTTTGCCGTGGAAGATAGTCAGGTTTTTTCGTGGTGGGATCAGGTAAATATGGCCTGCCTTGACGTTTATACCATCCTCTGCCCGGTGAACCTCCATCTTGGTTTTTTTGGTCAGCAACTCAACCATGAGGCTTTTGTAATCCGGTGAGAGATGCTGAATCACCACAAAGGCCAGGGTGTTCTCTGGCGGCATGTTCTTGAAAAAGGCTTCAATGGCCTCCAGCCCACCGGCTGAAGCTCCAATGCCGACGATATGACTGGGAGAAGACGGGGGGCACGTGTTCATGAGGGGTTCCTGTGAAGATGGAGGCATATCAGGACTGACCGGGGGAGAGCACTTGACGAATAAGCAGAGCCAGGTCTTTTTTTGTTAAGGGTTTGAGGGCAAATTCCCGAATGCCATGGGCCTTGGCCTCCTCTTCAGAGATCAGTGTGCTGTAGCCTGTGCAGAGGATAATAGGCATT
The DNA here is from genome assembly GCF_963664075.1 of uncultured Desulfobulbus sp. Taxonomy (NCBI): domain Bacteria; kingdom Pseudomonadati; phylum Thermodesulfobacteriota; class Desulfobulbia; order Desulfobulbales; family Desulfobulbaceae; genus Desulfobulbus; species uncultured Desulfobulbus sp. The sequence continues at coordinate 555,398 of NZ_OY760916.1, forward strand.
TCCGGTTGGAGAGCAAGAATGCGTTGTGCGAGTTCGGTACCGGTCATGCCGGGCATGGTCTGATCGGTGATGATGAGATCAAATCGGTCTGGATCATCGCGAAAGGCGGCAAGCGCATCGGTGCCGTTGGTCCGAACAGACACCCGATAGCCCAAACGCTCCAGCATGTTCTGCACCATATCCACCAGTACCTCTTCATCATCAACAAAGAGGATATGTTCTGTGCCCCCCGGGATTGGAGTATCGGTGGCCCCGTTGCTTTTTTCCGATATTGCAGTCAGGGGGAGATAAATTTGAAAGGTCGTCCCTTCTCCCGGGGTGGAGTTGAGGTGAATAAATCCGTTGTATCCCGTGACAATGCCATGGACGATGGAGAGCCCCATGCCGGTTCCTTTCCCCAAATCCTTGGTGGTGAAGAAGGGGTCAAAGATGCGGTCTCTGATGGAGGCTGGAATGCCGCAGCCGGTATCTCCGATCAGGAGCTCCACATAGGAGCCTGGCTTGGCCTGCAGGCTATTGGGCAAGTCTTTTGGGGTAAATGTGACGTTACGCAGACTGATGGCCAGGGTGCCACCATGTTCTTCCATTGCGTGAAAGGCGTTGGTGCAGGTGTTCATCAAGATTTGATGCAGCTGGGTCGGGTCCATGTGGATAGGCCCGGCCTTGGGGGATATTTTCTGTTTGATTTCTATGGTGCTTGGCAGCGAGGGCCGCAGTAGCTTGATGACTTCTTTGACAATGTTTGCCGGCATTAGATTGATCGGTTCGGTTTCGCTTTGGCGGCTGAACACGAGAATCTGCCTTACCAGGTCTTTGGCCCGATGACCAGCCCTCAGAACCTGGTCCAGGTCACGTGCCAGTGGGGTGCCTGACTGGGTCATCTCTTTGGCCATATCGGTGTAGCCGATGACCGCGGCGAGAATATTGTTGAAATCATGGGCAATGCCACCCGCCAGGGTGCCGATGGCTTCGAGCTTTTGCGATTGGAGAAGCTGGGTGCGGAGAGTTTTGGTTTTTTCCTCAGTATGTTTACGGGTGGTAATGTCCTGAAACATGGCCACGTAGTGATCAACAGCACCGTTTTCAGTGCAGACGCCACGGGCGATGACCTCGGTGTGGACGATTTTCCCTTCTTTGGTGAGAAATCGTTTTTCCGTATGAAAAATATCGGTTTCAGATAGTTCGATGCGGGCAAATCGGCTCTGATCCTTGGCAAGATCATCGGGATGGGTCAACTCGTCCCAGCTTTTCAGCGCGAGTTCTTCCTCGCTGTATCCCAGGATTTCACAGAGTCGGTTGTTGTAATGGAGAAAATGACGGTCTGTGGAGAGTTTGGCCATGCCAATGAGTCCAAGCTCGAAATAATTGCGCAGCCGCTGTTCGCTCTCCCGCAGGGCCTGTTCTGCTCGGCATTGCTTGGTGATATCGTCATACAGCCAGAGCCGGCCATACTGTCGGCCATCGATAATAATAGGGACAAAATCACGCTGGTAGGTGCGATTACCCGTGATGGGGATAGCTTCATCGCGTATCGGTTCCCGGGAAGCCAGAATCGCTTTGATGCGAGCTAAAAATTCGGGTTTGTTCTCCGCAACCTTGATCATCTTGTCCAGTAATTCCTCAGGGAGGCTGCCGATGGGTTGGTCTTCAGCTTCATTGAGTTCAAAAAGCTGGCAAAAAGCCGGGTTGACAAATTCTACCCTGCCAGCATCGCTGACCACCAGGATGCCGGGGTAGAGACTGGTGAGCATGATCTGAAAACGTGTGAGCGTTGTCTGCAGTTTTTTCTCTGCCATTTGCCGCTCAAGTTCTCCGGCAGCACGGGCAGCCGCCATGCGTAAAATATTTCCCGCCAGGGACAGGTTGGTCAAAGGCGTTTTGCCTACGGCGCTGATCAGGCCAATGGGATGGCCGTTGTGATCGAAGAGGCTGATGCCAAGGTAGCTTTCTGCCGCGCATTCCCTGAGCAATGGAGCGTTGGGATACTGCTTGGCTACTGCCTCGGTATGAAAGCATATTTCTTTCTCGACCGTATCCATGCACGGGGTGTCTTCCAGGCTGTAGGTGAAATTTTCGACGAGTTTTCCCCCTCTCCAGGCCGCTACAGTGGTGGCCTGGGCCGAGGTCGCTTCAAGTTGACTCACGCAGACGAAATACATCTCCAGATGTTTGGCCATGTAGGCAACCAGACCTGGGAAAAATGAGTCTTCATCGTATCCGGTTCGTGCCTGGGCGAGGAAATCCTGCAGGTTGGCCAGTTGTTTCTTTTCTGTGATGTCGGTGGCAAAACCATCTATGACAGCCTGGTGCTGATCCTGTGTCGGGGAGAGTGTGGCGCTGAGTGCGAGCCAGCCTTCTTTGCCATTTTGTTTTTCTATCTGCAGTTCATAGTTCTGAACAGTTTTCTGCAATTGCAGGGTCTCAATAAAGTCTCGGTAGCTTTTGGTGGCAGCTTTGAGGCCACTGTCAAGGGCAAGGGGCATGGGGGGCAGGGAGGCAGGATCTTCAAAGCCGAGAAAGTGGAGCAGGGCCGGATTGGCCTCGATGAGCGTTCCTTCAAGGGTGCAGCGGAAAATTCCCATGGGAGAGTTAGCAAAAAGATGCCGGTACCTGGCCTCACTTTCTGCAAGGGCCTGACGACTGGTTAAAAGTTCACGATTGAGGGTGTGCCGCTGGAGGGCCATGGTAATAGCCGCTGCCAGCTCCCGTTCGGCCACCGGCTTGATCAGATAACCATAGGGGGCGGCATCTTTGGCCTGTTCCAGCAAAGATTCCTGGGAAAACCCGGTAAGAAAGAGAATTGGGATATCGCTGCAGCGGTTGATCTCTTTGGCTGCCTCAATCCCGTTTTGTTCGCCGGCCAGCTCAATGTCCATTAAAACCAGATCAGGGCTGTGCTCCTGGGCCAGGAGTATTGCTTCCTCTCCCGTGGCAACCGGGCCCAGAATGGTGTGCCCCAGTCGATCTAAGGTGGTTTGCAAATGGGCGGCAAGGATGCCGTCATCTTCAACGATGAGCAGAGATGCTTTGATCATGGGAGTATCGTTTTCCGGGAGCAAAGGTAAGGGTCAAGGTTGTCCCCTGGGAGGCTTCAATATCGATGCGTCCACCGAGTTGGTGTTCGCCAAGCATGCGCACCAGCAGCATTCCCAGACTTTGGCTGGATTTCTGGTCAATGTCATCCGGAAGTCCGATGCCGTTGTCGCTCACTTGAAGACTGTAGACACCTTTATAGTGGCGCATGCATATGGTTACCCGGCACTCCTTCGGGGCGTTGTTGCCTGAGGGCGGTCGGGGAAAGGCATATTTGATGGCGTTGGTGAGCAGTTCGTTGACGATCAGGCCACAGGGGATAGCGATATCCAGAGAGCTTTCTACGTTCGGGGCGATGACCTGGAAGTTGATGTGGTCAGCAGGCAAGGCGCTGCGAAGATGATAGAGGAGAGCTTCCAGGTACTGCTGCATGCTGATACTCGCCAGGGTGTCAGCCTGGTAGAGGTGCTCGTGGGCCAGAGCCATGGAGCGGATGCGGGCGACCAGTTCGATGAGGATCTGGCGGGTGTTTGTTTCAAGGGGGAGCTGAGCCTGCATCTCTAGAAGGCCGATTACCGAGGCCAGATTGTTTTTCACCCGGTGGTGCACCTCTTTGATGAGGACCTCCTTTTCCTGGAGCGCAGCTGCAAGGTTTTCCTCGATTTTCTTGCGCTCCCCCAGATCCACATCCACACAGAACAGCTCGGGATCCCCCTGGATGGGATGGATCAGCGCATGGCTGGAAAATACCTCCACGGCTGAACCGTCCTTATGCTGCAAGGTGAGTTCTGCAGGAGGGATGGGATCGCCTGTCTTTGACATCTGGGCGACTGCCTTTTGAACATCCCGTTGCATCTCTTGGGGAATAATCAGCTCGAGCAGTTTTTTCCCAAGCGCTTCTTTCTGGCTGTACCCATACAGTTTTTCCGAGGCAGGATTCCAGAATCGAACCGTGCCGTCTGGTCCGTACCCCTGAATGGAGACCAGGGGGATGTTGTTGATGAGTTGTCTGAACCGAGATTCGCTTTGCTGCAGTCGCAGCTCTTCTCGTTTTCGCAAAAAAACATCCCAGGCCAGGTCGCCAAGAATGGAGAGCTGGGTGACATCTTCATCGGTATACGCGGTATCGTTGTTGCCAACCCCGATAATGGCAACAATTTTTTGATGGCGAAAGATGGGGACTATCAGGTCACGAGTGAGAGGGACATGCCCTGGAGGGAGTCCTTTTTTGTGGGCAACAGCACGGTAGTCGTTGTGAATGACAGCTCTATGTGTCTGGACACAGTCGACCCAGATACCGGCATCTTGCATATTGTAATGATATTGGTCACCAAGGGCATTGCAGGGGCCATGCAGGGTTCGATCGGACCAGGTCTGGAGGCTGACTGTTTGCTGATCCTGATCAAAGAGGTGGAAAAAACTCACGCGACTGGCGGTGAGATCTTCTGCTTCGTGCAGCAGACGGCGCAGGAGTGTGTCCAGAGAGAGGCTGGGGGCCGCCTCACTCAGTCGAAGTCGAGCCTGAAGCATCTGCTCGATTTTCTGGTGTCGAAAACGTTCAGCTTCCAGTTGTGACTTGAGTTGTGCAACCTGCTCTTGAAGCTGTTGGTCGGTCCTAGGTGCCGGATCGTTCACGGGCCCTTTCCTCACGACTGCGTGCAAAGATTATAAGGTCCAGCTGGTTGTGGCGATGAAGGCAAAAGACTGCAGCCTGATGTGGCTTTGGGGTAACTCGGAGTATTTCTTGTGATTAATTAGGAAACCCTAGCACAGAGCTGAGCGAACAACAAGAAGAACCTCGTGGGAGAAAAGGTAAAAGTCTGTCGTGAAATAATCTGTCGTTGAGGGATATTACGCAGCTCTATCACACGCCCTGGGGAGAGTACAGTCTTTCAGGGAGAGCTGTGTTTTTGAGAAGAAGGGGGGGGCAAAAAAACTCTCCCCGGCGGATACAGCTGACCGGGGAGAGTGGGAGAGGATCAGGTGCCTGCATTCGAGGGGCGTTGCGGCAGTTTGGGAGGTGGATCCTGTTGCAACGCTGAATTCAGGTGAAAATCAGAAGGTGTAGGACATGCTGACGCCACCGTAGACATTGGTCTGAACAGCATCTTCTGTTAAAACATCATCGTCCATGGAGTCGCTCAAAGCAAGGTTGGCCCCAATAGCTAAACTATCAGTGACTTGGTAGCTCAATGAGCTGCTCAACGTATAGTTGTAAAATCCGCTGTCAGTGGCACCTGCATAATAGTTTGCGAAATTTTCAGTCGCGTAGCTGATAAGGCCCCCCAGGCTCAGGTTCGTTTTGTTGTTGATATCATAGGAATAGCCGAGTTCCAGAGAAATATAAAAACCATCAGCCATGTCGCAGTCGTAGTACACTGTGCCACCGATAGAAAACCCGTAACCTAGTTCATGGCTGAGGCCAATATAGAGCTCCGTGGTGCTTTCTGCTCCACTGAGATCGGGAAAAGTATATTCGATAATGCCTACATTTGCGTCGATAGTATCTAATGAAAAAGCATAATTTAAGGTGATGTCAATTTCAGAGAACTCACCACTGTGGTACTCAGGGTTGTAGCCATCATCAATATCCATGTTTCCCCAGACATTGATGGAAAATCCATTATCAGTGGCAACATCAACAGATGGTTGAAGGACGATACTGTTGTTGCTGGTCATGCCTCGCCAGACGTAAGCGCTGTTAAGGTCAACCGCAGCGGTTGCAGTTGCGGCCTCTGCTTGGGATACCCCACCAACAAGGGCCACTGCGGCAACAGCGGCCATAGAAAATACTCGTTTCATCTTGCTCTCCTTTTCTTTGACACATTCTTCATCAATAAGACATCTGATAGCTGAACAGCCCATGCAGCGCACTGTTGGCAAACCAGCCCGAAGAGGGCGCGACAGAGGCAAGCCAGGTTTTCACTCCTGAGGTCTAAAAGCATTTATGGTGCCAAAAAAAGGAGAGAAGAGGTGGCTTGGAAAAGGTATCAATTTTAGAATGTTACGACTGATAATCGCAACGAGGATAAAAATAGCGTGAGCGTTGTGTTACATTTTTATTAAATTTCGCTGAAAGAATTTGCAAAAATGTAACGATGAATTTTTATTGGAGCTGTGGCGTGCTTACGGATTCGGGGAGGAGGGTTGGAGCACTTCTATGTCCACCTCGACATCGGGCCAGCGTTTGGCGGCCGGTTGGATGGTCGGGCGGGCGATAATTTTACAAAATATCTTTTTGTCCTCAGCTATGGATTCGAGGTAGATCGGTGTGGTCAGGACCTCATCTATGTTTTTGCTTTCGCGGGTGACCGGTACCGTGACCAGAACCGAGTCAGGACTGACAGTAATTTTTTTGATTTTTAAATTTCCCGGTAATTTCCCGATAATCTGGGGGCTGATGGCAACACGTTTTTCCATGACAGCAGCCAGGGTGACCTTGAGTTGTTGTGGTGATGTGTCCAGCAGCGAGACGCCCTTCGGGAGGCGAATGTTTTCACTGGTGATGATAATAGTCTGGGTCCCTTTGGCCATCTTGGAGAGATCAATTTTTACGCTGGGGGGATTCATGGCCAGATTGTCGATATCGGTTTTGGGGCCCGTTATGTGCAGTTTGACCTCGTTTGCTTTATCACCAACCAGGACAAGCTCCTCGGCGGGGGAGGTGTAATCAATGCTGACCGGCAGGACCCGTTCAACCACTTCCCGCTGGGAAAGCATCAGGGTCGACCAGAAGGCAACCGCAATAATCAGGCTTGCTGCAACCTGGAGCAGGGTTCGTTTGCGGATTTTAAAGGAGCTGTCCCGACGAAAAAAGCCCATTTGCATCTGGTGATCGACAATAGCCCGGGTGATCTCTTCAGGGCCCTGGGCAGGTTGCATGCTGCCATTGGTGAAGATTGAAACCTTGCCTCGCTCTTCAGAAACAACCAGCACAAGGGCATCTGTCTGTTCGGCAAGTCCCATGGCCGCATGATGACGGGTGCCATATTCTTCGGAGAGTCTGGTGGAAAGCGACATAGGCAAGCGGACCCCAAACTGGGTGAGCCGGTTGTCCTCGATGATGACCGCACCGTCATGGCCCGGTGAATTATGGTCAAAGATAGAGTAGATCAACGGGAGGGAAGGGACGGCGTTGAGTTGATAGCCTCCAGTGATCTTCTCTTTGATGGGCTCTTTGCCAGGGAAAACAAGAATTGCTCCGGTCCGTTCTTCGGCCAGTTTCGACAGACTTTCTGCGATGAGGGTCTGGAGGGCTGTGTCTAGATCTTTGAGCCTATGGGGAGAAACTGAAACGGCTTTCTCCAAAACCTTGCGAAGCTCCGGCTGAAAAATAACGATCAGGCCAAGCACCGCCACGTGACTCACGTTCTGGTAGATCCATTCAATGCCTGTGAGGTTGAGCGCATTGGCCAGGATAAAAATAAGCAGCGCCAGGAGAATGCCTGCCATGATCTTCCAGGTACCGAGGCGAAGGAGGGTTCGATAGAGAAAAAAGAGACCAGCGCTGATCAGAAGAATATCAAGAACAGCTCTCCAGGTAATGTATTCTTGAATAAGAGCGAGGGGAAACCCCATGATTACGCCTTCATGGTTGACAGGGTCTTGAATTGGAGCACATTTATCAGTGTTTTGGGATCAATGTTTCGACATGACTCAATTAAACACGAGTATACCAAAAACCAACGGTCTGAAGAAGAATATTTCTCAGACATTTTGAGTGATTTCTGAACCCAGGGCGGTGCAGGGGGATGTGCCCCGGGCAGGGAAGACAGGAGCGAGAGGGGAACGGGCTGAGGGAACATACTTCTGCAATTGGCGTATTGCCCTTTGAAAAAGGCTTGATTTTTCATGGCACGCGGGTAATATAGGCTGTTGTGGAAAAATTCTTATTTGGTACACTCGCAAAAATAATTTAACGCAACAGGCCATCTTGGAGTGAATTCAAGGGTTTGAAGAGCACGGGACGAACGTTCTCGACGCTTTTTGCGAGAACGATAATTTATTGAGGAGAAAAAACATGGCCCGTAATTGTGAAATTTGTGGCAAAGGCCCCGCTACCGGCAATAACGTCAGCCACGCTCATAACAAGACCCGTCGTCGGTGGTTGCCTAACCTGCAGAGAGTTCGGATGGTAACTGAGAACGGTGGTACCGTTCATGTACGTGCCTGCACCCGCTGCATCCGTTCCGGCGCAGTTGTGAAGCCTGCCTGATTTTTCCGGTTGCTGTATTGAAGGGCGAGTTGATCTGTTCATCTCGCCCTTTTTTTATTGAACCTGAATTGGTGACGGCAAGTGGGCAATTCTGCATGCACACTGATTCAGGTTGCAACAATCCGTAATTTTAAATTCCGAGAAGACTATGAGCGAAGAAGAAATTCGATTATTATCCTACGAAGACGCCTCACGCCTTGTCGGCGCTATTCAGGAAGAAGAAGACATCGACAGGGCAAATCACCGCATCCTCACCGTCTACAGCAGCACAGACAAAGAACTGTGTTGGTATGATTTTGACGAGGTGATGCGAGATGCCGGTGTGGCCGAGGGCGACCCCGAAGCCAAAGAAAAGGTCAGCGAATATATTTTGCATCATTTACCCGATTGGGTGCTTGATATCTGAACAAACGCGATCCAACCTTGTACAGCCCTCATAAACTGCCCACAGGCATGACGGAGGGCTGCTCCCCTCCCAGGACAAATCCTCCGTCCAGCCGCAGGACTGATCCGGTCATAAAATCAGCATCTCGTACCAGAAAGAGAACTGCCGCTGCCACCTCCTCAGGGGTGCCGGTCCGTGCCAGGGGCGTATGCTCCAGCAGATCCTGTTGTTGCTGCTCATTGAGCAGACCCCAGCCTCGTGTCCCCGGTCCGTGGCGTTGATCAATGAGCCCTAGCATCAGTTCGTTGACCCGTATCGAGGGCGCCCCCTGGCGCGCCCAGGTTTCAGTGAGAGAGGAAACACCTCGGTTGGCTGCGCTGTAGCCATCGTTGAAAAGCAGCCCTGCAACGCCGCTTCGCCCGGTGACCGCGGCGATGGAAGAGATGTTTACCACGGTAGCCTGGGGGCTGTGCTGTAACAGGGGGAATGCATGATCGAACACGAGCCACTTCGCCCGGAGGGTTGTGTCCATTTCCAGGTGCCACTGATCCTTGTTGATCTCCCGGTGATAGCCGCCGTGTAAAATCGGCATTCCACCTCGTTCGATGTTATTGATCAGAATATCAAGTCTGCCAAATTTTTCCTGAATACGCTTCATGAGCTTGGCAACGTCGTCCGGTGCACGGAGATCAATCTTCTGTGCGAAATGTTCACTCCCTTTGTCAGTAAATTCTTCGATCATGGCCTCGGCAGATTCGGGCCAGTCAAACCAGGGCAGGGCCAGGCAAGCCCCTGCATCTGCAAGTGTTCTTGCGATAGCTAGACCTACGCCCCGGGTGGCACCTAAAACAAGTGCCTTTTTCCCCTCTATTTGCATCTTGTTTTCCTCCTCGTCCTCACTATTGTTTACAAAACTGTTCCATACCTTGAATCCGTGAGCATTCACCAGTGCGTCAGTTTCGTTGTTCAGTTCCCGCCAGCCGTCACGTATTCAGGAAAAGTACACATACACTAAGCAAATAGGTTCGACAATGCGGTATTTCCGGCAGCAGTACGCGTTCTTTCTCTTTGTCCTTTGGGGCACGCTTTCAACCTTCTTGTTCTTCTCCCCTCCGCTCCAAGCTGAGAATCCTCCTCCCTGTCTGAGCAGCGGCTGGCCCCATGATACCAGTGAACTCACACCCGATCCCAGTCTTGTTTTCGGGCAGTTGGACAATGGGCTTCGCTATGTGCTCAAAGCTAATCACACACCCAAAAATCGGGTGGCCATGTACCTCAACGTACAGGCAGGTTCACTCCATGAGAGCGAGGAGCAACGAGGAGTGGCACATTTTCTTGAGCATATGCTGTTCAACGGGACCACCCATTATCCTCCCGGTACTCTGGTCAAATATTTTCAAAGCTTGGGTATGGGCTTTGGCGGAGATACCAACGCCCATACCGGCTTTGATGAAACGGTGTACAATCTCCTCCTCCCCTCAAATGACAAGGAGGTGATGACCGATGGGTTGCAGGTCCTTGCTGATTATGCCCGTGGTGCGCTTCTTTTAGAGAGTGAGGTCAATAAGGAGCGTGGGGTGATTCTGTCTGAGAAACGCAGCCGGGATTCAGCGGCAAGCCGTGTTTCTAAAAAACAGCTGCAATTCGATTTTGCGGGCAGCCTGGTGTCCAAACGTTTTCCTATCGGGCTTGAGTCAGTCATTGAACATGCGGATGCAAAGCTCTTACGGAGCTATTACGATCGTTGGTACCGGCCGAAGAACATCATTGTTGTGGTCGTGGGGGATATGGATCCCGCAACAGTTGCGCCTTTGCTTGCCAAAGTCTTTGCTCCGCTTTCTGCTGTGGGGGCCGTGGGAAGCTGTCCGGACTATGGTCAGGTGGCTGAGCAAGGAAGCAATGTTCTGGTTTTCCCTGAAGAGGAGCTTGGCGCGACCGAGCTGAGCCTGGGAACGGTGTTTAACGAAATCCCCTCTGCACAGAGCAAGCAATGGGAGGAAAAACAGCTGTACCGCTATCTGGGGGTACAGCTGTTTGCTAATCGCCTCAAAAAAATGGAAGAGGAGCCAAACAGTGCCCTCTCAAAGCTCAGAATTCACGGGGGCAATTTTTTACATCTCTATGGGGCGGCTTCGCTCTCAGGTCAGGTGAATAATGGTCGTTGGCGAGAGGGGCTTGGGCTGTTGCACTCCGTACTTGCCCAGGTGCTTGGCGATGGATTTGGCCAAGATGAACTTGACCGGGGCAAGCGAGAAATAATAGCCATGCTGAAAAAAGCGGTGCAGACCAGCTCCACCCGGGATAGCCGTGCCCTGGCAGGTGAGATTATTCAAAAACTCAACAGCGGTGAAGTTGTGCTCTCGCCGGAGCAGGAAATGCAGTTCTACGGGGAAATTCTTAAGCAAACAACCTTAGACGATGTTAACGGGGCGGTACGGGCGCTGTGGGGCCACGATCGTCGTCTGATTGAAATCGTCGGGGTTCTGCCGCAGGAGTTGGAGCAGGAGAATGCTGAACAACTGGTGCTTAAGGCTTGGCAAGCTGCATCCAAGACGCCTGTCAGTCCCTGGGTGCATGAAATCAGTGGCAAATTCCCCTATCTGTTCCCTCCCAAGGAATTAGTTCCCTGTACTGAAGAGCAAATCCTACCTGCGATCGGTGTACAGAGCTGTACGATTGCTCAAGGGGTACGACTGCATCTCAAACCGACAAAATTCCAATCGAACCAGGTGATGCTCTCTGTTGACTTTGGCCATGGTAAGCTTGGGCAACCCCACCCGGGAATGGCACTGCTTGCTCAAAATATTGTCAATGAGAGTGGCCTTGGCCTTCTGAGCCAGGAGCAGCTTGAGAGCAAGTTGGCCGGAGCAAACCTTGAGCTGGGGTTTAAGATAGGAGCGGAGAGTTTTTCTTTTGCGGGGAGTGGGTTGCGTGGTGAGTTTGAGCGAATGCTGCAATTGGTCTATCACCACCTCAAGGATCCGGCCTTTCGTGAAGAGGCTTTTCAGCGCAGTAGAGACAGCCTGGAGCGGATGTACCGTCAATTAGGAACCATGGTGACTGGCGTGCAGCAGACCCTGGGTGATCGCTATCTTGCGGGCACCCGTCCTGAATACACCCTGGCCCCCTGGAGTGAGGTGGCAGAAATTCAGCTAGCGCAGATTGAAGACTGGCTCAAACCCGTTTTTGCTGATGCTGCGCTGGAGATTAACGTGGTCGGTGATATCGATCCCCAGAAGGCCATGGAGTTGGTTAGCAGGTATTTTGGGAATGAAAAGCGGGCGTCCCAGGCGTTTTCGCAAAAGCCGGAGCCGGATTTTCCATTTGGAACAACCAAACATATCCAGGTTGCCAGTAGCATTGAAAAAGCCATGCTCACGGTAGCCTGGAAAACCGATGATTTTTGGAATATCAGTCGTACCCGTCGTCTGAGCTTGCTGGCTGGTGTGCTTGATGATCGGCTGCGGATTAAAATTCGTGAAGAGCTCGGGGCCACCTATTCCCCACAGGTCAGCAGTGAGCCCAGCCGTGCCCATGACGGTTTTGGGCTGCTACGCTGTAATTTGATTGTTGCACCGCAGCAGGCAGAAACGCTGGAAAAGGTAATCAAAGAGGTGGCTGCAAATCTGGCACAGCAGGGGGTGCAGGAAGAGGAACTGCAACGGGCAATCAAACCGACCTTAACATCAATCAAAGATATCAAAGAGGATAATCGCTACTGGATGCAATCGGTGCTGCAGTATTCTGATCGGCATCCCGAGCAGCTGAAATGGCCTGCGTCTATTTTATCCGAGTATGCAGCGATAACAGCTGATGAGTTGACTGCGCTGGCTCGTCAATATTTGAAGCCGGAGTTGGCGGCCACGGTCATTATCAGTCCCGCGGCTGCAAAATAGGTCTGAAGAACAAAAAAAAATCCATGCACCTGCCGTGACATTCCAGTTGTTGTTCACCCTGTTCAATGTTGAGCAACAATTGGGCGTACGGAGAAATGATTTGATTCAGCCTGCAAGCCAGACGGCCACGTCCTGCGCCTGTTTGACGGTTTTGTCGGAGACTCCTTTGAGTTGCCCCCGGCTCAGGTCGCGGCGTCTTCGGCCTATGACGATGGTGCCGCAGTTGTGTTGTTTTGCTTGTTTGAGTAAATCACTGCTGACATCCAGGTGCATCTGGGCAGGCAGCTGTTTGATGCGACTTCTGGAAAAACCGTTTTCTGTGAGCAGCTGCGCATGGGCGTAGAAGAGGAAATTATCCAAATCCAGGTAACGTTCGCACCAGGATTTTCCCCACTGGGCATGAAAGTCTTCTGCCTTGGCAGGTGCCTGCTTACCAAAAACCGAGTTGGAGTGATAGAGGCAGATTTCCGCACTGGGATGATTTTTGAGGATGAAAGCGAGATGGTCTGCCGCCATCAGTGAGGCGGGATGGCTTTGTACCGCAAGAAGAAAGCGGTTGGCCCGAATGGTTCCATCAACGATCCACAGCGGGGAGCGGTGACATTTTGCGATCAGGTCAGTGGAGGTGCTGCCAAAAAAAACATTGCCCACCGCGCCCAACCCCCTGCGACCCACCAGGACCGCATCGTAGTTGCCCCGTTCCGCATCTTCTCTAATGGCATTGCAGACCCCGGAGCTTTGTTTGGTGCGCGTCTGAATCTGCTCCTGGCTGAATCCATGGCGAATAAGGCGATCTTCAGCATCTTTGAGCCGCTTTTGTGCCACGAGCGTCTGTTTGTCAGTGCCGCTGCCCATGGCCCGAAGCGGGTCCACGTCGTTCATCCAGGCTTTATCGGCACTTCCGGAGGAGACCACGTGGAGCAGGTGTATGTTGAGGTTGCGATCGTGACCAAAAATTTTTGCCAGGTAATCAAGACTGTTGGAGCTGTAGACCGAACCGTCGATGGCGACAAGTATGGTTTTGTTCATCCGGGCCTCCTGGGGATAGGCTGATTCCGTGGATACGCTCTTGTGGCTAGGGTTGGCGGGTATGTATCAGCACGATTTTACATGCAAAGAGTATAATACAAAAAGGCGACCAAGGCTATGCTCAAGGCGCGAAAACTTTGGCTGAATAAAATAAGCTGAGCCGCCAGGCCTGGTTTGAAAATACCGGCGTAATAGGGGTATTGATGGCGGATGGCCCGTATGGGAGAAGAGAGCACGTTGCCGATTAAAAGAACCAGAACAATCTCTTTGGCCTCCATGGCACCACTAGCAAGCAGGGAGCCAGCTGCGGCCAGACCGGCAGTAAACTCCGCGGCCATCTGAAAGGTGAGGATGGAGAGCGCCTGGGGGGTCAGCCAGCTCATCCAGGAGAGATGCTGTCCAATGAATTGTTCCGCCACCCGAAAAAAACCTGCTTCGTTGAGAAAGTAAAAGAAAATGTAAATGGGCACCGTATAGGTTACGATTTTGCGGATACGGCGCTTGAAGCGTTTCATGGTGTTTTTCAGGGCAGTGCGAAAGGGATTTTTCGGATCTGCAGGCAGTTCACCAGCCTGCGGCTCTCCATTCGGGCGTGGCAGGAGTAAGCGTCCGATAACGGCTATGCAGAGTGTGCGGAACAAAGCTGCTGAAATCGTGAGGCCAATATAGACCACGGCCGCGCCCTTGATTATGGGTGCGGCAATAAAAAAGGTTGTTGGCAGGTGGAGAAAATTTGCTGGCAGGCTGTTAAAGAGATTTGCCAGAATCAGTTCCTTGCGGCTGATTTTTTGTTGTTCATAGCCTTCAGCCAGGAGTGTATTGGCCGCCATACCCGAAAAAAAACAGAGAGAAAAGGAGGCACCGGTGATCGGTGCCAGGTGCCCAAATCGAGTGAGGGGACGTGCGACTACGGCCAGTTTTCGCGTGTAGTTCAACGATTCAATAAACAGGGCAACTAAAAGACCTATGGCCAGGTAGAGAAGAAGTCGTGTCAGTGGCCAGCCAAGGTGCAGCCAGAGGTCCAAAAGAGCATCCTGAGTGATCATACAGTCCTCGGAGAAGTGGGGGAAAGAAATACGCCTCCTTGCCTGAGCTGGGAGGAGGTGAGTGCAAGTAGTGGTTCCAGAACGGCACTATAAACCAGGAAGCGCAGAGAGCAAGTGCGGGCTGTGTAACAATGTGTGATACCCACACATTGTCCTGGCGCCTTTTTTCGTGATTACTGAAGATTGATCTCGGAGTCCTGCAGCAGGCTATGGGCGTAAAGGCCGTTGGGATCCGGCCGGAGGAAACAAAACTCCAGTGGGCCGTGGACGATCTGTTGCAGACCTGGAAGCCAAGAAGAAGATGGGGCCAGCTGGTGCAGTAAGGCTTCGACCGGTTGCTTTACCTGTTTAAACCGCGCAAAAATTGAGCTCGACTCAGGCTCAATCAGATAGCCCTGTTCCGGGGAAACATTGGCTAGTTTGGCCGCTTCGGCGATGGCGGTCTCCAGGTCTCCCAAGGTGTCGACAAGCCCCAGTTGTTTTGCGGTGGTACCATCCCAAACACGCCCTTGAGCCAGTGCTTCCACCTTCTCCGGCGATAGGTTACGTCCCTTGGCGACAAGCTGGACAAACTGTTGATAGCCCTGATTGACCTCCATTTGCAGCGCTTGTTTTTCAGGGGGACTCATATCGGTGGTGAGGTTGCCAAATTGTGCAATTGCCGTGGTTCCGATGCCATCGCTATGGATGCCAATTTTTTGTAAACTTTTTCCCAGGGTGGGAATGGCTCCAAAAATACCTATGGAACCTGTGAGTGTCGTGGGGGCTGCAACAATACTGTCGGCATTGGCCGCCAGCCAGTAGCCTCCGGAAGCCGTCATCGCTCCCATGGAGATGACCACCACCTTGCCCTCTTTTTGAGCTTGTACCAGTTCCTGACGGATTTGCTCCGAGGCAAAAGCGCTCCCGCCTCCGGTGTTAATCCGCAGAACGATGGCCTTAATCCGTACATTCCTTCGAGCCAGGCGGATTTTTTTGATCAGGTCCTCGGCTCCAATCTGCCCCACAGGGGCTTCCCCCGGGAATATATTGCCGCTTACGTTTATAATACCAATCAGCTCCGTTCCCTGCCTGGGGGTAGTGTAAGAGGGGGTAATAGTCCGCAGGTATTGACGAAAATCAACCTGTTTAAAACTCTCCCCATTCTGGGCTGGCCCAACCTGTGCCAGGAGCATGGCTTCAAGTTCCTGGTGTGTTTTCAGCCCATCAACGAGCCCTGTACGTAAGGCCAGCTCAGCTCTGCTTCCCCCTGCCTGAGTGAGCTGGGCAACCATGTAGTTGACAGTGTCATTGATCACTTCAGGGGCAAGTCCTCGGTGTTGACTGATATCAGCCAGGTACAGATTCCAGAGTTTATTGAGCCAGAGTATGTTGGCAGATCGATCCTCTTCTGACATGCTGTTCCGCAGTAAGGGCTCCACGGCTGACTTAAATGTCCCCACTCGAAAGACATGCATATCAATGGCAAGCTTATCAAGGAGCTCTTTGTAGTACAGTCGGTGCACGGAAAATCCACGCAGGTTGACCGATCCCATGGGGTTAAGGTAGATTTTGTCGGCCCATGAAGCCAGGTAGTACTGTGCCTGGTTGAAACGATCCCCCAATGCTATCACTCGTTTGCCGGATTGTTTGAATCGTTCAAGTGCCTTGCCCATGGATTGAATCTGATTGAGATCAGCCGCTCCCAGGCGATTGAGGTTGAGCACCACAAGTCTGATGCGTGGGTCATGACCAGCTGCATCTAGGGCATCAAGAAAATCTTGCAGATAAGTCTCTTCGTGCAGTGGGGTTCCGGTCAACTCGTTGATCACCCGGGTAGCTGGATCAATGGGAGAGCGCTGTTCAACAATGTCCCCGTCTAGGCTAACGATGAGGGCACTTCCCTGGGGAATCTTTATTTCGGGCTCATAAAAGGAGACGATCAGGGCCAGTACAATGCAGAGAACAAAAATGAGGTTGGTGAGCAGCGATAATCCCGAACTGAGAATTTTCCAGAACCAATAGAAAGGGCGAGTGCAGATCCAGACAAATTTTTTCATGCAACAACCTTAAGTCAGAAGAAGGAGAGCAGTGACGCGTACACGAACAAAAGAGTTTTTCAAGCATACCACGTTCTGAAATCAAGTGAAACAAAGAGGCCCGCAGACGGAGAAGCAGGTGGAGAGATCTGTAGGGGAAGAACAGCTGAGCGAAGAGGGAAGGTGCGTTTACCTGGGCTCGGAGAAGGTGTCGGAATGCATCTCTGTCTTGAGTGCCTGGGCAAGTTCGTGGAGCGAGTAAGGTTTTTTGACAAATTGACGGATTCCCATGTCCATGGCTCGTTGGATGTCTGTGGCATCGGAGTAGCCACTGGTGATAACTGCCTTTTGTTGCGGACGGTAATGGAGAATTTTTTCAAAGGTTTCGCAACCATTCATGCCGGGGTCCATCAGCATGTCTAGAATCACCAGGTCAACGGGGGTGTTTTTGGTGAACTCCACCGCCTCTTCACCAGAGGCAACGGTGATGGGCTTGTAGCCCAGGCGGCGTAGCAGCCTGCTGGCGATTTCGCGTTGGCTTTTTTGGTCATCGACCACAAGGATGCACTCACCGTTGCCCTGGGAATGTTGTGTCGTGGGGCTTTGTTTGATGGGAAGATAGCTTCCGGCTTTTGAGGCAGGAAAATAAAGCGCGAACGTGGAGCCTTTGCTGGAGCTGACCACATCAATGTAGCCACCGTGATCATGGACTGTATTCCAAACCACGGCCAGTCCAAGCCCCGTACCACTGCGGCCCATAATTTTCTTGCTGTAAAAGGGGCTGAAGATTTGTTCAATATCAGTCAGTGAGATCCCAGGCCCATCATCTTCAACCGTAATCATGATATAGTCGCCCGGTTCAATGGTTTCATATCCCTGGTACTCAGCGTTCAGGTGTATATTTTTCGTAGCAACGGTAATCAGCCCATTTTTCTGGATAGCCTCGGCTGCGTTGTTGACCAGGTTCATGATGGATTTGGAGAGATGAATGGCAGAACAGCTAATCAGCTTGAGTTTTCCTTCAAGGTAGGGGGTGACTTTGATGCCAGGATAGCGTTGTCCCATTTCTCGGAATTCCACCGAGTTGAGATATTCAGTGATGAGGGCGTTGACGTTTTGTAACTCTTTTTTTGAGGTTGCACCACGGGCAACGGTGAGGAGGTCATTGACCACAGCGGCAGCACGTTTACCCGCCTCACGGATCATCATCAGTTCTTCCCGATGTTTGAAATCAGAGCCGAGATCCATCAAGAGCAGTTCCGGGTAGGTCACAATCCCTGCCATGATATTGTTGAGGTCATGGGCCACAGAGCTTGCCATGAGTCCCAAAGATTCCATGCGTTTTGCATCTGCAAGCTTTTCCATTAACGCCATCTTTTGTTGTAAAGCCAGCTCGTTTTGGGTGACATCACGAATGGAGGCGACTTGTACCTGACGTCCTTGAAAATCGATGTGCTTGACGCGAAATTCGACAGGAAAGGTGGAGCCGTTTTTACGGATGCCCCGGGCTTCAAAGGGCCCGATGGTCTCGGGATCGGCGTGATGTTCCATGGCACGAATGGAGGAGCGATCCAGAAGGATGTCAAAGATCTGCTGGCCAACCAGCTCTTCCTCTGTATAGCCAAACATGGTGCAGAGTTGGGTGTTTGTCTGTAGCAGTTCCCCGCGTTCGTAAATAATAATCCCTTCCCAGGTCGCCTGGGCCAGTTGACGAAATCGTTTTTCAGAGTTGTGAAGATCTCGAGCGAGTTGTTTATGACTGATAGCCTGAGCCAGTGTACGGAGCAGACGTTGAGGCGAGCAGGGTTTGCGCAGGTAATCGTAGACCCCTAGTCTGAGCGCTTCGACAGCATTGTCGACAGTTGCATTCCCTGTCATGATGATGACAGCAGTGTCCGGATGATGTTGACCTAAATCTGCAGCTATTTGCGTACCACTGATATCGGGCAAATTGATATCGACAAGCGCTGCAGAAAAGTTCTGCTCTTGAAGCAACGCTTCGGCCTCTTTACCGGTGTTGGCCAGAGCGACTTGATATCCTTCTGCTTCCAGCAGAAATTCAAGGCTGCTGCAGAATCGGACTTCATCGTCAACGATGAGAACTGAATGCAGGTTTTGCATGTAGACGTATAAATGGAAGGCCTAAAATTGAAGAAGGAAGCTAATTATCAGTCTTAATAACTACTCTTTGCTGTAAAAGACTCGCAGAAAACATTCAAGCGTGTATGACATGAAATGTCCAATTAAAAAGTTGAATAAATCAGTGGTGCCAAGGGATTCAGGCCAATTTCAGTGGCAGGCGCAGGGTGAAAATCGTCTGGCCTGGGACTGATGAACAGTGTAGCTGCCCCCCCATCTGTTGAGTAAGGGATAAGGCAATTGAGAGTCCGAGACCACGGTGAGTGCTGTTTTTGGTCGAAAAACCTGAGTGAAACAGCTCCTTTGTGTGTTCGGAAGGGATACCGGGGCCGTTGTCTTCCACCTGAATCGATACCTGCAGCCCCTGAAGTTCGCTGCGCACTTTGATCTCTCCGCCGGGGGGGATCGCCTCAAACGCATTTTTGATCAGATTATGAAGAATTTGTTGCAGGTAACCTGGGTCAACCATCAGCTCAATGGGGTTTTCCAGCGGCTCGACAACCAAATGTATCCCGCTCTCAACATCAAGTGTCGCCTGGAAAGGGGTTACGATTTTGTGCAGTGCATCGCCGAGTTCAAGCACAACTGGGTTCGGACGAGCGTTACTTTTGCTCAGATCTTCAAGGCCGCGGGTGATCCGGGTCAAGCGCTCCAACTCGCCATTGATGATCCCCACCTCGGGGGTGATAGGTGCTCCCTGATCAAGCTTTCGTTCGAGAATGTGGAGATAGTTTCGAACAATCGCCAAGGGGTTATTGATCTCATGACCGATTTTTCTCGCCACCAAGGTCGCGGCTTCCAGGCGCTCGGCCACAATGCGTTCGGTCTGCTCTCGGCGTATGTTTTCAAGCTGCAACGCCATGGCCGCCTGCCCGGCCAGCATTTGCAATCCATCGAAGTGGTTTTTTAAGGCGCCATAGGCTTTGGCCATCAGACCAATGACTAAAAGTCCTTCGAATTTTTTGTGGCAGAGCAGGGGGAGAACGAGCATACCTTCGGAATGCATGAGATTGAGGAGCTGGGCATCAAAGAGATGGGCAGGTTTATCCTGCGTTTGCTGATTGGTAAAAGAATCTTGAGTTTGTCCACTTTCCATGGCTCGGGCAAGGAGACTGTCGGGTGAGTTGAGGGCATCAAATTCAAGCTGTTTGGTGGTTGCCGAAAGCAGGTTATCCCCTGAGGGCTGCGCCACAAGAGTTTTTTTCTCTCCCTGGGGGAGCAGCAGCAGGGTCTGTTTTTCATTGAACAGGATCTGCACTCCCTGTTCAACCGCAGCTACAATCTGTTGCTGGTTGTCCGCCTTGAGCAGATTTTCCAAAAGACCACTGAGCTGGGAGATCACACGAATGCGTTTGATCAGACTCAGGGAGGTTTGTTTGTGGACCTCCTGAATTTCCGGGTCGGTTTCATGGGAAGTCTTGTTGAGGCGGGGGAGGCGAACACCGAGCTGGGTGGCCAGCTCCGCAACCTGTTCATCAATGCCAGCAACCAGTGGCCCGATCTGTTCGGGGGCAAGAGAAAAAAGTGATTCGGCCGTCTCCACGCATTCCGCGGCATCCGCAGGATTATGGCTGAGCAGGTCGGCTAAATAGATGATTTTTGTCAGGGGTAAAGCCTGTCGCACTTCGGCAACAGTGTGGTGGTGGTAGCGGATGGCATCGCCAACCAGGGGAGGCAGCTGCCACTGTTCGCAGAGCCAGGCACCGGCCTGGCAGTGGTTGACCTGGAGCTTTTCCTCTTCAAGAAAGGCGAGTCGAGCATTGGTGCAGCGAATACCTTTTAAAAGAAGCGGGGCATATGTGCCGGGAAAGGCCATCCACAGCAGCAGCTTGCCGATATCGTGTAAAAGACCGGCAAGATAAGCCTCAGAAGGATCAACTTTGCTGTGCAGCTGCGCTATTTTCTGGGCAATGAGGGCATTGGTGAACGAGTGGTGCCAGAACCTGTCCATATTGAGCAGGCCGTTGATTTGAACCCGGCGAAAGACCTGCTGGACAGAGACGGAAATGGCCAGATTACGTATGGAATCCATCCCTAGGTAGACGACAGCCTGCTCGATATTGGCAATGGGATTGCGTGCACCGATAAAGGCTGAGTTGACTAACTGCAGCACCTTGGCACTGAGGGCGGCGTCTTTACTGACGATCTGGGCAATTTCCTGAATCTCCACGTCCGGTGCCTGGCAGCAATCGAGCAGACGGACCAGTACCTGGGGCAAGCTGGGCAGGTTACCAGAAGTTGTAAGGGGATTAAGCGCGTCGTTGATTGTATTCATCAAGCGGGAGTCCGGAAGTTCGGAAATTCAAAGTGTGTTGTTCCTGTATAGCAGAGCAGAAAGTAAAAAGCCAGTGTATCAAAAGAGTAGACAGCTTTTACCGTCTGATACCCGGTTAAAATCCTCTTGACCCTGATCAAGGCTATTCGTTAGTGTTGACCTGTTTTCAGAGAATACCCCTTATCAGGTAACCCCATAACACAAGGAGACCCCCACGGTGAAAGTAAACGCTACAGCATATCGCTCTATCTGGCTGGCGAAAGATGGTGAAGGGGTGGAGATCATTGATCAGACACTATTACCCTTTGAATTTAAGATCGTCCGCCTGGATACGCTGGAAGAGGCGATGGATGCCATCAGCCATATGCTGGTACGCGGCGCTCCCTTGATCGGTGCCACAGCTGCCTATGGAATCTGTCTTGGTGTGCGTAAAGCATGCAGTGACGAAGCGCTCAAGCAGATGGGGGACCGATTGATCAGCTGCCGTCCAACTGCAGTCAACCTGCGCTGGGGCGTTGAGCGGATGCTTGCCGTCTTGTTGCCGCTTGCCGAGGAGCAACGGTTGGTCGCTGCCTACCAGGAGGCCGGAAAAATCTGCGAAGAGGATGTACTAACCAACGAGTCCATCGGCACTCACGGGGCAAAGTTGATCGCGGATATATATGCCAAGAACGGTGGTAAACCTGTGAATGTGCTGACCCACTGCAATGCTGGCTGGTTGGCTACTGTTGATTGGGGGACCGCTCTGGCTCCGATCTTCAAGGCAAGGGAGCAGGGGATTCCGGTCCATGTCTGGGTGGATGAAACCCGGCCCCGTAACCAGGGTGCTAGCCTCACCGCCTGGGAACTGGTGGCCGCAGGAGTGGACCATCATCTGATCGTGGATAATGCGGGAGGCCACCTGATGCAGCATGGACAGGTGGATCTCTGCATTGTCGGAACCGATCGCACCACGGCCAGCGGAGATGTCTGCAATAAGATTGGCACCTACCTCAAGGCCCTGGCGGCCGCCGATAACAAGGTACCCTTTTATGTGGCCCTTCCCGGCTCGACAGTCGACTGGAGCGTGGATGACGGCGTTGCCCAGATTCCTATTGAAGAGCGCGGGCAGGAGGAGGTCCTTGAGCTTATGGGGCGTGATGCCAACGGAGAGATCGGCCGATTTTCCATCGCCCCACAAGCGACCCCGGCGGTGAACCCGGCCTTTGATGTCACTCCGGCCCGACTGGTAACGGGACTGATTACTGAGCGTGGTATCTGCAGCGCCAGTAAGGAAGGGCTTCTGGGGCTGTATCCGGAGAAAGGATGATGGGGCAAGAGACGCTCTGCAGGCAGTTGCTGGAGACAGCGCGCCAGATGAACAGCCAGGGGCTGAACCAAGGGACCTCCGGCAATGTCAGTGCCCGCTCGGAAAATGGTTTTTTTATTACCCCCTCAGCACTCCCCTATGACAGATGCCAGCCTGAGGATATGGTCTTTGTGGGGATGGACGGAGCTGTTTCGGGAACGCGCAAGCCCTCATCGGAGTGGCGGATGCACCGTGATATCTACGCTTCGTTTCAAGAGGCCAGGGCTGTTCTCCATGCCCACAGCCCCTACTGCACCACGCTTGCCTGTCTGGAGCGGGGGATTCCCGCCTTCCATTATATGGTCGCCATGGCGGGTGGAGATTCCATCCCGCTTGCGCCCTATGCAACCTTCGGTACCCAGGAGCTCTCTGACGGGGTGATTGCCGCTCTCAACCAGCGCAAGGCGACCCTGCTTGCCCATCATGGTATGCTTTGTTTTGAAGCAAATTTGGAGCGGGTCTTTGCACTGGCCATTGAGGTGGAGACTCTGGCGCGCATGTATCTGCAGGCGCTCCAGGTCACAGAGCCCCCAGTGTTGCCCGACGAGGCAATGGCTGAGGTGCTGGCAAAGTTTGCTGATTACAAGGTCTGACCCCTATGTGAGCACTGTTGAATGCTCACGCAATCAAAAAGAGGGGGAGGCGTACAGGGGAAATGACGTATTCCAGGGGACGTGGCCCTGGAATACGTTTGCAGAGTGCACTTATTGGAGCTTACAGGTAGATGAGTGCTCCCAGCTGATAGACACCCACCGCCATGATAAAGGCAAAGAGGGTGTTAAAGGCCATGGAAAAGGCTGCCCATTTCCAGGATCCGGCCTCCTTGGCAATACAGACCACGGTGACAAAGCAGGGGGCATAGAACATGATAAAGACCATGACCGCCAGGGCTTTCACCGGATTCCAGCTCGAGTCTTTAGCAAGACGCTCTGAAAGCGAGGTCGAGTCGTCGGCTTCCACTTCACCAAGCGAGTAAGCTGTTCCCAGGGTGGATATAATCACCTCTTTTGCTGCAAAACCACCAATCAGAGCAATATTTGTCCTCCAATCGATCCCCGCATACTGACTGAACTGCTCAAAGGCAACACCTATTCTGCCGCCATAGGAATGTTTGAGCCGCATCAGCGCCTGATCATTATCGATTTTTCCCAGAGCCTGACTGAGATGGTCCGAACCGCTTGCATAGGTTTTTTCCGCCTGCTGCCGCGCTGCCGCAAAGTGGGCGAGTTCCTGGTCGGACAGGCCCGGATAGGTCATCATCGCCCAGATCAGAATAGAGATCCCCAGAATGACGGTACCGGCTTTTTTCATGTACTGCCAGGTTCGCTCCCAGGTGTGAATAAACAGACCTTTAATGGTGGGAAAGCGGTAGGGGGGGAGTTCCATGACAAAGGGGGTTGATTCGCCTTTGAGCACGGTCATGCGTAGGAGTTTGGCTGCGCAGAGGGCTACAATCCAGGCAAAAAGTGTGGCCAGAAACATATAGCGTGCCTGGTGGGCGGAAAAAAAGGTGCCAATGAGCAGGGTCAGGACCGGTAATTTGGCTCCACAGTTCATAAAGGGGACGGTGAGCAGGGTCGCCATGCGTTCCTTGGGAGAACGGAGCGTGCGGGTGGCCATGACACCGGGAACGGCGCAGCCGCCCGCTATGCCGCCGGAGACGATAAAGGGCATGACCGAGGACCCGTGCAGTCCAAAAAAATGGAAGATACGGTCCATCATAAAGGCGACGCGCGCCAGATAGCCGGAGTCCTCTAGCACGGCAATACCAAAGAACATGAACATGATGATGGGGACAAAACCCATCACGCCCCCCACACCGTCGACCACACCGGAGATAAGCATGGATTTGATCGGGCCGTCGGGCAGGATGCCGTCGATGGTGCTGTTGATCAAGGAAAAGAAGGAGGCCAGCCAATCCACCATGACCGTACTGTAGCTGAAGGTGAAGGTATAGAGCGCAAAGAGCACAAAGGCCATAATCAGTGGGCCAAGCAGTCTGTGCGTGACAACCTTGTCGATCCGATCGGAGGTGTAGAGCCTGTCCCCGACAAATTTGCGGGTGACGACGCCTTTGTGCATGACGGATTTGATGTAACCATAGCGATGGTCGGCAATCATCGCCTCGGGGTAGATTCCCAGAGTATCCTGCAGATGGTTGGCCACTTCATCACAACGCGCCAACAGCCGTTTGGCAGCCTCGGGTGAGGTTGCCTGGGCCTTCTGCACGATCTGTTCATCGTTTTCCAGAAGTTTCACCCCAAGCCAGCGGTGGGGGTAGATCGAAGAAAGCTCCGTCAACCGTTCCAGGTCAGCCTGCATATCGGCCAGGGTCTCATCCACATCGGAACCGTAGCGGAGAAAGGCCGGTTGCGGGCGGGTGTCGGTTTCGGCAAGTTGGAGGATAGCATCAAGGAGTTCATCCACACCTTTACCCGTACGGGCAACGATGGGCATGACCGTTACGCCCAGCCGCTGGCTCAGTTCCTCGGTGTTGATCAGGAGACCGCGTTTTTCCGCGACGTCGACCATATTGAGGGCGATAATCAGAGGAACGCCCAGCTCAAGAAACTGACAGCTCAGGTAGAGGTTGCGCTCCAGGTTGGAGGCGTCAACCACGTCAACGACCACGTCGGGTTTTTCATTGATGATGAAATCCCGGGCTACCAGTTCTTCCACTGAGTAGGCTGTCAAGGAGTAGGTACCTGGCAGATCCACCACCCGAAGCCCTTGACTCTTATGAAGACAGCATCCCTCTTTTTGCTCCACCGTGATTCCCGGGTAATTGCCCACATGCTGCCTGGCCCCGGTAAGGTGGTTAAAAAGGGTGGTCTTTCCTGCGTTGGGGTTACCTGCAAGTGCAATGGTCAGCGCGGTATTCATGGGCGATGGAGCTCTAATGGGCTGAGGTGAATGGTTATATAATCCTTGGGCTCAAACTGGGCTGAACATGATGGCGGTCGGTTGAATAAACCCCAAAAAACGGCGTTGGGCTGGTTCAGGGCCTGTAGAGAGGAAAGGGACTCTTTTGAGATTTGGAGCCTGATCGATCCGTACAGCCGGAACAGCCACATCCGCAACCTGGTGTCTGACCGTGGCGGAAGGTATTGTAGAGTCGTCGACCAAGAAAAAAGAGAGCCATTGCCACAATCACGACAACGATAATCTGTTGCATCTGTTTCTCCTTGAGTGAGAATGGATTGAGAACAATGACTGTTGGGAAGTCACCCTGTAGGAGGTCAGACCGGTGCGACCATAATTGTGGAGGCGGTGGGGGCGTCAAGGCTGATGGTGCCGCCATTTACTTTGACCATACACTGCTGGCCGTTGCCTTTGCAAAGCAGCTCCAGCTCGCGACCGGGAAGCAGGCCCAGATTAGCCATTCTGGCACAGGTCCGTCTATCTCCGTTGACCGCACAGACACGAAAACGTCCGTGGCAGCAGGATTGGGAAAGCGGGGTACTTGACTGGGCAGCACGGTGACCGCATTTTTTCCGCCGCCGACATCGAGAAAAAAAATCGGTGAGAAAAAAACAGGAGTCTTTTGTTTCTTTTGTAGCCATAGATCGAACAAACGCCCCGGATAATGGGTCTCGCACTGTGAAGTTGTTGTCCAACAACGCTTCAAAATCAAAACATTCAGAGGTCAGAGAGCGTGGCACAAAAAACGTTGCCCCAAAAGGTCGGCGGAGTTTTATGCGCTGTTCTGACGTGAATCTTCAGGTGCATCTTTGTGTGACGGGGAACCGAATTCGCCGCCAACTCCCTTGGCAAAACAGTCATTGTTAGTTATCCCAAACAATGCACACTGTCAACAGCTTTGCCAAGGGGAAGCCGAAAGATTCAAGTTTTTTAGCCAGGCGATACAGGTCGACTTGGACAGTAACTTTTAGACATGGCGAAGTTTTATTGAGTTGCAGAAGAAAAAGGGCGTGAAGAAAAATGCAGGAGGGGAAGTCGGCAAAGAAAAAGGGCAGGAAAAGACCTGCCCTTGGGAAGAGAGTTGCCTGGTGCAATTGCGATTGTTCAGGCAAAAGATGCTTTTTTTCTGTCAGGGATTTTGCTCCACCTCGACCTCGATGTAATCCGCTTCGTTGTTTCGTAAGGTCAGGGTGCCATCTAGGACGCGCAGAGCAACGGGGTCGTTGAGGGGCGCACGTTGCTTGATGGTGATCTCTGCTCCCGGAACAAGGCCCATTTCACGGATTCGGCGGCCCAGTTCACCGCCAACCTTGACGGCAATGATGGTGCCGCTCTGGTTGATTGCCATCTTGCGCAGATTGATCTTGGCCATGATCAGGCCCCCTTTTGGGTTAACTTGGCCCAGCTGTCACGCAGGGTAACAATCCGATTAAAGACCGGTTTTTCAGGGGTGCTTTCCGTTGTATTCAGGCAGAAGTAGCCCTGGCGCTCGAATTGGAAGCGATCTTCCTCCTTTGCCTGCAGCAAGCCGGGCTCTAGCATACAGTTTGGCAGAACCGTGAGCGAATCAGGGTTGAGAAATTCCATGAAGCTCTTTTCTTTATCCGCGTCGGGATACTCAACCGTAAAGAGGCGATCGTAGAGGCGTACCTCGGCCTGGAGCGCATGTTCGGCAGAGACCCAATGAATGGTTCCTTTGACCTTGCGACCATCCGGTGCGGAACCTCCCCGAGTTTCCGGGTCATAGGTGCAGCGCAGCTCGATGACCTTGCCGCTTGCATCCTTGATGACTTCCTGGCAGGTGATCAGGTAGGCATAGCGCAGGCGTACCTCACGGCCAACGCTTAAACGGAAGAATTTTTTGGGAGCATCTTCCATGAAATCTGAACGTTCCACATAGAGCTCACGGCTGAAAGGAACAACCCGTTCCCCCATCTCCGGGTTTTGCGGATGATTCTGGGCAACAAGTTCTTCGCTCTGTCCTTCGGGGTAATTGGTGATCACCACTTTGAGGGGATCGAGCACACCAAAGACGCGGGTCGCGTGCAGGTTGAGGTCGTCGCGGACCGCATTTTCCAGGACCCCCATATCGATCCAGGATTCCCGTTTGCCGATGCCGATTGTGTGGCAGAAGCTACGCAAAGAAGCCGGGGTGTAGCCTCGGCGCCTGAGACCGGAGATGGTGAGCATGCGGGGATCGTCCCAGCCGGAGACATGGCCCTCGGTCACCAACTGGAGCAGTTTGCGTTTGCTGGTGACGGTATAGTTGATGTTGAGTCGGGCAAATTCAATCTGGCGCGGATGGTTGGGGGTGTTGAGTGTGTCGAGCACCCAGTCGTAGAGGGCCCGGTTGTTCTCGAATTCCAGGGTACAGAGGGAATGGGTGATCTGCTCCTGCATGTCGGAGAGACAGTGGGTGAAATCGTACATCGGGTAGATGCACCACTTGTCTCCGGTGCGGTGGTGGTTGCTTTTGAGAATGCGGTAAATGACCGGGTCGCGCATGACGATGTTGGGGGAGGCCATGTCGATCTTGGCGCGGAGTACGCAGCTGCCTTCTGCAAATTCACCGGCCCGCATACGGGCAAACAGATCCAGGTTCTCTTCGACGCTCCGATTGCGATACGGGCTCTCCTTGCCGGGCTCGGTGAGTGTCCCGCGGTGCTCCCGAATTTCCTCTCCGCTGAGTTCACAGACATAGGCCTTACCCAGTTTGATCAGCTCCACGGCAAAATCATGCAGCTGGTCAAAATAGTCGGAGGCGTAAAAGAGATTGTCTCCCCAGTCAAACCCCAGCCAGTGAACATCCCGCTGAATGGACTGGACGTATTCAGTGGATTCCTTGTCCGGGTTGGTGTCGTCAAAGCGCAGATGGCAGCGGCCGTTGAATTCCTGAGCCGCACCAAAGTTGAGGCAGATGGATTTGGCGTGGCCAATATGCAAAAAGCCGTTTGGCTCGGGGGGGAAACGGGTAACAATACTGCTGTGTTTTCCTGTGGCCAGGTCTTCGGCGATGATCTGACGAATAAAGTCAAGGGGTTTGCCGGTGGTCTCTTTTTCGGTGGTCATAAGTGGTGTTCCCTAAAAAAACACGAGGAGGAGGGGAGTTCGCATTGCTGGGCATCGGCAGCGCCCCATTTGAGAAGAACGGGGCGCTGCCGGAGGCACACTGTGCAGTACGGCTTAGGCTTCGGTGTACAAGTGATCGATGCTGCTCAAACGCTTAACAACGCGCTCTTGACCGAGAGTGGTGACAATATCAAACATGGATGGTCCTGCCAGCTGTCCTGTGAGCACGGTCCGCATGCCGTTGATGAGGATGCCTGGTTTGATTTCCAGCTCATCGGCAAAATCACGGCAGGTTTGCTCGGTGGCTTCGGCGGAAAATTCAGCCAGCGCTTTATACCGCTCTGCAAGTTGCGGTAACCATGTCGCCAGATCCGGAAATTTGAGTACATTCTTTTTCAATGGCTTAGGATCAACCTCATAGTCATCGGCAAAGTAGGCTCTGCCCGCAGTGGTGAAATCCTTGAGCGTATGAAAGCGATCACGGATCAAGCCAAGCGTATGCAGATACCAGTCTTTTTGGGTTGTTGCATAGGCCTCATCCCAGAGTTGAGCAGCTTCCAGCTCTTTTTGGACCATGGTCCCCAGCTCTGCAATATCCATAGAGCGCAGGTAGTGTTCGTTCATGGCGATCAGTTTGGGGTCCGTGAAAAACTTGGGATCGCCCGGGCGAAAGTTGAACACCGAGTTGACTCGACTCATGCGGGAGAGGTCAAAGGCCTGCACCAGCTCATCACGAGTGAAATATTCCTGCTCGGTGCCGGGGTTCCAGCCCAGAAGGCAGAGAAAGTTGCACAGGGCCCAGGGAATAAAGCCATTGTCCCGGTAAAACTGGACCGCGACAATCTCGCCGTGGCTGCGTTTGGAGATTTTGCGTTTTTTCAGGTCCAGAGTCAGCGGCATATGGGCAAAGGTAGGCAAGGGCGCTTCCAGTGCCTCATACAGCAGCACCTGCCGGGTGGTGTTGGTCATGTGGTCCTGACCACGAATGATATGGGTGATTCGATCACGAATATCATCGACAACATTGCACAGCAGGTAGAGCGGCTTACCATTGGAGCGGACAATAACAAAATCTTCAAATTCGTTGTAGGCGCGTTCAATCCGGCCCAGCACCTGATCATCATAATAGAGGGTGCCCTGGCGTTCAGGGACCTTGAAGCGAATCACTGAAGGCAAGCCTTGGGCTTCTTTTTCCGCAACCTCTTCTGCACTCAGGTGGCGGCAGGTGCCATCATAGCCCACATCGGATTTTTTCTGGGCAAGTGCGGCCTCACGTTTCTGCTCCAGTTCTTCTTTGGTGCAGAAACATTTATAGGCCTGGCCTGTTTCCAGCAACCGGTTGGCCGCATTGATATGGTCCTGGGCAAATTCGGTCTGAAAATAAGGGCCTTCATCCCAATCGATTCCCAGCCATTGCATGCCTTCGATGATACCGTCAATGGAGGCCTGGGTCGAGCGTTCCTCGTCTGTGTCTTCAATGCGCAGTATGAGTTTGCCGCCATGCTGCTTGGCAAAAAGCCAGTTGAAAAGCGCGGTCCGGGCTCCGCCGATATGAAGATAGCCGGTAGGGCTGGGTGGGAAACGCACACGTACTTCTTCCATGAACACTCCTTATTTGGTTCGTCTATTTGAGGTGAGTATCTTGAAAAAGGGTTCAGCGTCTCCAGTCACACGAGATAATTTTCTGAACAGTTTTTCAAGAAACCCAAAGAAGTTATGAGCTCTGGATCCGCAGCCGCTGTTCGACGAGTACAAAAAAAGCAGCGGAATACCGACAGTCCTTGCGCAGTCAGAGAGCAGGGGCTGAAAAAGAAGGTGGAAAATCGATGAAATCTGCTTACACATACCACATGCGCCCTTGCTCATTTTCATTATGCATACAGGGATGCCGGAGAGCAAACTTTAAAACCCGAAATATATAGCTCCTAAGTGGACACTCTTCAAGGCTGATGTGAAAAATGCTGGAAATTGTCTGGGGGGCTGCTTCAATCACCAGCTTCAGCTCGAAGCGTGAGAATTTAGTGTTGAGAGTGGCTGGTAATGCCGTTATAGTCCTCCGGGCTTATCGTCTGGTTTATTTTACGGGTACCTGCCCGGTATGAAAGGGGAGGGTTGGAGACAGCTTTCCGGTTTTATTTTATGAGAAAGATGATGCTGGTAACGTGCGCGTTGCACTTCCATGCGTTGAACAAATGAACAGAGACGCCGTTTTCTCCCATGGTTGTGTGAGCGGCGTTGTTCGAGAGGAAAAGTATGAGCGATAATCTCTCAAATTGTGGCGAATGTCCTGAAGGTAAAGTGCGAGATGATTCCGGACGTTGTGTGATGCCCGAGGTAACCTTTGCCTCGTTGGTGCTCTCTTTGAATACCTCTGCCCTCTATCACATGGGGGAGCTCCCTCATCCTGAAACCGGACAGCGCGTTGTCGACCGGGAGTTGGCCAAACACACCATCGATACCCTGACGCTACTACAAACAAAGACCAAAGGGAATCTCGATGGAGATGAACAGGAGCTGGTGACCCGCGTGCTCTACGAGTTGAAAATGCGTTTTGTTAAGCTGTAAATACATAACGATGTCGCAGGATTCACTCACTGTTTATGCGCCGGCCAAGGTCAACCTGTCCCTGAAGATTCTTGGCCGACGTGATGATGGCTACCATCTGCTGGACACACACATGCAGAAGCTGGCGCTTTTTGACACCCTCAGTTTGAGCCGTGTCGAGAGCGGTATTCATCTGCAATGTCCAGGTGGGCAACTCCCGGAAGGCGAGGATAACCTTGTTTATAAAGCCGCAGCGCTATTTCTTGCCTGGGTTGCGGAGCATAGAGGTGTTTCAGCCGGAGTAGCCTTGACGCTGGTAAAAAACATCCCCATTGCTGCGGGGCTCGGGGGGGGGAGTAGTGATGCTGCTGCGACCCTGCTTGGTCTGAATGATATGCTGAAAGCCGGCTGTCCCGAGGAGGAGCTTCTTCGTCTGGGGCTCTTACTGGGGGCTGATGTCCCGTTTTTTATCCAGCAAGCGCAAGCTGTGCGGGCAAAGGGGGTTGGCGAGGAGATGGTGCCGGTAGCCTCCCTTCATGATTGCTGGATATTACTGGTTAATCCCGGTTTTTCCGTTTCGACCCGCTGGGTGTATCAGAATTTTGCGTTGACAGAAAATGACGAGTCGGTTACTTTGCAAAATTCACGGAATGCAGTTGGTGGAAAATATGACACCGACTTGTCTCTGTTGCTGGTTAATGATCTGGAACGGGTAACGCTTAAAAAGTATCCAGAACTTGAGCGTATTAAGCATGAGATGCTGGCGCTTGGGGCTGATGGATCTTTGATGTCAGGTTCAGGGCCAACATTATTTGGTATATTTAAGGATCAGCAGAGGGCTCAGGGAGCTTTGTCTCTTTTTCAAGAGCAGTTCTCTCAGGTTTTTCTCGTTGAACCTTTGCAATAAAAATAAAGAGCACTGTCCGCTCAGTGTATCAGAAACGGGTTGGGGCGTCGTCAAGCGGTAAGACACAAGGTTTTGATCCTTGCATTCGGGGGTTCGAATCCCTCCGCCCCAGCCAATCGCTATCAATCAGTTCGTCATGCCCAAACAATTGAAGATATTCACCGGGAACGCTAATCCAGCAATTGCACAAGAAATTTGTGACTACCTCCAGGTTCCCCTTGGCGCTGCCGAGGTGAAACAATTCTCCGACGGAGAGGTTTCCGTCGAGATCGGGGAAAACGTCCGCGGCGCAGATGTCTTTATCGTTCAGCCGACCTGTTCGCCTGTGAACGATAATCTCATGGAGCTGTTGATCATGGTTGATGCGGTGCGCCGTGCCTCTGCCCGTCGCATAACTGCGGTCATGCCCTACTATGGGTATGCCCGTCAGGATCGTAAAGTCCGGCCGCGTACGCCTATTACTGCAAAGGCTGTGGCAGAAATGCTCAACGTCGTCGGCACCCGTCGAGTGTTGTGCATGGATCTGCATGCCGGACAGATTCAGGGCTTTTTCAATGTCCCTGTTGATCATCTGTATGCCGCACCTGTTATCCTGAAGCACATTCGGGATAGATTTGAAGATGTGGTTATGGTTTCTCCGGACGCTGGTGGTGTGGAGCGAACTCGGGCTTTTGCCAAACGGCTCAACGCCGGGCTGGCAATTATCGATAAACGTCGAGAGAAAGCCAACGAGTGTGAAGCGATGCATGTCATCGGTGACGTTGCCGGTAAAACCGCCATTCTTCTGGATGATATCGTCGACACCGCAGGGACTTTGTGTGGTGGCGCGGATATGCTGAAAAAAGTCGGTGCAAAAGAAGTACACGCCTGTTGCTCCCACGGGGTCCTGTCAGGGCCCGCCATTGAGCGAATTAATAACTCCTGCTTGAAATCGCTGGTGGTGACAAACTCCATACCTCTCAAGGCCGAAGCTGCCAAGTGCGAAAAGGTTACTGTGCTTTCGGTTGGAGAATTACTGGGAGAGGCAATCAAGAGAATCCACACCGAGGATTCTGTAAGTTGTTTGTTTGTTTGATTTTTAACTGATTATTTACGAATTGTAATAGGACCCGGGGATAGGGGAGGAAAGGTATGATTCAAGTTAATTTAGATTCGGCAGTGCGCACTGTCTTTGGAAAAGGTCCGATGCGCCAGCTGCGCATGCAGGAAATGACACCGGCAAATCTTTATAGTGGCGGCAGTCAGCCTGTACCTCTCCAGTTTGAAACAGCTGCGCTGTTCAAAGGGTTGCTCAATATTCATGGTCGCAATGCTGTTGTTACCCTTAAGATCGAAGGTGACAGCAAGCCCGAGCGCAACGTGCTGGTACAGGAAATTCAGAAGGATCCGATCACCGGTGGGCTCATTCATGTGGACTTCCTTGAGATCGCTCTGGATAAACCCATGAAGTTTACCGTACCGCTCAAGTACACCGGCGTTGCCAAGGGTGTTGATCTCGGTGGCGACCTGCAGGTTTTCAAAGAGACCGTTGTCCTTCAGGGATGTCCGATGGATATTCCCGATATGATCGAAACCGACATCACCCCGCTTGAGCGTGGTGGTGCAGGTATCACCTATGGTGACCTGGCGGTGCCTGAAGCGGTTGAAATGCTTGAGAAGGCAACCACAGTTTGTGTGTCTGTAAGCTAAAAGCATACAGTCCCACATGGCAGCTTGACTGCTCACAGAAATGCATGAGCCGGAAATATTTTTTTCCGGCTCTTTTTTTTTGCCCGTGCGCATCCTCATCTTTTTCTTTTTATTTTTCCCATGGCAGATACACGATTTCTTCTGGTTGGTCTTGGTAACCCCGGTGCCGAATACGAACTGACTCGTCATAATGTGGGTTTTATTTTTCTCGATTATCTTGCCGAGCGAGCCGGCTGTCGTATTGATGGGCAAAAGATGGATGGGCTCTATGGACAGGCTCGTGCCTTTGGGAACCAGCTTTTGTATCTGAAGCCACAAACCTACATGAACCGATCTGGTAAAAGCGTCCGTGCATTTGCCGACTACTTCAAGATTCCTAAAGAACGAATCATGGTCTTGCATGATGAT
Source organism: uncultured Desulfobulbus sp. (assembly GCF_963664075.1). Classification (NCBI taxonomy): domain Bacteria; kingdom Pseudomonadati; phylum Thermodesulfobacteriota; class Desulfobulbia; order Desulfobulbales; family Desulfobulbaceae; genus Desulfobulbus; species uncultured Desulfobulbus sp. The sequence continues at coordinate 589,321 of NZ_OY760916.1, forward strand.
CTCGACCTGGCCACCGGCCGTATAAAAGTGGTGGGAAAGGGCGGAGCAGGGGGGCATAATGGCATTCGTTCTCTTGGGCAACACCTTGGCTGTTCAGATTTCGCGCGCATAAAAATAGGTATTGGACGACCTCCTCAAAATGAACAGGGCCAGGGGCAACCTGTGGACCGCTATGTACTCTCAAAAATGGGCACAGATGAAATCCGTCTCTTCGAACAGCGATTTGATATCGTTGAAGAGGCTGTAGAATTGTTTGTTCGGGATGGAATCGACCGGTGCATGAACAGTATTAACGGTCGTAACCAGACCTGATCGCAAGGTCCATTGGGCAAGCCGCGCAGCGCGGCTGAGATCTTTATTGTGAGGGAAACCAGGATTTTGCTATAACCGGCCGACAATATTTCATTTTTTCAGGCATTCTTACTGATGCGTCTGAGGTTCTCGCTGGCCAAAGCTGTATTTTTTTTACCGGCGAACCGTATTGAAGTTTCTGGTGTAATCGCCCGGAGATAAGCTGCAGGAAACGATTACTTTTCCCTTATTTGCAATACAGGGAAAGAACCATCCTTTGCGATTATTGAAAAAGTATGTTATCATAATATCTTAGATATTTGCAGTCATCAGGGGCGAAATGTAGACTGCCTTTTCTTTTTCGTTTTGGAGGGATATGTGTTTTCAGAAGGTGATATGGCTGTCTATCCGGCCCATGGCGTAGGCCTGATCGAAGCCATTGAAACGCAAACAATTGGTGGTATTGATCAGAGTTTTTATGTCATGCGTATTCTCGATAATGACATGACGATTATGATCCCAACCGCCAATAGCGCCAATGTCGGCTTGCGAGCCATAATTTCAGGTGATGAAGTCACGAAAGTTGTCGATATCCTCAAAGAACGTGACGTGAAAATTACCTCACAGACCTGGAATAGACGGTACCGCGAGTACATGGAAAAAATCAAAACAGGTTCCGTCTTTGAGGTGGCTGTCGTACTCCGGGACCTCTTTTTGCTCAAAGAGGATAAAGATCTTTCCTACGGCGAGCGAAAAATGCTGGACACTGCTAAAAGTCTCCTCGTTAAAGAGCTCTCTCTGGCTCAGAAAACTGACGAAGACAGCATTGAAAAACAGATCGAAAAATTATTCAGCTAAAAGGCGACTGTTGTAGATGACCGAGTCGTCGGTATCACATTGCATCCCAACCGAGCACCAGTGCGAAGACGATCTTTCAAACACGTTTTCGATTGCTGCCAGTGAGGCTGGGCTCAGGCTTGATCGTTACCTGACCAGCAACTTTCCGGAACATTCCAGATCATCACTGAACAAACTCATCGTCTCCGCTGCTGTGCGGGTCAATGGGCAAACCGTTAAGGCTGGATACCGTCTTCGAGAGGGGGACTCTGTGTCTGTTGAGTTCCCCGTCTCCAAAGAGGAGTCGCTGCAGCCTGAAAAAATTGACTTTCCGGTCCTGTTTGAAGATGAACATCTTCTGGTGATCAGTAAGCCGCCGGGGCTGGTGGTTCATCCCGCCTGTGGTCATACCTCTGGCACCCTCGTGCACGGTTTATTACATCACTGTGATGGTGGCTTGCCCTCCTTGGACGGTGAGCGGCCTGGTATTGTCCATCGTCTGGATAAAGACACTTCCGGCATCATGTTGGTAGCCAAGGATGAGGTCTCGCTGCGGGGATTGATGGCCGATTTTAAAGATCGCCGCATTCATAAATCGTATCAGGCGCTGTTGCTGCGCTCTCCCCGTGAACCACAAGGTCGGATTGTTCAGCCTCTTGGCCGTCACCCAGTTGAGCGGAAGAAAATGGCGGTCCGGCCTGCCGATGGAAAATATGCCGCAAGTAACTGGCAGATTAATGAGTACTTTGACAATGGATGGTGTCTGGCGGAGATTGCTATTGAGACTGGGCGTACCCATCAGATTCGTGTGCATATGGCCTGGGTAAAGGCTCCCGTGCTCGGCGATCGGCTCTATGGAGGCGCCGTCGCACCTCATAGCGGCTTCCGGGTTGAGCGGCAAATGCTCCATGCCAGTACATTGCACTTTACCCATCCGGTTCATGGCAAAGAAATGTCCTTTACCGCTCCACTCTGGGAGGATATGCAGCAGTTGCTTGAGGCTCTGCGGGGCAACTGATGGCATCCACTTCTTTTGTGCTTGGCATCACCGGTGGAATTGGCTCCGGAAAGAGTGCTGTAAGCCGCTTGCTTGCCAGTTATTGTCTGACACCCCTGGTCGATGTGGATCAGTGCTGCAGGACACTCCTTGATGTTGGCGAGCCGGGCTGGCTTGCGTTGAAGCAAAATTTTGGCCAGCAATTTTTGTTACCGTCTCAGGAGATCGATCGGGTAAAACTGCGCAATCACCTGTTTGGCGATGACAATTTTCGCCAAAAGGTCGATTCTCTCTTGCATCCATTGGCTCAAAAGGCCATGCTGGATGAGGTTGCCCTGCTTGCGGCACCCCTGGTCATGGTTGAGGTGCCCTTGCTCTATGAAGCCGGGTGGCAGCAGGCGGTGGATGCTGTTTTAGTGATCTTCGCTCGACGCGGGCGTCAATGTTGCCGTATAATGCAACGTGACAAGGTTTCGCGGGGCCAGGCAGCCCAGGCAATCCGCTCTCAAATGGATCTGAGGAAAAAGGCTCGATTGGCCGACTACTGCATAGATAATAGCGGTGATTGGCACCAGACCCGTATAGAGGTGATTCGGCTCGGAGACACGCTCTCTGAACGGTTTGCAGGGATTTTTTAGGAAGAAATTGCTTGACAGGCTCGGGCTAAACCAATATTTAGCACAGTAACATCTCAACAGATCGATTTCTACCCATCGGTTTCTTGTTCTGATATTTCACGCGAAAAATATAGGCCTTTGATTCTTCTTTATGCTGTGCTTGTAAGGCAGAGTCGAAGTGAGTGGAATTTGCTCACCTGAGGGATGCTTCTTCCCAATTTCCAGTTCAGGGATCGGCAAGAATACAAGCAGTTTTCATCGCATTTCACTGATTATTCCCGACGAAAACATTCAAGATCAGGGCGTTGGGCACAAGCCCGCCTTATTTCCATTATATATGTACATTCGAAATTGAACCCGCTGCGGTGATTGCTGCGGTCTATTTGCACTGACCTCATGGAGGAATGACTGGTCAATGAATCCAACTGAGTTGAAAAACAAAAAAATTAAAGAACTCGTCAGCCTCGCTGCCTCTCTCAATATCGAGGGGTACAGCAATATGACCAAGCAAGAATTGATTTTTGCCATACTCAAAGAGCAGGCTGATGAAGATGGCAAATTGCGCGGCAGCGGTGTGCTTGAGATCCTTCAGGATGGATTCGGTTTTCTCCGTGCTCCGGATTATAACTATCTACCAGGTCCGGATGACATCTACGTTTCTCCTTCCCAGATTCGCCGTCTCAATCTTCGTACCGGTGACACCATCGAAGGGGAGGTTCGAGCTCCTAAAGATAACGAGCGCTATTTTGCGCTGCTCAAGGTTGATACAATCAACTACGAACCCCCCGAGGCAGCCAAAAACAAAACTGCATTTATCAACCTGACACCACTGCATCCAGATCAGCTGATAGATCTGGAAACTGCATCGGACAACCTTTCCATGCGAGTGCTTAATATTGCAGCACCCCTTGGTAAAGGCCAGCGTGGTCTGATTGTCGCTCCACCCCGAACCGGTAAAACCATGTTAATGCAGAAGATTGCCAACTCAATCGTTGCCAATCATAAAGAAGTCATCCTCATCGTGCTGCTCATTGATGAGCGTCCTGAAGAGGTGACGGATATGAAACGCAACGTTAATGCCGAGGTCGTGAGTTCGACTTTTGATGAACCTCCCCAGCGCCATATTCAGGTAGCTGAGATGGTTATTCAGAAGGCTCAACGGTTGGTTGAGCATAAAAAAGACGTGGTTATTCTGCTTGATTCTATCACCCGCCTTGCCCGCGCCTACAACACTGTGACTCCGGCTTCGGGTAAGATTCTTTCCGGTGGTGTGGAAGCCAACGCCCTGCATCGACCTAAACGCTTTTTTGGCGCAGCCCGTAACATGGAAGAGGGAGGAAGCCTGACTATTCTCGCAACCGCCCTGATTGATACCGGCAGCCGCATGGACGAGGTCATCTTTGAGGAGTTCAAAGGGACTGGTAATATGGAAATTGTCCTGGATCGCAAGATGGCTAACCGCCGCATCTACCCTGCCATCGATATTCAGAAGTCTGGTACCCGTAAGGAGGATCTGCTCCTGCCGCCAGATGATCTCAACCGTATCTGGATTTTACGTAAGTTACTTTCCTCAATGAACCCCGCCGATGCCATGGAATTTTTACTTGATAAGATGAGGCAGACAAAAAATAATGAGGAATTTTTTGCCTCGATGAACCGATAAGCCCAGGCTGGTGGAGCAGGCTTTGGTGATCGAAAGCGATTACTAGGCCAGAAGGTGTTTGGGGAGATAGCAATGCCTCCCCCCCCCCTTTTTTTTGAGATACCCCTATAACTGTCTCAGCCATGGCATAGCGGTTTTAACGTGTTCCCCTCGAGAACGATCATGGTAGAATCTGTTTTTTTAATCGACGTCTCTGTGCGGTTAAAAAATGCGGCCTTCTTCGCTCGGGCAGTTTTTTTTTTGCTTTCAAGAAATGGAGAAAAACGTTATATTGCCTTTTTTTGGTTAAAAAATATTGTAGGGTTACTGTCATCCACGCCGCCATTTGAGTGGCGGGGATGTTTGGTGCATATTTCAATATATTGTTTTTTTGCACTTTTTGAGTTTTTTGAGTCCCACTATTTCACCAGGAGTGTCCTAAATGAAAGCCAATACTCATCCGGAATATCATAAAATTAAGGCAGTTTGTGCCTGCGGCAACGAAATCGAACTCGGCTCAGTCGATACCGAGATGCGAGTGGAGATTTGTTCTGCCTGTCATCCTTTTTTCACCGGTAAACAGAAGCTGATCGATACTGCAGGACGTATTGAGAAGTTCAAAAAGAAATACGCTGGATACCAGCCGACCAAGAAAAAATAATTTTTGGACGCAATTTCTTTTTTTCCCTCCTGACCTCATTCTGGGCACCGACTCAAGTTTCTGTAAAGAGCTAGGTACGGTGTCAGCATGTTTGTGGTCATGAGGGATTTTCTTTTTCTGGAACCCTACATTTTTTGTCCTGCTGCATTCTGTAGATGCAATAACAGGTGCAGGCGGTTTTCTCGTTCGTGGTTTCGGAGAGATGTCCTGTTTTTTCTTCCCCTAAAATGCCACGAGAAAATCCCCTACTAATATGCTCAGCCTTCGCTGGTGGAGTGTGCCTAATGACGGTTTGCTTCTTTTGACGAGGTGATCATGTTCGAGAATCTACGTGACATTGATGAGCGGTTGAGTTCGCTTGAACGGCAGCTCTCTGACCCCCAGCTCGTCGGAAATCAAAGTAAGTATCGTGAAGTTGTGCGCGAACATGCAGACGTTGCACGAATTGCTGAGCTGTATAGTGAATATCAAGCTGTCATTGCCCAGATCGCTGATAACCAGGAACTGATTCATTTAGATGGAGAAGATCCGGAACTTATTGAACTGGCGAAGCTTGATAACGAGGAACTCCAGGAGCGGAAAGTCGAGCTGGAGCAACTGATTCGCCTGCGGCTGCTCCCAAAGGACCCAAACGACGAAAAGAATATCCTGCTGGAGATTCGAGCTGGAACTGGTGGGGATGAGGCTGCCTTATTTGCTGCCGATCTTTTTCGTATGTACAGCCGGTATGCAGAGAGCTTGGGGTGGAAAGTCGAAATTATGAACTCGAACCCTATCGGTATTGGTGGGTTTAAAGAAATTATTGGTCTGATCAGCGGTAACGGCGTCTACTCTCGGTTAAAATTTGAATCCGGTGTACATCGTGTACAGCGCGTACCAGATACAGAGACCCAGGGGCGTATCCACACCTCGGCGGTTACGGTGGCGATTATTCCCGAGGCAGAAGAGGTTGATCTGCATATCGAACCCAATGAGTTAAAGTTTGATGTCTACCGTTCCTCCGGCCCTGGAGGCCAATCGGTGAATACCACCGACTCCGCTGTACGTGTCACTCATCTGCCCACTGGGCTGGTGGTAACCTGTCAGGATGAGAAATCACAGCATAAAAATAAAGCCAAAGCCCTGCAAGTGTTGCGTGCACGGTTACTCGATCAGGTCGAACAAGAACGCCACGATCGAATCTCCGAGGAGAGGAAATCCCAGGTCGGCTCTGGTGATCGCAGTGAACGTATTCGAACCTACAACTTTCCTCAGGGGCGGGTCACGGACCACCGAATCAATCTAACTGTCTATCGACTTGATCAGATTCTGGCGGGCGGGCTTGATGAGGTGATCGTCCCTATTATTACCCATTTTCAGACAGAAGCGCTTAAAGAAGGTCGTTAAGTGGAGCGTGCTCCTGTGTCTATAGATGCGTTGTTGCGTTCAGGGAGCAGGCAGCTGTCCGCTGCTGGCATAACGGATACAGAGATAGAGGCCAGGCTGCTGTTGCAGTTTGTCACAGGGCGGAGCCGTACGCAACTCATGCTTGATGCTAGCCTGGAGCTGGCACCTGTCCTTGTGGCCCGCTACCATGAGCTGCTGAATAAGCGCTGTCAGCGTACCCCTCTGCAGTATCTTACCGGTGTCCAGGAATTCTGGTCGCTTGAGCTTATTGTGTCGCCTGCGGTGCTTATTCCCAGGCCGGAGACGGAGTTTTTAATAGAACAGGTCTTAGCCAGGCTCAAGCGGAAGGTGGGGGGGCAGGTGCTTGATATGTGTACCGGTAGCGGTGCCATCGCCCTGGTGCTTGCTCAGGAACTATCCTGCTCTGTTGTCGCAGTTGATCTCTCGCTAGAGGCTCTTGCCATTGCCCAGCAGAACCGTGCAAAGTGTCAACTCAAGGACCAGGTTGCTCTGGTGCAGAGTGATCTTTTTGCTGGACTTGCCCAAAATCGCCGTTTTGACTGTGTTGTCAGCAACCCACCCTATATTACTGACTCGGTCATTGAGCAGTTGGAACCTGAAGTAGCTTGTTTTGAGCCGCGCATGGCCCTTTCTGGGGGGGCGGATGGGCTCGACTGTATAGAGCGTATTATTGCTCAGGCGCCGAAGTATCTGCGGGCTGAAGGTTGGCTGTTTTTAGAGATTGGTTCTGATCAACATCAATCGGTGCTCAACCTTTTGCAGGCTTACCCAGAATATGAGCAGGCAGAGGTCCTCTGCGACTATGCCGGCCGGCCCCGAGTGGCGCTGGCTCGATTGAGTCACTGATTATTGTACTTCCCTGTATTAACCTCTTGGTCTTTTTACTTACTATTGGCTGATTTATGGACAAGTTACTCATAGACGGCGGTGTGCCCCTGTATGGCACCGTTTCCATCAGTGGTGCTAAAAACGCTGCTCTGCCGCTTTTGGCTGCCACTCTGCTTGCCCCCGGCGAGCATGTTCTCCATAATGTCCCTGATCTGCGTGATACGCGGACCATGCTCAAATTGCTGGCCATTCTGGGGGTGCAGTGGGAACGAAGTGGTAATACTGTACGGATCAATGCCGATAATCTGACGGGTGTCGAGGCTCCTTACGATCTGGTCAAAACCATGCGTGCCTCTGTTCTTGTCCTGGGGCCGCTCCTTGCTCGCTTAGGCTCCGCCCGGGTTTCACTCCCCGGAGGGTGTGCCATTGGCGCTCGCCCTATTAATTATCATCTCAAAGGCTTTGAAAAATTAGGGGTCAGCACCAACCTGGAGCAGGGGTATGTGGAGGCCATTGCCCAGAGGCGGATGCAGGGCGCGACCGTCTACTTTGATGTACCTTCGGTCACGGGGACGGAAAACGTCTTGATGGCTTCGGTGGTTGCTGAAGGAGAAACGATCATTGAAAATGCTGCACGTGAGCCGGAAGTTGGTAATTTGGTTGATATGCTGGTGGCCATGGGAGCAAAGATTGAGGGTAAAGACACCGATCGGCTGGTTGTGCATGGTGTTACTGAGCTGCATGCGACTGAATCGACCATTATCCCTGATCGTATCGAAACCGGCACCTATATGATCGCTGTTGCCGCTACAGGCGGTTCGGTTACGATTACAGATTGTGCCCCCAGCCACCTTTTAGCCTTAACCGAAAAGCTGCTGCTTTGTGGGGTTAACATTGAGGAGACCGAAAATTCAATTACTGTCTCCTGTCCAGAAATTGACGGCAGAAGCCTTTGCCGCCTACGGAGTATCGATATAACCACCTTACCCTATCCGGGGTTTCCCACCGACCTCCAGGCTCAGTTCATGGCCCTGATGGTGCAAGGGGATGGTAGCTCTATCATTCACGAGACCATTTTTGAAAACCGATTTATGCATGTGGCTGAATTAAAAAGGCTGGGGGCTGATATTGCCATTGAAGGATCACGTGCTATTATTCGCGGGATAGGGCGCGATACCCTTTGTGGGGCACCTGTTATGGCCACCGATCTGCGAGCCTCAGCTTCCCTTGTTATCGCAGGACTCTCAGCTCTTGGCCGCACCGAAGTCTCCCGCATCTATCATCTGGAACGTGGTTATGAAGAGATGGCTGAAAAACTGCGGGCTCTGGGAGCCCATGTGGAAATTGTCAGGGAGTAGTCGGCTGAGGCAGGTATAAGGTGATCAAACACCCCTGCGGGCTATTCTCTTTGATGCTGAGGTTGCCCTGATGATTTTCGATAATTTGATGCACGATAGCCAGCCCCAGTCCAGTACCGTCGGTTCGGCTTGAGAAAAATGGCGTCATGATTTTACTGCGAATCTCGGGATCAATCCCAATCCCTTCGTCGCGAATTCCAAGGCAGAGCTCTCCAGAGTCCTCTTCAAGGGCAGTCACCATAATCCTGCCTTCGTTTGTTTCCACGGCGTAACAAGCGTTTTCCAGAAGATGGGAGACTGCCGTTTGAATCTGCTGGCGATCTGCCCAGCAGGAAAGCGTAGCATTTATTTCATTTTCAATCCGGAGGGCACTAGCCATCAGAGGTCCATTTATCAATCCCTGGATGACCTCATCAACCATATTGCTCAGGTTAAACCACTCGCACTGAATCAGTGCGGGGCGGGCAAACTGGAGAAAATCGGTGATGGTTTTGGCCATACGGTTTGATTCACGCTGAATAATACCTAAAAGCGTCCTGAATGTAGCCTGGTCCACAGTGGAGAGAGGGCTCTGTTCCATAGCCAGGATCTGCACAGAACCAGAGATCGCCGCCAATGGGTTTCTGAAATCATGGGCAATGGACGCGCTTAATTCTCCTATAGCCGCCATCTTTTCCGCTTCACGAACCTGGTTTTCCATCCTTTCTATCTGACTGATATCTTGGAGGGTGATAACCTTGCCCCGTGCCCAGGATTCCTCTAATTCTTGCTGCTGGGGTGCGTTGAGAAAGCTAAACGAGTAGCCCAGGCGAATGTCAACACCATCAGTTCGTTTGTAGTCGCATACTGACCGACCTTGTTTTTCCTGGAGACGAATTCCAGGGAAAATGCGGGTAAAGGGTTGGCCCAGGAGGGCCTGGCGACTGTAGCCGGTTATGCGTTCGGCAGCCTGATTGAACGAGGTGATAAAATCCAGTGCATCCGTCGTAATGATACCGGTGGAGATGTCGTCAAAGATCTGTTTGTAGAGGCTCGAAAGGCGATCATATTCTCGTGAGGTGCGATCGAGTTTTTCTTCTGTGACCCGTAGTCGTCTGGCCAGGTGGCCGCTTAAGAGGGCCGCGAGAAAAAATATCAGCCCATAGATGGCAAAGAGATTGGCCGTGGCCAGAGGATTAGTTGCCGGTTTGTACAATGAATTAAGAAAATATCCGGGGATATACCCTAACTGCTCAACAAAGAAGACTCCTGCTAAAAGCAAGGTGGAACTGGCTGCGAGAAAGAGGGCACCAATTCGGTAGAGGATAAATCCACCGGTGATCACCGGGAGAACCATCAAGGCTATAAAATCGGACTGACTGCACCCGGTTCCATACACCAAAACAGCATTGCAGCAGAGATCAAACAAGAGCTGGACAACCCCAAAACGGCGCGCCGACCAGCTGATTTTAGGCATCAGGAGCGCTGAGAGGATGGAAAATCCATAGATACCCAGCAGAAAGAACGAGATAAGGGGGAGAGGAGGAAGCAGCGCTGAGCTTTCTTTTTCCAGCAGGTAGACTCCGATGCTCAGTAACAGGGTAAACAGGAGCACTCGCAGGGCAATCCACCAAAGGATGTGGCGGCGGATCTCCTGCTCACTGCTGGTCACCGGTGTAAAGAATCGAAGAAATGAGTGCATGATTACCTCAGCACTGTGAGTTCCCTGTTATTGTCGCTCTTCATCAATGCCATGCTTCTTGGTTTTATATCGCAGGCTGCGAAAGCTGAGTTTGAGCAGTTCCGCGGCTCGCATCTTGGAGTTGCCGGCTTTGTTGAGAGCATGGCGAATCATATCCTTCTCCACATTCTGCAGCACCTCTTCAATCCCCTTGTCAAAGAGCTCTTGTTCGCTGTGGGCTGCTACAAAAAGTGGACTGTTTTCATCTTGATACGACGGTCGTTTTTTGCCCTGGCGATGTAAGGAGAGAATCAAATTTTCTGGCAGGATAATATTGGATGATTCCAGGGCTACACCTCGCTCGATGATATTTTCCAGTTCACGAACATTGCCGGGAAAATCGTATTGCATCAGAACTTCCATGCCGTAAGAGGACATGGTCTGCACCTCTTTGCCCAGCAGGGTCGAGTATTTTTTGAGGAAATGTTCGACTAAAAGGGGGACATCAGAAAGCCGTTCCCGCAATGGAGGAACGCGAATCGGCACTACGGCAAGACGGTAATAGAGATCTTCTCGAAAGGCTCCTGATATAATTTCCTCTTCAAGAATACGGTTGGTGGCGGCGATGATGCGGACATTCACCTGGCGTGTTCTGGTCGAGCCAATGGGCATAAATTCGCGTTCTTGTAAAACGCGAAGCAGCTTTGTCTGGATAATGGGGGTCAGTTCGCCGATCTCATCGAGAAAGGCTGTGCCGCCATCAGCCTGTTGAAAAAGTCCCGCCTTATCAGCAATGGCTCCGGTAAAGGAACCTTTCACATGACCAAAGAGCTCACTTTCGAGCAGACTCTCGGGGATGGCACTGCAGGTGATGGGGACAAAAGGTTTTTTTGCCACCTGGGAGCGGTTGTGGATAGCTTTGGCGACCAGTTCTTTGCCTGTGCCCGATTCTCCGTAAATAAGTACGTTGGCGGGGGTAGGCGCAATTTTTGTGATCAGCTCAAAGATTTTCGTCATCTCCGAGCTTCGGCCGATAATTTCGGGAAATCCCTGTTCTGGTAAAGCCTCTGCCTGGGGCCGTTTTTTTAATACAGCTCTGGCTACCCGTTTGATTTCATCGACATTAAAGGGCTTGGTAATGTAATCAAAGGCGCCATTTTTCATGGCGGTCACCGCATCATCAGGTGAGGCAAAGGCGGTGATCATGATGACGCCGATGTCGGGCTGAAGCTCTTTTATCTGTGCCAGTAATTCCAGCCCGCTCATGCCGGGCATGCGAATATCTGAAATCATTAGATCAAAAGGCTGGTCCTGGGCAAGCTGGAGAGCATTGGTTCCATCTGAAGCCACGGTGACCTGGTACCCTTCCTTTTCAAGAAGAATGCGCAAAAATTCGCGCATGCTCAGCTCGTCATCGACAACGAGAATAGATGACATGTTGTACCTTGTGAAAATCCTTGCAAATCAAAGTTTTGTGAATAATAGCCAGTGTATCCCCAAGGTTACGCAGAAGTCAAACAATATCCTCTTTCCCGGATTGCAGCCCCATCTCTGTGGAGGTAATCGTGTATATCCGGTTTACATCCCCGTGGTGATAGGGTAGATAAAGACAACTTTTTTGCTATGAACCTGAATCCGTGAGCTTTCCCGGTAAAGCTTGCAACAGGTGTATTTTATCCAAGGATCCTCGCCACGTGAAGACAGAAGAACAACTCCAACAACAGGCGCTCACTGAACATCTGGCAGAACTGCGTTCCTGCCTGCTTATTTCTCTGGGAGCGGTTGCCGCAGGCTTTGCGGCGGCCTATAGTATGGTTCGCCCACTGGCCGATTATTTTCTGCGGCCCCTGGTAAAGGTTTTGCCTGAAGGCCAACCCCTTATTTTTACCTCGTATCAGGAAGGGTTTTTTTTTATCTAAAGCTCGCCTTGGTCTGCGGTATTGTCCTGGCCAGCCCAGTTATCTTTTCTCAAATATGGCGATTTATTGCCCCAGGCCTGTACCGGCATGAACGTCAGGCCCTGATTCCCTTCGTCCTCATTTCCACCCTCTGTTTCCTCGGGGGAACAGCCTTTGGTTACTTCGTCGTCTTTCCTCCGGCATTTCAGTTTCTGCTTGGCTATTCTTCAAGCTTTCTTGAGCCCATGCCCTCGGTGGATGAATATTTTTCTCTTGCCCTGCGACTTTTTTTCGCCTTTGGCATTGTCTTTGAGCTTCCTGTGTTCATGGTGTTTCTTGCTAAGCTTGGCATTGTGAATCCACCGTTTTTGCGAAAAAATAGAAAGTACGCTCTGCTTATTGCCTTCATTATTGCAGCGATTCTTACACCAACACCTGATGTGGTCAATCAGCTGCTGATGGCTGGTCCACTGGTAGTTTTATACGAGGTGAGTATTGTGGCGGTGTCACTTCTGGGGCGAACGACCCTGGCAAGTTTTTCCCAGGCAACTGAGGAGGCGCCGGAAGAGGATTCGTAAAGTCCCTGGTCTGCCATCCAAAAAAAATTTTTGTCCACAGTAGAACTTGCTTGTTTAGTTGTGGGTAACCTGGTTAGACTAGTAGTTTTATTCACAACAATTCTTCATAGTTGCCTAGCCATCAGATCAAATAAGACAGGAGGATGAGCATGTCGTATATCTGTGATTTTGAAAAAGCGCTGGAGGTTGGTCGTCCACCGAATATTCGTTCCCTGTTTCCCAGCTCCCGAGCTTTGCTGGTTAGTGGGAAGGTCATAGATAGAGCTATGCTGGCTAAAGGTGGAGCTATGACTATTGCTGCCAATGGCCGCAATAATTTGGTGATCCGGGGGGCCCTGCAGGCTGCCCAACGGGCACATGCCGCCATTATTATTGAAATAGCCCGGTCTGAAGGTGGGGCAAGTGCCTATTGTGCGGTAAATTACTGGAATATCGCTCGTCAGGTCGATGCCCTTTGTAACGAGCTGGGGATCACGGTTCCCGTGGCCATTCATGCCGATCATTACGGGATCAAAAAAACTGAAGATGTACCTGTTGCCGCTGTCGAAATTCCCACTATTTTTGAAGCAGGTATCACCTCTATCGCCATTGATGCCTCGCATATGGTTGATGCCGAGAACCTGCTTGCCAGTGTCGAGCTTGCCCGCTCTGTTCCCTCATGGGCAGGTCTTGAAACCGAGGTCGGCGAGATTAAAGGCAAACTCGGGCTTTCCACAAAAGAAGAGGCGCTGTTTATCATTCAGGGGCTCAACGCCCACGATGTCTTTCCGGACTGGATAGCCCTCAACAACGGAACCTCCCACGGAATCGAAGCTTCAGCCCAGGGGATTCAGGTGGAACTGACCACGGAGATTCATAAAGCCCTGGCTGGTTATGCCGTATCCGGCGCCCAGCATGGCACCTCTGGGAATAACTCTGAGCGATTGCGCGATATCGCCGCCCAGACTTATACCACCAAAGCCAACGTGGCCACTGCGCTACAGATGGTTTCCTGGGGGCTTGAGGTCAATGACTATGGTAATGCCGCGCTTGATGCAAATGGCGACTTTATCAAGGTCGAGGGGGAAGGGGTAACCGAGGAGTTATGGCAGGAGATGCGCAGCTATGCCGAGGCCCAGGGGTGGAAGCAGGGGAACTATAAAAAACTGAACCTGCCCTTTGAAAATAAGATTCTGGGGCAACCTAAGGCTGTACGTGAGCGTATGGCAAGAAGGGTTGAGAATTTTGTTTATACCATGCTGGTTGAGGTGTTTAATGCTGCAGACACCGCTCGTTATGGTGTGGAAGCTATTCTTGAAGCGGGCTCCTACGATCTTGGACCTAAAACCGGCCGTATCGAATCACCAGAGGCCTGGAGTTTGGAAAAGATTCACGAACGCGCAGCAGCTATTAGTAGTGACAAAGGACCAGAAGGGGATTTTGATGACTGATGCTGCGGATTATTCCCGGGGGCTATTGTAAAAAACTTGCGTTGAAACCCAATTGGTGTATATTTGCTCCTTTCGCATACGCACAACTTATCTTGGGCGGGTAGCTCAGCTGGATAGAGTGTTGGCCTCCGAAGCCAAAGGCCGCGGGTTCGAATCCCGCCTCGCCCACCAAGTATATCAAGCACTTATCGATTTTATCGGTAAGTGCTTTTTTTTATGCTTTTCCCCTTGGTTATCCCCTTTTGTAACAATAACGAAAAAGCTATCAGGTTAATATAGCTCGACAATACTATCTTACATATCGATTTCACTCTGAGAAAATTTTAGGAATGGTTGTCTTTTTACTATTTCTTGCATAGAGTGTTTTGTATTGCAGCTTACTTAACTTTTCGCTTGGCTGCTTCTGCAGCTGAGGTGGAAATGTCCGTCACTCTTATGTTCAGGGGGAACAATTGGGACATCGAATACTGTTTCACATCAGTCACAAAAAAGCCCTTGAGGTTCTTGTGTGGCTCGCAAGTAACAAGTCGATGATAAATATTTATCATATTGCTAAAGTTCTGTTTTATGCGGATAAAATCCATCTAAATACCTACGGTAGACCTGTTATAGGAGATACCTATTGTAAATATCCCTATGGTCCAGCCCCTTCGACGATTTTAAATATGGTGTATCAAAAAACAGAATTTTTTTCACCAAGGCAAATCGAAGCCTTCAACACATCGATACGAGTAGTTAAGGAGCAGTATGTTTCTATCAGTGCGAAAAGAGAGCCAGATTTGAATTATTTTTCTCGATCTGATTTGGAAGCTCTGCAAGAGGCTCTGGATACATACGGAGAACTCTCCTTTGATGAGATTTTTCGACTTACCCATAATGAGTTGTGCTACATAGCAACAGAAGATCAGCAGCCAATCGATTATGCGCTCATGCTGGATAACAATAATCCCCGCAGAGATTCAATTTTACGCAATATAACTGAATCCTCTCGATATATAACAGTCTAACATGTCATTTATTACCGGATCAGCATATAAAATAATGTTCCCCATGATGGAAGCGCAGACACAAGAAAAATATAGTATATGTGTCTCTGATCTCGATAAATATCTCTTTTTTTTTATTGAACCTGACAAAAAAGAGTACCAGCCAGAGAATTCTCAGATCAGCCTTTCATCGGTTGATTTTCCTTTTTTGCCCGCTGAATCTTTTGTTAATGCGGCAGAACTCATCATCTGTAACCCTGTGGCCTGCCGAATTGTTGCTGATTATGGGCAAATTCCCCCGCAGATTCTTAAAGAAATTCGTACTTCTGTGCAGGGCAGCATAACACTGGCGGCGCGGCATATAGAGATCATTAGCCGTTGCCTGGGATAAGGTGCATAGCCAGTTGCTCCTTCCGTGCTCATCAATCAGTCGAGAGCTTCAGGTTTGGAAAACAGATATCCTTGAATGATACGCAACGGCGTATCTTTGATGAGATCTAGCTGAGCTGTGGTCTCAACCCCTTCTGCTACGAGCGAATACTGGTGCAGTTCTGCGATATCACAAATTATTTTTAACAGTTGGAAGGCTTTTGGATCTTTTTCCATCTGGTGGATAAAGCTTTTGTCGATTTTCATTTCATCAAAATCGATATTAACCAGATAGTTCAGTGAGGAGTAACCTGTGCCAAAATCGTCTATCGAGATTTTGACGCCGATGTGGTGAAGTCCCTCAATAGTTGTCGAGACTGCACGGTGATCGTTTATCAGAACATCCTCGGTAATTTCCAGTATAAGCCTGTCTGCGGCTATCTTGTGCTTGTTCAGCATTTTTCCCACATATTCCACAAAGCCTGGGGCAAGAAAGGAGAGGGGAGAAATGTTGACCGATACTGTTATCCCCTCGCCGTACTTGGTGCAGAGCTTAGGGTAATCGCTGAGTACTCTGTCCAGCAGGTAGCGGGTAAACTGATCTGTAAGGTTGAGCCGAATAATCGCCGGGATAAAAATACCGGGGGATATACAGCCAAGTTCTTCTGAACACCATCTGGCCAGGGCCTCGACTCCGGTGCAGTGCATGGTTCGGTAATCTATCTTGCTCTGATAGTGGGGGAGAATCTTTTCTTCCATGATGGCATTGCTCAGATGCTTGCTCATAAGCAGCTCATTTTCGATCTGCTCCCGCATGTCTTCCTCATAGATATGGATCGTGAAATCGTTCTTCTCCTTGGCAATTTTCATTGCCATTGTCGTTTTTTCATAGAGTGAGTCAAAATCCCCCGTTTCCTGGGCACACATGGCCATATGGAAATCTATACCTGCGCCTGATGCCTCCGCTTTGACATAGGATTTGACGTCGTCTCTAAACCTGTTGACAATTTCTTTGACCGTCTCTTCCTGGCTGTTTTCAATCCAGAGGGTGAATTCATTACTGCTGGTGCGGGCAATGTGTTTGATACCTCGGTGGTTGGTTGTGTAATGTTGGGCAATGAGTTTCAATACTCGGTCTCCTTGTTGAAAGCCCATGGTTGAGTTGATGACTTTGAGACCTGCGATATCAAGCTGAATAAGATGTCCGATAACGTTATTGCTCCGGATTCGGCTGTTGACATACTGGTTTAGGCCATAGCGGTTATGCAGCCCCGTGAGTTCGTCATAGTAGGCCAGATATTCAAGCTGTCGATTTTTGTTTTCGATATTCTCCCTTGCCTCACGCAGGGCGATGATCATGCCGTTGTAGCCTTCTATGAGGTAGGCAATTTCGTCTTCGCCCCCTGTCTGTTTGATGAGTTCGTACTCTCCTTGGCCCACCTTTTCCAACCCTTCAGCGATGGTGAAAATAGGGTTGACGATTTTTCGTACACTTCTCACGCCAACGAGTCCAACCGTCCCCACGGTAGCTATGGTGAGGGTAAGGATATACAACAGGATCATGCGAGCGTCCTTGTTGAAATCCTGGTTATAGGCAGTCGCAACTACAATCCATCCCCAACCTGGATCATATTCACTGTAAGATATTTTTTTCCCAACCTTGTTGGAGTGGGGAAGTAACCAGCTGTAGTAGCAAAATCCACCTCCGTTGAGGGCAATGGCGATTTGTTTCTGGACCAGAAAGTTTTTGTTGTTGCCCATGTCCTGCACACCCCAGACATTTTTTCCTTCCAGGGTGGGGTGCATGATCTCAACACCTTTTGTGTCGTAGACAATAAAGTAGCCGTTTTGTCCCAGATCTACATGGTTGTGCAAATTTCTCGTGCCGTTGGCGTTGCGGGGTCCAAGAAGTGCTGTCTTGACATACTCCTGACCACGTTCAAGTGTCATAAAACCGGAGTTGATTTGCACTCGTGTGGCCTCTATGAGCTGAATGGCCTGAATGACACTGTTTTTTAAGATTGTTTCTCCTTTTTGGTTCAGGGCATCCCTGGCTGTCATAAAGCTGACGATACCGATGGTGATGGTGCCTAAGACCAGCATGGCAATAAAACTCTGGACCAGTTTTTTTTGAATGGAATTTGGTTTCAAACGGTATGCATTCATATTCGCCCTCCAGCTCCGTGCAGTTCATTGTACGTCACGGATACCTTTATGGAAAGCGGAGGCAGGTGAAAAAATGAGGGGTGGCATTCGTGCTGTGTCACCGTTAATGGCGGATTTTTCTGTATTTTAAAATTGAATGACAGGAGGTGCTGGGGCCTTGTCCTGGAGAAGAGGTCGTTATTTTTTTTCAAAAACTCATTGGACACTGTTGAATTTGTAATACTCTTCTGTAAAAGGGGTAAAGTTCCAAGGTAATAAAAAAATCCTTGGAATAATTATCTGTTTGCGATGAAATGCAAGGGTAACGTTTAACCGTGGTTCTTTATGCAGTTGCACGGTTTGCTGAATTTTTCCCTTCTTTTACTCATTGGAACAGAACCTAATGTACAAAAAACTACAATTAACGACAAAAATGATGCTTTCTTTAGGCATCGTAATTCTTGTCTCGTTTGTGGCCACAGTTGGTTATGTGGCTAGCAGTGCGACTGATTTGTCGCAAAAAGAGGCGCAGTTGCGGTTTGAGTCAACTGCCCGCGAGTTTTCTAATCAGATTCAGCTCGAAATAGATGATGCCTTCGCCAGTGCAAGAGGGCTGGCCTATGCAACCCAGCAATTAAAACAAGATGGCACACCCTTTAGCAGGGCTACCTTGCTCAGTATGATGCAGGGGATTGTGCAGGGGAACGCCAACTATTTCGGTATGTGGATGGTCTGGGAACCCGGTGGACTGGATGGCAAGGATGAACAGTTCAAAGGTCAGCCAGGGCATGATGCCAGTGGAAGGTTTGCTCCCTATTGGAACAAGATGGGAGGTGTTCATCTGGAGACCTGTGTCGATCTGGATAAAGAGTGGTATACCAAGCCCAGAGACAGCAGAACTGAGGTCATTATTGATCCCACCGCCTATGATATCGCCGGGCAACAGGTCTTTGTTGTCAGTGTCTGCGTGCCCATTGTTGTCAATGGACGATCAGTGGGGGTGGCAGGGGTTGATTTCTCCATGGAGCAGATCAGTCAGCTGGTTGCAGAGATTCATCCTTACGATATCGGCTACGCTGTTCTTGCGACAAGCAGTGGTATGGTGGCTGCACATCCCGTTGCTGAGAATGTTACCGGGACTGTCGCTTCCCTTTATCCCAAAGAGATCCTGGATGCCAGTGGTGAAAATCGGACCACGCACGTGAATTTTTCGCTGGAAACTTCGGGCGATTCCTCGCTGATGTTCATTACCCCCGTTGTGACGGGAAAGACCCAGGCACCCTGGAAACTTTTTATCAATGCGCCAACAGAGCGCATTCTTGAAAAAGTGGTGCGGATGCGAAACGGAAGTATCCTGATATCAAGTCTCTCTTTGCTCTGTCTCTTGGGGCTTATCTATCTGCTTGCCCGGGTTGTCATTGTTCGTCCTGTGAACCGTGTTATCTCGGGCCTTGAGGATATTGCCCAGGGAAAAGGAGATTTAACCCTGCGGCTGGATGTCAATACCAAAGACGAGCTCGGGCAACTTGCGGAGGTCTTTAACACCTTCATCAACAAACTCCACACAATGATCAAAGATATCATCGGAGGAGTGGGGACACTTTCTGTCTCTTCATCCGATCTTTCCACCATCGCCGAGCATCTTTCCCAGGGGGCGCATACCACTTCGGAAAGATCCAATTCTGCTGCTCAGGAAACCGAGGCCCTGGCGATGAATATGAACTCTGTCTCTGCGGCTATGGAGCAGTCGAGCACCAATATAAATATGGTGGCCACCGCGGTTGAAGAGATGAATAGCACAATCAGTGAAATCGCTAAAAGTGCAGAAAATGCCCGAGGTGTTTCAGAGCAGGCCGTGGTCAAGGTGACCGATTCATCTGAAAAGATGGTTGAGCTGACCGCAGCTGCTTCAGCCATTGGCAAGATTGTTGAGACAATCACCGAGATTTCAGAGCAGGTAAATTTGCTCTCGCTCAACGCCACCATTGAGGCTGCCCGGGCAGGGGAAGCTGGAAAGGGCTTTGCAGTGGTCGCTAACGAGATTAAGGAGCTGGCCCATCAAACCTCAAAAGCAACCGGCGATATCAAGGAGAAGGTGATAAGAATTCAGGAGAGTTCCGCAAGCACCATGTCAGGGATTGACGAGATTAAAATTGTTATCGATGATGTTAATGAGATCGTGCAGATAATCGCCACAGCCGTTGAAGAACAGAATGTCGCCACCCATGAGATTGCAGAAAATCTAAGCCAGGCCTCGGCAGGGATTGATGAGGTCAATCAAACAGTAAGTCTGAGTTCTGTGTCCGCTGCAGGAATAGAGGAGAATATCGAAGAGGTGAGTAACTCAGCCGCAGATATTGTTCAGGAAGGGCGTCAGATTAAGACCAGCTCCGAGAGCCTGGCCCAGTTGGCTGAGACCTTAAACACCATGGTGGGGCAGTTTAAGGTGTGAATTAAGGTTTCCGTTTCCTGATTGGGGCTGTTTGCAGTTCGGTGGGCAGAATGTTAATGGATTCGTAAAAAGTCGGAAGCCGAGAGATCACATATTGTGAAATCAATAGCTTGTGAAGATCGGAACGTCGTTCTCGGGGCTTTTTACGAGAACGACATCCATGATAAGTATAGTCAAGGGGAAAACGGAGATTTCCCGTATCCCCCTGGTATTAAGCCAATTCAGCTTTGCCGCTGACCTGATCCTGCCTCTGCTTCGTTGGGAGCGGAGGCCGGAGGGACGTTCCGAGAATGGGCCAGAGTGTAGCTCGTCGGAGGAACGGGCCTCCGGCTGGAGCGGGTGCAAGCTCGGTGTAATACCTAGAGATTTTCAATCACTCACCGCAATCCGATCTTTTTCATCCTGTTCCATGGGCCAACGTGATCACGCGACCAGACATCCATTTGCTGCATTCGAGGCCGGATACGGTTCATGTTCTCCCTCTATCCTCATTGACCTCGGCAGAAGATTGAGTTTGGGTCAACCCACCGGCCTCGAAACAATTTTATCGCAGTATCGCAAAATTCGCTTACAGAGTCGTTCTCGGCGAGGACCGACGGGAAGATCGTGGTTTTGGTAGAGCGTATGTTGTGCGTATAATTCTTCTAAGCTGCTTTTTGTTCCTCACGGAAAACGAAGTCGGTTTGGCTTTTGTCAACTGACATCATGTACGCCACCAGCCTTCTGGCCACGGCAAGCGTTGCCCTGTTTCGGTTGCCTTTGCCCAGTTCCCGTTGATGTACGGCTGCGAGTTGAGGATTCCCGTTGTGCACTGCACAGGCCACAATAACTGATTGCTTGGCGAATAGAGCTGAATCGTGACGGAGGCCCGACCTCAAGTACCCAGGTCAGCGCAGTAACCTCGCCAACTCCAGGAATAGTCATCAATCGACCAACCTTTTCCTGGATTAAAGGATTTGTGCGCAAGGCCTGAAGTAGCCGTTTGTGAAAAGTTTGGAACATCTCAAATCCGCTACGGCTTAGCATGAGTAACTCCTTAACCGAAGATGGGACCTCATCAAGTCGATCCAATAACTCATGAAAATATTTTTTGCCTCGAAGGCGCTTTTTATTGTAGCCCGCTCCAACCTCCATCAGTAGACCGGACATTTTGTTGTGCATTCTGACCGCTGTTCGTAACAGGTGGTTGCGATATCGCAGAACCCGCCGCAGTTCCCTGATTTCTTGCGGAAGCATGGTGCATTCCGGTAAGAGGTTGACCCGCAGGAGATCGGCAATTCTTTCCGCATCGGCCCGATCGTTTTTTTTCTTGGCAGCGGTGATAGCTCTGAGCATCTCAGGATGGGCCACTTTTAACTCAACGGCATAAGGTGCAAGAAAATCGTAGACCCAGCCAGTGAACATCGTGGCCTCCATCGCACCAATCCAAGGGCCAGGTAAGCCTTTTGCCCATGTTTTCAACGATGTTCTGTCAGAGGCTACCATTCCTTGCTCAATGAGTCGACCATCGATGGTTTTGATGCAGTAGGCAATCATCTTCTTGTGAAGATCCAGTCCGATAAAGTACCATCTATTCATAGAAACCTCCTTGTGGCGTATTTTGGGCGAGCTGGTTCTCGACCCAACAGTTGCTAATAACATTATACCCACATGGAGGTTTCTCCCGTTTCAGGGACTTATGCATTCAAACAAATACGGTTCATCTGGCTTTTGCTGGGCAAAAAAACTTGGGTGTTGCCGTTGGAGAATATTGTGAGCGCAACTATAGCCCCAGTCCCTGGGGTAAGGTAAGTATAAAGGTCTTGATCGCATCGCGTACCTGGCGGTAACAATCAAGCTGCTCCTCCAGGCTTGCTCCCTGCCGAGCAATTTTCTCAGCCATTTGGGGGGGATCGTCAAAACCTACATGAATCACGGGCACCTGAGCTGGAAAATAGGGGCAGGTTTCATGGGCATGGCCACAGACGGTTATGATACAATCCAGGGGAACCTCGTTGAAGGCATCGATATGCTGGGAGTGCTGCCCGGAGATATCCACGCCGGCCTCAGCCATGACGCGCACCGCCAAAGGGTTGAGCCCATGTGTCTCGATACCGGCTGAGTGGGCTGTAATCAAATCGTTTTTAAGGTGACGTGCCCAACCTTCGGCCATCTGGCTTCGGCACGAGTTCCCTGTACAGAGAAAAAGCAGCGAAATTTTTTTATGCATTGGTGGAAAGTAAGGGAAAGAAAGTGGGATAGAACTCATATTATTTTTTTTGGAGAATACACGACAACCCATGAAAATACCTCGAATACTTGCCTCCCTCTTAAGTCTGATTATTGTAATCATTGGTTTGCGGGCTGTGCTCACCGGTGAGTACATCGCTCGCAGCGGTAGGCTCGGAGTTGAACTCATTCTCACAGGGCCTGCGGCGGTGTACTCGGGCGTGTGCGTTATCTGTCTTGGCTTCTTGCCACTTCTTCTCTGGTTTTCCAAGCACAGACGGCTGCAGATAGTTTTGGGGATAGGGTGCCTTATTGCAGCGGCAATTGCCTATTATCTCTCCTCCCTGTATCCCGCCTCTTGAATCCTGTGACAGGACAGCTGCCCCAGCTGCGGAGCGTAGATGTACGCGATGGTTCGGCTTGCATTCCACAGTGTACGCGTTAGTCTACAATGAAAGCATTTCGTGCCCATCCTAAGAATTTTGTTCCAAAAAATGGAGTGTGAAGGGGCAAGGATCCTCGCCGCCCCTCTCATGAATCACCTTGAATACCTAAAGACCCCGCTTGCGGGAGGAGGATTGTATGCCTGAATTTGGAGCCCCTTTTTCTGGTTTGTCAAATGGTAAAAAACTCACTGATGCGGAGTTGATTCGCGCTATCCGTTTCATGGTTGCCGCCGAGTATGAGGCGATTCAGCTTTATATGCAGTTGGCTGAGTCGACTGATAACGAGCTGGCGATCAGTGTGCTCAAAGACGTTGCCGATGAAGAGCGTGTTCACGCCGGTGAATTTCTGCGTCTGCTCTACGAGCTGGCCCCTGACGAGGCCAAATTGTATGCCGAAGGTGCAGAGGAAGTGGAAGAAGAAATTGAGGAACTCAAGAAAAAATAAGTTAAATTTGTGAGCGCAGGTGGCTGCTGAACAACGCAGACTCTTAAAGAAAAACTGCAGCTTGTTCAGTAACCACCTGCTTCCGTTCAATGCAAGGAGGCAACATGGCAAAGAAATGGTGGTTCCTGGTGCTGTTTTTTTGTTGCCTGGTCAGTCTGCCTGCCTTTGCAGCAGGTGGTGTAACCTATCGGGGGTTAACGCCCGGCATCTCGACCCTGGCGGATACTCTACGCGTGTTGGGCAGACCTGTATCGAAGGTCTACCGTGATGATCGTCTCGTCTGCAGATATCGGACAGTCCTGGTCAATATCCCCAAGAAGACCGAAAAAATTCAATACATCATTATCACGGATCCAGATTTCCGGGATGTCAACGGCATTCATTTGGGGACCTCGTATGCTGCGGTGCAGAAAAAATTGCAGGTCAATGGAACCGGCAACTCGATCGTGGATATGGAAAAGGCCATAGGGTATGTGTTTGATGCTTCCAGTCGAGTGTCCCAGATTATTTACGGTATAATTCGCTGAGAACTAGTGTCCGTCCAGAAATGAGGATGTTTGTTCAAGTTCAGGTAAGCCACGACTCCGAGGCATGCGAAAAATTTTACCGCAGGCATATAGATGATATCGGAGTCTTCGCTTACCTCCGAGGGTAGAATTTTAAGCATAACGCCGAAATTGGGCAGGTAAGCGCAGACTCCGAAAAGATCGATTCTGGATGGAAACTAGGCGTTCAACTACGGTTTGGCACAAAAAAATGGAGGAAGTGCGTGAATATCGTTCGGCAAGAACTCAAAACTGTCAAAAATTTTGAAGATCAAACCTGTTTTGGTTGTGGCAGCAAAAATCCCGTTGGTCTGAAGATGGAGTTTCTAACCGACGATACCCGTCTCTATTCCTATGTCAGCGTTCCCAAGACCATGGCTGGCTGGGATTCCACCGTCCATGGCGGTATCCTCACGACCATCCTGGATGAGATGATGGGCTGGTCGGTTATTTACCTTTTGGGAAAAATCGGAGTGACCAAGTCCATCAATGTGGACTTCAAAAAACCTGTCCCTTCAGAAACGCCGCTTGTGGCCATTGGCACCATTCAAGAGGTGGTCTCCGAACGCAAGGTCATTGTTTCCGGTGAAATTTATAACCAGGACTCGGCGCTCTGTGTCCAGTCTACAGGTGTCTTTGCCTCCATGACCGCTCAGGCCGCCGTACGGCTTGGCGTGATGAGCACGGATTATATGGAGCGTTTTTTGCCCTTGTTACGGCAGAAGGATGAGGCGAAGTCGGGGAAGTGACAGCGGCGCAACTTTAAAAAAAATGCCACGGGCCTATATTCAGGCCAGGGGCATTTTTTTTTGTTACCATCAATACTCAGCGAAGGGTGGGCAGATGTTGTTTTCTACACCACCGGGGGGCAAGGGCACGAACTCTCGGAGGGCACAAAAAAGTACCCAGCCTCCATTCCTTTGGAATGAGACAATCCCTGGCTTGACTGGTTGTGATTCAGTGATGATCAGAATTTTTTACCAGCTCGACGGCGGCCTGTGCAATCCCTTTACTGTCTATTCCTGCATTCTTCCAGAGAATCGCCTGGGGACCATGCTCGACAAAGGCGTCGCTGTAGCCAAGCATCTTCACGGGGAGGTGCAGACCATTGTGCTGGAGCAGTTCCAGCACCGAGCTGCCAAACCCACCTTGGATGGCGTTGTCCTCAATGGTGATCACCTTTCCGGTTTCGCGGGCTAGCTCGCAAATCAGTTTGCCATCTAATGGTTTGATAAAGCGGGGATTAACCACGGCCGCCCTGATTCCTTGCGTCTCCAACAGTTGTGCCGCCTCAACCGCTGCAGCAACCCGGTTGCCCACAGGTAGAAGCAGCAGATCGCTTCCATCACGGAGCACCTCGGCCTCTTGGTAGTGAATCGGGGCAAAGTCGGCCTCAAGCGGCACACCTTCGCCACTCCCGCGGGGGTAGCGGATAACTACGGGGCCGTCATGCTCCAGACAGAAGGCGAGCATGTGCTGGAGTTCGTTTTCATCCTTGGGAGCCAGAATGGTCAGGTTTGGCACGAAGCGCAGAAAGGAGAGGTCAAACACGCCATGATGAGTGGGGCCATCTGCGCCAACAACGCCTGCCCGATCCAGGGCAATGGTTACCGGCAGCTTGGGTAGGCAGACATCATGGATCAGCTGATCCAGCGAGCGTTGCATGAAAGAACTGTACACCGCAAAAAACGGGCGCAGTCCCTCAAGCGCCAATCCGGCTGCAAAGGTCACCGCGTGCTGCTCGGCAATGCCCACATCAAAAAAACGGTCGGGGAATTCAGCGGCAAAGGGAGCCAGACCCGTTCCGGCGGGCATGGCAGCCGTGATTCCAACCACTCGTTTATCCTGACGGGCCAGGCGGGAGAGGGTTTGGCCGAAGACCTTGGTGTAGGAGATCGGAGCGCTGGAGTTTTTCTTTTGGATACCAGTGGCGATATCAAAGGGGCCAACGCCATGGTAGTCGCCGGGGTTCTCTTCTGCGGGTTTGTAACCTTTCCCCTTGGTGGTGATCACATGAACCAGTACAGGGCCGTGGTTATGATCGCGTACGTTTTCCAAAGTAGCAATCAGGTCTTCGAGCTCATGGCCGGGGATGGGGCCCACATATTTGAACTTGAGCGCCTCAAAAAGCATGCCCGGTGTGAAAAAGCCTTTGAGGCTTTCCTCACTTTTACGCAGCACGGAGAGAATATTTTCACCCACCGAGGAGAGCGCCATGAGACGGTCTTCGATATGATCACGCAGGCGGCGAATGGTACGGCCGGTCATCTTGCGACTTAAAAAGCTGGAGAGCGCCCCTACGTTTTTTGAGATCGACATCTCGTTATCGTTGAGGATCACCACCAGGTTTTTGCCCAGATCACCAGCGTGATTGAGTCCCTCAAAGGCCATGCCCGCAGTCATTGAGCCATCGCCGATGATGGTGACCACCTTGGCGGAATCCTTCTGGCGGCATTTGGCCGTGGCCATACCAAGTCCATAAGAAATCGAGGTGGAGCTGTGTCCCGCTTCCACCGTATCGTACGGGCTCTCTCCACGTTTGGGAAAACCACTCATCCCTTTGTACTGGCGCAGGGTCGAGAAGGTATCCCGACGGCCGGTTAGCAATTTATGGGCGTAGGCCTGGTGGCCAACATCCCAGACCAAACGATCCCGTGGTGTGTCGAACACGTAGTGCAGTGCGATACTGAGCTCCACCACTCCCAGGCTGGGGGCGAGATGGCCACCGTTTGCAGCAACCGTGTTGATAATGGTGTCTCGAAGTTCCTGGGCCAGCTGTGACATCTGCGGCACATTGAGGCGGCGGAGATCTCGGGGCGAGTTAATGGTGTCCAGCAGAGTTGAGGGACGGTCGGTGAGGGAGTCCACAATGAGCATAACTATTTCTTTCTATCCACTATGTAATGTGCCAATGCCCGTAGCGGGTCTGCGTGAGCATCAAAATTTTCCAGAGCCGCCAGTGCTTCCTTGACAGCCTCGCGGGCCATGGTGCGGGTTGTTTCCACACCAAAGAGCGATGGGTAAGTGACCTTATCGGCTTCGACATCGCTGCCGGCCGGTTTGCCGAGTTCTTCAGTGGTGGCCTCGACATCCAAGAGATCATCGACAATCTGAAAGGCAAGGCCGATGTTGTTGCCGTAGGTCTGGAGAGCTGCCTCCTGTTCCACCGTGGCTCCGGCCACCATGGCTCCCGTTAGCACCGAGGCTGTAATAAGGGCACCAGTTTTGCTACGGTGGATGGCTCGCAGGGTCTCATAGCCCACCTGCTTACCTTCGTAGAGCATATCCAGTGATTGGCCACCAACCATGCCCAGAGGGCCCGCTGCCCGAGCGATGGTGTTGATGAGCCGAATTCTGGTGGAGTCATCCACACCCTTGGTTGCCTGACCACTGAGTAGATCAAAGGCGTAGGTCAGTAAACCGTCACCCGCCAGGATTGCGCCAGCCTCACCGTAAATGGTATGGTTGGTTGGCTTGCCCCGACGAAGATCGTCATCATCCATGGCGGGGAGATCGTCGTGAATCAGAGAGTAGGTGTGAATACATTCCAGAGCGCAGGCCACGGAGAGTGCTTTTGCGCGAACCTCCTGGCTACTATCCACAGCACCTGCTCCTGCGATACAGAGAATAGGGCGAATCCGTTTGCCGCCAACAAAGAGGCTATAGCGCATGGATTCTATGTGCTTGCTGAAATCACCGGATTTTTCGAGCATCAATGCAGCAAGTCGGTCTTCGACCAGCTGCCGTTGCTCATTGAGATACGTTTTGATCTCCACAGGTTTCCTCGGTAAAAGGGACAGCTTCCAGGGTGCCGTTTTTTTTGAGCAACAGCTCGACTTGGGCCTTGGCCTCGTCAAGCTTGCCATTACAAAACTGCACCAGGCTCATTCCCTCGTTAAATTTTTCCAGACTTTTTTCCAGACTCAGGTCTCCGTTTTCCAGCTCATCGGTGATCTGTTCTAGTTTAGTCAGTGCGGTCTCAAAAGTCTTTTTAGCCATAAAGCGGTTCCGTCCGCGTGAGAATATGTTGTTCAGCGGTCACCCGCCGTCACGGATTCAGAAATTTATTTGCCCAAATAGAGGAGCAAGGGTAAACATGCATACTAAACATTCTCCAAGTTCCTTTCAACCTCATCTTTTATGATGTCGAGACTTGTTCAACAATTCGTCAGCTGGTTGCTCGTTGAAAAGGGGTACTCACCCCATACTGCAGATGGATATCAGCGAGATATTCTAGACTTTTATCAGTTTGCAGGAGCAACACTTTTGCCGACTGATATTACACCACAACTGGTCCAATCGTTTGTCGGTTCGCTTTACGGGCGTAACGCATCGGCATCGGTGGCCCGCAAACTTTCAGCTCTGCGCACCTTTTTTCGTTTTCTCAAACGTGAAGGTGTGCTCCATGTTGATCCGCTTGCAGGAGTTTCTGGTCCTAAGCAAGGGCAGCACATCCCAGCTTTTTTAACCGTTGACGAGGTCTTTGCCCTGCTGGAAGCGCCTGTTGTTTCCGACCGATACTGGCGGCGTGACCGGGCGCTGCTTGAGATGTTGTATGCCACAGGAATGCGGGTTTCCGAGTTGGTCGGTTCCAACCTTGAAGATATAGATCTGGTTGCTGAGATGGTGCGCGTACGTGGCAAAGGGAACAAGGAACGCATTGTGCCTTTTGGGCGCGCAGCCCATGCGGCAATCGAGCAGTACCTGCCGGAGCGGGAATCCTTGAGTCAGGCTCGAGCCCAGCGTGGCAAGCCGGTGGAGCGAGAAGCTCTCTTTCTCAACGGGCAGGGAAGTCGTTTAAGTGGACGCAGTGTGGAGCGGAGTATCGTCAGTTATGCTCAGCGAGCGGGCATCGCCGTTACCGTGACTCCCCATGCCCTGCGCCACTCCTTTGCCACCCATCTGTTGGAAATGGGAGCTGACCTGCGTACTGTACAGGAGTTACTGGGCCATGTCAGCCTTTCCACCACCCAACGATATACCCACTTGAATATTACGCATCTCTCCCGGGTCTATGACCAGGCACACCCCCAGGCCAAAGGGGCATCACGCTCAGAGGGCTGAGCCTTGACGGAGTTTTTGATCGTGGTTACAGGTCATCCTCAACTTCTGTGTTTCTTGAAACAAGGAAGTTTTGAAGGATCGCTTTTCTGCCAATCTAGGCGGTATGTTTATCTTCCAATGATGCAAGAAACCCACAAACTATAAACGGCGTTTGCGCGCTGATCATTCTTTTTTCTTACATATCCTATGCAAAAACCTAAAATTCGTTCCACCACCATCGTGGCTATTCGTCACAAAGGTGAGGTCGTGGTCGCTGGAGATGGCCAGGTGACCCTCGGCGCCACAGTGATTAAGCATCAGGCGCGGAAGGTGCGGCGACTCTACCATGATAAGGTGATCACCGGGTTTGCCGGATCCACTGCCGATGCCTTTACCTTGTATGACCGATTGGAGCAGAAACTGGAGCAGTTTAACGGCAACCTGATGCGCGCTGCGGTTGAACTGGCCAAAGACTGGCGTATGGACAAGATGTTGCGTCGTCTTGAAGCCATGCTCATCGCTGTTGACAGCAAACATTCCCTGCTGCTTTCCGGAACCGGTGATGTGATCGAGGCCGATGACGCTATTCTGGCCATTGGCTCGGGTGGTCCGTATGCCCTGGCCGCAGCTCGAGCTCTGGTCGCCCATTCCGACTTAGATGCTGAGGCCATAGCCCGTACATCCCTGGAAATTGCTGGTTCAATCTGCATCTACACCAATTCCAATATCGTTGTTGAAAAAATATGAAAGGAATAAATTCTCTTACCCCCAGGCAGACCGTCGCCGAACTTGACCGCTACATCATCGGTCAGGCCGATGCCAAACGCTCCGTTGCCATAGCCTTGAGGAATCGTTGGCGTCGCCAACAGGTCGAGCCGCCGCTTCGTGAAGAGATTGCGCCCAAAAATATCATCATGATCGGGCCGACGGGTGTGGGAAAAACCGAGATCGCCCGCCGCCTGGCCCAGTTGGCTAAAAGTCCTTTTCTGAAAGTCGAGGCTTCCAAGTTCACTGAGGTTGGCTATGTGGGACGCGATGTGGAGTCCATGATTCGCGACCTGACCCAGTTGGCGATCAATATGGTGACCAAAGAAGAGCAGGAAGGTGTCCAGGAAAAGGCTGAAGTGATGGCGGAAGAGCGTCTGCTCGATTTGCTCCTGCCAAGCTCCGGTGGAGCTTCTCCTGTCAGCCAGCCCCAACCATCCAATGTGATCTCTCTTGGTTTTGACACCGAAAATCGGGAAAGCAGCGAAAATGAAACCCGCACTCAAACCACCCGCGAGCGGTTTCGGGAGATGCTGCGCCAGGGAGACCTGGATGATCGAGAGGTGGAAATGTCGGTCGCCACGACAGGTGGTGCTCCGGTGGTGGAAGTCTTTTCAGCCTCCGGGATGGAGGAAATGCAGAACTCGCTGCAGGACGCCTTTTCCAAATTTTTTCCGAAAAAGAAACAGAGCAAAAAAGTTAAGGTGCCCGAGGCGCTGGAACTGCTCAAACGGGAAGAGGCAGAGCGGCTGGTGGATAACGAGTCTGTGACCGAAAAGGCGATTCGTCGTACCGAGCAGTCGGGGATTATCTTCTTAGACGAGATCGATAAGATTGCCGCCCGCAGTGGTTCCGGCTCCGGTTCTCCCGATGTCTCCCGGGAAGGTGTGCAGCGTGATCTGTTGCCCATCGTCGAGGGAACCACCGTAACCACCAAGTACGGTCCGGTTAAAACCGATCACATCCTTTTTATCGCCAGTGGCGCCTTTCATATGGCCAAACCCTCGGATCTGGCCCCCGAGCTCCAGGGGCGGTTTCCCATTCGGGTCAACCTGCAGGCCTTGGGCGAGGAGGAGTTTTTTCGCATTCTCACCGAGCCTCAAAATGCGCTGATCAAACAGTACCAGGCCATGCTTGATACCGAGGATATCAACCTGGTCTTTGAAGAAGATGCCATTCGAGAATTGGCTCGTATCGCAGTGCAGGTGAACCAGAAAACTGAGGATATTGGTGCCCGTCGTCTGCATACCGTGGTGGAACGGGTGCTGGATGAGGTCTCCTTTGACGCCCCGGATCGTGATGAGCTCACCTTCACCGTGACGGCAAAGTATGTGCGCCAGCAACTTGACGATATCTCAGAAAACCAGGATCTCAGTCGGTACATTCTCTAATGAAGCCAGAAACGATAGACCCCGAACTGAAATACTGCCCCCAGTGTGCCGATGAATACCGGGCCGATATAGTCATCTGTGCTGATTGCCAGGTACCGTTGGTGCTCGGAGAGACAATGCTTGAGGCACAGGCGGTAGGCGAGTCAGAGACGTCGTCTTCGCTGGTGATTGCACCCAATGAGGCGGTGGTCAGTATACGACGCGGCCCCCTGTTGCAGCTTAAGGAGCTGCAGCGGGTCGTGCAGGGAAAAGGCTTGGCCGCCCGACTGGTGAAAGAAGAGGGGGGGGGCTGCGGCTGTAAAGGGCCAGAGGTGCTGCTGCAAGTTCGGGAGCAGGATCTTCAACGGGTTATGGCCGTGCTCAGTGATGATTATTTTCAAAGTACAGGCTTAAATGACCATGATATCGAGCATGTGGGAGCTGTCTTTGATGATGAGCACGAAGAGACCAACTGCCCGGCCTGCGGAACCCGTTTTGCCACCAGCCAGACCACCTGTCCTGACTGTGGTCTCTGTTTTGGCTAAGAGCTAAGCCGATATATGTTGGGGGGCGTGCCTCTCCGCCAACGTAACTCAGCTCACCCGCACATTGCTCAGCTCAGTTTATGCACTCACCCTCTATGCAACAGTTCCCTCCGATCATCACCCTGATTACTGATTTTGGCCTGGATGATCCCTATGTGGGCCAGATGAAAGGGGCCCTGCTGTCAGGGTGCCCGCAGGCAACCCTTGTGGATATCAGCCATGCCGTTCCGCCCTGGAATATCCATGCTGCTGCGGTAACCCTTGCAACCTCCTATGCCTGTTTTCCTCGAGGGACCATTCATCTAGTGGTAGTTGATCCAGGTGTGGGCAGTGAGCGCCAGATGATTGCCGCCCACGGAAACGATCATTATTTTGTCTGTCCGGATAACGGTATTCTGAGTTTGCTTCTGGACGAAGGAACAGTCGCCACCGTGCATCAACTCGATGCGCAGCCCACTGGTCGTCTCATCAGCCCCACCTTCCACGGCCGAGATGTCATGGCTCCGGCTGCGGCAGCCCTGGCAACGGGCAAGCGGCTGGCTTCCCTGGGAGCTGTGTTGCCGCTTGCCCAACTCAGTCGGCTTGACCTGCCTCTATTGCAACCCGGGAAGACAGCCGTGCGCGGTCAAGTGCTGTCCATCGATCACTTTGGTAACGTGCGCACGACCATTCGCGTTCCACGCAGCCAGGCCAGTCCGCCCCATATGAAGCACGTTGAGATCTGTGGTCGAAGACTGACAACCTTTGCCACCAACTATGCCCAAGTGGAGAAAGGAGCATTGTTGGTGCTTGTTGACAGTTCGGGCTTTATAGAGATTGCAGCAAACCAGGCCAGCGCTACCACCCTTTTAGGTTGTGTTCCAGGTGAACCTGTCACCTTCGTTTGTACCTGATCCTTTGGGCTTCAGACTTTTCTTTTTTCCATTCCTGTCTTATTATTTTTTCATATCATCTGAATCTGTGAGCTTTCATCAGTGTCCACCCACTGTCACGGATTCAGGTATCATTCATTGTAAGCAAAGAATAGATTTTCCAGAGAGGAGGCTTTTCTATGCATCAACTGGCCAGATTTTCAGCAGTAATTTTTTTATCGCTCGCACTGACATCGTGCGCGACTAATCAGCAGACCGGTACAGCTGTGGGGGCGGGGGTTGGAGCAGGCGTAGGCGCAATCCTTGGTCAGGCTATCGGTGGTGATACCGGCAGTACCCTTGTGGGAGCGGGGATCGGCGCGGCCATCGGCGGTCTTGCAGGCAACCAGATCGGTCTCTACATGGACAATCAGGAGCGTGCCCTGCGGCAGATGACCGATGCCTCCATTCAGCGCGAGCAGGATGTGCTGACAGCAACTTTTAAAAGTGATACCTTTTTTGATTATGATTCAACGCAAATCAAGCCCGGTGGCTACAGTGAACTGGGCCGAGTGTCCAACGTCCTCAATCAGTACCCCCAAACCACGATCCGTGTTGAGGGGCATACCGATGCCTCCGGCAGTGCTGCGTACAATCAGGTCCTTTCTGAGCGTCGTGCCCAGGCTGTGAAAAATGTTCTGGTGCAACAGGGGGTTGATCCCCGACGAATTGACGCAGTTGGCTATGGGGAGTCTCAGCTGATTTCCTCAAGCCCGGCTATGAATAGGCGGGTAAGTATTGTCATTAATCCCATCCGTCAGCAGCAGTCCTACTCGTACTAAAAAAACATACCTGTTCTTTTCAGCTCGCTGGCTCAAATGCCAGTGTTTTGTTTGCCCTCCTTGTCCTCAGGACAAAGAGGGCATTTTGGTTTGAACGTATTTTCTCAAAAGTTTCCTGCAAAATTTTGCTTACTCAGTTGCTGAGGCCTATAATAGTACCAGGACAGATGGCTGGGGATCTGTTTTTCCGTCCAAACCCTATATCAGAACAGGAGGAGGATCACATGGCTGTAAAGATTATAATCAAACGTAAAGTGGCCAAGGAACTCACCCCTCAACTGGATCAACTGCTCAGAAAAATGCGGGCCCTCACCCTGGCTCAGAAAGGCTATATCTCTGGAGAAACTTTTTCCCAGATCGATGAGCCCGGGGTGAGTATGGTTATCAGTAGCTGGCAGACCCTGGACGACTGGCGTGCCTGGACGCTCAGCAAAGAGCGGGTAGAGCTGCAGGGAAAAATCGATGAACTGCTCGGAGAACCCACCAAGTACGAAATCTTTGAAAATGCCTGAGAAAGAGGCATGCAACCTGACCTGAATCTGTAAGCAACCAGCCCCTGCAACGGATGTCAGGTATAAAAAGCGGCCAGACAGACTCCTGTCCTGGACCGCTTTTTTATTTGTACTGCTTCGATACTTCAACAAAGGACTGCGCAAACAATGGCTCATTTTATTAAAAGCAATGAGCAAAGCGCTGGAAATGTTCCAGGATCGCTTGTCTTTATCGGAAATCAAAAACTTGATGACAGTATCGTCAAGGTTATGGCATTTGATACCCTTGCATTGAATGAGCACACTATAGAGAATGTTGATGAATGCCAATCATCTGTACGTCCCGACACCGTGACCTGGGTGTCAGTCTATGGACTGCATGACACAGACACCATCAAGCGGATCGGAGAATTGTTCTCTATTCACCCGCTTGTACTTGAAGACATCCTCAATACCGGGCAACGGCCCAAGTTTGAAGAATATGATGCGTATGTTTTCCTGGTTTTAAAAATGCTCAGGTTTGACAGCAAGGCGATGGTGGTTCAGGGCGATCAGCTCTCACTTGTCCTGGGAGATAACTACCTGATCTCTTTTCACGAGAAACCGGGAGATGTTTTCGAGCCGGTGCGTGAGAGGATGAGAAAAAGTCGTGGCAGAATACGACAGTGTAAATCTGATTATCTCGCCTATGCTCTTCTCGACACCATCGTTGACAACTACATTATTTGCATTGAGGAAATCGGGCGGAATGTAGAAGAGCTGGAGGAGGAGGTCCTGGTCGACCCATCCCCCTCCATTCTTATCCAGATAACAACCTATAAAAGAGAGGTGAATTTTCTTCGTAAAACCATCAGGCCCGCCCGGGAGCTGACGATAAATTTGGTCAATTGCGATAATGAAATTATCAGGGAATCGACACTGCCCTACCTCAAAGACCTCAAGGATCTCATCTCTCATGCGGTAGAAGCAACCGATAATTACTGCGAAATGCTCTCTGACCAGCTGGGTATATACAACACGGCCATGGGCAATCGGCTCAATGAGATTATGAAAATTCTCACCATATTTGCCGCGATCTTTATTCCACTGACCTTCATAGCCGGAATCTATGGCACCAATTTCGAAAATGTTCCCGAGTTGAAATACAAATACAGTTATTTCATCTTTTGGGGAATCATGGTCACGTCGCTCTGCTCATGATACGCTTTTTCAAGAGGAAAGGGTGGATGTGAAATGGTTGGTTTAGTTGCTGGGCTTGCCCCGCCTTTTGCCGTTGCCCCGTTGCCGAACCTCAGGTTGACGCATCAGTACCTGGAGCGAACGCGGGCCGCAGAGATCGGTGATCTTGTGAAAGAGTTCCGATGAGGGGCGCACACTCATATCCTTGAGCACCTGAATGTCCACCTCGCCCCGGTTATCAAAATGCAGGGTCAGCAGAACCGGGGTGATTCCGTGATGCAGGTAGAGTAATTCTTTGAGTTCCAGCATATGCTGGCGTGAGGTGTGGGTAGCCCGCAGGGTGATGATCGCCCGTTCGGTATATTTTTCCAAAGCGTTGCTTAAGGTTTTAACCTCTTGAGCAATAATCTTGGCACCGCGCTCTCCCTGCTGCACTGTGCCTAAAACAACCAACGGTTGGTCGGTGATCAACAGTTCGGAGCATTCGGCAAAGGTTGAGGGGAAAACTATGACTTCGATCTTGCCTGTCATGTCCTCCAGGGTGGTGAAGGCCATGCGGTCGCCTTTTTTGGACTTATGCTCCTTGTAGCTGGCAATCAGTCCCCCGATGCGGACCATCTGATCTTCGCTGAGTTTTTCCACTCCTGCAATGTCGGTATCGATGGAGCGTTGCAGATCTTCCATGACCCCTTCCAGCGGGTGACCGGTGAGAAAGAAACCCACGGTTTCTTTTTCTGCCGCCAGTTTTTCCAGGTTGGGCCACTCTTCAATATCGGCGGGCAGTTCCACCTCAACCGCCTCGCTCTGTTTTTCTTCGGACTGGCCCACGGCAAAGAGGTTCATCTGACCGCTGAGCCGGTCGCGCTGAATGGCCTTGGCCTGTTCCAGGCACCGCTCAAGAACTGCCATGTACTGGGCTCGTTTGCCCCCCATGGAGTCAAAGGCTCCAGCCTTGATCAGCGACTCGATGACCTTACGGTTGACCTTGGAGCTGTCGATACGGCTGGCAAAATCACTGAGCGAGCGGTAATGCCCGTTGGTTTCCCGTTCCTCGATGATGGAATCCAAGGCCGCGCCACCCACGTTCTTCACCGCAGCCAGACCAAAGCGAACCCGGTCATTGATAACCGTAAAGTCCTTGAATGACTCGTTGATATCCGGAGGCAGCACCTCGATGTTCATGGAGCGGCACTCGTTGATATACTTCACCACCTTGTCGGTGTTGTCGTAATCGCAGGAGAGCAGGGCCGCCAGAAATTGCGAGGGATAATGGGCCTTGAGATACGCGGTCTGGTAGGCCACCAGGGCGTAGGCCGCCGAGTGCGACTTGTTAAATCCGTAGCCCGCAAATTTGGCCATCAGGTCAAAGATGTAGGTGGCCTTGTCCTCCGGGACATTGAGCTTCTTGGCACCCGCCATGAACTTTCCACGCTCGGTCTCCATAACCTCGGGAATCTTCTTTCCCATGGCACGGCGCAGAATATCCGCATCCCCCAGGCTGTAGCCCGCCAGGATGTTGGAGATCTTCATAACCTGTTCCTGGTAGACGATAACTCCGTAGGTCTCCTGGAGCACCTCCTTGATCTGGGGCAGGGGATAGTCCGGTGGCCGTCTGCCGTGTTTGGTCTCGACAAAGGTGTCGACCATACCCGAGTCCAGTGGTCCCGGACGGTAAAGGGCCACCAGGGCGATCAGGTCAGTGAACTGCTCGGGTGCCATCTTGATTAGGAGCTCGCGCATACCGTCACTCTCCAGCTGGAACACGCCCAGGGAGTCACCGCGGCAGAGCAGATCATAGGTCTTGGGATCATCCATGGGGATCTTTTTCAGATCCACATCGCGGTCCAGGTCAAACTTGATCAGCTTCAGCGCCCGATCGATCACGGTCAGGGTCTTGAGGCCGAGAAAGTCGAACTTGATCAGTCCGGTTTTCTCGGTGTACTTCATGGCGTACTGGGTCAGGATCTCCTTGTTGGGGCCCACACAGACCGGCAGATACTCGACCATGGGTTCCGGGGAGACCACCACGCCCGCCGCATGGGTGGACTTATGGCGGGAAAGCCCTTCCAGGGTCTGGGAGATTTTGAGCAGCTCCCGAACATCGGGATCCTTCATGGCCTCCCGCAGGCGGGGTTCCTTGTCGATGGCCTTTTTGATGGTGATCTTCATCTCCTCAGGCACCAGCTTGGCGATACGGTCCACCACCGGCAGAGGAATGTCCAGCACCCGGCCTACATCGCGCAGAACCGCGCGGGCCTTCATTGAACCGTAGGCCACGATCTGGGCCACATGGGCATCACCACCGTAGCGCCTGCGCACATAATCGATGACCTCATCACGCCGTTCCTTACAGAAGTCGACGTCAAAGTCAGGCATGGAGACACGCTCAACGTTGAGAAACCGCTCAAAAAGCAGACCGTAAGGGATGGGGTCAATATCGGTGATGGACATACAAAAGGCGGCGATACTGCCCGCACCCGAACCACGGCCCGGGCCAACCGGGATGTCATGATCCTTGGCCCAGTTGATAAAATCGGCCACGATCAGGAAGTACCCGGAAAAGCCCATCTCCTGAATAACGCCGATCTCGTATTTGAGTCGTTCGTAATAGGTCTCTTCGAGCTCTTTGGAAACCTCACCCATCTCTTTGAGATGGGCCATGCGTGTTTCCATGCCGTCCCAGCAGGCCTGGGAAAAGACCGACTCCAGGGTTTCCCCTTCCTCAAGCGGAAAGATAGGGAAGTAGTGGTCGGAGAAATCAAGCTCCAGGTTGCAGCGCTCGGCCACCTCCAGGGTATTGGAGATGGACTCGGGGCAGTAGCTGAACTGGGCCGCCATCTCGTCGCCGGATTTGAAATAGAGTTCGTCGGTGTTGAATTTGAAGCGATTGGGATCGTTGATGGTTTTACCGGTCTGAATGCAGAGGAGTACCTCGTGGGCGTAGGATTCCTCTTTGGTCAGATAGTGGCAGTCGTTGGTCGCCACCACCTTGATCCCCAGTTCTTTGGACAGGGCAAGCAACCCCTTATTGGCGATGGCCTGTTCCGGCAGTCCGTTTTCCTGAATCTCGAAATAGAGGCGATCCCCAAAGACTTCCTGCAATTCGATGGCACGGGCGCGGGCGGTTTCCTCGTCGTTATGACTCAGACGCCAGGGAATCTCTCCCTTGAGACAGGCGGTGAGAACCAGCAGCCCCTCTTCGTACTTATAGAGAGTCTGGCGGTCGATACGCGGACGGTAATAGAATCCTTCGGTCTGGGCCAGGGAGGCCAGTTTCATCAGGTTTTTGTAGCCGGTCTCGTTCATGGCCAGGGCCACGAGATGAAAGTTGTGGCCCGCGCTGCGGTCATGGATATGCATGCCGTTCTCAGCGATATAGAACTCACAACCCACCAGAGGTTTGATCCCGGCTTTTTTGGCCTTTTCGTAAAACTCCAGAGCCCCGTACATGGCACCGTGGTCGGTGAGGGCAACGGCCCCCATGCCGAAGTCCTGGGCCGTGTGGATCAGGTCACCGACGCGGATGGCTCCGTCGAGCATGGAGTATTGGGAATGGACGTGGAGATGAACAAATGGTGTGGACATAAAAGCGATCGAAGAGGTGAGTGGCGAAAAGTGTTTGTCAAAAAATGCAGGGCACGCCATGAAGCCCACCCTGCGTAATCGTATTATCCCTGCTTTTTCAAAAAATTCTGTTTGACCCAGGCCCAGTTGAGAAAGACATGATAGGCGGCCAGGAAAACCAGGAGCCAGCCGGCTGAATGAAAGAATTCAAAAACGTTCTTGGGGAGGATTTCATGCATCATACCCGAAAGTGCCTGTACCGTAAGCAGCAAGGCAAGGATCGGGTTCACGAGTTTGAGTTGTTTTTGTTTGTTCAAGAGTAGCTCCTCGCTGTTTTGTTTAACGCATGCCCTGTTTAAAAAAGTATCAGAGGCCTTGAGTGCCTTCCTTGAGAACCTCGCTGAGATTTGCCCCTTTGAGCTTTGCTCCGGTGAGATCCGCTTTGATCAGGTTGGCTCCTTTGAGGTTGGCTCCGCGGAGATCCGCTCCCCGCAGGTCGGCTCCGGGGAGATTGGTATACACCAGAGTGGCCTTTTGCAGGTTGGCATTTGCCAGGTTGGCCCGGCGCAGATTAGCCATGCTCAAGTTGGCGCCCTGTAGATTTGCTCCGGCCAGGTTGGCCCCGATAAGTTCTGCGCGCCCCAGATCCACCCCCGCAAAGTTACAACCGGGACAATTTTGAGCCATAAAGGAAAGGGTCGCTTCGGTATCCTGTCCTGCAAATGTACTGGAACCACTCTCTTCAATCAGCGTTGCTTTTCTTGGTTTCTGATTGGAATCGAGCTGTACCTTTTCTTTCTTGGGGCGTTTGAGTAAACTTCTCTGGCGTGTGTCTTCAGGGACAAAACGTGACTGGCTATCTCCCTGTTCCATGAGTACGCGATATCGCAACATGCCATTATCTGTGGCAAGTCGAAAGTCTTTACTCCCGGTGGCATAGACGCTGAAACAGCGAAGATCTCCATACCACCAGCTGTCCATGCGAAAACAGAGGTCGCCTCCTTCGCTGACATCCCATCGGCCTTTATCAGTATCAGTACTGTGGTCGCTTCCTGCAAAAATTTTCCCCGAAGGTGCGAAATAGAGGTGGGCATCTTCATTGAACGCCCGGAGCTGCAGCGTATTTCCCTGGACCAGCTCCATGACTTCAGCGCCAAGCAGTCTGTGCCCATCGTTCTGTTCAATCAGAGAATCCACCGTTGTCGGGGCACATCCTGAAAGGAGCAGAAGGCCGAGCAGCGTCGGAAGGAAAACGTGTCGCATGGAAAAACCTCTTTTTCGTGTGTAGGCAAAACGTTGTGCTGTTAATCGAAGGCGGGAACCTAGCTAGGAATGTACATAATACACTAAAATTTGGTTTTTTTCTTGTTGATTTTTTGCAGGTGAACGAACGGGATTCGCTGGCCCAGAGATTGGTTTACTGGTGAATCTCGCCCTGTTCCTTCAGGCCGAGTGTATCGTCCTGAATATGAAATTTTTTTCAATATGGGAAAGCGGCACAAGGTCGTCTTTGCGCTCAGCTGGTGATCATATTTTTGTAGACCTGATGTCACGTTTCGGTACAGACGCAATTGCGGCCACGCTGCTTTGCCTGGTAGAGGTGTTGATCTGCCTGTTCGATAAGACCATGTAGGCTGAATTTTTCTTCCTTTGCCTGGGGAATGATTGTGCTCACTCCAAGACTGATGGACACATAGGCCGACACTTCGGAGGCACGGTGTTCGATCTGTAAAGCCTGGACCCCCTGACGCAAGCCTTCTGCAAGCTTGTAAGCACCCTGATTTTCAGTAATGGGCAAAATAAGAGCAAATTCTTCTCCACCGTATCGGGCGGCCAGATCGGCAGGGCGGCGGATATGTTTTTGCATGGTTTCGGCAATGGCGATCAGGCATCGATCTCCCTGCTGATGACCGTAGGTATCGTTGTAACGTTTGAAAAAATCTACATCCAGGAGAACCAGCGAGAGCGGGGTCTGCTCTCGCTGAGCTCGACGCCATTCTTTGTTGAGGTAGCTATCAAACATGCGCCGGTTGGCAATGGAAGTCAGACCATCCTGAACCGTGAGGAGTATCAACTGCTCGTTGGCCAGTTGCAACTCATTGGTTTGTTCACCAATTGTTTCTACCATGGTGTCAATACTCTGGGCCAGGCGACCGATCTCATCGGTGCGGTGCATGTTAATACGACGGGAAAAATCCTTTTCCTGCTCGATTGCCTGGGCATAGTCGGTCAGCATTTTGAGCGGTTGCGTGATCACCTTTTGCAGAGTCAGGTTTAAAAGAAAGATGATGCAAATGCCCAAAGCAATCACCAGGGCTGCCGCATAGCCCATGCTGGCAATGCCCTTGCGGGTAATTTCCCGGGGAAAAAGATATTCAATCCCGAAGATTGGTTTACCGGAAATATCGGGGTAGCCAAAACAGGATTGAATGTATTTGCCATTGTTGAGTTCAATAAAACTGAGCTGCTGCGTCTTGAGCTGAAAACCATGATCAATAGAGCCGCAAAGCTGTGTGGTCTCTGCTATCGGATAGCGTATCTGAAAAGGAATGCGGGTTTGTTCCTTGAGTGTCTTCACTGCCGGTTCATCAAGCAGTCGGGCCATGATAAGATAACCTATGCCCGGTCCACTGCTGCCTGAGCGAAGTATTGTCTGAGTCGAGAAGAGCAGGGGGCCAAAAGGGGAATCGATTATTCCGGAACTACTTTGTTGACTGCCCTCTTGCAGAAAATGGAATAGCGGATGATCCAGGCTCAGTTTTTGTGCCTTGAAAAAGGGAAAGGGGAGCCGTTGGTCGTTTTGGAGGCTGGAACCCCAGACA
Organism: uncultured Desulfobulbus sp.; assembly: GCF_963664075.1. Classification (NCBI taxonomy): domain Bacteria; kingdom Pseudomonadati; phylum Thermodesulfobacteriota; class Desulfobulbia; order Desulfobulbales; family Desulfobulbaceae; genus Desulfobulbus; species uncultured Desulfobulbus sp. Next base: position 630,593 of record NZ_OY760916.1, read on the forward strand.
ATACTTCCATCCAGTCGACAAAAGAGCAGCAGGTTGAGGTGGTCGGATTCCAGAGTAGAGTCACCGAGATTACTCTCGATATAGGCCTGGGAACGGGTCTGTATAAAATCATAGGATTCATCCCAGATGGCCCAGTCTCGGCAGAGGCGATCGAGGTGGATGATCTCTCGTTCGATGGCATAACGGATTCGTTGCAGGTTCTCGCTGGCCTCCCGGGATTCCAGCTCGAGAAAACTTGGGAAGATAATCAGTCGCTGAATGAGAAAGTTTGCACCACCCAAAAGCGTAAATATCAACAGGATAATAACGAAGACTTTGCGTCGAATAGACATCGGGTTGTCCCCTTGTATCAGTACACAAGTAACTGATTTGTTGAGCTTGTCTTGTTATTATAGTCAGCTGGTGAAAAAAACATACCCCTGGTCTGCATTACTCCGGAAAAAGATAAAAAAATCCCCCGCCGCCCAAAGGGGCGACAGGGGACTGGATCAAACAATAAAACGAACGACTTATTTGTCGTCTTTCTGCAGCGATTTCACCAGCAGGCCGCCGGCAAGGCCAAGCATGCCAAGCTCTTTGACCTGCTTTTTGGCTGCAAGCGACATCTTGGTCAGCACGGAGCGGCGCAGGGCCACCTCGGGCATTTTCTGCGGGGCTGCCTGCATCAGCAACTCCATATCGCCTTTTTTGCTGCCGAAATAGCGCCCATTGGGCCCGATCTGAACCGCCTTGGAGGTGAGGCCAACCGCACCTTTTTTGACGTACTGGGCAACTTCCGAGTTGGGATCGTCCAGATCGCCAAAGATACGGGCCCGGGCAAGACAGGTCTGCACACAGGCGGGCTCCAATCCTTCGGCAACGCGCGGCATGCAGTAGGTGCATTTGTCAACTTTACCCAGGCTGTTGTCGTCGGCCAGGTCTTCGTTGACGTAACGTGCGTTATAGGGGCAGGCGTCACGGCAGGCACCACAACCGATGCAGCGCTCGTGATCCACCTGAACGGTCCCGTTGAAGGGATCTTTCCAGGTTGCGCCCACTTCCATGGTCACGGTTTTGCCGGTCTTGGCGTCTTTAAAGGTCATCTCGACCGGGTCGGCCGGGCAGACGGGAACACAGGGCGGGTTCTCGCAGTGGTTACAGAGCCCGGGGTAATAGGTGGCCGCCATACCCGAAGAGGTAAGGCTGGGGCCGAGGCGGAACACCCAGTTTCTGTCGTACTGAGCAGGGACCTCCCACTCGGCTTTACAGGCGATGACGCAGGCGTGGCAGCCCACGCACTTGTCGACATCGATGATCATGCCATATTGCATAGCTACTCTCCTTCAGAGAAATACGAATCGCTCGATAACGGGTCTAGCCCGAATTTCTCATAAACATTTTGACAAAATGTTCACCATAGGTCAGCCCAGTCGGCGCCATCTTCGGCAGTATTTTGGCAATAAATATAGACTACTATAATTCATTGCCAAAAACTTTGAATCTGCCCCCCGCCTGAACTGATAAGAAATCTGGGCTATCGGTCCCACAATCAGCTGACTTTGATAAGTTTGACGAAGTTGTTGCGCATGCCGTGGGCGCCAGTCTCCGGATCAACTGCCAGCTTGGTGATCAGGCTGGTGTCGTCAACGCCTTTGTCATGGCCCAGGGTCATCTCTTTGTTCATGGTACCAAAGCCGTGGTACATGTAGACACAATCCTGACGGATACCCGGGGTCACCTTGACCGTGGTGTTGGTGCGGGATTTCACACCGTCCTGGTTGACAAAGGAGACGGTGTCGCCCTCTTTGAGTCCCAGCTTCGCAGCGAGCTTGTCATTGACCCAGACCGGATTGGAGTCACACTCAGCCAAGAGCCAGGCATTGTTCATGGTCCGGTTGAAGGTGTGTACCGGTGAGCGACCATAGAGCAGGCGCATGAAACCCGCAGGGGGCTCCGCGACAGGGATATAGGTCGGAATCGGCGGGAATTCGGCATCTTCGAGATCTTCGTTGTAGAACATAACCTCGATATCCATTTCTCCGTACGGATCTTTACCCGGCTGGAGATGAATGCCGTCTTCAGCTCTGATGGAGTCAATGGACAGCCCAAGCGGGGCCAGCCGTTTGTTGATCATTTCTTCCTGGGTTGCAACCGGAATCTTGTCACCGTAGCCCATGCGCTTGGCGATCTCGTTGGTGATGTAGATCGACTCTTTGCGCTCAAAACCTGGGGCGACCAGCGGCATACGCGGAGCGATGTACTGCTGCTGTTCATCAGCGAAGTTCCACTGGGTGCCGGTTTTGATGTAGTCGTACCGCTCCAGATAGCTGGTGTCCGGCAGGAGGATGTCGGCGTACATGGTGATGTCGGTGGGCATGACATCAACACACATGACAAAGTCCATCTGCTCCAGCATGGCGATGGTTTTCGCCTGGTTGGGGATGGTTTGAATGGGGTTCTGGCCCCAGACGACACAGCCCTTGATCGGATAGGGCTCACCTTCGATGGCGGCATTGCGGATCAGGTCGGTCGGGGTACCGGGAGGAGAGAAGGGGTAGATCTCTTCTTCCACGTGAATGGCTTCTGTTTCGTGATCACCACTGGGCCATTTAATCTTGGCCAACCCTTTGGGGCCTTTGGGCGGGACAAAGCCACCTTTGACGCCAAAGGCACCAAGAATACCGGTGAGGCAGGCAAGGGCACGCTGGCGCTGGAAGTCGTTTCCGTACCAGGAGACGTGACGGCCAGGGTGGACGGCAACATTGGGCATGTTAGCCGCAAGCAGCTCGGCAACCTCTTTAATCTGGGCGGCAGGAATATCACAGACCTTGGCGGCTTTCTCCAGGGTCCATTCCTTGATGCCTTCAGCCATCTCGTCAAAGCCTTCACCGTACTCGTCGACAAAGTCGGCGTTGTACTTCTCGTTTTGGATCAGGTAGTTCATGATCGCAAGCAAGAAGGCGGTGTCGGTGCCGGGTTTAATCTGTACCCAGATGTCCGATTTGGCAGCCGAGGCGGAGTAGCGGGGATCAACGACGACCAGCTTGGCACCGTTCTCCAGTCCCTTGAGATAGCGTTTCATGTGGGAGACATGAATGTTCTCGCCAAAATGATCACCGATCAGGAGCATGACCTTGGTATTGGGCATGTCCACGTTCTCTCCTGGAGGGAGACCAATGGTCGCCAAGTAGGCGGTATCGCGGATACCACGACACTGGAAAAACGAGGCCTCGGACACGTTTGGGGTGCCCACGGTGTGCTCGAAGAAGTGCATCGGGTAGCTGGCGGTGGAGCCATGGGGAAACATGGCAATACCCTTGGAACCGTATTTGTCCTGAACGGCTTTGAGCTTGGAGGCACAGGTGTCCAAAGCTTCTTCCCAGGAGATACGCTGCCATTTGGGCGCACCGCGTTTGCCCACATTTTTCAACGGGTATTTGAGACGGTCCGGATCGTAAAGCAGCTTGACACCGGCGTTACCTCGGGCACAGATAGAGACACCATTGTCGATGGATTTAGGGTTGCCCTCCAGCTTCATCAGGCGGCCATCGCGGATTTTTCCGACCAACTGACAACGCCAGAAACACATCTCACAGACACCGCCGACTGCTGTCTGGGTGTCTTTGAAACTCCCCTGTGCAACCAGGGGTGCCTTAACAACTCCTGATTCTGCTTTTGCCGCCACTTTGGACAGCGGCACGGACGCAGCGGCAATAGAGGCGGCTTTGAGGAAATTCCGCCTGGTAAGGTTCATTGCCATTTACTGTTCCTCCTTGGTGAAAAAATCAATTAACCGTATCGACACCGCGTAATAGGGGTGTCGAGCTTCTTTATTCCATTTTTCCAAAAATCGTTCAAACCATGGCCGAAAGAGCGTGCGAAGAAACATATCTTCGTCGTCAAGTTTGGCTTCACCGGCCAGTGCAGCCAAAAAATCGAGTTCAAAACTGATGTGGTCGGCGGGCTCGGTGTCGTTGGCTATGTCATAGCCGTGCTCGCGGTAAAAATCCCGAGTGCGTTCCGTGGTCTTTCCCTGCAGAGTCCCGTCACCGTCTGCATGGACAGAGGCGTAGAGTGGCAGCGTTTTTTGCCTGGCAGCTGTGATAAACAGGCGAGTGTATTCAGTGCGGAGTTCATCAACCGGATTTGGGCTTTGAGCACGCCAGGATTGAAAGGAGGCAAGGTCTTCAGGCCAGTCAAGGGAAGCAAGCAGGGATTCGAGCGCATCAAAGAGCGATGTATCACAGAAAACAGGCTCGGGATAGCGCATGGTCAGCGACAGGAAAGAGTACAATGAGCTTAATGTTGCCGCTTCCGTCGCAAAAGCGTCTTCCTGATCTCGATGGGGCGTATGGGGGGGCATGGCTGTCTGCTCATCAATGGTAAGAATGCTGGCTGTACGACACGAAGGGGGAGTGAACATCTCTTCTTGGCCCTGAAAAGCAATATTTTTTCTTTTCCTGGCCAATAAAATTTATTCAGAGAACCCTTTATACGGCTATTAAGGCGCGGGCAAAAGGAATATCAACAATACCGAATTATTGTTGTCCCTTGTTTTGCTTGGCAGGCCGTAAAAATGTCACAAAAAATCGGTCACACTGTAGCATATAATCAGGTATTCCACAAGATACCATAATTTAGTGCTAAAGGTTTCCTGGGATGGGGCCGAAAAGACGATAAGGCCGAGGTGTTTGTTCAGGGAAGAAGTGCGCCTCGACAGCTATTCGCCGTCAGTGACGGTGGCCACCGTGCAGCCTCCAAAATGATCGATCGCCTTGCTTGCAGTTTGTTTATTTTAGGGATGTGGCCTCATTTTGGGGATTTGTGCGGCAATGATAATGATAACCAGGGAAGGACTATCATGAAGATCACTAACTCCTCCATGGAACTGACCAGTTCCCGTACTTCCGTAGAGTATTATCACAAAGAAGAATCCCTGACCATGTGGCGCCAGGGGGCGGTGCCAAGTCGAAGCGAGCAGGTGAATGCTGAAGAGGGCCATCTGCGGGCGAAGGCCCTGGAGGCTGCCGATGAGGCGGCCAAGGTCTCTCTCTCCGAGGCCGGACAGCAGGCCGCGACCACTGCGACTGCCCAATCAACCGAGGTGGGAGCATCGCTTGAGGATGCCGAACTCATGGACGATCTCAATATGCGGGTGCTTCGCGCCTTGTTTGAAAAGATCACTGGACGTAAATTCCGCATGTTCAATCATGGTGCAATGCAAAAGGCCATGCACGCCGCCAGCGCCTCTGAGGGCTCAACAGAACCCAAAGCTGGTGCGCAGCGCGAGGGATGGGGGGTTGAGTACAGGAAACAGGAGGTCTATCATGAGTCCGAGGCCACTCAGTTTGCCGCCCAGGGGGTGGTCACCACCGCAGATGGTCAGGAAATTGAAATCGGTATTGAAGTCAATATGAGCCGGAGTTTTACCGCTGCCCAGGAAGATCTGCTCCAACTTGGGGATGCCAAATTGCGCGATCCGCTGGTGATTAACTTCGGGGGCAATGCCGCCCAGTTGACCCAGGAAAAATTTAGTTTTGATATCGACGCCGATGGCAGCGAGGACCAGATCTCTTTTGTTGGTCCCGGCTCCGGGTTTCTTGCCCTGGATGTAAACGAAGATGGGCAGATCAACGATGGCAGTGAACTCTTTGGTGCCCAGAGCGGAAACGGCTTTGCTGATCTAGCTAGGTATGATGAGGATGGCAACGGTTGGATTGATGAATCGGATTCCGTCTATGATAAATTGCGTATCTGGACCAAAGACGCGGCTGGGGAGAATCAGCTGCTGGCTCTGGGGACAAAAAATATCGGGGCGATTTATCTGGGAAGTATTGCCACGGATTTCAGTATCAAGAACACCGAGGATAATGCACTGCAGGGGCAGGTTCGAGCCAGTGGCATCTTTTTGTTTGAAGAGGGGGGCGTCGGGAGTGTGCAGCAGCTGGATCTTGTCGCTTAACTTGAATATGCCTCCATGCTTGACGTGGAATTTCTCTTTGGTATAAGCCAGAAAGAAGAAATTGTCCCCATATCAACCTCTTTGGCAAAGGAGAGAATACATGGAGTTACAGATCCCTGTTGAGGTGCAAGGAAAGCAGGAGTTGGTAGTCACCCTCGATGATACTGCCGCAATATATGGGAGTGGTTTGGTTGAGGTCTATGCAACTCCGGCTATGGTTGCTCTGATGGAAAAAACCTGTTTGCAATCCGTCCTGCCCTACCTGCCCGAGGGACACGGTACCGTTGGCATTAAAATCAACGTAAGTCATTCCAAGGCCACCCCGGTTGGGATGCACGTGAGCTGTGTGTCTAAACTGATAGAGGTCGATCGTCGAAGACTGGTCTTTGAGGTGGTTGCCTCTGATGAGAAGGGCGAGATTGGTCGAGGGGTGCATGAGCGGTTCGTTATTGATACCGCCAAGTTCATGGAAAAACTGTAGGGAATCTTGCCAGTAAAGAGTCACGGCAAAGAGCACTTTCGGGTTGAGGTGAAAGCGTTTTTTGGGAAGACTGCTAAGGTGGTTTGCAAAGCCGAGGTATTGGACCTCGGCTTTTTTTTATGGGGCTTGGCTCCTGAGCTTGGCAACAGTCTACCGACTGTGCACCTTATCCCATATTGGGCTCACTGATTATCCATGGGCTGCTGGTAACGGCTCAGGACCCCGTAGAGCATGTCGGGTAGGTCGTTTTTTTGGCGGGAGCTGCGCTGTATCTGCTTGAGACACTTGTCAAAGGTGAGGGGCTCTCCCATGAAGAGATGCCTGAGCAAGAGCGATATCAGACGGGTGATCGTGGTCAGGTTGGAGATGCGGGACTGGAGTTCGTGGTCCCGATCAAAGGCGGTGGAGGCAAAGATCTCGACCGGTTTTCCTTCGAGTTCACTGACAGATAAGTACCATTTGTTCCGGTCCCGATCGATGGCGCGGTATCGTTTTCCGTCGAGGACCTCAGGCAGCTCCGCCTCGCTGGCAATGGTGTGCGTGGTCCCTCTGGGAAGAATGGGCTCGTCGTGAAACCGCTGCCAGAGGCTGCGGATGGTTTCGGGCTGTTCACGCACAATGGCGGCAAGTTCGGTGCATCGGCTGCAATACCCTTCTGAAGAGAGGGGCGAGTTCTGCTGGCAACCGCAGAGGGTGCAGGGGGCTGTTGTCGCGCTCAAAAGAAGACTCCCTTGGAAAGAATGAGACACCTAGGGCAAGGCGCACCAATGGATGCTCAGGGTTCAAAATGCATCTCAGTGTGGGGCGTAATCCTGTTCCAATGACCCGTAAGTGCTTAAGATTGACTCGATTTTACAATGGGCGCAAAATACACTGCCCATAACAAAAGAACAAGCTGCTATTCGCCTTTTTGATCGTGCTTTTCACCTCTTGTGGCGAAAAAGCCCCCTTTTCCCTTGCAGATTCACACCGGCTTGGTAAAATCTCCAATTTTGTGGATGGGACCGGTCGTCAATACCTTCTTTATAGCATACTCAGGAATCACAATGGATTACAGGGAAACACTGAACCTGCCGAAGACCAAATTTAAAATGAAAGCGAATCTGACCCAGCGTGAGCCTATGGTGCTCAAGCAGTGGGAAAAAGAGAAGCTGTATCAGAAAATTCAGCAGGCGGCAGCCGACCGTCCCCAGTTTATCCTCCATGACGGCCCTCCCTACGCCAACGGCAACATCCACCTGGGGACAGCCTTTAACAAGGTCCTCAAGGATATTATCCTCCGTTCCAAGCGGTTGGCCGGGTTTAATGCACCCTACATTCCGGGCTGGGACTGCCATGGCCTGCCCATTGAGCATAATGTCGATCTGGAGCTTGGTGCCAAAAAACAGACCATTTCCATTTTAGGTAAGCGGGGTGCCTGTCGAAAGTACGCTGAAAAATGGATCAAAACCCAGCGCGAGCAGTTTAAGCGGCTGGGGGTTATCGGTGACTGGGACGCGCCTTATCTGACCATGAATTTTCCCTATGAGGCCGCCATTGCCCGGGAGTTCAATAAATTTCTGCTTTCTGGCGCGGTGATCCGCTCCAAAAAGCCGGTCTACTGGTGTGCGACCTGTGGCACTGCCCTGGCTGAGGCCGAGGTCGATTACGCCGATCACACCTCCCCCTCCATCTACGTCAAGTTCCCCGTGGTCGAGGACTTGGGTTCTGTCGTTCCTGAGCTGGCCGGAAAAGAGGTGAAGGTGCTCATCTGGACCACTACGCCCTGGACGCTGCCGGCCAACCTGGCGGTGGCCTTTCATCCCGACTTTGAGTACGCCGCCGTCGCTGTAGCCGGAGAAATCTGGATTCTCGCTAAAGAACTGGTGGAGAGCTGCATGCAGCTCTTTGAGATTGCCGACTACTCCATTCTGGCCACCTTTTCAGCAAGCGGTCTTGAGGGTATGCACTGTCGCCATCCCTTCATGGAACGCGACTCACTCATGGTGCTCGCTGATTATGTGACCGCGGAATCTGGTACTGGCTGTGTCCACACAGCGCCGGGCCACGGTGCCGATGACTATCAGACCGGTCTTCGCTACGGGCTTGAGATCCTCTCTCCGGTGGATGACGAAGGAAAATACATCAAAGAGGCTGGTCGCTACGAAGGGGAACAGGTCCCGGCGGTCAACAAAAAGATCATTGCCGACATGGCAGCCGAAGGCACCCTGGTAAAAGAACTGGCCATCAACCACAGCTATCCCCACTGCTGGCGTTGTAAAGAACCGGTGATGTACCGGGCGACTGCCCAGTGGTTCATCGCCATGGAAAAACTGGAGTTGCGGAACAAAGCCTTGGCCGCTATCCAGGAAGTGAGCTGGACGCCTGCCTGGGGTCAGCAACGCATCTACGGTATGGTCGAGGCCCGGCCCGACTGGTGTCTCTCCCGTCAGCGTTCCTGGGGTGTGCCGGTGACCGTCTTTACCTGTAAAGACTGCGGCGATATTCTTAAAAATGAGACCGTCTGCGAGAACATCAATACCCTCTTTGCCAAGGAAGGTGCAGACGCCTGGTTTAAGTACGAAGTCAGTGACTTTATCCCTGAAGAGGTGAGCTGCAGCTGTGGCAGTAAAAATTTCCAGAAAGAATCCGACATCCTTGATGTCTGGTTTGACTCCGGTACCAGTCATGCAGCTGTCCTTGAGGAGCGCGACGAGCTCTATTCGCCGGCCGATCTCTACCTGGAAGGCTCGGATCAGCACCGCGGCTGGTTTCAGTCCTCTCTGCTGACTTCGGTGGGGACCCGGGGGCGGGCACCGTATAAAGGTGTGCTTACCCATGGCTACGTGGTCGACGGTCAGGGTAAAAAGATGTCCAAGTCCGTGGGGAATGTGGTCGCGCCCCAGGAGGTAATCGACAAATACGGCGCCGAGGTCCTGCGTCTCTGGGTTTCCAGTGAGAATTACCAGGATGATGTCAAGGTCTCCGACGAGATCCTCAAGCATGTCTCCGATGCCTACCGCAAGATGCGCAATACCCTGCGCTTCCTGCTCTCCAACCTCTATGATTTTAACCCGGAAACCGACTGTGTTGGGCCGGAGGCACTGCAGGAAATCGACCGCTGGGCATTAAGCAAATTTGCCCAGGTGAGCCGTCGGGTAACGCTTGCCTACGAGCGCTATGAGTTCCATGCGATCTATCATGCGCTGCATAACTTCTGTGGAACGACCGTCTCATCTATTTATATGGATGTGCTCAAAGATCGGCTCTACTGCTCTCTGCCTGCAGGCCCAGAACGGCGGGCGGCGCAGACCGTCATTTACCGAATCCTCGACGGGTTGTTGCGGCTGATGTCTCCCATTCTCTGCTTTACTACAGCGGAGGCCTGGGAACATTTACATGGGCTCTCGCAGAATGCACCGCTTGAGCAGTCAATCTTTTTCGCGAGCTTTGCCAGTGTGGATGATGTGGCAAAAGATGATGCCTTTGACGAGCAGTGGAACAAACTGCTCAGCCTGCGTAGCGGTATTACCCGTGTGCTGGAAGCTGCCCGTCGGGACAAAGTGATCGGCCTCGGGCTCGATGCCGAAGTGGTCTTGAGGCTCAGTGACGAGTGGAAGACTTTTCTTGATGGTCGGTTGGGGCAGTTGCAGGAACTCTGCATTGTTTCCTCTCTGCGGCTAGACGCTGGTGAGGGGGCAGGCCTGAGCTTTCTTGCCGATGAAACCATCCCCGGCGTTGAGATCGCGGTTAGCCCCGCTCCCGGGAACAAGTGCGAGCGTTGCTGGACTATTTCCACCACTGTAGGCGAAGATGCGGAACATCCGGCCATCTGCGCCCGCTGCGCCGCTGTCGTGCGCCAACTGACCGCTTAAGTGCACAGGCCTGATCGATGCTGAGCTTCTTTTCTGTTATTCTTCTGGTTGTCTGTCTCGATCAGGCCAGTAAATTCTGGATTATGCATCACTTTGTGCTCCATGAGAGCCAGGTGGTCATCCCCGGTTTTTTTAACCTGACCTATCTGACCAACAATGGTGCCGCATTCAGTATTCTGGCCGGTCAACCGGCACTGTGGCGCCAGGTCTTCTTTCTCTGTATGGCTGGCGTAGCCCTGGTGTTTATCTGGATTGCCCAGCGCAGCTATGGGCGACGCAGTCTCGCCTATACCATGGCTCTGTCCCTGATCGCGGGAGGAGCTATCGGCAATATGATCGATCGCATCCGTTTTGGCTTTGTGATCGATTTTCTTGATGTCCTTATCGGTTCCCACCATTGGCCGGCCTTTAATATCGCCGATTCCGCGATCACCGTCGGCGTGTGTCTTTTCATTGTATATAATCTTCTGTTTGATCGCGAAGCATCAGAACAGTCTTAATTTTTTCCAGTAGTTTGACATGAAAAAAACAGCAATTCTTTTTCCGGGACAGGGGTCCCAGTTTATTGGTATGGGGCAGCAGTTCATCGAGCAGGATCAGGACGCGGCAGCGATCATGGACCTTGCTGAGAAGATCTCCGGCTTCCCCTTAAAACAACTCAGCTTTGAAGGGCCTCTCAAAGATTTGACCCGGGTACTCTACCTGCAGCCCGCTCTGACAGTGGTCAATCTTATCTGTTATCAGCAGTTACTTAAACTGGTGCCTGGCCTGCAGCCTGCCTTTTTTGCCGGCCACTCTCTGGGTGAGTATTCCGCGCTCTACGGTGCAGGGGTGCTGAGCCTTGAGGACACGCTTGCCCTGGTCACAAAACGTGGCGAGTTGATGGAGCGTGAAGGTGCGGCCAACCCCGGAGGTATGCGGGCTGTTCTCGGTCTGAGCATTGACGAGGTCAAGGAAGTTCTCGCTGGCTATGAGGGTAACGGTGTCGCGGTTGTGGCCAACCACAATACCGGAGCACAGATCGTTCTCTCAGGGGATGAAGAGGGGCTGCAAGGGGTAGGCGCGCTCTGCTCCGAAAAGGGCGCCAAGGTGATTCCGCTCAAGGTGAGCGTGGCAAACCACAGCCCCCTGGTAGCCGGTGCAGTGGATGATTTCGCCGCCTTCATGGAAAATATCACTTTTGCAGCTCCCAAGGTGCCGGTACTTTTCAATGTAACCGGAGAAAAAGAGACCGATCCTGCCGTGATTAAATCCATTATGGCCCGCCAGATCGCCTCCACGGTTTGCTGGTTACCCTCCATCGAGCAGATGGTCAAGGAAGGGGTTGAAGTCTTTGTCGAGCTGGGTCCTAAAAACGTTCTTACTGGAATGATGAAGAAAATTCTGCCTAAAGGTGCGGGGATAACCTGCCTCCAGGCAGACAGTCCGGAAGGACTTGCCAAGGTGGCCGAGGTGCTGGGGGAACAATAAGCACCCGCACCACCATGTTTTTCTTCTCGCTTGACAAGTTAGGGCATGTCGGGTATTAATCGCAATTTTCCGCATGCAAAATCGGAGATGGACTCTTTTGTGCGTTCATCTGAGGATTCAGTCCAAAGAGCACCTAATATAACATGTTTGAAAATTTAACCGACCGCCTAGAAAGCGCGTTTAAAAAGCTACGTGGCCACGGCAGACTGACTGAAGAAAATATTCAGGAAGCCATGGGTGAGGTGCGACGAGCGTTGCTCGAGGCGGACGTAAACTTTGGTGTCGTTAAAGAGTTCATTGCCGCTGTCACCGAGAAGGCGATCGGGCGAGAGGTTTTAAGTAGCCTTTCCCCCGGACAGCAGGTGGTGAAAATCGTCCATGACGAGTTGGTTGAGTTGCTGGGGACAACCGCGCAGCCGATTAAACTTGATGGGCCGCAACCTGTTGCCATCATGCTGGCCGGTCTCCAGGGTTCTGGTAAAACCACAACCGCGGCTAAGCTGGCACGTCAGCTCAAGGCAAACGGGCGTAAACCTTTTCTCGTTCCTGCTGACGTCTACCGGCCTGCGGCCATTGAGCAGCTGCATGTGCTCGGTGAGCAGGTCGGCGTGCCGGTCTTTGGCTCGACCACCGAGCAAAAACCGGTTGACATTGCCCGCCTGGCCATGGCAGAAGCCCGAGCCGGTGAGTATGACACGCTCATTCTCGATACGGCTGGTCGACTTCATGTCGATGACGCTCTCATGGAGGAGCTGCAGCAGATTGCGCGAACAGTCCCCCTGACCGAGGTCCTCTTTGTGGCCGATGCCATGACCGGTCAGGATGCGGTTACCGTCGCCGATCGGTTTAATGCAGACCTTGAAATCACCGGTGTCGTCCTCACCAAGATGGAAGGTGACGCCCGTGGTGGTGCCGCCCTGTCGGTGAAAAAAGTTACCGGCAAGCCGATCAAGTTTGTCGGTGTTGGTGAGTCGGTTGATGCCCTTGAGGTATTTCATCCCGACCGTGCCGCCTCCCGTATTTTGGGTATGGGCGATGTCCTCTCGCTGATTGAAAAGGCAGAGTCCGTCGTCGATAAGAAGAAGGCGGACAAACTGGCCAAGAAACTCCAGAAAAATACCTTCTCTCTTGAGGATTTTCTTGACCAGATTCAACAGATCAAAAAGATGGGCAGCCTTGAGCAGATCATGGGGATGATCCCCGGGATGAACAAACTCAAGCAGCTCAAGGATGCGCCCAAGCCCGATGAAAAAGAGCTTGCCAAAACCGAGGCTATCATCCGCTCGATGACGCTTAAGGAACGGCGCAACCACCGCATCATTGATGCCAGTCGTCGGCAACGTATCGCCAAAGGCTCTGGTACCTCGGTCGCTGAAGTCAATCGTGTGTTGAAAAGCTACACCATGATGCTGAAGATGATGAAAAACCTGAAAGGGAAAGGCGTCATGAGCGGCGGAAAACGTCGCAAGCTCCCCAAGGGGCTCGTTCGATAATAGGCCGCTTGCGTTGGCAACAACAACGCAGGGCAGCCAGTCATTACCGCAATAAACTCAATGAGGCTCACCAGTATTTACTGCGGGAGCAAATATCCACCGGAGGATAAGAAACAATGGCAGTTCGTATTCGTTTGACTAGAAAGGGTCGGAAAAAACAACCGTTTTATCGTATAGTCGTTGCTGACAGCGAAGCGCCGCGTGATGGTAAGTTCCTCGACATCGTTGGCACCTACAACCCGATGAACGAGCCGGCAACTATCGATATTGATAACGAAAAACTGCAGGATTGGATCACCAAGGGTGCGACTCCGTCGACCACCGTTGCCAGCCTGATCAAGAAACAGGCAGGAGCTGAAGCTGCTGCGTAAATGAAAGCGTTGATTGAGTTCATCGCCGGTAAACTGGTCGATCAGCCGGAAAAAATCGAGGTGAGCCAGCAAGAGGATGATGACACCATCACCCTCGAGTTACGGGTCGCCCAGGAAGATCTTGGAAAGGTCATCGGCAAGCAGGGGAGAACCGCACGGGCTATGCGTGCTGTTCTAGCTGCGGCAGTTCCCGGCGAAGGCAAACGCACCCGGCTGGAAATTGTTGAGTAGTGGTCGAAGAGAGCAGCATCGCTGAAAACCACTTTGTGCTTGTGGGGACGGTCACCCGCCCCCATGGGATCAAAGGGGAACTCAAGGTTCGACCATTCTCAGATCAGCCTGACGAATTTTGTCGCTATACCACTCTCTATCTCTCTGCGACTGAGCAGGGAGAAAAGAAACCGTACGCGGTTAAACAGGCTCGCGTCAGTGGTTCTCAGGTTATTGTGCGTCTTGAAGAATGTCAGGATCGCACATTGGCCGAGCAGCTGGCAGGCAGCCAGACCTGGATACCAAGCGACGCGCTTCCGCCCCTGGAGGCGGACGAATTTTACCTGCACACGTTAATCGGTAAAACTATCAGAACCGTAGCGGGGCAGGAGCTGGGCAGAGCAACCAATGTCTTGAGTACCAGCGGCCAGGATCTTCTTGTTATTCGCCAGGCGAAAAAGGAGTACCTGATTCCGATTGTAAAACCGTTTATCAGCTCCATTGATGAGCAGGCGGTGGTGCTTGATCTGCCCGAGGGGCTGTTGGAAATCAACGGATAAGGCTGATTTTCCCCTGATGTTCATAGATTGTTTAACCATTTTTCCTGAGTTTTTTGTCTCCCCCTTGCAAGAAGGGATCGTCCGTCGAGCCCTACAGGATGGCAAGATAGAGATCGGAGTACACAATATTCGGGAGTATGCCACCGATCGTCACGCCATGACCGATGATCGCCCCTTTGGCGGCGGCGAAGGAATGGTGATGAAGCCCGAGCCCTTGAGCCGCTGCCTCCAGGCAGCGAAAAAGGACGGACTTAATGCAAGGGTGGTTTTACTGAGCCCAGTGGGACGTCAGTTTAATCAGCAGGTGGCAGAAGAACTGGCTGACTACGATCAACTTATTCTGGTCTGTGGTCGCTATGAAGGGGTAGACGAGCGTTTTCGTCACCGCTATGTCGACGAAGAAATCTCCATTGGAGATTATGTCCTCACCGGCGGTGAGCTGGCAGCGTTGGTCGTGCTTGATGCGGTTATTCGTCTGATCCCAGGAGTGCTTGGTTGCGGTGAATCCGCGACCAACGATAGTTTCAGTTGCGGACTGCTGAAGCATAGGCAGTACACACGACCTCGGGTTTTCGAAGAGATGGCTGTGCCTGATGTTCTTCTCTCCGGTGATCATGCTGCTGTTGCCCGTCATCGTTTGCTTGAATCGGTGAACCTGACACTGCAGAGGCGCCCCGATCTCCTTGCAGGGATGCAGTTTACCCCTGCCGAGCGCAAAACGCTTCGTCAGGCAGGCTTGCTTGACCAGGTGGAGTCAGCTATCAGGACGCTTGTCCAGGAGAAAAGCCATGAAAGTTGATGTGGCACTGGTCCATCACCCGGTGGTGAACCGGATCGGAGAAACCATCGGTTCTGCGGTCACCAATCTGGATTTGCACGATATCGCCCGCGCAGGACGCACCTATGGCGTCGGCAACTACTGGGTCGTGACACCGTTTAAAGAGCAGCAGGAGTTGGCTGCGCAGATTGTCGGTCACTGGCAGAATGGTCACGGGGCCACAGTCAACCCGGACAGACAAAATGCCTTGTCGATTATTCGTATCTGCGCCTCCATTGAAGAAGCGCTGGCTGAGGCAACTAAAAATTACGGCGAGCGGCCGTGTGTTCTGGCAACCTGTGCAAAAAAGCAGGCCAACACGCGCTCGTTTGCAGCCATTCGGTCCATGATCGCTGCTGATAAGCCGGTGATGCTTCTGTTTGGCACTGCATGGGGACTGAGTCCCGATGTGATGGAGATGGTCGATGGTGTCTTGCCACCCCTGTGTGGGCCAACACCGTTTAACCACCTCTCGGTTCGTTCTGCCGCATCGATAATGCTGGATCGGTTGCTGGGACGTCCCGATGATTGGGAAGAGGAACAAAACTAAACAACCAGAAATGTTTCTCTGGCTGTGAACAATATAAGTTGATTAGGTCCGATATATTTTGGGATGATTTGGAGGCATCCATCGGCAGGGCTGTCGAATGATCCCCGGTCGTAAAATTATGGAGATGGCTATGAATATTATTGATAAGATTGATTTGGAGCAGATGCGTTTTGACATGCCGGATTTTCGTGCCGGTGACACCGTAAAGGTTCACATCCGCATCGTTGAGGGCAGCAAAGAGCGCGTTCAGATTTTCCAGGGCGTGGTTCTTAAACGGAAACGTGGTGCCATGAACGCCACCTTCACTGTTCGTAAAATTTCCCACGGTGTTGGCGTGGAGAAAACTTTTGCACTCCACTCACCGCGTCTTGAGAAGGTAGAGGTTGTTACTCTGGGTCGTGTTCGTCGCTCCCGTCTCTACTATCTCCGTGAGCGTCGTGGTAAAGCCGCACGTATTCGTGAGCGTGGTATCATCTAAGAGAGCATGCGGTGACACGGAAGTTCGACTTCCTGCAACCATCTCTTTTTTTACAGGCATCCCCACATCGCAAAGATGGGCGGATGCCTGTTTCTGTTTGAGGGCATTTCCCTTTTCTGGTTATCATTCGGACCCACTGTTTTATGAATCAAGATGTCTTGTCCTCTCTTCCTGATCCCTGGAATCTCCCCGATACCTTTGCGCTGGAACGAGCTTTGTATGATCAGGGATTTACCCGGGTAGCCGGTGTGGATGAGGCAGGGCGTGGTCCGTTGGCAGGCCCGGTTGTTGCCGGCTGTGTTATTTTTGATCCCTCCCAGGATACCAGCATATTTTTTGATTCCAAAACCCTGAGTGCCCGTAAACGTGAACAGCTCTATGCCCAGCTGCTCGAAAGCCCAGCCTGTGTTGGGGTGGGTATCACTGATGCCCGGGAAATAGAGCGGATCAACATTTTACAGGCCTCATTGCTTGCCATGCAACGTGCCGTCGAAGACGCCGAGTCGCAAGCAGGTTCCTCACGGGTAGATTTTTTGCTGGTTGATGGTAAGTTTAAAGTACCACTGACACTTGCCCAGCTCCCCCTTGTTAAGGGGGAATCAAAAAGTGCCTCCATCGCCGCCGCCTCTATTGTTGCCAAGGTCACCCGTGATAGACTGATGCAACAGGCACATGAACGTTATCCCGTCTACGGGTTTAATCGTCACCAGGGGTATCCGACCAAAGCCCACCGTGAAGCTCTGCGGCTCCATGGCCCTTGTGAACTGCATAGGCGAACATTTCGGGGGGTGGCTGAGTTGCTCGAAAAAGCGGCCTGTCCAGCACCCGATCAAAAGGGGCTCTGGTAACGACTCTTTCCCCAGAGAGGTCCCATGTTCTGGAACAGGAAAAGTACAGATGGTTCAAAAAAATCAGGTCAGTGGGGTGAGCGTCAGGCCTTGGACTACCTCCGTCGCTGTGGCTACACCATTGTCACGACCAACTACCGGAAACGGTACGGTGAAATCGACATAATCGCCCGTCATCAGGACCTGCTGATCTTTGTTGAGGTCAAATACCGGAGTACCATGACGCATGGCTCCGCCCTCGAGGCCGTTGACTTTCGCAAGCAACAACGCATTTGCAAAGTGGCCATGGCCTATCTGCAGACCTTGCAGGAAGGGGAGTGCAGTGCCCGTTTTGATGTCATTGCCGTGTATCCCGCTGCTGAGGGAAAGCATACAGACACGCAAGCCCGTATTGAACATATAGAAAACGCTTTTGATTTTTGCCTCTGAGGAGGAGCAGTATGCAGTCAGCCACCACCGCCCCTGTTGCCATTACCATGGGATGTCCCGCCGGCATCGGTCCTGAAATCCTTTGCCGTCTTTTTGCCGCAAATCCTGACGCGGTCAGCAACTCGGTCATTCTTGGAGATCTGGGAACATTGCAGCAGGCTGCAGCCCTGCTGGGGCTCTCTCTGGCCATGGTTCCCTGGACGCCAGGAGAACCGTTAATCCCCGGAACCATGCCCGTTCTTCAGGTAGGGGCCCCCCTGCCTTTGCCTATAGTCTGGGGGCGTCCAACCCTGAGCACCGGTAAGGCCATGGGCAGCTATATTGAAAAAGCCGTGGAGCTGACACTCTCAGGCGCCTGTTCCGCGGTGACCACCTGCCCGATCAGTAAAAAAAGTCTGCAGGATGCCGGCTACGCCTACCCGGGGCATACGGAGATGCTGGCCACCCTCACTCAAAGCCCGACCGTACGCATGATGATGGCTGGCCCCACACTGCGTGTGGTTTTAGTGACTATTCATGTGGCGCTCAATCAGGTCAGTGAGCTCCTCAGCCAGGAAGCGATTATTGACTGCTTGGAGACAACCTGTCTTTCCCTGCAAAAGGATTTTGGTCTGGAACGTCCGCGTATCGCGGTTGCGGCACTTAATCCCCACGCCGGTGAAGAGGGGATGTTTGGTGATGAAGAAAGCCGCATTATCGTGCCTGCCATGGAGCGCACCCAACTCAATGCCGAACTCAGTGGGCCCTGGCCCCCGGATACCCTTTTTCATAAGGCCGCTTCGGGCCAGTATGATGCGGTCATCTGCATGTACCACGACCAGGGACTGATTCCCTTTAAATTGCTGCACTTCGAAGATGGGGTCAATGTCACCCTTGGGCTGCCCATTGTCCGTACCTCCGTGGATCACGGAACCGCCTACGATATTGCCGGCACCAATCAGGCCGATCCCAGCAGTCTGCAGTCTGCACTTTCTATGGTCCACTCCATAGTGACAAATCGCCTTAACTGGAGACAGCTATGAAACGAGGGCTCTTCATTGCCTTTGAAGGAATTGACGGTACGGGTAAATCAACGCAGCTGCCCCTGCTGGCCGCACATCTCCGTTTATTGGGGCATAGCGTGGTGGAAACACGTGAGCCCACTGCAGGCCCCTATGGGCAGCGAATACGTGCGCTTTATACCGATCGTGGTCAGGTAAGTCTGGAAGAGGAGCTGGAGCTTTTTATCAAGGATAGAGAAGAACATATCCTCAACTGTATTGAACCTGCTCTAGGGGCAGGGCAGATTGTCCTTACCGATCGTTACTACTTTTCTACTGCTGCCTACCAGGGCGCAGCGGGACTCGATGCGCAGGCGATATTCAGACGGCACGATTTTGCACCCGAACCAGATAGAGTGATACTTCTCACTCAGACCCCGGCGGAAAGTGTGCAGCGTATTCAGTGGGGGCGTGGTGAAGAGCTCAATGATTTTGAGCAGCTCGATCAGCTGGAAAAGGTCGCGAACCTGTTTGCCTCATTTTCCCAAAACTGTATTGTCAGAATTCCTGCAACTGACAGTATAGAGCAGGTGCAGATGGCAATTCGCAAGGCTATTGTACCATTGCTTGCAGATTTTGGAGGTGCATGTTGAGCCTGGCCTCAGGTGCAAAAATATGCAAATGGATTATTATCAGGGGCCTGCTGCTCCTCACAGCAGGTTGTGCCGGCTCCCCGCCTCCTCCTGCAGAACCAGCCCCCTCTTCATTGACTTCTGCTGGTCAGACCATCGATCGGCGCTGTTCAAGTTTTAATTTTCTCTGGGCGCGACACGCGGAGCTTCTGCTCCGATTCGATGAGGCTCTGGAATATTATCAGAAGGCTCTGGCCTGTGATGGGGAGGCCGATACCATCAGCGAGAAGATTCCCATTCTTCTCCTTCGTTTGGAGCGAACCAATGAGGCTTGTACCTGGTTAGCCCAGTACCTTGAGAATCATGCCGATAAAGTCGGTATGCGTATGCTCTATGCCAAGGTGCTGCAACGACAAGGGAAAACGGCCGAGGCCATGGGCCAATACGAGATCGTTAGTCAACAGAACCCTGAGGATGCGGCCATTTTACTGTTACTCTCCGAGATGTATATCAGTGCGGAGAGGCCGGAGGCTGCTCGGTCATTGTTGGCGCGTGTTTTTGAACGTGAGCCGAATTCTTACCTGGCCCATATCTTGACCGCCCGTATGTACCTGGCAGAGAAAAATATCGATAATG
This sequence comes from uncultured Desulfobulbus sp., assembly GCF_963664075.1. Lineage (NCBI taxonomy): Bacteria > Pseudomonadati > Thermodesulfobacteriota > Desulfobulbia > Desulfobulbales > Desulfobulbaceae > Desulfobulbus > uncultured Desulfobulbus sp. Next base: position 650,343 of record NZ_OY760916.1, read on the forward strand.
CGGTGCGCCATTATAACAAGGCGTTGGCGCGGAATTGGTCTGCTGAACTGCAGATGGAACTGGGGCAGGCCCTGATCAAGGCAGAACGCTATCGGGAGGCAGCTCGGCTGTATAAGGAGCTGATTAAAAAAGCACCGCACAATGAGCCTGCCTACCTTGCCTTGGTTCAGGTCTATCTGCTCCAAAAAAAGGAAGCTAATGCTTTAGGCGAGTTGTATCGACTCCGTGAAGTTGCTCAAGAGCCACAACGGGTGGAGATCACCATTGCCCGTCTCTATGCCAAACAAAAACGCTATGGGAAAGCGATCCTTTTTCTGAAGCGGGCATTACGTCGTGAAGAACTCTCCGAGGCTCGTTATTTTCTCGCCTTGCTGCAGGTACAACAGGGACAATTGGACACAGCCTTGCAAAACCTGCGTCACATTGAGCCCGGGGATACGGAATATGAAGACGGATTCTTCCTCCAGATTCGTATACTCAGGGAACAGGATGACCTTGGACAGGTCAGAAGACTTCTGAAAAATGCAATAGAGCAGGGGACGATGCACAATAGTGAGCTCTATATCATGCTTGCTGCGCTCTACCAGTTTGAAGAACGCGATGAACTCAGTAAAAAAGTGCTCAGACAAGGAATGAGAGCCTATCCCCGTGACGTGAGTATTCGCTATGAATATGGACTCCTGCTGGAAAATGAAGGGAATCATGAGCGGGCAATGGAGGTTATGCAGGAGGTGATCAAAATTAAGCCTGATCATGCCGCTGCCCTCAATTTTATCGGTTATAGCTGGGCCGAGGCGAATCAGAATTTGGAACAAGCTCTGGGATATATTCTTCGGGCAATTCAACTTAATCCAGATAACGGTTTTATCTACGATTCCCTGGGCTGGGTGTATTATCGACTAGGGGCGTTTGATAAGGCCATTGATGCCCTCAAGAAAGCCCTTGAGCTAACACCGGAAGATGCGCCGATTCATGAACACATTGGCGATGTCTATCAGGAAGGTGGTCAGATAAAAAACGCTTTACAGGCGTATTCTAATGCCCTTTTGTATAGCAAAGAAGAGGATCCGTTGGAAAAAGAGCGGCTGCGCAATAAAATCAACGCACTTCAGGAGCAAGAGTCCAGGTGACGCTGCATAAATTTGGATGGATAGCAGCCATGTTCTTGGGGGTGCTGCTTACTGGATGCGCAAGCAAGATTCCGCAAACCACAGCACTTTCGCCAACCGAGTCGCTTCATGCTTTAAAGTGTTGGTCTGCTTTTCTTGAGCATCCCAGCCCACAGGCCCTGGACGCTGATTTCCGACTACGCTGGAAGGTACTAGGGAGTCAGGGCGGTGTTGATACGATGCTCGTCATGCAGCACCCGGGCAACCTCCGTTTCGCAGCCAATGATCCCTTAGGCAGGGCCCTTATATTACTGGTTTCAGATGGGAGTCGTTTTACCCTGGTTGATAACCGCAAGGCTGAGGCCTATGTCGGTAAGACCGATTCTGCACTCTGGCACGAGTATGTCCCCGCATCGATCGCCCCAGAAGACCTCTTTGCCTACCTGGGAGGTCTGGTCGAGCCCATATGGATCGGCCAGGTAGAACCGTTTCTCGATACCCAGGGAAGGGGATACTGGTACCGTTTTCAAGATCAGCTGGGGCTGACCCACTATGTACTTTTAGAAGGGCAGGTGGGCAGAGTAGCGCGACACTTGCTTTTTGACAAAGAGGAAGACGATCTGCTGGATATCAATTACAGCGGGCAGGCTGGTTCTCCGAACCCCGGAGAGGAGGGACTGCAATGGCCTCAACTGGTGAAGGTGAGTGGTGAGGCCGTGACTGGAGAAGTTGAGCTCTCCCTGGAAAAGCTCTACGGCTTTTCTGTCCGGGGGGCAAGCGCCTTTCGACTTAACCTGCCCCCGCATTACAAAGTGAAAGAAGTACGTTAGTGCTCATCCAGAAACTTTTTGTGCTCAATTTTCCAGAGTCTGCACATACCTGAACGTGCTTGAAAAATTGTATTATTCAAGACATCCTTATTTTTTGAGGATATTGACGATAATCACAAAAAGGTTGTCATCCTTGAAAAAAACTTGTTGCAGGTCATAGCTGTGGTTGGGCTCAAGATCAATGACCACCCGAACCTTTTCCGGTTTTTTGGTGGTGCTGATGCGCAGCGCCTTGACATATTTCCCGTCGGTAAGAATACGTTTTTTGGTCTCAGCAGTGAGTGTGGTCTTGTTAAAGTCACAGATCACACGAGGGATCCCTTCTTCAACTCCATGTACTGAGGGAGGGTAAAATCCATTAAGTTTAAACATGACCATCTCTCCCTTGGGAGAGGCCGGGTCAAACTTGACAGAGAGAAGTTCACGTTTGGGTGGCGCCAACAAAGACTCAGGCTTTGGCTGTACAGCCGTTTGGAGCTTCTTGTTTGTTTGTTTGACTTCTTTTGCCGGCTTATTGGGGGGAGGCAGGGGCTTTGTGTCTGCTTGAACTCTGGCTTTTTGTGAGGGGATTTCTGGCTCTTGTGTTTTTGTTGTTTGGGCAGTTGCTACTTTTTGTTCCACCTTTGGCGGTGCAGCAGGCTCTGGCTTGGGTATCTTTACCTGAGCCTGTGCTGAGCTGGAGTCTTTGGCCCGCTTAACAGGCTTGGGCGATACTGAGGACTGTTCACTAGGGATGGGCGCTCTCTCAGTTTTCGAGTGGGGCTTTTGAACAATACTTGAGGGGACCGCCGATGGAGTAATCGGTTTTTCCAGTTTTTCTACAGTCGAGGTCGCTGCGGCAGGTGCTGGAGAAGGCGCAACGGTTTTTTTCGTTGTAAAGCGGACTGTTAGAGTTGAGTTTGCTTGGTTGAAACTCTGATGATAACTCAGGTTATCCAGTGTTTTCAGATCAAAAACAATACGCGTTTTTGCAGCGGTTCCTGTGTGCATACCTACCCGAATCGATTTAAGAAACGGGCCGGTTAATTGCGTCAGGTTTTTAACCTGCCGGGCCTGGGTCATATCGGCAAAATCAAAGACTAACCGTGGCGATTGGCCTTTTAATGTGAAGGCTTTTGGACTATAGGACCCATTGAGCTTGAGTACGACCTGCTCACTTACTGAAGAGAGGACGCTGTGGCTGATTTGCTGAAGCCGAGGCGTTTCAGCAGCTAGGGTCATGCCGAGCATACAAAGCAGGATCAGTAAAGACCGTGAAAGATGTGCGAATATCTTAGTGTTCATGCGTCTTTCCACTAATACGAGTTATTTGAGTACATTATTTTTGATTCGAGCCGCGCGCAATATTTTCGAAGAATTCCTCGTGCGGTGCATAACGACGAATCTACACGATTCAACAAGTTTTTCCTCCTATAGGGAGCTTGCTGCAAAAGTTGCGCCTGGCCAGCAAAATGAATTGGATGAGATTGTAGCTTTTGTTTTATTTGATTCCCCTGACACGAGGAAACGTTGTTTTTATTCAAATATTTTTTTCGAATTACGCTACCTTTTTTTATTTTTCTTTACACGTAGGTCCCGATGAGAGATGCCCGTCCCCTGGATATAGGGAAAATTTTACCGTTGGTCCGCAAGCCGGGTCAGTATGTTGGCGGAGAGCTGCACGCCGTTGACTCCATGCCCGATGATGTTCACCTCAATTGCTGCCTGTTGTTTCCTGATCTGTACGAGATCGGTATGTCCCATCAGGGACTGCAGATTCTCTATCATATCTTAAACAGCGATCCCCGTTTTATTGCCCACCGCAGTTATGTGCCGGATGTGGATATGGAAGCGGAGATGTTGAACGCTGGCCTGCCACTGTTTACGCTTGAGGCCAAGGTCCCCGTTGCTGCCTACGATATGTTGGGGATCACGCTGCCCTATGAGCTCTGCTATACCAATATTCTCACCGCATTGAATCTTGCTGGCATCCCCGCACGCACTGAAGATCGCGACGAATCGCACCCAATTGTCCTTGCCGGTGGTGCCTGCGCCCTGAATCCCGAGCCGGTGGCTGATTTTTTTGACGCCATCGTTCTGGGTGATGGCGAGGAGATTATTCTCGAGCTGGCTGAGCTGTTGCTTGAGGCCAAAAAAGCGTCCACCCCACGACAGAAGATTCTGGAGCAGCTGGCAGAAATTCCCGGTATCTATGTACCTTCTTTTTTTGCCCCCCGCTACGAGCAAGATCAACTCCAGGCCATCGAGCCGCTCAAGTCCGAATATTCGGAGGTCAGAAAACGGGTACTTCCCCAGCTCAGTCGCGCACCTTATCTCCATAACCCCCTGGTTCCAGTGGTCAAGACCGTGCACGATCGCCTGGGCGTGGAGATTGCCCGCGGCTGCACCCGCGGCTGTCGCTTCTGTCAGGCGGGGATCACCTACCGTCCGGTACGCGAGCGCACCCAGGAAGAAATCATGGAGCTGGCCAATGCCGGCATTGAGAGTTCCGGCTTTGAAGAGCTGGCTCTGTTGAGTCTTTCCACCGGTGATTTTTCCTGTCTGGGGCCTTTGATGGGCTCACTTATGGATCGGTTTGCCGAGGAGTATGTTTCTGTCTCCATGCCCTCCATGCGTGTCGGAACTTTGACTCCAGAAATCATGGAAGAGATCAGGCGAGTCAGAAAAACAGGATTCACCATTGCCCCGGAAGCAGGAACGGACCGGCTGCGCGAGGTCATCAACAAGGGGATCACCGAAGAGGATCTGCTCAGCACCTGCCACGACGCCTTCTCCCTGGGCTGGAAACTGATCAAATTGTATTTCATGATTGGCCTGCCCACGGAAACCGATGAAGATATCGAAGGCATTATTTCTCTGGCCAGAAAGGCTCGTGCCCAGATAAAGCAGCAGGGAAGGGGGAAACCGATCCAGATCAACCTGGGCGTTTCCACCTTTATCCCCAAGCCCCATACCCCGTTTCAGTGGGAGCCGCAGATTGGGCTTGAGGCCTCACGGGAGCGTCTACGTCAGCTCAAAGGCATGTTGCCCCGTGGTGGTTTTAAACTCAAATGGCACGACCCGGAACAGTCCTTTTTAGAAGGCGTCTTTTCCCGGGGCGATCGCCGACTCTCCTACCTGCTCGAAGCAGCCTGGAAGGATGGAGCCCGGCTTGACAGCTGGTCCGAACACTTTGACCTGGAGCGCTGGCTGAAGGCGGCCCATACCTGTGGGCTTGATCTTGAAACCTACCTGCGCAGACGCAAGAGAGGTGAAGTCCTCCCCTGGGATCACCTCCATAGTGGGGTTGACCGCTCCTTTTTTGAGCAGGAGTTGGAGAACGCTCTTATTCGCCAGTACACGCCGGATTGCCGCAACCACGGGTGTCAGGGCTGCGGCCTCTGCGATTTTAAAGAGATACGGCCGGTGGTTCATAAAGAGGCCGAGGTGGCTCCACGCAAAAAACGTTCTTCCTGGAACCGAAACAAGGAGCAGCAGCACCCCTATAAATATCGTGTGCATTATTCCCGTGTGGGCGATAGTCGCTTTTTCGGGCACCTGGAGCTGTTGCAGTTGATTTTTCGCGTGCTGCAGCGAGCTGGGCTTCCGGTCCTTTTTTCCAGTGGGTTCAACCCCTCTCCCAAGGTCTCTTTTTCCCAGGCTCTACCCGTTGGGGTGGAAAGCCTGGACGAATCCTTTGATGTGGATCTGGCAGAGCCGCTTTCCTCTCTGCCGGAGGCGATCGAGCGTTTAAATAATGAGTTGCCAAGTTTTATCCGGGTACATGCCATCACACCTGCGCCCAAAAAGACCCAGGCGGCCTTTGTGACCCACTATACGATCAACCTCCATGGAGGCCCTGACCCCGAGGAGATCAAAGAGCGCATCGCCTCCTTTATGGGACAGGAAGAGTTCATTATTGAGCGATTTCGCAAAAATCGGCGCCAGGAGCTTGACCTGCGTTCTCTGGTCTCCACCCTCCGACTCAGTGATGAAGGGATTGAGCTCAATTTACTGGGAGAGCAGGGCAAACCCGGAACCAACCCCAGGGAGATCCTTGAACAGGTACTCGGGCTCGACAGTCGTGCAGCCTTGCAGGCATCCATTGTCAAAACCGAGGTTCGCGAAAGCCCATCCCTGTCTTGAGAATTTTCTGGGATTACTGTAGATATTGCCAGTCTCCCTGAATCCGTGACCACCCACCCTTATGGATTCAGGGGGCAGTCTGCCAAAAGACATCCCCGTCTTTTACCGGCACGATGTAACGAGTGTACGCCAGTCACGTTCAATAATAACTAGTGTTTGTAACTCAATGCTAAGAGAGGAAAAGTCATGAAAAAGATCGTCCTGCGTGAAGATGAGATGCCGACTCGCTGGTATAATGTCGTCCCCGACATTCCAAACGGTCTGCAACCACCGCTTGATCCGGAAACCCTGCAGCCAATCAGTCCAGAAAAACTGGGGGCTGTGTTCCCCATGTCCCTGCTCGAGCAGGAAATGACCCAGGAGCAATGGATCGACATTCCGCAGGAGGTCATGGAGGTCTATAAAATCTGGCGTCCGGCGCCTCTGGTTCGTGCCAACAAACTGGAAGAGGCACTGGGCACCAAGGCCAAAATCTATTTCAAATACGAGGGCTGCAGCCCGGTGGGCAGCCATAAGCCCAACTCCGCTGTTCCCCAGGCCTATTATAACAAACAGGCTGGCATCAAGCGTCTGACTACCGAGACCGGTGCCGGACAGTGGGGCTCTGCGCTGTCTCTGGCCACCTCAAAATTTGGTCTTGAGTGTAAGGTGTACATGGTTCGGGTTTCTTTTGACCAGAAACCGTATCGTAAATCGATTATTCAGACCTTTGGCGGCAATGTCGTTGCCAGCCCCAGTGAGGAGACTGAAACCGGACGCCGCATTCGTGCTGAGTTCCCCGACACTCCGGGCGCTCTGGGCATTGCGATTTCTGAGGCACTTGAAGACGCTAACTCCCGCGAAGACACCAACTACGCGTTGGGCTCAGTCCTCAACCATGTTGTTTTGCATCAGTCCATCATTGGCCTTGAGGCCAAAAAACAGATGGAAATCATCGGTGACTACCCGGATGTCATTGTCGGGTGTTGCGGTGGTGGCTCCAACTTCGCCGGTCTGCTCGCGCCCTTTGTCGCTGATTACCGCAACGGCAAGAAGATCGAATTCGTCGGCTATGAGCCTGCTTCCTGCCCAACCATGACCGGCGGACGGTTGGCCTATGACGCTGGCGATGTAGCCATGATGACCCCGCTTCTCTACATGTACACCCTGGGCCACGACTTTGTTCCTCCGGGTATTCATGCCGGTGGTCTGCGGTATCACGGTATGGCACCTATTGTCTCCGCCCTGGTTCGCGACGGTATTGTTACCCCCAAATCTGTCCACCAGATGGAATGTTTCGAGGCAGGTGTACTCTTTGCCAAAACCGAGGGGATTATTCCGGCTCCGGAGACCACCCACGCCATCCGCGGGGCCATCATCGAGGCCATGAAAGATCCCAACGAGCCCAAGACCATTCTTTTCAACTTCTCTGGTCATGGCCTGATTGATATGGCTTCCTACGATAACTATTTCAGCGGTAAACTCAGCGATTACTCCTACCCCAAAGATCAGATTGAGGCTTCTCTGGCCCGTCTGCCTAAAGTTGGTTGATCGTTTCGCTGTACCCTCAGGGCGAAATATGATGCGTCAGTCCCCGTTGTTGGGGCTGCTTCTTCTGTTCGCTCTGAGTGTTGTTTTTGACCGGCAGGTTGGCTATGCAACCTGCCGGTCTTTTGTTGGGCTGCATTCACCTTCGGCGTACGGGGTTGCTGATGTTGGTGGGCAGATACAGTCAGGCTGCAACCTTGATCGATCGCTGGTACCCGCCAGTGTCCTCAAGATAGCCACTGTTGCCGCCGCCTTCGAGATTCTGGGGCCAGACTACCATTTCCCCACAGAGTTTTACCTCGACAAAGAGCAGAACCTGATCATCAGGGGATTTGGCGACCCCAGCCTGATCTCAGAAGAGATTACCCTGCTGGCGGTGCAACTTTATCAGCGCGGGTTGCGGCGCGTAAACCACATTTACATTGATGATTCCGCCTTTGCCCTGGAACAGGCCCCACCAGGACAGGGGAAGAGCGATAACCCCTTTGACGCGCATGTGGGGGCGGTGTCTGTTAATTTTAACACCCTCCATTTTCGTAAAGATGGCTCTCTGGTTGAGAGTGCTGAAAAGCAGACCCCGACCTTGCCCCTGATGCAGCAGGTAGCACAGGGCTATGGCTCGGGTACCTTTCGGGTCAATATCTGCTCCCAGGGGGGCGCGCCCAAAGAGATGATGGGCAGGTACGCGGCCGAGCTCTTTGAGGCTGCATTGCGTGACGCGGGGATAGCTGTTGCCGGGTACGGTGGTCGCAGGCAGGTGACCGCGCAGGAAGCACTGTTGTATCGTCACCTGAGTCGCAAGAACCTGCGCGAGCTGTGTCGCTCGACCCTGTTGTACTCCTCAAATTTCATGGCCAACCTCATTTTTTTGCAAACCGGGGCGGCGCGTTATGGCTATCCTGCGACTTGGGCCAAGGGGCAGAAAGCTGCCAATGAGCAATTGAAAGCCCAATTGGGGGCACTCGCCACGAATATTGTCCAGGTTGATGGTGCAGGGCTTGCCCGAAAAAACAGGGTGACTGCCCGGTCCATGCTCCACCTGTTGCAGGTCTTTCATGACCATAAAGATCTTCTGAAAACGGTTAAGGGCGTCGCCCTGAAAACGGGGACAATGAGCGGAGTGTACAATCTTGCCGGATACCTGCCCGGCGATAAGGCGTTCGTCATTTTACTCAATCAGAAAGACAACAGCAGGTATCAGCTTTTGGCACAGCTGAAAAGGCAGTTTCACCAGTAGTGTGCTATTGCCGCCAATATTTTGACAAAAAAGAGAGATTGGTCCCTTGGCCAATAGACTTTATCGACTTCAGTCTTATATTTGCATAAGCAAAATGAGACAGACACTTACAAAGACAAAATTCCAGTTCACAGCGTTATGGATTACTACCAGAGTCTTGGTGTGGCAAAAACAGCCAGCGCCGAGGAAATCAAAAAAGCCTATAGAAAATTAGCCCTCAAGTATCATCCCGATAAAAACCCGGATGATAAGGCTGCCGAGGATAAATTTAAGGAAATCAGTGAAGCCTACGCGGTGCTCTCTGATCCGGAGAAACGTCAGCAGTACGATACCTTCGGCTCCACCGGCTTTAAGCAACGCTATTCCCAGGAAGATATCTTTCGCAACTTTGATCTCAACGATATTCTCCGCCAGTTTGGTTTTGGTGGGGGCTTTCGTCCTGGTGGTGGCGGAGGCGGTTTTCGCACCAGCAACTTTCGTTCGGCCGGCGGCGGTTCACCCTTTGAAAATATTTTTGGTGGTGGCGGTATGCGTGGAGGCTGTGGTGGCGGAGGCTGTGGGCCTCAACCGACCCGTGGTGAGGATCTGACCTATGAACTCCAGGTGAGCCTTGAAGATGTTCTAAACGGCACCGAAAAGACCATTAGTCTGCGCCATCAGGGCGGCCAGAATCAGAATGTTTCTGTCAAGGTTCCTAAGGGTATTGAGAATGGCAAACGGCTGCGTTTAAGCGGTAAGGGTGCTCCTTCGCAGACAGGTGGCTCGCCCGGGGATCTTTACCTTAAGGTCCAGGTGGCTGAACACCCGGTCTTTCAGCGCCAGGATGACGATCTGCTTGTTGAGCATCGTATTCCCTTCAGCCGGGCCTGCCTTGGAACCAGTATTGAAGTCGCCACTCTGGAAGGGAAAAAATTCAATGTCAAGGTGCCCGCAGGCGTGCAGCAGGAAGCGAAGCTGCGCATCAAGGGCCATGGACTGCCGGTTGGGCCCATCGGCACCCGGGGAGATCTGCTGGTGAAAATAGCAATCCAGATTCCCAAGACACTCACCCCTGAGCAGGAAGAGGCAGTGCAAACTCTTGCCAAGCACGGACTGTAATCCTGTTCTTCTTGCGCCTGTAACAAAAAAAGCCTGGTAGAAAAGGTCTCTTCTGCCAGGCTTTTTTTGTCGAGAGAGCTGGGCACTCAGCAGCCTTCAAGCTCCATTTTTGGGCGTGTCTTTTTCTCCACTTCTTGAATCTGCTTGTTCGCGGCTTCTTGTACCTCAGCAGCCTGTTGGGCCTGTTCCAGCGGTTTTTGTATGGATTCTGCCGCTTTCTGTCCGAGTTCCTGTTGGAGGGTTTCTTTCTTCTCCACCTCTTCTTTTTTCTCTGGCGAGCAGCCTAGCAGCAGAATACTCAGGCACAAGGCGCTGAGGATAGATCCAAGGATGAGTTTTTTCAGGGGCATTTTTTCCTCCTTAAGCAAGTTCACGGATAGAGTCACCCAGCCGTTTAATCCCTTCTACAATGGTCGGCTCATCCGAGCAGGAAAAATTGAGTCGCAGGGTGTTGCTGTCCTTGCGGTCAACATAGAAGGGCGTGCCGGGGACAAAGGCCACTTTCTTTTTAATGGCCGCTTCAAAGAGTGCCATGGACGACATCGTCTCAGGCAGTGTAACCCAAAGAAACATTCCCCCCTCGGGATTGGTGCAAGTTATACCGGCAGGGAAATAGTCGTTGATCGCACCGATCATGGCCTCCTTTTGTTTTCCGTACTGGGCGATGATGGTTGCCACGTGGGCATCGATATCGTTATCCACCAGATAGCGGTGGAGGATACGTTGGGCCAGATAATCAGAATGGAGATCCGCCGCCTGTTTGGCGATGATGAGCTTATCCATGATCCGGGGTGGGGCAACCAACCAGCCTAAACGTAGGGCAGGGGCCACGGTCTTGGAAAAGGAGCCCAGCAGGACCGTATTTTCCGGGGCCAGCTGTTTGAAGCTGATTTTAGGTTCCCCGGAAAAGCGCAGAGCGCCGTAGGGGTCATCCTGAATGATGATACAGGAGGTCCCTTTGAGCAGCGTAGCCACTGCCTTGCGATTTTCATTGGAGTAGCTGATCCCGCTTGGATTTTGAAAGTTGGTTACGGTGTACAGCAGCTTAGGAGATCGTTCCTCCAAGACCTGCGCGAGTTTCTCGGTATCCATCCCCCCTTCGCCAACCGGGACCGGATGAAACCGAGGGCGATAAAGTGCAAAGGCCTGAATGGCGCCCAGGTATCCGGGTTCTTCAATGATCAGGTCATCGCCCTCGTTGAGAAAGGTCTTTCCCAGAAGATCCAGTCCCTGTTGCGATCCGGTGGTAATGAGGATGTCTTCAGGGGCTATATCAAGCCCGTCGCGCGTTCTGTAGCGTTCGCTGATCAGTTCTCGCAAGCCGATATAGCCTTCAGAGTTGGCGTACTGGAGGATTTCAGCGCCAGCCTCTTCAAAGATATCATTTGCTGCTTTCTGCAGGGCCTTGACTGGAAAGAAGTCCCGATTGGGCAGACCACCGGCAAAAGAGATAATGGACGCGTCAATGGTAACTTTGAGAATTTCCCGAATAAAGGATTTGGGCACATCGTTGATGCGATCAGAAAATGCGTTTTCCATAGTAGCCTCAGGGCTCGGTTGTGCCGGGCAAGAAAATAGAAAATAGAAAATATGAGAAAAGAAAGGCCGAGCGCCTTCAAAAATGAGGTGGGGGGTCTTTCAGAAATATATTGACCGCCTAGGATAGACGGTTGTGGCAGTTTTGGCAAGAGCATCGCCACTGATCCGCGTGGCGCCAGTGATATTGCGGAGGGTAAGCGGTATAAAAAAAAGGAAGATTGAGTGGGGGAAGACAACAGGTCGCTGTCTCCCCCCAGGCAAACGAATGCGAATCAGTAGTTGCTGTCTGCAAATGCCAACCAGCCGCCAGCGCCGATCAGTTTTTTGTCAAAGGCGTTGAGGCTGAAACCGCACTCCACGCTCGCGTCATCGCTGGTGGCGATAACTTTTTCGCTCTCCAGGTCGACCTTGACCATGACTTTCCCTTTGAGTGCAAAGAGTTTGTCCAGATCGGCAGCAGGTAATTCAATAGCGAGAATACCGCAGTTGAACATGTTCTGCCGGAAAATACGGGCAAAACTCTCCCCTATCACCACATTGATGTCATTGACTTCCAGGGCCCAGACCGCGTGCTCACGGGAAGAACCACAGCCAAAATTGGAGCGGGTGATCACTACCTGGGCTTCCTGCATCACGGGAGAATGGGGATCAAAATCCTGACCTTCCAGGCGTAGGTCCTCCAAAAGGTGCGGTGCAAGTGCTTTTTTGGTGATTTCGGTGAGATATTTAGCAGGAATGATCTCATCGGTGTTGATATCGCTTCTATCGAGAAAGGCCGCAGGGCCACCAAACTGTTTCATAGCAAATCCTTCTTGTTTATGGTGTCTGTCTCTGATTAGTTGAGGAAAGGGCGAGGATCAGTGATTGTCCCAGTAATAGCAGCTGCCGCTGCGCTGGCCGGGCTCATCAGGTGGACCATACCGCCTTTTCCCATACGGCCATTGAAGTTACGATTGGTGGTGGATGCGCAGACCTCGCCATCGGCGAGAACACCACTGCTCATGCCCAGACAGGCGCCACAGGTGGGGTTCATGATACAGAAGCCGCTGTCCATGAAAATTTTGATCAGACCTTCTTCAAGCGCCATGGAATAGATTTTAGGGGTCGCCGGAACAAGAATTCCACGTACGGTCTCGGCAATGGTCTTTCCTTTGACCACGGCAGCCGCCTCGCGCAGGTCTTCGATACGGCCGTTGGTGCAGGAGCCAATGTAGACCTGGTCGACCTTGGTGCCTTCCATCTCGGTGACGTCTTTGACGCAATCGGGTTTGTAGCCGTAGGTGACCTGGGGGCTCAAGGTGGCCACATCGATGGTCAAGGTGCGCTCGTAAACCGCGTCCGCATCGGAACGCCATTTGGTAAAGTCTTCGGTTGCGGCCTCAATGGATGCGTACTCGTCTTGGATAAAAGGCCAGAGGTACTCGGCGGTGACCTGGTCAGGTTGACAGACCCCAGAGGTCGCGCCCGCTTCAACCGCCATGTTGCAGAGGGTCATACGTGAAGCCATGTTCATGGCATCGATGACCGGTCCGCAAAATTCGATGACCATATCGGTGCCACCGTTCACGGTGAGCTGTTTGATCACGTTAAGGATGATATCCTTGGCGCCAACACCTTGGGGCAGGGTGCCGATGACTTCAACTTTGAGTGATTTCGGGGCGCGGAAGGCGCATACGCCTTTCAAAATGCCCACCTCGAGATCGGTGGTGCCCACGCCGGCGGCAAAGGCACCAAAGGCACCGTGGGTACAGGTGTGGGAATCCCCCATGATGACAGTGTTCCCGGGGCGAATGAAGCCTTTTTCAGGGAAGAGGGCGTGACAGACACCGTTGCGGCCGATATCGAAAAAATCCTGAATGTTATGGCGCCGTGCCCAGTCGCGCATGATCTTGGCCTGGGTTGCGGTTTTGGAATCTTTGGCCGGGGTCACATGATCGATGACTGCTTTGATACGTTTGGGATCACAGACCCGATCCATCCCCTTCTCCATAAGGTCCATAATGGCAATGGGGGTGGTGATTTCGTGGCACATGATAACGTCGATATCAAGCACCATGTTACCCGGTGTCGGGGTATCCCGCAGGTGGGCCGCAAAGATTTTTTCAGTAATGGTCTGTCCCATTCGTGCGCTCCAAAAGGCTGAAAGATGGAAAAAAGAAAGAGAAACCGCCTCGGAATATCGAGATGCGGCCGATTTTCAGATAAACACGATTTTTTACACCTGGCGGCCCTGTTCGTCAATTTCTTTTGGAACCGATCCGGAAAACCCTGCGGATTAAAAACACGGAACAACTGTACATTATCAAAGTGATTGCGTATACTGGCGCAGTCCAGCCGCTCAGAAATCTGCAGTACATTTTATTCTTTGAATCCGTGAGTCTCCCTATGGTCAATGATCTCAAAGCGATTTTTTTTGGTTTTCTCTTCCTTATGGGGCTGTTTTTCCGCAGCTCTCCTGCTCTGGCTGCCCATGGGGTGAGTATTGACGGAACGCTTAAGTATGCGCCGGATTTCAAACGGTTCGACTACACCTCTGAACATGCCCAAAAGGGAGGTGCCCTGGTGCTTCATGACCTGGGCAGCTTTGAGAAAATGAATCCTTTTACCCTCAAAGGATCTGCTCCCAGCGGCCTGAGCCCCTATGTTTTTGAAACCCTGGCCGTTGCCAGTCTTGATGAACCCTTTGCCGAATATGGGCTCATTGCCGAAGATATCGAATTGGCTGCCGATAAAAAGTCGGTCACCTTTACCCTGAATCCCAAAGCAAAATTCTCTGATGGTACACCCATTACAGCCCAGGATGTACAGTTTTCGCTGGAAACCCTGAAAAGCGACCAGGCGCATCCGTTTTATCAGCTCTACTTCCATGATATCGAAAAGGCCGAGATTTTGGGGCCGCGCACTATTCGCTTTCTCTTTGTTCGTCCCAATCGGGAACTGCACATGGTGGCTGCCCAGTTACCTGTCTTAAGCCAGAAATATTACACCGCTCATCCCTTCAATCCCGAAGGCGGGAAGGGGGCAATGGACATACCCGTTGGCAGTGGACCCTATGTGGTCAGCGATGTGCAGCCAGGAAAATCCATCACCTACACCAAAAATCCTGACTATTGGGCGAAAGATCTCAACGTGCGCCAGGGGATGTTCAATTTTGACACCATCGTGGTGAAGTACTTTAAGGATCCCATTGTCAGCCTTGAGGCCTTTAAGGCTGGCGAATTTGATTTTCTCATGGCCCATATCTCCAAACAGTGGAACCGTGATCTGACAGGCCGCCGTTTTGACAACGGAGAGCTTGTCAAAAAGACCTTTCCTCATAAAAACAATGCAGGCATTCAGGGCTTTGCCTTTAATCTCCGCAGACCAATATTTCAGGATGTGCGTGTACGCCAGGCACTGGGGCTGGCCCTTGATTTTGAATGGACCAATAAGACCCTCTTTTTTGATCAGTACACCCGCAACACCTCCTATTTTTCCAACTCACCCTATGCCGCGACCGGGTTGCCCAGTCCTGCTGAGCTTGCGCTGTTGAATCCATTTAAAGAGCAGCTGCCAGCCAAGGTCTTTACCAAGCCACTGTCAGCGCCGACGACCACCCCGCCAGCAAGTCTGCGCGGTAACCTGCGTCAGGCCCACGCGCTCCTTGCCCAGGCTGGCTGGAAGGTGGACAATGGCTTTTTGGTTAACGCCCAGGGGGAACCTTTTACCTTTGAAATTCTCCTGGCTGATGGCTCCTTTGAGCGAGTTATCGCACCCTATGCGGCAAATTTGCGCAAACTTGGTATTGTAGTCAGCTATCGGACCATTGACCCGGCTCTCTACGCTGACCGGGTGAAAAATTTTGATTTCGACATGGTGGTCACCGGTTATGGTCAGTCCCAGTCACCTGGGAATGAGCAGCGCGACTATTGGACCTCGGCCGCTGCGGATCACAAGGGATCGCGCAATATCATCGGTATTAAGAGCCCCGTGGTGGATGCCCTGGTCGATGCCATTATCTATGCGGAAAACCAGGAGGTGCTGACCACCGCCTGCCGTGCCCTTGACCGCGTGCTGTGGTATGGCTATTACATAGTACCAAACTGGTATCTGGCCTATCACCGGCTGGCTTTTAACGCACATCTCAAATATCCCGAGACATTACCCCTCTATTACAGCTATGATCAGTGGCTTGCTACCTGGTGGCGGGATGATGTGTATCCAAATCCGTGAGATGAATGCGCGCGGATGTACAGGGGAGTGACGGCGGGGGAAAACTGCATATTTAATAGAGTTAGCCTTTTTTAATAGTATCGTATTCTTGGCTTTTTGGGTTTTGAGAGAGAACGGACCCTCTCGCCAGGTGAACCGTATTCAGATTGATTAGGTGTATTTGGACGTACATGGGCACGACTGAGGATAAAAGCAACAAGGACCAGCAATGGATCTACCTGACCGGTAAGGAGATCTACCAGTTTTACAGCCGCATTAAAGGCCGCCTCCAGGGGATTACCGTATACGCCCTGGTGGGGAAGAGTGGCACAGGCAAAAGTTTTCGTGCCAAGCTCCTGGCTGAAAAGCTCAGCGTTCCCTACATCATCGACGATGGGCTTCTGATTTTTGAGAACGCTATCCTTGCCGGAAAATCGGCCAAGCACGAAAAAAACTACATCAGCGCCATTAAGAGAGCGCTCTTCAGCGACGAGGAACATCGCAAGTCCGTTGTTGCCATGATCCAGGAGAAAAAAATTAAAAAAATTCTCCTGCTCGGTACCTCAGAGCGGATGGTGACCAAACTTGCCGATGTCCTCGAACTGCCTCCCATCACCCAGATTATCAAGATTGAGGAGATCGCCAGTCAAAAAGACATCGAAAATGCGATCAAGTCCCGCTTTGAAGAGGGCAAGCACGTCATTCCGGTTCCGGCCATTGAGGTCAAACGCGATTATGCTCAGATTCTCTCCGATACCATTCGTATCTTTTTTAAGGGCGGCAACGATAAGGATGGCGTTAAAAAATCCCGATTTTTCGAGAAGTCGGTGGTCCAACCCCAGTATCAGGAAGATGCCGTTGGCGGCTCTGTCTCCATCTCCGAGGCTGCCCTGACCCAGATGATTCTTCACTGTATCGATGAATACGATGGAGAGATCATGGTCCGTAAAATCAAGGTCAAGCTGGGACGTGGTGGCTATGGTATCGATATTTTTATTGATGTCCCTTTTGGCAAGACCTTGTCAGGCGAGTTGCATGAACTGCGAACCTACATCCTGGATAACATTCAGCGCTACACCGGCATCATGATCGATCATCTCGAAATTAGTATCGATCAGATCACCCAGCGAAAAAAAGAACCCAAGGCCAAAGCAAAAAAATAATTTTGGAATGGCATATTTTTTTGCTGAGCAGAGATACAAAATCGTCACTGCGCAGCTGGTCGTCATCAATAATGTTGCGGCTTCAATGCTGAATGCCCCTTCATTTTTGTCCTGAATGGCGATTCAGTTTCTTCCTGAATGGCTCCTCAGTCACTGAATCGGGAGAGTTAAGTAAGGTGGGAAATCCTCTGCGCTTTTTTCTTTCAGCCTCTAATTTTCGCAGGTTGTCAGTAGCTTCCACACCTTCGCTATGACATGGCTTGTTTAAAGAGATAATTTAAGGCTTGACTCTTTCTCAGCAGTCTGGTTATAAGTCCTGAGTTTTGAGTGGTATTTTCGGAAGTGGCTGTTGAGAATGTTGTTGTCGGAATGGTTTTAGGGCGTTTGTTTTGGGCCTCTAGAGCGTATCTGAGGCAGATTTAGGGCCGTAGGTGCGAAATTGCCCCAAGAGAACTCCCCCTTTTAATCACCCCGAAGGGCTTCAACCTTCAAACTCCTCCTCCCCCTACCAATCATAACTGACACACGTTCTGCCAATAGAGCAGTGGGCAGAATTTGAGTGGTTTTTTCGGAAACGGCAGCGGTCATCGGTGCTCTCGGAAGAATCCCAAATTCACCATGCGGGCTGGTGACGTATGATGAATCAGGGAACCGTACGTCTATCCCGTACACTCTTACCTCCGCACCCCACCACCTATGACTGGTTCCGGAAGTACTGGTCACTCATTTTCAATACCGAAAATTTAACTCGTATCTTGCTGGATTTTGAACGCCATCATTTAATAAAGATTTTGTGGCGTTAAGAAGGATAGACCACTTGTGTGCTGTTGAATGGCAGGCATATGGGAGCTCTAGGGCATCCTCGGTATCTCAATCGGGACCGTGGGTGAATTTCTCTTTTGCCAGGTCAGGAAAACAACGCGGGAGTTCTGGTGGATCACGACTGAAGCGCCACGCAGTTGGAATTTGTATCAGGGACTTGAATTAACATTTACTTCTCTGGGGGATCATGCACGAACGTGCTGGGTCCGCCGCAAAAGGATGCGTCTATGAAAATTCATGAGTATCAGGCCAAGGAATTATTCCGAAAATTCAATGTACCAACCCCTAAGGGTAAACTTGCTCACACCTCTGACGAGGTAGCACAAATCGCCGAAGAGTTCGGGTATCCGGTGGTCGTTAAGGCCCAGGTTCATGCCGGTGGCCGTGGTAAAGGCGGCGGCGTTAAATTGGCGAAGACCAAAGATGACGTCAAACCCGTTGCCGACTCCATTATCGGTATGACTCTGGTGACCAAGCAGACCGGCGCCCAGGGAAAATTGGTTCGTAAAGTTCTGGTCGAAGAAGGCCTGGACATCAAAAAAGAGCTCTACCTCTCCATCATTCCCGATCGTGAGACCGCCAGTGTTGCCATCGTTTGCAGCCAGGACGGCGGTATGGATATCGAGGAAGTTGCAGCTAAAACACCCGAGCGCATTGTTACCGTCAGTGTGAGCCCGATCACCGGTTTCCAGCCTTTCCATGCCCGCAAGGTATGTTTTGGTCTTGAGATCGAGAAAGATCTGCAGAAAAAAATGTCTGCACTTCTGAAAAACCTCTATGAGCTGTTCATGGCCTATGACTGCTCCATGGTTGAGATCAACCCCTTGATCATCACCGGCGACGGCAACATTCTGGCGCTCGATGCCAAAATGGATGTCGATGGCAACGCCATGTTCCGCCATCCCGATGTCAAAGAGATGCGCGACATCGATGAGGAAGATCCGGTCGAGGCTGAGGCTTCCAAATACGGTCTCAACTACATCAACCTTGACGGTAACGTTGGTAACATCGTTAACGGTGCCGGTCTTGCCATGGCCACCATGGATATCGTGCAGATGGCTGGCGCCTCTCCTGCCAACTTCCTGGACGTAGGTGGCGGAGCGAACGCTGAGGCCATCGAGAATGGTTTCCGTTTGATCATGAAAGATCCGGCTGTTAAAGGTATTTTGATTAACGTTTTTGGTGGTATCCTCCGCTGCGATATCCTTGCGAAGGGTGTTGTACAGGCCGCTACCAAACTGAAACTCTCTGTTCCGGTTGTTGTCCGTATGGAAGGCACCAACGTAGAGGAAGGACGTCGCATCCTCGCCGAGTCCGGACTCGACCTGATCAATGCCAAAGATCTGGCAGATGCAGCTGAGAAGGTTGCCAAGATCGTTTCCTGATGAAAGATGAGTTCTGATTGGCCTGTGGGCTCGCCATGGGGGATTCTTTCAGGTTCCACGACACAGCGGACCTGTACAGCGGCCGATCGTGACCACTGATATTGTGAACTCTCAGATTTCAGAGGCATATAACTTATACCCATAGAGGAAAATAATGAGCGTTTTCGTTAATAAAAATACGAAGTTAGTTGTACAAGGTATTACCGGTCAGGAAGGCCAGTTCCATACTCGCGCCGCGATCGCTTACGGCACCAACGTCGTTGCCGGTGTAACACCCGGTAAAGGCGGCCAGAAGATGGACGATGTCAACATCTACAACTCTGTAAAAGAGGCTCGTGAGAAAACCGGTTGTAACGCCTCCATGATTCTGGTTCCGCCGCCTTTCGCTGCTGACGCCATCATGGAAGCCGCCGATGCCGGTATCGAGCTGGTTGTCTGCATCACTGAGGGAATTCCGGTTCTCGACATGATGAAGGTCAAAAACTATCTGGCCACCAAATCTACCCGCCTGATCGGTGGTAACTGCCCCGGTATCATCACCCCCGGCGAGTGCAAAATCGGTATCATGCCTGGACCGATGCACAAACCCGGTGGACCTTGGGGCGTTGTGTCCCGCTCTGGAACGCTCACCTACGAGGCCGTTCATCAGCTGACCCAGCAGGGTTTTGGTCAGACCACGGTTATCGGCATCGGTGGTGACCCCATCAACGGTACCAACTTCATTGATTGTCTCGAGGCCTTCGCTGCCGACGATGACACCAAAGCTATCATCATGATCGGTGAGATCGGTGGTAACGCTGAAGAGGATGCCTGTGAGTGGATTAAAGCCAACACCAAAAAACCGGTTGTCGGTTTCATCGCCGGTCTGACCGCTCCTCCAGGCCGTCGTATGGGCCATGCAGGTGCTATCGTCAGCGGTGGTAAAGGTACTGCAGAGGCCAAGATCGAGGCTATGAAGGCCAGTGGTGTCCATCACTGTGCTAACCTCGGCAAGCTGGGCGAGCTGTGCAAAGAGGTATACAAAGGCTGATTCCCCATAACAGGGTAGCGTCCAATGTGCTCCATTGGGCGCTGCCCGGGCTTTCATAATCGTCGGGCACGGAATTTCATTGAATTCTGCAGCAAGGAGACAGCATGAGCACTAAGGAAAAATTAGAGCAACTTAAACAAAAACGGGCCCAAGCCATGCTTGGCGGCGGCCAGGATAAAATTGATAAAATCCATGCCAAGGGCAAATTGACCGCACGTGAGCGTATTGCTGCCCTGTTGGATCCGGGTACCTTTGAAGAGTACGATACCTTCAAACTCCATCGCTGCTACAACTTCGGCATGGAGAAAATCAAGTTTCTCGGCGACGGTATCGTTACCGGTTACGGTAAGATCGCTGGACGCGGCGTGTATCTGTATGCCCAGGATTTTTCGGTTCTGGCCGGATCTCTTTCCGGTACCTTGGCTGAAAAAATCTGCAAGATTATGGATCTGGGCATGAAAAACGGCATGCCGGTCATTGGGCTCAATGACTCCGGTGGCGCTCGTATCCAGGAAGGTATCGAGGCTCTCTGCGGGTATACCGAGATCTTCACCCGCAACGTGCTTTCCTCCGGTGTTGTGCCGCAGATTTCTGGTATTTTCGGACCTTGTGCCGGTGGTGCTGTCTACTCGCCCGCTTTGACCGACTTCATCATCCAGGTCAAAATCCAGTCCTACATGTTTCTCACCGGTCCTAAGGTCGTTAAAACAGTGTTGAACGAGGACGTTACCACCGAGCAATTGGGTGGCGCGGTCATGCATACCACCAAATCCGGTGTTACTGACTATGCTGCCGAAGACGAGATGGATGCGATCCAGTACATCAAAGATCTGCTCTCCTACATGCCGCAGAATAACATGGAAGATCCGCCCTCTGTTGAGTGCACGGATCCCATTACCCGTAAGGCTCCCGAGCTCAACGCAATTATTCCGGACAATCCCAACGCCGCCTACGACATGAAATCGGTCATCACCACAACGGCTGATGACGGTGTATTCTTTGAAATCAAAGAAAATTTCGCACCAAACATCATCATCGGTTTTGCCCGCTATGGCGGCAAGGCCATTGGTGTTGTTGCCAATAATCCTTCCTACTATGCTGGTGTACTTGACATCGATTCATCGATCAAAGGTGCTCGCTTTATCCGCTTCTGCGACTGCTTCAATATCCCGATCCTGACCTTTGTCGACGTCCCTGGCTTCCTGCCCGGCACCACTCAGGAATTCGGCGGAGTTATCCGCAACGGCGCCAAGATGCTCTATGCCTATGCTGAATCAACGGTACCCAAGGTAACGATTATTACCCGTAAATCCTACGGCGGCGCCTACTGCGCTATGTCGTCCAAGCATCTGCGGACCGATATCAACTACTCCTGGCCGACCGGTGAAATCGCCGTTATGGGTGGCAAGGGGGCGGTTGAAGTCCTTTATGCCCGTGGCGCCAAGGCTGCTGACGATCCCAAGGCCTTCCTGGCTGAGAAAGAGGACGAGTATAACACCCAGTTCTCCAACCCGTACTGCGCCGCCGAGCGTGGTTATATTGACGATGTCATTGAACCGGCAGAAACCCGTTTCCGCATCATCAATGCGTTTGAGTCAATCCAAGGGAAACGTGATACCATCCCGATGAAAAAACACGGCAATATTCCGCTGTAAGCACTCTCATGCATCGGTTCGGTTGTACCGAACCTCAAGACAAGAGGAAAACAGAATGGCAGATGCAAAGAAGAAAATGGCTGCCGCCCTTGCAGCCGTGAATGCCTACATGATGCAGGAAGAGGAGGCAGCGTACCAGGCGCAACTGGCAGCTGCAGCCAATGCTGCACCCAAAGGCCCTAACTTATGGGCAATTGCCGGCCGTCAGGACATCATGAATTTCCGTAGGCTGATTCAAATGAAAGCCTTCTAAAAGGCTTCTTGAGACTTTTTGACGTTCAACGACAACGTATAACAGGGAGATACAGACAATGAGCGACCAAGTTAAACCGACCGCCATGAACTACGATGCCGACCGGCCTGCAGCAGAGAATCCGGTCAAAGTAATGGATCTGAGCCTTCGTGACGGTCATCAGTCTTTATTTGCAACTCGTGGTCGTACCGAGGATATGATCCCCGTAGCCGAGATGATGGACGAAGTCGGCTTCTGGGCAATCGAGACCTGGGGTGGTGCCACCTTTGATACCATGCATCGCTTCCTCAACGAGGATCCGTGGGAGCGCCTGCGTACCCTGAAACGCTACATCAAGAAAACCCCGTTCTCCATGTTGCTGCGTGCGCAGAACCTGGTTGGCTACCGTAACTACGCTGACGATCTGGCTTATGCCTTTGTTGATCGCGCAGCTGAGAACGGTATGGACGTTTTCCGTACCTTTGACGCCCTCAATGACTACCGTAACTTTGAGACTGTTGTAAAACAGATCAAAAAAAGCGGGAAACATTTCCAGGGTTGTATTTGCTACACCCTGACCGAGCCCCGTCTTGGCGGCGAGGTATACAATCTGGATTATTATGTCAACAAAGCCAAAGCTCTGGATGACATGGGCGCTGACTCTATCTGTATTAAAGATATGGCCGGTCTGATTGCTCCGTATGATGCATACGCCATCGTTAAGGCAATCAAAGAAGTTTCCAAAACCCCGGTACACCTCCACAGCCATTTCACTTCTGGTATGTCTCCAATGAGTCACCTGAAGGCTATCGAGGCTGGTTGTGATATCGTTGATACCTGTATGACTCCGTACGCGTATCGTACTGCTCATGCAGCCCTTGAGCCGCTTGTCATGGCACTGCTCGGCACCAACCGCGACACCGGTTTCGATATCAAGAAACTGGCTGCCATCAACGAGGTGCTCGAGAAAGAGGTTATGCCCAAGTACAAACACCTCATGGACGATTCCAAGATCTCCATCATCGACATCAACGTTCTGCTGCATCAGACCCCGGGTGGTATGCTCTCCAACTTGGTCAACCAGCTGCGCGAGATGGATGCTCTCGACAAGATCGACCAGGTGTACAAAGAGCTACCTAAGGTACGTAAAGACCTCGGTCAGATTCCGTTGGTTACCCCCACCAGCCAGATCGTTGGTATCCAGACCGTAAACAACGTCCTCTTCGACACTCCGGAAGAGCGCTATAAGATGATCACCGGTCAGGTAAAAGACCTGTGTTACGGTCTCTATGGTAAAACCGCTGTACCGATTGACGCTGAGGTGCAGAAAAAAGCACTCAAAGGCTATCCGCGTGGTGAAACACCCATCACCTGCCGTCCTGCCGAGGTACTCGAGCCTGAGATGGAGAAAGCCAAAGCCGAGATCGGTGATCTTGCCAAAGACATCGACGATCTCGTACTCTACGCGATCTACCCTGTCACTGGTAAGAAGTTCCTTGAGTGGAAATACGGTGTTACCCCGGCACCGCCTGAAGTACAGCCCATCACCCTTGACGATGTCAAGAAACGTGACGCTCTGGTTGCCAAGGCTAAAGCCGGTAAACTGGTCGAGCCCAAAGCTGACGCTCCGGCTAAATCTGAAAACGTTCGTACCTTCAACGTCTATGTTGACGGCGAGTACTTCAGCGTTGATGTAGATCCGACAGGCGACTTCCAGCCCATGGTTGCTGCTGCTCCGGTAGCTCGTCCTGCCGCTGCACCTAAAGCTGCTGCACCTGCAGCCGCTCCTGCCGCCGCACCTAAAGCTGCTGCACCCGCAGCCGCTCCGGTAGCTGTTGAAGGTGGTACCCCGCTGACCGCTCCTATGCCTGGTATGGTTGTTAAGTACGAGGTTGCAGAAGGCGCCGAGGTTAAAGCTGGTGACACCGTGGTTGTTCTCGAGGCCATGAAAATGGAGAACAATCTGGCCGCACCTTGCGATGGTGTTGTCAAACAGCTCTGCTTTGCTTCCGGTGACTCTGTCACCAAAGACGCTGTATTGGCTGTTATCGGTTAATTCAGCTCCTCTGTTGTTCAATAAAAAAGGGGGTGTCGGAAACGACACCCCCTTTTTTATTTTTGGGTTACTATCAAAGCTCAGCTACGTTCGCCCACTCTAAAATACAGTGCTTGATCAACAGTGAGTCTTGTTGCAGGTCTGGTCTGCAACATATACTTTTTTACTCTATTAACCCCAGAAACTTGGCCTGATCACAGAGCTTCTGTGCCAAGCGGACTGTGGCCTGATCGACCATCCTTCCTTCAACAGCGATGGCACCTCTGCCTTCCGACTTAGCCGTTGCATCTGCGGCAATAACCTTCTGGGCCAGTTTGATATCGTCAATGGATGGGGTGAAGACCTCGTTAATGACGTCAATCTGCGAAGGGTGGATCGCCCACTTACCGTCACAGCCCAGGGCACAGGCCATAACCGCTGAACGGCGAAGCCCATCAAGGTCCTTAAAATTACCAAAGGGGGCATCAATAGCCAAACGTCCATACGATTTGGCATGCATCACCATGTTGGAGAGGGCAAAGTGCCAGCGGTGACCAGGGTAGAGTTCTTCTTCTTTTTCTCCATGTCCGGAAATGGAAACCAGACGGGCGCCGATGGAAGCGGAGTAATCGGCAATGCCAAACACCAGGCTGAGTACACGCTGGCTCGCATGGGTTATTTTCGAGGCATTGCGCAACCCTTCGGCCGTTTCAATGGAGGCTTCGATGCCGATGGGGCGCTCCAGTTTCTTTTCCAACTCAATGCCAGCAAGCATCCGGTCGGCAAAATAGATATCGCCTGCGGTATTGACCTTGGGAATAACTATGGCATCAATGATGTGTCCCGCATTCTCTGCAACCTCAAGCAGATCCCGAAAGGCAAAAGGGGTATCCAGTGAGTTGATACGAACGGTCACGGTCTTTTTTGACCAGTCAAAGTTCAGTAAAGAATCAATCACCTGTTTTCTGGCGGTGGATTTTTCATCGACAGGGACCGAGTCTTCAAGATCAAGCATAATGACATCTGCATTCGAGTCATTAGCCTTACCGTGCATTTTTTGGATATGTCCCGGTACGGACATGTTGGAACGTCGTGGTTTCATAAAGCCTCCTTATTCATAATTAAAAATCATAAAATAAAGGGAAATCTGATTGGAGGTGAAGATACCAGAGTGGTCTGCTTTCCTCCATCAATGTCTCGAAAAAATGACAAATAGCATAAAGAAAAAACCCCACCTCTAGGTAAGCAAGAGCGTGGGGTCAATGGAGATGTAGCTAAAGTTGTAATTCCTCCACCTAAAACGTATACCATTTCTTCTTTTTCTTTGGTTGGTACAGGGCAACCCGATTTCGGCCATTGTTTTTCGCTTCATAGAGTGCCTCATCGGCGTTATTAATGAATTCATTTTTATTGAATTGCTCGTCTTCAGCTGGAACTGTACAGGCAACGCCCAGGCTAATGGTTACATGGTAGGTCATATCTCCATCGTCAAAGGTATTATTTTCTACCGTTTTACGAATTTTTTCAGCGACTGCCATTGCGTCTTCTTCGTCGGTCTCAGGAAGCACAAAGACGAATTCTTCCCCTCCGTAGCGTGCAATGAGATCATATTCTCTGATTACCTCTTTGGTGATGCGGCTGAATTCTTTGAGAATGAAATCACCAGTCTGATGTCCGTAGGTGTCATTGAATTTTTTGAAATGATCAATATCAACCAGCACGATCGCCAGACTTCGCTCGTTGCGAATGCAACGGTTAATTTCAGAATCGAGAAAATTTTGAAAATAACGGTGATTGTTAATTTCGGTCAGACCATCCAGGTTTGCCAGGTTCTCTAGAATCCGATTTTTTTGTTCAAGCTCTTCGGTTAATTTTTCCAACGCCATTTTGGATTTAATCAGTTCCCGGTTCATCTCTTCGTAAGAGAGGTTTATGAGGCTCAGGCGAAGGTTGGCTTCTTGGAGAATTTCAGCCACGGATTTGAACGGATTGATTTTGATACCAAAGAATTTTGCCGATTGCCCGATAGTCTGGTCAATCATCTTTAAAACGGTGTTCACTCCAAGGATCTTCAAGTGAAGCAGATTTTTGGCCTCGGTGCGAAATTGTTTGTGAAAGACTTCTGGTGTATCCGAGTAGAATATTTTCGCGAGAAGCCCCGCTAGGTAAGAGGCGCGAATATAGAGCTTGAATTTTTGATTGTTGCCATCATAGGCCGTTGGCTGATGATGGTACTTGATGGGTAATAATAGACTCTCAGGAAGGCCCCAGCTTTTTGCCACCTCATAGCCCACCTCGGTATGGGGGATTCCGAGGAGTTCTTCTTCGAGCTCGTTTTGTTCAAGGGTGTTTTTTTTCTCTGTTGTACGTTCTTTATTCTCAAGTGAGTCAAGAATCTGCTCGTACTTCTGGGTTAAGGTGGTTGCAAATATCAGTTGGCCAATATTTTGCAATAGTCCGCAGGTAAAGGCTTCCTCTGTATCGGCGTTGGGGATCTGCTCAAGAATGAGTTTAGTTCCTGCTGCCTCGACCAGAGAGCGTTCCCAGAACTGTTCAAAATTAAATTTACTCTGTTTATTTTTATCCCCCAGGGATAGAAAGGAAAAACTTAAAACTAAGCTACGCACAGCATTCAAGCCGAGAATGGAAACCGCCTGGTTGATAGAGGCAATTTGCTGAGGGAAGCTATAAAATGAAGAATTGGCAACGCGCAGTATTTTAGTGGAAAGCGCCATGTCCTGGCTGATGAGCGCTGCTATGTCACTTAAGGTCGTGTCTTCCTGAGCTGTCAGAACTAAGAGCTTGCTAGCAATGATCGGTAAGGTCGGAAGGTCCTTGGAATTAAGTATAGTGGGAAGGACCGATTCCGGCTGGATAGTGGTTGACGCCATAGGTTCGCCCTGGGTAGAGATAGAGGGGGTGCCATGCAACTGCAGGTAATTTATTGTCTTTATGGGAAATACTCGGGACCATAATTCAAGGTTAAGTATATAATTTTTTTAAGGCGCATCCAAGGAACTCGGTGAAAAAAGCTCAGGTGAACCTGCTTTTTGCTCATGAAAAGGAGGCAGGCGAGATAACACGTAGAGTTTTGCCCATTCTTGGGCTCACGTTGAGCTAGACTTCCCCATTCCAGAGACGATTGGGGTAGCTGCAGGCTAGGCCCTTATAAGTGGTAAATTCAAGCGTCTGACCGCAGCCTGTAATGTAGGCAGGGGTGAGGGGGATTTTACCACCCCCCCCGGGGGCATCTAGGGCGTAGGTGGGAATGGCCATTCCTGAAATATGGCCAATAAGACCAGACATCAGCTCAAGGCCGGTCTCAATCGTGGTCCGAAAATGAGAGGTGCCCTTGGTCTGATCTATCTGAAAAAGATAGTAGGGCTTCACGCGAATGGCTAACAGGCCCCGGAAGAGTTGACGCAGTATTTCAACCGAATCATTCACCCCACGCAAGAGAACGGTCTGGCAGCCAAGAGGGATGCCGGCATCGGCCAGCAGGGTACAGGCCCGTGAGGCCTCGGGGGTCAATTCTCGAGGATGATTGAAGTGGGTATTGATATAAAGCGGATGAAATTCCGCCAGCATTGTGGCGAGTTCCGGGGTGATGCGTGAGGGCAGGGTGCAGGGGACACGGGTCCCGATGCGAATGGTTTCCACCGAGGGAATTTGGCGAAGGCGACTGAGGATGCTTTTCAACTGCGCATTGGTCAGCATGAACGGATCCCCTCCGGAAAGCAGGACATCCTTGATTGCCGGAGTATTGTGCAGATACTGCATTCCCTGATTAATGGTTTCCTCGGTGATCTGCATCTCGGTCCTGCCCACTTTGCGTTTACGGGTGCAGAAGCGGCAGTAAACCGGGCATTGCGAGCTGATCAGAAACAGCGCTCTGTCGGGATATTTGTGTACCAGGTTAGGCACCGGGCTCAGGTTTTCTTCATCCAGCGGATCGACTATGCCTTCGGGATCAATTAGCTCCTGCTGATCCGGAATCGCTTGTAGCCAGAGAGGGTCACCGGGGTGCTGGATCAGGCCTTGATAGTAGGAGCTGATCCGTGCGGGGTAGGTCTGAGCGACCTGTCGCAGAGGTTCTGGATCCACTGCAAAGCGTCGACAGAGTTGTTTAATTAATTGGTCCAAAGTGTCTGTAGTCTGTTTGTCTGCTGTGTCTTGTTTTTTCTTCATCATTCCCTGTTCCTCAAGATAGGGCTGGATTACACCAAGATTTGATTCCTGCCAAGAAGGAATTAGGAAAGCGACTGGGCAATACCATTGAGAAAAAGCCTTCAAATCGGTTTGACTGAAGGGAATCTTGAATAATTTCTTTTTCTTCCAATCTCGGCGTTATGCTTAAAATTTTATCCTCGGAATATTAAGCATATGCCTGCGGTAAAATTTTGCGCATGCCTTGATCTTGATTGAAAAATCTAATTATTCAAGACACCCTGAGGTTTTTGAAGTTTTATCCGCAAGCGTGTATAGTGCATCACTTTTTTTATCTCTACTTATTCGTGTCATGCGCCGATTTATCGTTCTTATTCCGACATTTATTATCATCCTTGTGCTTGCACTCTGGGCTGGCGGCATCCTCGCCTATAAATATGGGCTTGAGAGTCTGGCCAGGGAAGGCAACACTCGAATGGAACTCTATATTTCCTACCTTCACGGAGTTTTGGAAAAATATGAGAGTCTGCCCGAGTTGTTAGCCACCAACAAGCAGTTGGTTAATTTTCTCCAAAATCCGGGAAGTCGTGAGCGGATTAATGCCCTCAATCTCTACCTGGAAACCATTAACAGGATCAGTGACGCATCAGATACCTATCTGATGAACCGAGATGGGTTGACCATCGCCGCTTCCAACTGGAATACGCCCAAGCCCTTTGTCGGCAGGAATTTCAGTTATCGCCCCTACTTCAAACAGGCCATGGAGGGAAAGCTGGGGCGTTACTTTGCCTTGGGGACAACCTCCAGTGAACGCGGTTACTATTTTGCCTATCCGGTACGCTATGAAGGGGAGATCCTGGGCGCGGTGGTTATCAAAATCAATATTGATTCCATCGAGGAAAACTGGAGTGATCAGAAAGCAGATTTTTTGGTCGTCGATCCCGATGGGGTTATCTTTATCACCACCCGTGAGCATTGGCGTTTTCGCACCATGGGACTTCTGGATCCCCTGGTGCTCAAACGTCTTGCCGACACCCAGCGGTATCCCAATGCTTCACTGGAACCATTGCCTCTTTTGGAGCAGCAGCAGGTTGCCCAGGGAAAAATCATTCAGTTGCAGCTGCAAGAGTCAAAAAGAGTGAAAAGTTTTCTTCTCCAACAGGCGGGAATGGATCAGGCCGGCTGGCAGGTCTACACCCTGTCTGAGTTCAAGCCGGTTGAAACCAAGGTGATTTTCACCCTGATCAGTATCGTGGGGGCCAGTGGCTTGGCGGCGTTGACTATTTTGCTCTACTGGCAGCACCAGCAACAGGTGGCAGAGCGGCAGAAGTTTGTCGAAGACAACCGGCGAATGCTTCAGGAAGCCAACGAACAACTGGAAATTCGTGTTGTCGAGCGGACCGCGGCCCTGACCGAAACCAACGACCAGCTTCGTCAGGAGATCGCTGAACGGCAGAAAACAGAGGAAGAACTGCGCAAGACCAGGCGAGAGCTGATCCATGCCGCCAAACTCGCGGCTCTGGGACAGATGAGTACAGTGATCACCCATGAGCTGAATCAGCCGCTGGCTGCCATTCGCAGCTATACCGATAATGCTGTTCAGTTTTTAGCGAAAGATCGAATCGATAATGTTGAATGGAATCTGGAGCAGATCAAGGAACTGACCGAGCGTATGGGCGGGCTGGCCATGCAGTTGAAAATTTTTGCCCGTAAAAGCAGTGGTAAGCTTAACATCGTTCCCCTGCATGGCGTGATTGACGGTGCCATGGAAATGATGTCCCCCATTATCTCCAAATCGGGCGTCAGCCTTTCCATCGATATGCCCTCGAAGCTGGAAGGCGTACGGGCCAATGCCGTCTTGCTGCAGCAGGTGCTGGTGAATTTGATCTCCAACTCTGTACAGGCGGTGGCTGATCAGGAGGAAAAAGAGGTGTGTATCTCAGTCAGCCGGGAAGAAGATATAGTCTTGCTTCGCGTCGAAGACAACGGACCGGGGATTGATCCTGCCATGGGGCGTCGCATCTTTGAGCCCTTTTTTACCACCAAAGATCCTGGGAAGGGGCTTGGGCTCGGGTTGACCATCTCAGCCCGCATCATGGAAGATATGGGCGGTCGCATACGCCTGGTACACACCGGCTTTGGGGCCTGCTTTGAAATAACGCTTAATATTGAAGTCAACCAGTCATGAAACCGCTCAAGAACGTATTATTTATCGATGATGAAATGCATATTCGCCAGGCTAATCGTCAGACCCTGGAACTGGCGGATTTTGAGGTCACCTGTCATGAGTCGGCTGAAGATGCCCTGCCCATACTCAAGGACGGCTGGCCAGGCGTGGTGGTCTGCGATATACGTCTTCCGGGAATGAGCGGGATTGAGCTGCAGCGGAAACTACACGAGGCCGACAGCGATCTGCCCGTGATTCTCATAACCGGACATGGGGACGTGTCCACCGCTGTCCAGGCCATGCGCGATGGGGCCTATGATTTTCTGGAAAAACCATACTCCTCGGAGCGATTGGTCAAGACAGTTTCCAAGGCCTTGGAGAAGCGCATGCTGACCTTGGAAAACCGGGCCCTGCGTACCGAACTGGAAACCTACAGTCTGCCCGGTCCCCGTTTTATCGGGATAACCCCGGCTACCCAAGGGCTGCGGGCGACCATCGCCCAGATCGCTGACACCGATGCCGATGTGCTCCTGGTCGGAGAAACAGGAACCGGTAAAGAGCTGGTCGCCAGGCTGCTGCACGAACATTCTCGCCGTCGCAACCAGAATTTCGTGGCCATCAACTGTGGTGCGGTGGCGGAAAATATGATCGAGAGTGAGCTCTTTGGCCATGAGGCGGGCGCATTTACCGATGCGCGCACAGCCAGGGTCGGCAAATTTGAACATGCTGACGGCGGCACCCTGCTCCTGGATGAGATCGAGAGCATGCCCATGCAGGTCCAGGTGCATCTCCTCCGGGTGCTCCAGGAACGGGCGGTTGAACGGATGGGCTCCAATCGCCTGATCCCCCTTGATCTCCGGGTTGTTGCCGCCGCCAAGGTGGATCTTAAGGAGGCGGCTAAAGAAGGTACCTTTCGTGAGGATCTCTATTACCGACTCAATGTGGTCTGCCTTGAGATTCCCCCCTTGCGCAAGCGGCGTGAGGATATTCCTCTCATCTTCCATCATTATCTGCTTGTTGCCAGTCACCGCTACCAGAAAGAGGTGCCCATGCCCAAGCAGGCCCAGGTCAATCTGCTTATGGCTTATGACTGGCCCGGCAATGTGCGTGAGCTGCGCAACCTGGCTGAGCGCTATGTACTTTTGGGGGCCCAGTTCAACTGGTCGCTGGAGCGGATGATGTCCGGTGGTGGGGCCAAGCAGATAACGAGTTTACCTGATCAGGTGGATGCCTTCGAACGTGCCATCTTGGAGCAGGCCCTTGCTAACCATAAGGGAGTGATCCGCGATGTCATGGCCTCCCTTTCAATCCCGAGAAAGACTCTCTACGATAAGCTGCGCAAGTATGGGCTGGATAAGAATGATTTTAAGTGAGCGATTGGGGCTGCCGAGATCAAACAGAGCGGGGTGGGAAACCACCCATAAAACAGTAAGCAGTCATCTTATCCACCTTGCCATCATAAAAATCGTATCTATAGTTCTATCTCACCCCACAGTATACTTTTCTTCTGGCCATTTTGGGCCGATTTTCCCGCCTTCTCTATAACCGATGGGTGGATTTCCACCCATTATCGTCCTGCCAATTTTTCGCTGTTTCCACCCTAACTTCCTACAATACTATTCATTCTTTGTTTTTATACTTTTTGGACCTGTTCTTGCTGTACAAGTGTGATGTCCAGAGCTAGGCGCTCGCCCGGCTCCGAGAGGATTGGACAAAGCCTGTCCGGGTACACCGGACTTATTCCATCACAACTTGTTAGGAGGGAGTATGTTCAAAAAGGTTTCCAAAGCATTCTTAGCCACCGCAGTCACCATGGCCCTGGTTGCTGGTTCTGCTGTTGCTGGCCCCATTGTTATCAAATTTTCCCATGTCGTGGCTGAAAATACCCCCAAGGGATTGGCCGCCAATAAATTTCGCGACCTGGTAAAAGAGAAGCTGGGTGACAAGGTTGTGGTTGAGGTCTACCCCAGTTCCCAGCTCTTTGGTGATGATAAGGTTCTTGAGGCCATGCTGCTGGGTGACGTGCAGATGGCTGCTCCGGCCCTGTCCAAATTCAGTCGTTACACGAAACAGCTGCAGATTTTTGACCTGCCCTTCCTCTTTAAAGACATGGAGGCGGTTGATCGCTTTCAGCAGGGTGCTGATGGCCAGAAACTGCTTGGTTCTCTGAGTAAAAAAGGGTTGATCGGCCTGGGCTATATCCATAACGGTCTCAAACAACTCTCCGCGAGCAAACCGTTACGTGTTCCTGCAGATGCTCATGGACTCAAGTTCCGTATCATGGCCTCCGATGTTCTGGCTAAACAGTTTGAAGCTGTAGACGCTGTGCCGCTGAAAAAGCCGTTCTCTGAGGTCTTCATTCTGCTCCAGACCAAAGCCATCGATGGTCAGGAAAACACCTGGTCCAATATTTATTCTCAGAAATACTACGAAATTCAGCCCTATATCACCGAGTCCAACCACGGTCTTCTCGACTACATGGTCGTGACCTCTGCCGAGTTCTGGAACGGTCTGCCTGAAGACATCCGTGCCGAACTGAAAACCCTGCTCGACGAGTCCATTGCCTACGGAAACAAGGCTGCCTATGACAAGTCTGTACAGGATAAACAGAAAGTCATCGACTCCAATCGTACCGAAATCATTGAGCTGACTCCTGAGGAGCGTGCCCAGTGGGTTGAGGTTATGAAACCGGTTTGGAAAAAATTTGAGAAACAGATCGGTAAAGACCTGATTGACGCAGCCTACAACGCTAATCAGGCCAACTAATAATTCTGGTGATGTGAATCGCAGACGCTCCCTTGCAACTAGGGAGCGTTTGCGCGTTCAAACTAAAAAAGGGGAAACTCATGTTTCTGCGTGTGCTCAACAAGGTAGAGGAGGCCATCATCTGCCTCCTGCTCGTGACAACAACCGGGCTTGTATTCCTGGATGTGATCATGCGGTTTGGCTTCAACAGCGGCTTTATGTGGTCCCAGGAATTAACACTGCATCTGTCGGCCTGGTTTGTTCTGTTTGGTTGTTCCTACGGTATCAAACAGGGATCGCATATCGGTGTTGACGCCTTTGTCAAATTGTTCCCAATCCTCGGTCGGAGAATCCTGACAACCATTGCCTGTTTGCTCTCCCTGGCCTACTGCGGATTGATTATGAATGGTGCCTACATTTATCTGAAAAAGGTAAAAATGATTGGCATCGATCTGGAGGATCTGCCTATCCCCACCTGGATGGCACATTCCATTTTGGTCATAGGATTTGCCTTTATTTCCATTCGTCTTCTCCTGGTGC
The DNA here is from genome assembly GCF_963664075.1 of uncultured Desulfobulbus sp. NCBI lineage: Bacteria > Pseudomonadati > Thermodesulfobacteriota > Desulfobulbia > Desulfobulbales > Desulfobulbaceae > Desulfobulbus > uncultured Desulfobulbus sp. The sequence goes on from NZ_OY760916.1 coordinate 683,940, forward strand.
TTTGGAATGTAATTTGTGGCAAGGCCGATGTGTTCCGTCATGCTGACGAAGCCAAAGAGTCAATGGAACTTGTCGAAGAACTGAAAAATGGGGGAAGCAAGGCATGACCACTATAGCGCTCTTTGGCACCTTACTCATCTGTATGCTCCTGGGAATGCCCATTGCCTTTGCTTTGGGTCTCTCCAGTATTTCCACCATCCTTTTTTTCTCCAACGATTCCCTGGCCTCGGTAGCCTTAAAGCTCTTTGAGGCCCTGTCAGCCCATTACACCCTGCTGGCGATTCCGTTTTTTATCCTTTCCTCCGCCTTTCTTTCCACAGGTGGTGTGGCTAAACGTATCATTCGCTTTGCCTTAAGTATCGTTGGTCACATTCGCGGCGGAATGGCCATGGCCTCTGTTATGGCCTGTATGATTTTTGCGGCGGTTTCCGGTTCTTCGCCGGCAACGGTTGCGGCTATTGGTTCGATTGTTATCGTGGGTATGGTTCGCGCGGGCTACCCGGAGAGTTTTGCTGCCGGTGTTATCACCAACGCTGGAACCCTGGGTATTCTCATTCCCCCCTCCATCGTTATGCTGGTTTACGCAGCCGCCACTGAAGAGTCGGCAGCGCGTATGTTCATGGCCGGTTTTATTCCTGGCCTGATGATGGGTGGATTGCTGATGGTGGCTATCTATATCGTTGCGCGCATTAAAAAAATTCCCGCACTGCCCTGGGCTGGTTTTCGTGAAGTTTTTGGTTCCATGGCCTCCGCCATGGGCGGATTGATGCTGATCGTGATTGTCCTTGGTTCCATCTATGGCGGTATAGCCAGCCCCACTGAGGCTGCAGCGGTTTCCGCTATCTACGCTTTTGGTGTTGCTATTTTTGGCTACCGCGACATTGGGCCGATGAAGCATATTCCCTGGCGCAAAGATGGCGAAGGAATCGGTTCTTTGCTGGTACGCAATACCGTACAGTCACTGATCGCCCTCCCCAAATGTGTGGGCGATAAAGATGTGAAAAAGGTGCTGCTCGATGCCTCCAAAGTGAGCATCATGCTGCTCTTTATCATCGCCAATGCCATGCTCTTTGCGCATGTTCTGACCAGTGAGCGCATTCCCCATCATCTGGCAGAGATGATTCTTGGAATGGGGCTTGAAGCCTGGTCCTTCCTGATCGTGGTCAACTTACTGCTGCTGGCTGCGGGTAACTTCATGGAGCCTTCGGCAATTCTGCTGATCATGGCGCCGATTCTTTTTCCCATCGCAGTCAAGCTGGGAATTGATCCCATCCACCTGGGTATCATCATGGTGGTCAATATGGAGATTGGTATGCTGACACCTCCCGTCGGCCTCAATCTCTTTGTCACCGCCGGTATCACCGGTAAGAGTATTGGATGGGTTATTCGAGCCTCGTTTCCGTGGCTCATGCTGTTGCTGGTCTTTCTTGCACTTATCACCTATATCCCGGAAATTTCACTCTTTTTGCCGGAGTATATCGATAAGCTTCAGGGCTATAATTAACGACTGTTTGCAAGCCTGCCATCCACTGGAGGATGGCGGGCTCGTGCTGTTTTAAGGAGAAACGCCATGGTCCCTCGTCCAGACGTCAACACTATTCTCTATGCAACCGATATTGGTGAACAGACCCGTCCTGTCTTTCGGATGGCTGTGAGCCTGGCACGCCGTTATGAAGCCCGTATTCTTATGGTGCATGTGGTTCCCCCTTTGGGCAGTTCAGCCCTCTCTTTGATGGATTCTTATCTTTCCGAGGAAGCTGCGGAAAAAATTCATCAGGAAGGAATGCAGCAGATGCTGGATTCCATGAAAGAGCAGCTGCAGCAATTCAAAGAGGAGGAGATCGAGGCCTATAACATTAACCGTATACCTGTAACCGAAATCATCGTCGTCAGTGGCTCATACCCCAGTAAAGAAATTTTGCGGGTGGCCGAGGAACATAACGCCGAGATGATTGTTATGGGGAAATCAACCCATAGTTTTTTCCATTCCGATGTCATGGGAACCACCGCACGTCGTGTGCTTCGCTACAGCCACATCCCGGTGCTTCTCGTACCCAATCCCCCCGAGCGGTAAGTGCTTCACTCTTTGTGCAACCGTGGGGAACGTTGTCCTACCTAAGAGGCTGAGAAGAAAATGATTGTTGAAGGTATCAAGCTGACCTTGCTGGGGGTTGGCTTTGTGTTTGTGTTTTTGAGTTTGCTGGTTGTTGTTATCAAGCTGGCATCACGGGTGCTGCGTCCCTTTACCGCAAAAGAGGAAGCCGCATACCTGGCCGTGCCTAAGAAAAAGCTCAATACGCTGCGAGCCGATGAAGAGATCAAACGAGTTATGGCGGTTATTAACGCAGCCATTGCCGCCCATCGAGCCCGCAAGGAGGCTGAGGCTGCCCGGCCTGTCATTCAGATGCAGCAACCGAGCATGCCCTTAACGCCCCCGACTCTGCGTCCGCATGTCGTTCCCAGGCAATATGCGCAGATGGAACGGCCTCTGGCTGAAAGCTCACGTTCTGGGTGGCGGGCGAGCAGCCTTCTTTTCAGAAATCGTGCAGCTCTAAGCGGATTTCTTCGCAACAGGTAAGAGTCGTTTTCCTCGTTTTTCCCTGTGAAATGAATGGTGTCAGGTCACAGGGAAAAACGTGGGTGGATGTATGAGTTTCTCTTTGAGGGATTTGTGAACTCTAACCGTATGCCGATCCCTTGTGTTAACTGAAGGATAAAGATCTATGAATGCAATATCCCGCTATAAAGTCACTGTTGACGGCATTACCTATCATGTCCAGGTTGAGGATGAGACCGGTGAGGTCGCGGAGGTCCGGCGAAGCGAGCAGCCTGCTGCTGAGGGTGGTGCCTCAGGTAAGACCGTTGAGGTGCGCACCCACCTGCCCGGCAACATCTACGAGGTCCTCTGTGCTGAAGGTGACCGGGTGAAAAAGGGCGAAACCGTGGTCATCCTTGAGGCCATGAAAATGGAATCTCCCATCTATGCCACCGAGGATGGTGTGGTCAAATCCGTTGAGGTCAGTAAAGGCCAAACGGTGACGGCCGGGCAAGTCCTTGTCACTCTTGGCTGAGCCTCTACCGTTTCGGTTTTGATTATGAAAAAATATCTTCTGAGCTTAAGCACCGCACTTGCGGTGTTTTTTGTTTGTAGCCCTTTAGCCTGCGTACTTGCTGGGCAAGCAGGGGAGGGGGCTGGTCTGCAGGCTATGCCCGATATGATGGAGATGTTGCGCCAGTTTATTCAGGCAACAGGTATTACCCAGTTTATATTTCCTGCCCATGGGCACTGGACTGAAGGACTTGGGCGTCTTTTGATGATCGGGGTGGGTATTTTGCTCTTATACCTGGCGATTGCCCGTGAGTTTGAGCCCCTGTTGCTGTTGCCCATAGGCTTTGGTGCCATGCTCTCCAATATTCCCCTGGCAGGGATGAACGAGCACGGTGGTATTCTCTATTATATTTATACTGTCGGTATTAAATCCGGTGCCTTTCCCCTGATCATCTTCATGGGCATCGGCACGCTCACCGACTTTGGGCCCATGCTGGCCAATCCCAAAACAGCGCTTTTGGGCGCAGCAGCCCAGTTTGGTATTTTTACCACTCTTATTGGTGCTCTGGCCCTTTCCAAGTATGTCCCAGGCATTGACTTTGATCTGCTCGATGCCGCCTCCATCGGTATTATCGGTGGAGCGGACGGGCCGACAGCCATCTTTTTATCCAGCCAGCTATCGCCCAGACTCCTGGGGTCCATTGCTGTGGCGGCCTACAGTTATATGGCCCTGGTGCCCATTATTCAGCCGCCGATTGTCCGTTTGCTGACCTCCAAAAAAGAACGGCAGATTCGTATGGAGCAGATGCGCTATGTGGGCAAGGTAGAGAAGATTGTATTTCCTTTGACCGTTCTTGCCCTGACTATCTTGTTACTCCCTTCAGCCGCGCCGTTGATCGGTATGTTCATGCTCGGGAACCTTATGCGGGAGTGTGGGGTCGTTGATCGCCTTTCCAAAACCGCACAAAATTCCCTGCTTAATATAGTGACCATCTTTTTGGGGCTGGGGGTTGGTGCACAGATGACCGCCGAGAAATTTTTGAATGCCTCTACCTTGGGTATTCTTTTCCTGGGGGTTATCGCTTTTTCCATCGGTACGGCCTCCGGCGTCTTAATGGCTAAACTGATGAATATGCTTCCTGGAACCAAGATCAATCCAGTGATTGGTTCAGCCGGTGTCTCGGCTGTGCCCATGGCGGCTCGGGTGAGTCATCGTCTGGGGATGGAAGCCGATCCAGAGAATATGCTCCTGATGCATGCCATGGGGCCAAACGTCTCCGGAGTTATCGGCTCTGCGGTTGCAGCCGGTGTATTGCTGACCTTGAAAAACTTTGCGGGATGATAGTTGGAGGCCTCATACTATTCTTCTGGACAGGAAGTGGTTGCGGGAGAACTCAATTTGCACAGCCAGAATACCCCTTGGCTGTTTCTTGACCGGTTATAGTTGACTTCCTGGCTATTTTTGTTTTTATTTCCCACAAATAGTGAAGGTTGTTTGCCAGATTAAATCGCTAAAACCGGTTGTAAGGAGGGCTGATGATCGTTCGGGTTATAATGACACGCAAGGTAGCTCGGCATGGAAAGGGGCTTGATGTTTCACTGTTACCGATCTTGTCCGAATTGCTGATGGAGCTTCGTACTATTGCCAATCAGCAACCTGGCTATATTTCAGGTGAAACACTGCGCAATGTACATGAGCCTGAAGAGTATGTGGTTATCAGTACCTGGCGCTCCATGGAAGATTGGCAGCGTTGGTTTGCCAATGAGAAGCGGGCGGAGTTGGAAGGTAAGGTGGATGCGTTGATCGGTTCGCCCACGACCTATAAGATATACAGTTATTACTGATTTTCGGGTTGCCCATGGCGGTAACCTTGTACCATTTAAGATCTCTCGTGTTTGCAGTCAGTCTGTAGGCTGATAGGTGCGCATGAGGCAGTATTGGATGCATGAGCCTGCTTCTTTTGGGAAGTGGGCTTTTTTTTGTTGAGTGGCCTCAAAGGCAATGTGCTTTGTGGAGGATGGACAGGGGCGCTTTCAGCCCAACTGTAACCGTCAGGAGACGTTCTACTCAAGTGGTGAAATTGTACACAACAAGCCTTTGATCTAAGCAATTGTGGCCTGTTCTCAAATTTTCCAGATTTTTGGGTTTCTCTTCTCAGATAACATGCAGCTTGTAATGTAACCTCCTGTTGTTTGACTGCTTGATTTCGTTTGTAAAGCCTCCTCTCTCATGACTTTCTATGGTCCCCGAAGGAGGAGGCTTCTTTGTTTTGTAAGAAGTGTCAAACTTTGGAGGTCCCGGGCGAATGAGGGAAAACTGATAAGACATGACAAGCGTCAGAATATCCACACATATTGTTTAGCGTTCGATTCATTTTTTTTGCTGGTAGGACACTCTCTGTCCTACCAAGTCTGGCATAGTGCGCTCATGAAAACCTCTTTCAGAGAACGCATGCGATGCCAAAAGAACAAAATCGAGTTTCAGAAAGGGGGGATTTGAGCGGAATGCCTTATCAATATTTATTTGAGATTATCAGCCCTGTCATCCTGTAGTGCGTGCTCGAGCTGGCTGAGGTTCAGTGGTCATCCTATTTTTCTACGTTCATTGTATGCCTGGATATAAAGTACACCTAGCCGGTGGATTCGCAGCATCTGGCCTTCTTTTTGTTATAGGTTCCGCAATGCAAAGTATGAGCGGCCAGTTTATCCAACATGCTGTCAAGTTTGTTCCTTCATTGGATTGTCCTCTCATTAACGCCACCGGTATTGTACTGTTTGGGTTATTTGGTTCCCTGTTTCCCGACACAGATACTCATTCGAAAGGGAAGAATTTTATTTACTCTCTTTTGTTTCTAGTTGATATAAGCTTGATTTATCGGAAATTATATCAGTTTGCCGCCTACCTTGGGCTCTTGTCCATGTTGCCTGCGCTTGGTCATCATCGAGGCTGGACGCACTCATGGCTGGCTATGTTCCTGGTGGGAATGCCCATTTTGATTATTCCATCTGTGGTCTTGGGAAGCAATCATGTGGGCAGCTACATCCCGCTGTACCTGTCCTTCACCCTGGGCTACCTTTCACATCTTGTCCTTGATGCCCTGCTTTGATCTGGGGTGAATTCTTTACCTTGAAACAGTGTCTTGTCTGCTGGCAACAAAAAGATCGCAAAACGTCCTTAAGCATACCTGCTGAGTTTTCGTAGTCAGCATAAAAAGCCTCTTACCTTTGCAGGTAAGAGGCTTTTTTGTACTCGGTGCAGGCGAAGTTGGTCTTGCCACTTACACAGTAAAGCCGCCATCCACAGTGATCCCTTGACCAACGAGATAACTGGCACCTTCACTACACATCCATAAAACTACAGAGGCTATCTCTTCAGGACGCCCGGCTCGCCCCATGGGGACCGATGCCTGGAGCTGCTTATAGGCTTCCGGGACGTTATCTACAACGTCATGGGCAATCTGGGTGTCGATGAGGCCAGGGTTGACTGCATTGATTCGTATATTTTTTGTTACATACTCAATGGCAGCGGTTCGAGTGAGTCCAAGAACGCCATGTTTCGTGGCGATGTGCGGGGAGACACCAGGTTGTCCGGTTATGGCTCCGGTCGATGCGGTATTGACAATGATGCCATAGCCTTGTTTTTCCATCTGCTGAATTTCTGCACCCATACAACTCCAGACTCCACGGAGGTTAATGCCGATAACTCGCTCCCAATCGTCCCGAGTTGTCTCTCCGGTGTTTGCCACCTTGGCCATGACCCCAGCGTTGTTAAAGGCATAGTCAAGCTTGCCAAATTCCTGTACCGTCTGACTGACAAGATTTTCTATGTCGTGATCCTCACTCACATCGCATTGTAGCCATGAGATCTGGAAACCTTGTTTTTGAAGCGCTTCTGCTTCCTTCTTCAGCAGCTCAACGTTGTGATCCGCCATCATGACAGCGGCACCAGCCTCGGCAAAGGCCTTGGCGGTCGCCAGCCCCATACCACTTGCAGCACCGGTCACGATTGCGACTCTACCCTCATAATTATACTTGACATCCATCTTTATACCTCACTGTTATTCTTGAAATTTTGTTCATGTTGCAGAGGGAAACCATGAACGGTCGTTTTTCCAAAAAATCTCCGTGGGGGCTAGTTGATTAGGATTTTTTTTTCTAGCATAGGGACACCAACCGTAGGATTTTCCAAACAAATAGTAAGAATATATGTGAAAAACTGTTGGGCTAATACTCCAAAAATATTGCCTGATTCAACAATTGTAAGTGAAGGGCGAATTAAGGGGCCTCGCCATATCTGTGGGAGGGACGAGATGTGCGTTATTACTCACTTCAGCCTGCTCGATTTGCGGGAACAGCTTGAAAGCGTTGTATTGGAACCGTTGCGAACCTGTGCCTTCTTGGCATGAACCCTTGCAGGATCAGCGGAATTTTCAGCCATCGTCTCTTTAACTCCAGGCAGAAACACGGTAACGGTTGTCCGCACCCCGGGCTCAGAAGAGACTCTGAAACCACCACCGTGGGATCGAATAACACCAAGAACCGCAGAAAGGCCCAGGCCTTGACCAGTAAATTTGCTGGTGTAGAAAGGTTCAAAGATACGGGCGAGTATCTCCTTGTTCATGCAAGGGCCATTGTCAGATACCTCCATCGTTACAAAAATGCCTGAATTTGTAGGTTTGAGCACAAAATCATCAGTGAAATAATTCAGAGAGTAATACCTGTCGCCCGTCGAGAGAGTAATAGTGCTGGAAGAGATGCTCAAGGCAACGAATGTTTAAGGGAAACTCGGACTTGTTCTGGAATTCCAGAATCCTTGCCAGGGCATCGTTTGTATGGATGATCCTCCCCTCCAGGTCAAAGACGACCACCCCGCTGTTCATATTGGCAAGCACCGCCGCCAACTGTGTTTGCAAAAAAAGTTCCAGTATAAACCAAAGCGTCGGGTGGCGTATGAACAGGAGGGGAAGCCCCTCTTTGTCTCAGAAAGATCTGCGACAGTCTGCGATTTCTGCTATGAGACCCCTCGCATTTGTTTGGGATGGCAGAGAATGGGGGGTGGCAGGCAAGGGAGATATGATTGGGCTATCGTCCCACGAGGGAATGCTTTTTTGAGGAAAGGATCCCGGTAATCGTTCTTTAGATCAGCGGGATATAGCTCAATGCTCTTGAGTCATATACGCTGAGTTTGCATATGCTTCGGATGCGCTCTATGACAACGAGACCCTTGCAATCCCGTTACGTATGGCGTAACTGTTCTATTTTGTTCCTGAAGCTCCTGGTTCATGCCTTTAAAACTAGGCATCGGCCTATGCAACGTAGATCTGTAGATAAGCAGGCCGGATACCCCGTGATCGCTTCGACCATCCCCGGTCGCTTGCGTTGCTTGTATCAATTCGATAAAAAAAACAGTCACCCCGACCCAGATAACTACGTTGAGGTATCGCGTGCTCGCACAGCTTTGGGGGAAAGTTTATCCCCCTCTATTTGTAAGGTGATTCTATGCCTGGATATAAAATGCACCTGGCCGGTGGGTTGGTCACATCCGGACTTCTTCTCACGACCGGTACAGCCATGCAAGGGATGAGCGGGCAGTTTATCCATCATTTGGTCAATTTCGTGCCTTCACTGGATTATCCTCTTGTCAATGCCGCTGGTATTGTCCTGTTTGGTCTGTTTGGAGCCCTGTTTCCCGACACAGATACGGATTCGAAAGGTCAGAATCTTATTTACTCGATTTTCATTCTTATCGATATTGGCTTGCTCTATCAAAAATCATATAAAATGGCCGCTTATCTTGGACTCTTTGCCATGCTGCCAGCCCTTGGTCATCATCGAGGGTGGACTCACTCCTGGCTGGCGATGCTCCTGGTAGGGGCCCCTATTGTTATCATTCCAACCATAGTGTTGGGAAGTAATCAGGTGGACGGTATTGTCCCGTTTTACCTGTCTTTCACCCTGGGCTACCTCTCACATCTTGTTCTAGATGCTCTGCTTTGATTTTTAGACACGCATTGTTGTTTCGTGAAGTAGGCTCTTGGGAATTGAGAGATCTGGACTGCGAAATAATGTACGTTATCGCATATACTTGCTCGTCCGTATTGCTCCTGATATCCTAAGCATACTCATCGTGAAAAATGAAATCGAATTCCAGGCAAATGATATCTCTGTCCCCAGGTGAGTTGTAAGCTATGTCAAACGAACAACGAGCGAGCATTCCTTAACCAATTGATAGCTGGACAAAGGTGATGGACTTGATAACCTTAATTGCTGTGGGGCTCTTTTGGGGATCGATCGTGCTCATTGAAAGAACTGAGCGCAAGATAATGCGAGTTGGTGTGGGGGGGAGAGTATTGTGACGGGGGAATCTCGTTATGTAGGTGTGCCTGATACTTGGTGTGCAGAGATATGCAGAGTCAGGGGCAAAGGGAGGTTCTTGACTTCATAGAGCGCCGCACGGCAAACGGTGGAAGCGTCCACAGCACATGCTGGAAAAGGAGTTTGCAAAACAGTTGGTCAATGCGTCTATTGGCGGATTGAAGTCCTGCGCTAACTCGGTTTTGTAGACAAAGTACAAACCGGTTAAATCCATTATAACAAGCCGTGTTTCTGTTATAGTCTCACTGAGAAGTACAGAAAAGAACGTCACGCACCATTGGGATGATAAAACGTATAAGCTCTGCAATGTTTATATGAAAAAACACCACGAAATAGTAAACAATGGGCCAAAGAGGCTTATGCTGCGTTGTTACAAGCGTAAACTATATTGCAAGAAGAGTGTCCTCAGCACACCGAAGAGCAAAAGGTCGAGAGGGTACGGTATGCTCCCATATTTGCAGCAATGAACCGTGGCATTAAGGCAGGTGAGCAGCTTGATGCGGCCCATGCTTATATGTTCGATTGCTTGAGTTCCGATCTGGAGCACCATGATCCAGGAGAATCTGTGGACTATTCTATTCTCTTCTTGCGGGCTTATTTAGATGCACATAGATCTTTCGGCTCCATATCGCAAAGCAAGGCTGATGCTATCATGGAGCATCTCAGCGAAAGGTATGAAATAGCAGATCTTGTCGAATAACCTCATCCTGTTTGGAGCACAGGCTGTCCCTCGCTTGTCTCTGCTCTGCCTCCTTGCCGTTGAGCTCAGGTGACTTGCGGAGCCAGCCTCACCAATAACTACGTTCACTGGGCAGGTCTTCTGCAAACTGGGGCAGGTTATCCTCAATAAAGTAATTCAATGGCATGGAGGAATGCCACTCTCGGTGTGGGTTGTTGCGGACGGGAAAATCGAAGCCTCGACGAATACTCACGGATTCAGGGAGCGTGCAAGAATTTTTAGGCCAAAGGGGCCAAGTTTAAGGCAGTCTTGACTGAGTTGCGACTCTTTGTGCAATCGAGCTGCGCAGGTGACCCTACATCTGCGGTCTTGTGTCAGTTGTGTGTTTCGTTGTCGCAGGGGATGAGCATGGCCAGCATGCCGCGAACCGCGCTGTAGTATGGTTCGCTGTCATCGAAGGCCTTGGCTAGGACGTAGGCCCCTTGAAGAATCGCCGCAATGGCAGTGGCTGTATCTTGGACCTGCAGGGTGGAGGAGAGCTCTTTCTTTTCCTTCCCTTGAGCGATCACTTCGGCCAGTCGATGCCGCAACCAGTCAAAGGTTTGGTGAACTGGTCGATGAAGCTCTGCGTTCGCGAAGATTTCAGGATCTGAGGTTAAGCGGCCAAGTTGGCACCCTTGCAAGATATGGCGGTCTTGCATGAGAAAGGCTTCAATTTTTTCATAGGCCGTGCCCGGCGTGCTGAGTTTTTCTTCGGCAAAAGATTTAATATGTTCAGCACAACGTTCGATTGCCGCCAGGGCTAAGTCTGCTTTGCCGCTAAAGTGATGGTACATGCTTCCCTGACCAACCCCGGCCAGCTGTTGAATTGCCCTGGGGCTGGTGCCTACATAGCCTCGCTCCCACAATAAAGCTTGGGTGCTCTGGATCAGTCGTTCACGTGCATTCATGGAAAATCCTCCCTAATCCATCGTGTATGGATGAAAGATGTTTTCTGCTGAAAGTGCTCAGTCGTATGGGGGGCTTGAATAATGAGATTGTTTAATCGAGGCCAGGTAAGCATGACACCGAGACTGGAAGAAAAAAGCAATTATTCAAGATTCCCTTGTGTCCTAGATGCAGCTAGAGGGCAGAAGTATCTCCGTATCTGTGGCTTCTATTCGTTAATCCCGCCATTTTCCAAACGCCAGGTAGGCCAGAAGTCCGGTAAGGGCCAGGAGAATGGTGACGATACTCCAAAAGCCAAGCTTGTCGCTGGCCAATGGAATTCCCCCCACGTTCATGCCGAAAAGTCCGGCCACCATGTTGATTGGCAAGGCGAGAACGGTCACAACGGTGAGTACATAGATGGTTCGACCGGTTCGTTCATTGAGCAGGGCGACCAGCTCTTCCTGAATAAGTTTGACCCGTTCCACCAACGCCTGGGTGTCACTGACTGCAGCTGCAATTTCCTCAGCTGATTCCCGTAGGTCTTGTAAATCGTCCTTGGTGATCCACTCCGGTGGTCTGTTCAGCAAGCGAAAGAAGGCGGAAGGTTCCGGTGCCAACAGTCGCTGTAGTCGTACCAGAACCCGTCGCAGGGAGCTGAGTTCGCTGCGGCTGGTGCTGATGCGATTGGCAAGTAACTTGTCTTCAATCTGATCAACGCGGTTGGTTGATTGACGAAGGATATCAACTAAAACTGAGGATTGGTTTTGTAACAGCTGCGAGAGCAGCTCCACGGGCGAGCTGAAGGTGAGCCCCTGGCGAACCAGGCGGCGTAGTTTATCGATTGAGCGCAAGGGGCGTAGACGGGTGGTGATCATCAGGTTTGGGGTTATGCAGATACTGGTCGTTTCTACATTGGAAACATCAAAGGAAAAGGCAAAGAGCACATCGTTGAGGACTGCTATCAAAAAGTCATCTTCCTGCTCAATTCGGGTAGAGCGACTCTCGGCACGCATGGTATCAAAAAATGCCTGAGGTAAATCAAGGTGCTTCAATAACCAGGGTTCTGTGGCCGTGTTGGACCTGGAGAAATGGAGCCAGACAAAATCCTGGCCGACAACACCTTCCGGAGATGCCAACAGAGCAACGGCGGCATCAGCGTTGATGGAACGAGCAGGCTGCTCAGGGGAAAACTGGTAGCCCCAGATCATGCCATTGCGATCAGAACCGTACATGGTGTCTGTGGGTAAAATTGTCATGGTTGACCTAATCCTTGTGGAACGTTGGGGCAAAAATCCAAAGTGGAACCTCTCTTGTCATACCTCAGGTGTCGTGTTTCTGCATCCCTGATCAATGGATAACGGTGAAGTGAGCAAAGAATGATAAAAAAATAATATTTATTCCCCTTTATGCTTGATGCGAAGTAAAAATACGTTTTGGTAACTACTCACACCCTCTAAAAAAAGCTCAAATCCAAATAAATAACTTGACAGGTTTTTGCCGGAATTTTTTTCAATAGCCAGGGATGCCAACAAAAATGCCCATCAACGCGCCTGGTCGTCTCTAAATCGTTCCAATATTGCGTTCCGATAGCAAACAGATGCGATAGCGTTCAATCGTTCAACTCATGGGCGCACAGGAGGTCGAAAAAAGCCATGGTATAGTAAACCCATGGGAACAGTAAATAAAATAAGGGTTCGCGAAGAAGTCGATCTCCTCAAACAGGAATTTGAACAGCTTTGTTCCGACGGTAAAGTCTCCTCTGAGATACGGGTCCTGTTCAACAGTCTGTTGGTTGTCGTCGAGTTGATACTCTCTATCTTTCTTGAGAAGACAACGCGCAAGGGAAACAAAAACTCGAGCATTCCTTCTTCGCAAACCGAGAAAGACGAAACTGCGACCAAGCACTGCACCGCTACCGGCAGGGGGAAACAAGTCAATGGGCGGGTTGGTAATACACGCGTCAAAGAATCGGTCACCACTGCTCAGGTCGAGGTGTGTGATATCTGCGGAATGGTGCTGGATAGCGTTGCATGCCAGGGGCATGAACGTCGGACAAAAATCGACATCGTTTTTGAAAAAGTTGTCGAGCACATTGACGCAGAAATAAAGCAATGCCCCAATTGTGAAGCAACAGTCAAGGGGCGTTTTCCTGAGGATATGCCGGGCAAGCTGCAGTACGGCAATGGGCTTAAAGCGTTTGCCATTCATTTGGTTATCAGCCAGATGGTCGCTTTAAACCGGGTTCAAAAACAGATAGCAGCCATGATCGGTAGCGTAATCTCCGAGGCCAGCCTGCTCAAATTTGTTTTGCGCTTGTACCAATCACTCGAAGCATGGGAATCCAGAGCTATTGATAGGCTGCTGCAGGCTCCATCCCTGCATGTGGATGAAACCTCGTTTCGGGTTGAAGGGAAGAATCACTGGATTCACGTCTATTCTTCCGGCGAAACAACCCTGAAAGTACTGCATCGAAAGCGGGGCAAGGAGGCAATCGAAGGATTGAATATCATCCCTCGGTATGGCGGGGTGATCATCCATGATTGCTGGGCATCATATTTATCCTACGACCATTGCGGTCACGGACTTTGCGGCTCGCACCTTTTACGAGAGTTGACGTTTGTCGTTGACTCTAACCAATACCGGTGGGCCCGCAATCTAAAAGCGGTGCTCCAGCAAACGTGTCGTACGGTGGCTCAACGTCCGGAAAAATGTCTTACCGAACGGGAGTATGCCAACCTGCAGAAGCGCTACCGTAATATCCTTACGCGTGGCAGCAAGGAGTTGCCCAAGATCCCTCCGAAACCACAAGGGAAGCGCGGCAGGATAGCCAAATCCGATGCGCACAATCTTTGGGAGCGATTACAAAAGCATGAGGCGGCAGTCTTGCTTTTTGCCAAAGAACCACATGTACCGTTCACCAACAACAGAGCGGAAAGGGATCTTCGCATGGCTAAGGTAAAACAGAAAATATCCGGTTGTTTTCGACGTAAACAATATGCCCAGGCTTACTGTAGGATTTCAAGCTACCTGCAGACCATGGCAAGCCAGGGGATCAATCCTCTTGTCGCTATCCAGTTGGCACTGGCAGGAACTCTGCCTGATGCCGAAGAATAGGGGTGAGTAGTTACACGTTTTGTTTAAAAGTGTCATCAGGAGGATGCCGATGAAGAGGTGAGGTGTTTGCTTTTGCGACAAACTGTTCCCCTGCTTCAGCAAAATCAGGCCTGTGTGAAGAAACCAGGCTTTTTACACGTTAAAGATTCATGGATTGAATATGACATGTACATGTGTTTGTTGGACAAAAATACAACTGCTTTTCCTTGGCAAGTCTCTTTGCCGTGCTTCTCTCGTACTCCTTTTTTTCCAGTGTTTGGCTTTTTCTCAACCCACTACGGAACTTCTGAATGAGGAAGAGCGGGCCTGGCTGGCCGAGCATCCAGTCATTCGCCTTGGAGTTGGAGTTGCCTTTCCTCCCTACCAATGGGTAGAGCGAGAGGGAGATGTCTTTGAGTTTAAAGGAATGGTTTCTGAGTATGTGAAGATTCTTGAAAACAGGTTGGGGGTGAGCATGCAGGTAATGTATGGCCTCAATTTCAATGAGGCACTCACCCTCGGTCAACAAAAAAAAATCGATCTCTTTCCCTGTTTGGCGCAAACTCCTGAACGCTCAGAATTTCTGATGTTTACCCGGCCTTTTATCTCCTATCCTTCCGTAATTATTACCCGAGAGGATGCCCCCTTTATTGGGAATATGCAGGATTTGCAGGGAAGAAAAGTTTCTTTGGTGAAGAATCAATATTTTCATTCTCTGATCAAGCGCAATTACCAAGACTTGCGGTTGACAATTGTCGAGACAAAGAATGCCGCAGACGATCTGCAAGCGGTCTCTTTTGGAAAATCAGATGCCTGTCTGATGGATTTAGGCGTGGCGAGTTATTTCACCCAGAAACTGCGGCTTGCCAATTTGAAGATCGCTGCACCAACAGAGATCGAACGGGTTGAGCTGACCATGGGCGTTCGTGATGATTGGCCAATTTTTCAGGGGATTGTCCAGAAAACACTGGATTCCATATCGCGAGAAGAGCTGGATGCCATTACCCAACGCTGGATCAATCTCAAATACGAGCCTGGGCTTGCTTATGCAGTCATTATACAATGGACGGCCATTATCGGTGCCTTTATCCTGGTTGTGATGGGGCTATTTTTGTACTGGAACAGGAATCTGAAGCTGGAGATCCGCGCACGCAAAAAGATAGAGGACGAACGAAACGAGCTTATTACTGAATTGAACAAGTCGCTTCAGGAGGTGAAAACGCTGCAGGGGTTTTTGCCCATCTGTTCGCACTGCAGAAAAGTGAGGGAGGATTCCGGATACTGGCAAAAAATTGAAACCTATATCCAGGAACATACCGATACCCGCTTTACCCATGGGATTTGCCCTGACTGTATGCGGGAGTTATATCCGCACATTGCAGAAGGAATCATCCAGAAGCATGAGGGGAGAGAGAATAAAGCGTAGACGTTCTGCGTCTCACTTTGCATAGCCCTCGCGTGAGGGGAGAGAGCACGCAGCTCAGTGGCGCCGACCCCATGCTCGCAAGTTGAGGAGCAAGAAATAAAAAGGCTGCCTCCACACGAAGGTGGAAGCAGCCTTGAACAACAGCGGGTAATCGCGAGAGCGATCAGTGATCGATGGTGAAAGCGGCTTTGAGGTACTCGCGGTTGAGGCGAGCGATATTGCGGATGGTAATGCCTTTGGGGCAGACATTCTCACACTCGCGCTCGTTGGAGCAAGCTCCAAAACCCTCGGAGTCCATCTGCGCAACCATGCACAGGGCACGTTTCTTCGCTTCCAGTTGACCCTGTGGCAGAAGTGCCAGTTGGGAAACTTTGGCGGAGAGGAACAGCATGGGGGTGCCGTTGGGGCAGGCAGCGGCGCAAGCACCACAACCAATACAAGCGGCAGCGTCCATGGCCTGCTCAGCCACATGCTGGGGCACGAGAATGGTGTTACCATCCTGGGGAGAACCGGTGTTGACGGAGACAAAGCCACCGGCTGCAATGATGCGATCCAGGGCGCCACGATCAACGATCAGGTCTTTGACGATGGGGAAGCCCTGCGAGCGGAACGGCTCGATAACGATGGTGTCGCCATCTTTGAACCGGCGCATATGCAGCTGGCACAGGGTGGTCTCTTTATCCGGACCGTGTGCGGTACCGTTAACAACCGCACCACACATACCGCAGATACCCTCGCGGCAGTCATGGTCAAAAGCAATCGGCTCCAGACCTTTAACAGTTAACCACTCATTCAGTACGTCGATCATTTCCAGGAAGGAACTGTCGGTGCTGATATCTTTGAGTGCATGCTCCTCAAACGCGCCTTTGTCGAGAGGACCATTCTGTCGCCAAATTTTCACTATTATATTAATCGATTTCGATGACATAACCTTTCTTCTGCGTTGTGTTTTAAACTTCAGTGATGAATCTGTTTAAACTTGGGGACAGAGTTGCATTACTTGTAGCTACGCTGTGAAGGAGTAACATACTCAAAGGTCAGCGGCTCTTTATGCAATTCCGGAGCAGTTCCTGGTCCTTTGTACTCCCAAACGGCTACATAGCTGAAGTTTGCATCGTCACGTTTGGCTTCATTTTCCTCTGTTTGGCTCTCTTCGCGGAAGTGACCACCACAGGACTCTTCGCGATGAAGGGCGTCGCGTACCATGAGCTCACCGAACTCAAGGAAGTCGGCAACACGACCGGCGCGCTCAAGAGACTGGTTGAGTTCCTGGCCGGAGCCGGGCACAACAACGTTCTCCCAGAACTCGGCACGGATCTCGGGGATTTTCTTGAGGGCATATTCAAGACCTTCCTTATTCCGGCCCATGCCGCAGTAATCCCACATGATCTTACCAAGCTCTTTGTGGTAATGATCAACCGTCTGGCCGGATTTGCCTTCCTTGGTATTCTTGAGCAGTTTTGCAACATTCTCGCGAACGCCGTTGGCTGCTTCTTCAAAGGCAGGATCATCGGTGGTGGTGGGTACCGGCGGTACAGAGGCCAGGTAGTTACCAATGGTGTAGGGCAGAACGAAGTAACCGTCAGCCAGACCCTGCATCAGGGCGGAAGCACCCAGGCGGTTGGCGCCGTGGTCGGAGAAGTTCGCCTCACCACAGGCATACAAGCCAGGTACGGTGGTCATCAGGTGATAGTCAACCCAGAGACCGCCCATGGTGTAGTGGATGGCTGGGTAGATCTGCATCGGCTCTTTGGTCGGATCGGTATCGGCAATCTTCTGATACATGTGGAAGAGGTTACCGTATTTCCGCAGGACCACGTCCAGACCATCGCGTTTGATGGCCTGAGCAAAGTCGAGGTAGACACCGAGTCCGGACTCGCCGATACCGTGTCCTTCGTCGCAGGCCAGCTTGGCGTTACGGGAGGCAACGTCGCGGGGGACGAGGTTACCAAATGACGGGTATTTACGCTCGAGGTAGTAATCGCGCTCATCCTCAGGAATATCGTTGGGATGACGTTTGTCGCCTTTCTTCTTGGGTACCCAGACACGACCATCGTTACGCAGTGACTCGGACATCAGGGTCAGTTTGGACTGAAAGTCGCCGTGAACCGGAATACAGGTCGGATGGATCTGGACGTAACAGGGGTTACCGAAACCAGCGCCTTTCTTGTATGCACGCCAAGCGGCAGTAACGTTGGAGGCCATGGCGTTGGTGGAGAGGAAGTAGACGTTACCATAACCACCAGTACAGAGAACAACTGCGTGTGCAGAATATTTCTCAATCTCACCGGTGATCAGGTTACGAACGACGATACCTTTGGCGACACCATCAACGGTAACGACATCCATCATCTCGCGACGGGTGTACATCTGTACCTTGCCGGTGTTGACCTGGCGCATCATGGCAGAGTAGGCGCCGAGCAGGAGCTGCTGTCCCGTCTGACCACGCGCATAAAATGTACGGGAAACCTGAGCACCACCAAAGGAGCGGTTAGCCATGGTTCCGCCGTATTCACGGGCAAAAGGTACGCCCTGGGCGACACACTGATCAATAATGTTGTTGGACACCTGAGCCAGACGATAAACGTTGGCCTCACGTGCACGGAAGTCGCCACCTTTTACGGTGTCGTAGAAGAGGCGGAAAATGGAGTCGCCGTCACCCTGATAGTTTTTGGCGGCGTTGATACCACCCTGAGCGGCGATGGAGTGGGCGCGGCGCGGGCTGTCCTGGATACAGAAGGATTTAACATTATATCCCAATTCACCAAGAGTAGCGGCTGCGGACGCACCGGCAAGACCGGTACCAACGATGATTACTTCGTATTTACGTTTGTTTGCGGGGTTGACGAGTTTATTGGAAAAACGGCATTTGTCCCATTTTTCTGCTATCGGTCCTTCAGGTATCTTTGCGTCAAGCTGCATAGTCGTTTCTTTTTGCTGTAGTTAATAAGAGTGAAGCTTGTGGGAGAAGTCAGCTGCAGGAGGTTTCCAGCAGAGCGTTCTCTATCGTCTCTGTCAATTAAAACTTAATTAAAGCAATTGATTACGGGAGATGACCATCAAGATGGTGATCAACAAAAAGACGGCGCCCATGATGCCCGCAAGTGCCCAGGTAACCACACGTAACGGATAATCATATTTGGGGTGGCTGATGCCGAAAGTCTGAAGCAGTGACCAGAAACCATGGCTGATGTGCAGAAACAACAGGCACATAGCCGCTCCGTAAATCAGAGTAAAGAACGGGTTGTTCAGTACTTCGGTGACGAAGTCGGAAATGGTTTTTACTTCAGTTTTTTCAACAAAGTGGAAGTTTGCCAGATGGATCAAAATGAATACAAAAATGGCAATTCCGGTGTAAGGCATGGTTTTGGAGCCGATGGTCCGGCCTCCGGCCGAGGTCTCAACTTCGTACTTCCCGCCGCGGGCCTTACGATTCTGCAGGAACAGGATGATGCCTGTAATGACATGCAGAAAGAAAATGGTATACAACCCAATTTCAAAAATCGGCACAAAGATGCCTAAGGAGTGCAAATGATGCGCATAGGCATTAAATGCGTTTCTCCCCCAGAAAATTGTACTGTTGCCTATGGTGTGCACGAGAAGAAACGAGCCCAACATAAACCCAGTAAAAGCCATGATGTACTTTTTGCCCAACGATGAACGACAAGTTTGAATGAACCACGACATAATTACCTTTCCTGAATGAGAGTTAAAAGAATGAAACGGTTGATACGTCAGCGAAACTCAGCTCAGAAATGAATAAATATTCAGACTGAACGGTCATTCATTAACTACGGATCATGGTACCTGTCAAGAAAAAAAGGGTCTTGATATTTCAGCAATTTTTGCTCGATTAGCTCTTTTGGTGCCCTTAAAATTTAAGCAAATTGTGCAAATTAGTGGCGGGGCAAAATGTCTAAAAAATAGACCTGAGCGGGTATTATTGCCACGGCAAAGGGTAGCGACGTTTTTGTCGTTTCGGTGGTTTTTGCCAATCTTTAAAATGTGTGTATGAGATGCACAAATGGCCTAATCTGCTTGTGCGGAAAAGTGAGGGCTGGTTTCGCTCAACGGCGAAGTGGGCTCGACGGGAGAGGGGGGGAAGGCTGATGCTGAAGATTTGTATTGTATTTCCAGGAAAATAGAAACCATACCCTGATCTCTCTCTTGGGTAAAGATTTCGTTGCACCTGTGGCCAATTTTTTTATCCCAGTGCGCATGCTTTTCAGCGGCCCTTTCTTTAAATAAAAGACAACTGCACTCAAGAGATTATCCCTCCTCTTCTTAAAGGAGAAGTAACAGCAGCAGGAATTGAAAATTGGCAAAAATGATTGCGCGATCAAGTATAGGTGGAATACAACACACCCCTGTGTCAGGGAGATCTGAATCCAGGTAACCTGCATCTTCTCTTGTATAAGCTCGCATTTTTTGGGGGGATTTTTTGAGTTAAAACTCTGCCCCTCTATTCGCCGAACTCAACGAGCACAGGCTTTCATGGATTCAGAAGCAAGTAAAACGTAAGCCAGAAGAGATATCTCATGTTTCAGTCATCAGTTACTCCGGAAGGAACATTTCTAGTGGGCAAACACAGCCCTGGTTATAGCGTAAAAAACCTCAGGGAAAAGGACTATCTTTGCCGTCTGGGGAAAGATAATTCTGGGCAATATCTCGATAATTCGATGAATTTTCCTCAAGGAGATGTAGAGGTTGTGCGAGCACGTGCCATCTACGAGATCCGGAATCCCCTACCTTTCCGGGGCTGTACTTTTATCGATACTGGCTGGGCTGATAACCGGGTGGGTAAGCTGGAAGCTTTTTGCATAGAAAAACGGGGTGCGGTCAGTTTGCGCAATCTGCTTGGTGAATACTGTGAACCAGGAGCAGTGGAACGTATTGTCGGGCAACTCCCCATGCCCCTGCGGTATGAATTGGCGGCAACCTCGACAGACGCACAGGAACTTGTCTGGCTGGCCCACTCCTGCTGCCGTTTTATCTCTGATGAAACGGGAAAACCGCAGGGCTTACGTTATCTGAGAAACGGGGAGCGTCTTCGGGCCGATATAGATGATTTTGAACTCTTTGAGACCATCGCCAACAATCCCCACCTCCCTGATCTCTATAAAGAACTCATGGTTCTACGTCCTGGAGTTCAGGGGAACAGTGAAATTGTCGGCGAGTTCGATCAGGGCTCGACGCAGATCTTTGAATACCTCCGCACAAACTCCTATATTCCCTGGGGGCACTATGCCGCCAATTTTGCCCATACAGCCATTCGTTATGCCATAGCTGATCTTTCCGAAACAGATATGCATGGCCTGCGGCACCTGTATTACCAGCGCATGTTTGTTGCCCTGGCCAGCAAGCTCGGGCTTGTTGTGCCAGAGCAGCGAAAGACCCTCTCCGCGGATGCCATTGAAACCCTACGGATTGCCATTCAGCAAAACCTGGAGCAACAGGGAGACAAGGCTGAACAACTGGCCACCCTCTGGGGGTGGAATTTCGGCTATGATTTTTCCGGATCCGGATACCGACTCCATGCCTCCCACCAGATGATTCATCAGCAGTATGCCATGGTGCCGCAATGGGTCGAGTCAACCCAGGGAGATTGGCATGCAGCCTACTGTTGCGGTGATCTGGTCGCGGATGTCATGGAGCAGTATCGGGCGGTTCATCAGTCTGATTTTTTCAACGACTACCTCAAATCCATCAGGTCCAATACCCGCACGGACCAGCAACCCGGTGAGGACTCCCTTGTAGTCTGGCAGGATGCTCGAGTGTTGCTCTTTGTGCCTAAGGCCCAGGTCTCACAGTGGGAACTGCAACTGATGGTCATCGCTGATGAGAATGATAGTCCTGTGGGGAATGTATTTGAGGCCAATAGCGCAGTGCGCCACTCCCTTGACAGCGGCATACTCAAAGCTCAGCAGGTTCTTGCCGGGCTCGGGGCTGAGATGGTGAGCTCAATAGAGTATTCCAAACGCGTTGGTGTGCAGAATGGGCAACGTTTGCTGTATAGTTTTCTTCCTAAGCTGCCCTGGTCCATGGGCGCCTTTTCAGAGGCCCAGGGGCGCTACATTTTAGGGCATTATCCAGAGGATTTTGCCAGTGCCTGTCGACGTCAGTTAGTGTGACCCAAGAAATTTTGGTTTCAGGCAAGAAAGGAATGATGATTCCCCCGTAACATGCTACATATAAGGGTTTGTGCCATAAACCAACCTGAAACCCAGATGCTCGCTTTTGGGGTTATCAGGCTATATACACGGAAATCAGTCCAGGATTCTGGCTCTTTTCCGAAGAAGCTGAGACGTAACCGAACACGGGGGGATCTCCGAACATACGGCTCATCATCGAACCTGTAAGCGATTACGGGATGCCTTCGAAACTAGGCATCGGCCTGTGCAGCGTACGCCTGTACGTAAGCAGGACGATAGCACCGCAGATTCGGTGTCCCGTAACCGCTTACGCTGAGACGGATAGACGATCATGAAGAAAGGATATTTTGGACAGTGGGGCGGTGCCTTCATTCCGGAGGTATTACACGCAACCTTTGCCGACTTGAACAAAGCCTATGAGGCAGCCCGTGCCGACAGTTCCTTTTGGCAGGAATACGTCGATCTCATGGAAAATTACTCCTGTCGTCCCACCCCGCTGACCTTCGCAGAAAACCTGACCCGCCACCTTGGAGGGGCCAAGATTTATATAAAGCGCGAAGACCTCAATCACACCGGGGCTCATAAGGCCAATAACGTCATGGGCCAGGGACTTCTGGTGAAGCGTATGGGCAAGAAACGGGTCATCGCCGAGACCGGAGCTGGTCAGCACGGTGTGGCCACCGCCACCATGGCGGCCCGATTCGGCTTTGACTGCACCATTTACATGGGCGAGGAGGATGTTGCCCGCCAACGGCCCAATGTCTTCTGGATGGAAAAACTCGGTGCCACCGTTATCCCGGTGACCGATGGTTCCCGTACGCTTAAAGATGCCATGAACGAGGCCTTCCGTGATTGGGTAGCCTCCATGGATGATACCCATTACGTCATTGGCACGGTCTGCGGTCCGCATCCCTTTCCGGAAATGGTAGCCTGGTTCCAATCGATCATCGGTATTGAGGCGAAAAAGCAGATCATGGCCCAGCATGGGCGAATGCCGGATCGGGTCTACGCCTGTGTGGGGGGCGGATCCAATGCCATGGGGATCTTTCAAGGCTTTCTTGACGAATCCAGTGTAGAGTTGATCGGCGTTGAAGCGGGCGGCAAAGGTATCGCCACTGGCCAGCATGCCTCACGTATGGTCGATGGCTGTGGGGCGACTCCCGGCGTTGCCCAGGGGTATAAAACCCGGTTCCTCCAGAGTGAGGAAGGGCAGATGCTTGACACCCATTCCATCGCTGCCGGGCTGGACTACGTTGGTGTCTCTCCCATTTTAGCTGATCTGGGCGAGAAGGGGCGGGTTCGTTTTGAATCGGCCACGGACCAGGAGGTGCTGGACGCGCTCAGCCTGAGCATGCGCACCGAAGGCATCATCCCTGCTATGGAATCTTCCCACGCCTTTGTTCAGGCCTTTAAAGAGGCGCCCAAGATGGATAAGGATCAGGCCATCATCATCAATATGTCCGGTCGTGGTGATAAGGATATCTTTACCATTGCCCACGCTTTTGACGATCCGAGCTGGAAGGAGTTCATTGTTAAGCGTGCAGATGAGTACAGAAAATAATTACGAAGACTCCAGCTACACAGTGTAAGGACTATAGATCATGGATTTGGCAACTGAACTCAATACCCGCTTAGAGACAAAACCCATATTGTTGATGACCCATCTCGTGGTCGGTTATCCTTCCCTGGATGCCAACCGTGAGGTGATCACTCAGATGGCGGCCAACGGCGTGGACTGCATTGAACTGCAGATTCCATTTTCTGAACCCACGGCCGATGGACCGGTTATCCTCAAGGCAAATCAACAGAGTCTCAATAACGGGACCAGTGTTGAAGACTGCTTTTGCTTGGGGCAGGAGATGGCGGCGGCGTTTCCTTCGGTCCGTTTTCTCTTCATGACCTACTACAACATCGTTTTTAAATACGGTGAAGAAGCCTTTTTGCAGCGGACCAAAGATATTGGTTTCTGCGGAACCATCGTCGCGGACCTGCCTCCGGAAGAGGGGGAGACCTATCTGGCAACCAGTGAAAAACTCGGACTTGCTCCCATTCAGTTTTTTACCCCCACCTCCACCGATGAGCGCATGCATGAGGTGGCCGCGCTGGCCAAGGGCTTTATCTACTGCGTAGCCCGTCGTGGTGTGACCGGCAAGCAGACCACCTTTGATGATTCCCTGGGCGCCTACCTGTCGCGTTGTAAAGAAGCCTCGACAGTGCCTCTGGCTGTGGGCTTTGGTATCAGCAACAGGGAGGATGTGGCCATGCTGCAAGGAAAAGCTGATATGGCCGTCATCGGTACAGCCACTATTAAATTGGTGGACGCCGAGGGGCCGGAGGCCGTTGGGCCGTTTATTGCCGGGTTGCTGGGGGAAGTATGACCACAGAAGAGAAAAATACAGCACTGGAAACCACAGACGTACTTTGGGCCCTTCAGGATCTCTACCCCGATCCTGGGAGTGAAGCATTTCAAAACGACATGCAAAACTGCCTGGATAAAGCCCAAAAAATATCCTCAGACATGACCGGGCGGGTGCATGCGCTGTCAGCTGCGGAAATCTGCCAGGTTGTCGAAGAACTGGAGGAGATTGATACGCTGCTTGGTCGCCTGGGGACCTATGCCTTCCTCAACTTCATCACCCAGACTGCGGATGCTCCGTCTTCGGCTCTGTTACAACAGATTGAAGAGCTGGAATCACAGGTCGGCAAGCAGACGCTGTTTTTTCGCTTAGAGTGGAACACCCTGGATGCGGAGCAGGCTGAAGCGTTGTTGCAACAACCAGCCCTTAAGCAGTACCACCATTTTCTGGCCTCCATGCGTCGCTTTGCCCCTCATCAGCTCAGTGCCAAAGAAGAAGAACTCCTCCAGGATCTCAGGCCGGTGGGACGCAGTGCCTGGAACCTGCTCTTTGAAAAGGTGCTGGGGCAGCTTCGATTTGGTGAGCGCCAGCGCAGTGAAGAAGAGGTCCTCAGCGATCTTTATAATCCTGAGCGCACAGTTCGTGTGCAGGCAGCAGAAGAACTGACCGCAGGGTTGCGCAGTCAGCAGCATATTCTCACCCATATCTTCAATACCCTGGCCGCTGAGAAGATGATCGATGATCGGTTGCGCAGCTACCCCGCCTGGGATAGCGCCATGCATCTTTCCAACGAGCTGTCACCTGAGACGGTCGATACCCTGGTGGATGAGGTCACCGCCCGTTACGATATCGTCCATCGTTACTATCAGATTAAAAAAAGTTTGCTCGGGGTGGAGACACTCTATGATTACGATCGGTATGCGCCGGTTCCCGGGGGGCAGGAGGCAGATATTCCCTGGTCGGAGTGCAAACAGATTGTGCTGGATGCCTTTGCCGGATTTTCTCCGGAGATGGCTGACATCGCTCGGGACTTTTTTGAAAAGAACTGGATTCATGCTCCGATTCTCAGTGGTAAACGAGGGGGCGCCTTTGCTCACCCTTGTGTTCCTGAGGTGCATCCCTATGTGATGGTCAATTATACCGGCAATATGCGGGATGTCTCCACTGTGGCCCATGAACTCGGTCACGGAGTACATCAGGTGCTGGCGGCCCGGCAGGGGTATTATAACGGGGATACGCCCCTGGTTTTAGCTGAAACGGCCTCGGTGTTTGCCGAACTCTTGGTCTTCAAGGCCCAGGTGGCGCGCATCACCGATGTGCAGGCGAAAAGAGCCTTTGTCTGCCAGAAACTGGAATCCATCTTTGCAACCGTCTTTCGTCAGGTTTCGATGAACCGTTTTGAACACGGCCTGCATAGCGCACGCCGTGAGCAGGGCGAGCTTTCCGCCGAGCAAATCTCCACCCTCTGGCTGGAAACCCAGCGCCCCATGTTTGGGGAGACCGTCACCCTGCGTGAGGATTACTCCATCTGGTGGACCTATATCTCCCATTTCCTGGCAACGCCGGGCTATGTTTATTCCTATGCTTTTGGGGAATTACTGGTGCTGGCCCTCTATGCCCGCTATCTGGAGGAAGGGGAGTCTTTTGTCGGCAAATACATGCAGCTGCTTTCCGCCGGGGGCAATGGATCGCCTGCTGAGCTGGTGCAACCCTTTGGAATTGATCTCAGTGATCCGGAATTTTGGCGTGGAGGTCTCACCATCATCGAATCCATGCTTGATGAGGTCGAGGCGTAAAGCCTCACGGTTCAGGCAAAGTTTTGATCTGGCAGGTGTTTTGGCGCCTGCCAGATCAATCAAACGCCCTCTTGCTGCGTCTGCTCTGCTGGACAATGAACATGGCCGGCAGGATGATGCAAATGCCCGTCAGGGTGGAAGCTGGCGGAAGACGCCGATGCAGTACCCATTCCAGGACAACAAGCAACGGCGGATAGAGGTAGGAGTAGGCCATGACCCGAGTTGGCCCCAGGTGCAGTGTTGCCCACTGGGAAGTAAAAAAGGTGATGATGGTGGTAAAGAGGGCAAGATAACCAATGCCTGCCCAGGTCATCAGGGGGATAGCTGACCAGTCGATATGGGTAAACCGAGGCAGGGAAAAAAACAGTAACCAGATGGTCCCGGTGATCATGATCCAGAGGCTCATCCGGGCCATGGGCTCACCGCGGTGAAAGAGTTTGACCATGGGCATATAAAGGGCCATCAGCAGGCAGCCAGCAAAGAAGATGAGGTCACCTTGATTGAGCTGTAGCCCTAGAAGTCGATCCAGGTTTCCTTCAAAGATAACATAGAGTGCCCCTGTCATGGCCAGGGCCAGGGCAAGCAGGCGATGGATACCTAAGCGTTCTCGCACAAGGAACCAGCTGAAAATGCCAGAAATACCAGGCACCGTGGTGAAGATGACACCTGTATTCATAGGCTCGGTGATGCGCAAGGAAAGAAACATGAGCCAGAAAAAACCCACCAGGGCACCGCTGATCAGGCTATAGCGGACCAAAGCCCGCCAGCCCGGGAACTCAAGACCATAGCGATGCTGGACATAGGGGGCAAAGAGCAGTGAGGCCAGGATAAAGCGCAGCAGTGTCAGGATTACAGGATCCAGGGTTGGGGTAATTGCCTTGCCCACCGTAAATGAGGTCGAGACCAGAAAGGTGGAAAAGAGCATGGTGGCGTGCACCAGCAGTCGAGAAGGCGCATCACCAGAAGATGCAGGTTGACTCATCGTACAAGATCCTGCAGAGCCGTGTGGAGTGTTCCGTTGCTCGCCAGAATCTGATCCATAAAGGGGGAATAGTCGTTGCCTGAGAAATCACTGAGTTGTCCCCCGGCTTCTCTCACCAGCAACCAGCCAGCGGCCGTATCCCAGGGCTGCAGATTCATTTCATAGAAACCATCAAGTCGTCCACAGGCTACATAAGCCAGGTCCAAAGCTGCCGCACCAGCTCTTCGTATATCCCGTACCGCAGGAAGAACGCGTTGCATCTGCTCCATCACCCGACCAATGGTTTGCTGGATGTCATAGGGGAAACCTGTGGCGATGAGAGCGTTAATCGGTTTATCTGTCTGGGTGACCTGCATCCTGCGTCCATTGAGCCAGGCACCAGATCCCGCTGCCCCAGAATAGAGTTCATCGAGCATGGGATGGTAAATAGCCCCGACCAGCGGCTGCTCAGCCTCGATCAGGGCAATGGAAACAGCAAAATGAGGAACACCATGGGCAAAGTTGGTGGTGCCATCTAAGGGGTCGACTACCCAGTAGCGTGGTTGACTGCGTACACTGAGCGCGTCTTCTGATTCCTCCGCCATGACTGCAATGTCAGGCGTCTCGCGGCCTAGTGTTTCAAGAATGAGTGCTTCCGCGGCCAGGTCAGTCTCTGTGACCAGATTGATAACCCCTTTCATACGAATATCATGGGGCTGTTCATAGCGATCTTTGATTAACTGACCAGCAGTCAAGGCAGTTTGGCAGGCAATCTTCAGCAGGGTGCGCTGTTCGTCATTGTGACAGGCGTTGAGGCAGGCTTCAATGCGTTGCATGGGGAATATCCTTTGCTTAAAGAGGAAAAATCAAGTCAACCAGGATTTCGCATCAATTTTTTGTGCTTCCATCCACTGGAAACAAAGTGTTCAGGGGGTATCCTTCCAAACCTGCAGGGCCAGCTTGTACACTTGCGAGCGGGGCAGACTGAGATCACGGGATATATTGGCCACCGCGTCCTTGAGCGAGGAGTGCATTTCATCACGGTACCAGAGCAAAAGTTCGTCAAGGTTTTCGGGTTTGGGGGTGGAGAGTTCTGCCCCCTGAACAATAAGGACGAGTTCCCCTTTGACACCGGAGGCGAGCCGCTCCTGCAAACCGTTGAGCGAGTCTTCGATACACTCTTCATGGATCTTGGTGAGCTCTCGAAAGAGCTGGGCCTGGCGATTGCCAAACTGTTCCTGCATATCATGCAGTGAGGCCAGAATTCGGTGGGGTGCCTCATAAAAGATCAGTGGGCAGGGGAGGGCAGCAAGCTGTTTGAAAAAAGCTTTGCGCTCACTCTTGTTGGCCGAGGGAAAACCACCAAAATAGAAGGATGATTCTGTGAGACCGGCAATGGAGAGGGCTGCTGCAAGAGCTGATGGGCCGGCTATGGCAACAATAGCAATTCCTGCATCTCTGGCTTTACGAACCAGGACCGCCCCGGGATCGGAAAGACCAGGTGTACCGGCATCGGAAACAAGGGCTATATTTTTACCGCTTTGTAGTTGTTCGATGAGGTGCTCGGATTTACTTTGTTCCTTTTCGCGGAAATAACTGCTAAGAGGTGTAGCTATATCGAGATGACGGCAGAGTTTTTTTGTGTGCCGGGTATCCTCACAGGCAATAAGATCGACCGAGTGAAGAGTCTCCACTGCCCTCGGGCTAATATCACCAAGATTTCCAATGGGCGTGGCGACCACATAGAGCTGTCCTGAGACGGTGCTTTCAATCTCTGTCTTTGTTTGTTTTGACATAATTAGGTATGGTTGCAGTGGAAGAGTGTAATCGTCTGGTTGGGGAGCAGGATATTTTACCTTCCCAAGCTACCCCGGTTCGACCAAGTACGGAATGAAAAAGTTGTATGAATCTACAGCCAATACACAATGAGGAGGGAGCAACCGCCCTCTACCGTGAGGCCTTTGTCCAGGCGGGGATCCCCGTCATCATTCTTGATATTACCGAGGCAGTACAGAAATGTGCCGCCATGGAGCAGACAAACCTCAATAATATCGACCAGTACCTGGAACTGGAGCTCTCGCTGAAAAATGAGTTGTATACCAGTGTCCAGCTCTATTCAGTCAATCAGGCTGCGCTTGAGCTACTTGGGCTCAACACACATTCCCTGAGGGGGGGCTTGAGCACCAAGATTTTTCAAGGTGTCTACGAGCGGATTATTCAACTCCTTCCCAATCACCTCTTGAAAAAGAAGCGGCATTTTATCACGCGCTGCGATGCTGTCAATGGACTCCAGGAAAAGGTTCATTTCAACATCTATGGTGACTTTGTCTATTCGCGGAAAAAGATATATCTCTACGCCCATATCGTTGACATTACGAAACAAAAAAAATTTGAAAATATTGCGACCAGCTTTATTGAAAAATATTATCTCCTCCTTAAATCCATAGATGACGCCATCTTGCTTGTAGATGTCAACACTGGGATGATCGTTGAAGCTAATGATGCTGCCATCGGATTGCTTAATTTGCAGTATTCGGTTTCCTCGTATAACCACGCCCGTTTTTTCAAGAATGTAGATCGCGAGAAGTATTTGTGTTTTTTTCAAAAACGGGTTGCCAAAAGTGACAGTAACGAGATCCTTGAGGCAACCATCTCTATTGATGGAAAAAATATACCTGTCAATATCAGCATAAACAGTTCAGTTGTTGATAACATCCTTGTTGCTCAGGTTGTCCTCACGGATATGAGCAATAAGTTTAAGATGGAAGAGGGGCGAAAGTTGCTAGCCACCGCGGTGGACCAGGCCGCAGAGTCTGTCATCATAACTGATGTCAACGGGAATATAGAGTACGTTAACCCAGCCTTTGAGGAAATCAGTGGTTATTCCTTTGCCGAGGTGTTGGGAAAAAACCCTTCCTTATTAAAAAGTGGGGAGACACCTTCCTACCACTATAAACTCATGTGGGAAGAAATCTCACAGGGGAAAGTTTGGCGAGGGACCTTTAACAATAAAAAGAAAAGCGGTGCCGTCTATTGTGAAGAGGCAACGGTCACCCCGGTTAAAGATCATACCGGCAAAGTCGTTAACTATGTTGCAGTCAAGCGAGATATTACCCAGCATCTTATTCTAGAAAAACAGATTCGCCAGTCTCAGAAGATGCAGGCCATCGGTATGCTGGCCGGGGGCATAGCCCACGATTTTAATAATATTCTCACTGCTATTTTAGGGTATGCTGAACTCTGTCAACTCCAGTGCGACAAGGAAACTCTCCTTCATAAAAATGTGGAGGAAATCGTTCGTGCAGCTGATAGAGCAGGGCAGTTGGTTGATCAAATTCTCAAATTCAGTCGCAGAAGCTCCAAAGAACTCTCAAGTCTGAAGTTGAGCACTATCGTCAAGGAAGCAACCAAACTGCTGCGAGCGAGTTTTCCCGCCAATGTTGAGTTGGAGTTAAGTATTGATGCTGATCTTTATGTGAAGGCGGATCCCACTCAGATACACCAGATTGTGATGAACCTCTGCACCAATGCCTATCAGGCATTGGAAGGAGAGGTGGGGAAAATATCCATACGCCTTTTTCGCAAAAACCTGTCTCCAACACAAGGGGTTGAGATTGGTCGACTGCAACCAGGGAATTATGCCTGTATGCAGGTTGAGGACAGTGGGAAGGGAATACCTCAGGAATACCTGCAGCGTATTTTTGAGCCTTATTTTACCAGCAAGAAGATGCAAGAGGGAACAGGACTCGGTTTGTCTGTTGTTCACGGAATTGTTAATGATCATCGCGGAACCATAACCGTGGATTCGACAGTGGGGCAGGGGAGTTGTTTTACTGTCTATCTCCCTGAGGCAAAACAGGACCGAAAGGTAGGGCGCTCCCCAGACGCAAGAGCTAATCAAGAATTTTCAGGAAGTATTCTGGTGGTGGATGATGAACAACCTATTCTTGATTTTTTTTCCCAAATCTTAGTGCACCTGGGTTTTACTGTCAAAGCTTGCCACTCTGGTCTGGAGGCCTATCAGGTTTTCCAGGAACAAGAGCTAGCCTTTGATCTTGTTATCACTGATATGGGGATGCCGGGCATGACCGGCTTAAACCTGGCGAAAAAGGTTAAACAAATGAATAAGGATATTCCAATCATTCTCTGTACAGGGTACAGCGAACAGGTCACAGTAGACAATTATCTTGAGCTGGGGCTTGACGGCTATATCGCAAAACCCTTTACCGCTGAAAGCCTTTTC